>NZ_VUNA01000017.1 GCF_009695905.1 Mogibacterium kristiansenii
AAGATGCATACATTCATTTTAAGGATTTATATATGTGGTATCCAGTTGCAGGAACAACGGTACCATATCTCAGGAATTGCGGTACCCGTTTACTGGAACAGTGGTGCAATTCTGGCAGGAATCTTCAATAGGGTGAGTCGCGCCTCACACGAGGCGCGTGAGTAGAAATCCAATATATACAATGTATGAGTGGGTGGGGTGGGGTCGCGCCTCACACGAGGCGCGTGAGTAGAAATGTCTTCCAGCGCTTCCAGGCGCTCCGCGATTTCGGTCGCGCCTCACACGAGGCGCGTGAGTAGAAATTGGCATATCGAGGACACGGTGGGTGTGCACTGCGTCGCGCCTCACACGAGGCGCGTGAGTAGAAATTCTAGCGTACTGAATAGCGTTGTCCTCGGTTTCCGTCGCGCCTCACACGAGGCGCGTGAGTAGAAATGGAGACTGCACAGGAGCGACACAGAAAGCAGATAGGTCGCGCCTCACACGAGGCGCGTGAGTAGAAATGATGTCAGATGGTTTCTGATATTTTTCATCTTCGTCGCGCCTCACACGAGGCGCGTGAGTAGAAATTATCTGGTAGCCTATGCCAATGGCTGGGTAACACGTCGCGCCTCACACGAGGCGCGTGAGTAGAAATATCTGCGGCACTGCAGCTGTGCTTGTCATTGAATGTCGCGCCTCACACGAGGCGCGTGAGTAGAAATCAATCTGCGGAAAGCGTATTCTGCCAATGTCTCGTCGCGCCTCACACGAGGCGCGTGAGTAGAAATTACTATGATGGGGATGAGTATGCAAGCGATGGTCGCGCCTCACACGAGGCGCGTGAGTAGAAATTGTTTTAAAGACAGAGCTTTTTTGATTTTATCGTCGCGCCTCACACGAGGCGCGTGAGTAGAAATTGCTTTCTTCCGGATGCGAGAGCTTCCGGACCCGTGTCGCGCCTCACACGAGGCGCGTGAGTAGAAATTGGAATCTCTTCCAACAAATACTCCAGAGCCTCGTCGCGCCTCACACGAGGCGCGTGAGTAGAAATCGTCAAACTTTATTGTTATTCCTTTAACCGTGCCGGCCAGTCGCGCCTCACACGAGGCGCGTGAGTAGAAATTGGAAAGCAGTGGCGGATGCGTTGAACGGAATCGGTCGCGCCTCACACGAGGCGCGTGAGTAGAAATGACCTTATGATTCAGCAGAAGCCGTACCTTGCAGTCGCGCCTCACACGAGGCGCGTGAGTAGAAATGACCAAACACATTAGACTATTCACTACAAATAAGTCGCGCCTCACACGAGGCGCGTGAGTAGAAATATGTGAAGCATTTCAGGGTAGAACAGGGAAGATATGACAGTCGCGCCTCACACGAGGCGCGTGAGTAGAAATTCATGTACGGGTGTTCTTCTTCCATGCGGCGGAGTCGCGCCTCACACGAGGCGCGTGAGTAGAAATCAGGGATTAGAGTACGTCGTTATATTTTTGGATGTCGCGCCTCACACGAGGCGCGTGAGTAGAAATCAGGGATTAGAGTACGTCGTTATATTTTTGGATGTCGCGCCTCACACGAGGCGCGTGAGTAGAAATTTCATATGCTTTCTTCACAAACATATCTTGTCCTCGTCGCGCCTCACACGAGGCGCGTGAGTAGAAATTCATATATGGATGCTCTTCTTCCATTCTCCTAAGTCGCGCCTCACACGAGGCGCGTGAGTAGAAATCACGGAATAGGTTCATCGTTCTTCACTGGTGCTAGTCGCGCCTCACACGAGGCGCGTGAGTAGAAATTGAGTCAAGCACAACATCGCACCCTCTTGCATTGTCGCGCCTCACACGAGGCGCGTGAGTAGAAATATGTTTCGGCGGTTCAATATCCTCTTCATCGTCGTCGCGCCTCACACGAGGCGCGTGAGTAGAAATACCCATCAGGTTGGCAATGCCGACGGCGTCCTGGTCGCGCCTCACACGAGGCGCGTGAGTAGAAATACCGATGCAGAATGTTTTACCAGATATGGGATATGAGTCGCGCCTCACACGAGGCGCGTGAGTAGAAATAGTTAATTGAGGGGTACATCAATAAGCACGAGAGTCGCGCCTCACACGAGGCGCGTGAGTAGAAATCTTCCCAGTCGATGTCTTCCCCGGCAATCTCCGGTCGCGCCTCACACGAGGCGCGTGAGTAGAAATCTGATTGTGGAGCCAGGGTGCAAATGCGTTGAAGTCGCGCCTCACACGAGGCGCGTGAGTAGAAATTTTTTAGTGCATGGTGATGGTGGGACCGAAGAAGACGAAGAGGGCGGCAGCCAGAAAGGTGAGTCCCAGGAGTAGGACGATGGTGTAGAGGACTTTCTGGGGCCGGGCGAACCTTTGGACGTAGGCCATTTTGGGCTTGCGGGGGTTGTAGAATACATCAACTTCGGAGCCGATGGGGTACAGTTCCAGCAGGGGGCTTTCGGTGAGGCCGGCGAGGGAGTTCTGCCGGAGGTTGAGTTTCAGCACGCTGGGGAGGTCCTCCCGGGTGGTCAGGTTCGAGGTGATGTCGGTTTTGGCCCGGTGGAATGGGGACGAAAAGGACTTGGAGACGGTGGCGCTGAATTTTGGGCCGACAACGGTGTAGGTGCGGCCGTTTGCCGTGTATTCCACAACGGGCAGGCTGATGTCGTTGTAGCGAACAGCGAAAGCCAGCGTGTAGAGTCCCCAGAAAATGTTCCAATTCATTTCAATCACAATCCTTTTTTTCGTTGAACAGATGGGCGTGGCATGCTAAAGTGGAGCTAAGCAGCGCGGCCGGTTTTTCTGGGTTGAGTGTACCACAGATTGGGGCCGGGCGGAAGAATTGGAAGGACGAAACTTTTTTTTAGGGAGTGAAGCGGGGAGGAATGAGCGATGCCAACGATGGACAGACGGATTAAAGGGTGCCGAAATGTGCACTGCAGATACAACAAGGAGCGGAAGCATTTGCCGCTGGACTATAACTATTGCCCGATTTGTGGGGAGAAGGTCGGGCTGGTGTGCCGGGAGTGTTTCGCGGAGATCGAGGATCTGGGGAAGACGCATTTTCGGTGCGATGCCTGTGAGGCGAAGAAAGCGAAACGGGCAGAGGAGCAGAGAGAGAAGCTGGTGAAGGCGGGGAAAAAGCTCGCGGCGCCGGCAACGGATGCGGCGGTTGGCGTAATTCAGCAGGTCGCAGTGAAACAGGTGAAGAAGGTGGCACCTGCTGCCGGGCAAGCGATGAAGAAGGTGGTGCCGGTGGCCGGGAAAGCAGTGAAGAAGGCGATTGTGAGGCACTAAAGGAAAAGGTAAGAGGAAGAGATGCACGAAGGGCGGCGGCCTTCGTGCATCTCTTTTCATCTGAACGTCGGCCGGAGGCCCAAAGGGAAGGATTTTGGTCAATGGGCTCGGGGGTGGAGCCGGCGGGTTGTCAGGGGTGCCGGGCTGCGATATACTCGAGCTAAGGATTTGGTATAGAAACCGCAGCACTGCGACGGGGTTTGCCTTGCCGGACGTGGGTGCCGAACGGATTTTGTTTTTTTTAGGAGAGGGGCGTGTGATGAACGATAGATTTAATCGGAAGGGTGCGCAGCCGGTGTGGAAGAGCCATGAGAAGTCGTCGGCGGAGAAGGAAGCGTGGCTGCGGCCTTTTGAGGAGGATGAGAACCTCCGGATGATGGACGAGGAGACGCTGGCGAAGGCGCGGCGGTACACGGAGGAACTGTGCCGGGAGGACAATGTTTTTGCGCTGCGGCTGAAGGGGTACGCGTGCTACGGGGGCAACCGGCTGTACGAGTGCGACTGGACGGCGGCGCGGGACTGCATGCTGCGGCTTCGGGAGCTGGCGGACGACGCGGAGTATGCGAATACGCTAGGGTACATCTATTATTACGGGCGCTGCAACGGGGGCGAGCCGGAGTACGAGAAGGCGTTCCCGCAGTTCAGCTATGCGGCGGCCAACGGGCTGTTCGAGGCAATCTACAAGCTGGGGGACATGTACAGCCACGGGTACGGCTGCCGGAAAAGCGAGGAGACGGCGCAGAACCTGTACCACATGGTGTATAACGAGACCAAGAAAAAATTCCTCCGGGGGTATGATGCGAGTTTTGCGGATGCGGCGCTTCGGCTGGGGAAGGTGTTCGAGTACGGCTTCGGAACGGAGGCGAATCCGGCGGCGGCCTACTGTCTGTACCTGGAGGCAGATTATGCGGCAAAAATCCGGGCGGCCCACTCGGATTTCTTCGGGGATCATTCGGTGGCAAAGCGCACGGGGCAGGCTTTGGAGCGGGTGGCCCGGAAGCTTCCGGCGGAGTTTTTCCGGGATGTCCTGTGGCTGGATACGCCTCGCCCGGTGGTGGATTTCCTGGAGGACGGCTACCGGTGTGAGCTTTCCTTCCAAAAAAAAGAGGACGGCGGGGCGTGGGTGACCGGCACGCGAATCGGGACCCGCACCTGTCCGGATGTGGAATATCGGCTGGCGAATTTTGGCGGACTGGGTGTGGTCATTCGCTGCAGGGAACTGTCCCTGAAAATGGAGGAGCCGGCAGAATATGAAATCTGCGACGGCGGGGACGCCGCTGTGTTTGACTACTACGAGCGGAATACCTACGATGACCAGGATGAGTTCTACCTGGGAGATAAACTGGTGGCCTGGATCAAGTGTCCGGGGTATCGGGTGGACCGGGAGGTTCTGTAGGGGAATAAAATGCTGATGGGAATCGATGTGGAAAGGCCGGAGAGGCGAGGAGATGATTAGAATTGACGACGAACGGGGGGAGATGTGGTGTTCGTCGTCAATTCTTTCCTTTCGGGAATTAGGATGAAGAAGAGAAGCACGAAGGGCGGCACCCCTTCGTGCTATTTCATCTGAACGCGGCCCGAATCCGGCGAGGGCTTCGTAAAGGTGGAGCTTCCGACAGGTGAGAAGCCCGCCGGGCGTGCCCGCGCGATCCGGCGGGCACCTCTAATTCGGGCCGCTTTCCGGGAATTGGTGAAAAGTGATGCAGGAACGCTCCGAAAAGAGGTTCCTGCATCACTTTCTCCGCGGCCGCCGGGTTGATTAGAGTGGAATGCCCGAGGGGGAGCGGAGGTATATGATGCTGGGAAGCAGAAAACCGGGGTTCGGACATCACTTTTTTACTTGAGCGAAATTAAAGTAGAATAAATATAGCACAGAAATGATTGGAGTGATGCATGAGGCGAAAGAAGGGGTGCTCATGCATCAACCTGGAAAATGGAGTTGATGAATGGAGCAGAAAAACAAGGGCTCATGCATCACTTTTTGGATGCGAGGCCGGCGGTCGGCCCAACCGGCGCCAAAGACGTGGTGCTCGATGACGAAGGAACAAGATTTTGCGGGGAGTGAGGCACCACGTCTGGTACGCCGGCAGCGCCTTGGGCCCCAAAGACGTGGTGCTCGACGACGAAAGAACAAGGGATTGCGGGAGGCGGAGCACCACGTCCGGTACGCCGGCAGCGCCTTGGGCGCCAAAGACGTGGTGCTTGACGACGAAAGAACAAGGGATTGCGGGGAGCGGAGCACCACGTCCGGTACGCCGGCGGCGCCTTGGGCCCCAAAGACGTGGTGCTCGACGACGAAAGAACAAGGGATTGCGGGGAGTGAGGCACCACGTCAGGTACGCCGGCGGCGCCTTGGGCCCCAAAGACGTGGTGCTCGACGACGAAAGAACAAGGGATTGCGGGAGGCGGAGCACCACGTCCGGTACGTCGGCGGCGCCTTGGACCTCAAAGACGTGGTGCTTGATGACGAAAGAACAAGGGATTGCGGGAGGCGGAGCACCACGTCCCGCAGACCGGCGGCGCCTTGGGCCCCAAAGACGTGGTGCTCGACGACGAAAGAACAAGGGTTTGCGGGGAGCGGAGCACCACGTCCGGTACGCCGGCGGCGCCTTGGGCCCCAAAGACGTGGTGCTCGACGACGAAGGAACAAGGTTTTGCGGGGAGTGAGGCACCACGTCCCGCAGACCGGCGGCGCCTTGGGCCCCGAAGACGTGGTGCTTGACGACGAAAGAACAAGGGCTTGCGGGAGGCGGAGCACCACGTCCGGTACGTCGGCGGCGCCTTGAGCTCGGAAGACGTGGTGCTTGACGACGAAAGAACAAGGGATTGCGGGGAGTGAGGCACCACGTCCGGTACGCCGGCGGCGCCTTGGACCTCAAAGACGTGGTGCTTGACGACGAAAGAACAGGGGCTTGCGGGAGGCGGAGCACCACGTCCGGTACGTTGGCGGCGCCTTGAGCTCGGAAGACGTGGTGCTTGACGACGAAAGAACAAGGGCTTGCGGGAGGCGGAGCACCACGTCCGGTACGTTGGCGGCGCCTTGAGCTCGGAAGACGTGGTGCTTGACGACGAAAGAACAAGGGCTTGCGGGAGGCGGAGCACCACGTCCGGCACGCCGGGAGCGCCTTGGGCGCCAAAGACGTGGTGCTTGACGACGAAGAAACAAGGTTTTGCGGAGAGTGAAGCACCACGTCCCACGCCGGCAGGGAGCCCCGCCCCGCGCCGGAGGCCCACCAAAAAAGGACCGACGTACAGTCGGTCCTCCTAATTCTTCTAATTCCCCTAATTCCCCTACTTCACCTTCCGGGTTTTCGTGGTCTTCCAGTTGGATTGCAGCTTCTTCTGGATTTTGGCATGTTCCTGCCAGGTCCGGGCGAAGTGCAGCCGGCCCTTGGAATCGGACTGGAAGTAATAATAGCTGTTGTTAGTGGGGGTCAGCACCGCATTGATGGACTCCATGCTCGGGCAGCAAATCGGGCCGTAGGGAAGACCCGGATATTTGTAGGTGTTGTACTTGGAATTGTACTTGGTGTCCGCCAGAGAGATGATGTCCTTTTTGATGCCCTTTGCGTACTCTACGGTGACGCAAGATTCCAGCTTCGGGAACTTGTCCGGGTGGTGGAGGCGGTTCAGGAACACGCCGGCCACGGTTTTCCGGTCTTCGGTGGTAGCGGCTTCGCTCTCCACCATGGAAGCTAAGATAATCACCTGATCCAAAGTGTATTTGCTCTTCTTCACCTTGGCCAGGATTTCCGGCGTGTACACCGTCTGCTGGAAGTGATCCAGCATCGTGTTGATGATGTTGTCCGGGTCCTCGTCCTTTGTAAAGTAGTAGGTATCCGGGAAGAGGTATCCCTCCAGACCGCCGATGCGCTTGGAAGCGGGCACTTTCTTCAGGAATTCGTAGCTAAAAGAATGGGTTTTGCAGGCTTTGAGGAATTCCGATTTCTTACAGACGCCGGCATCCTCCAGGATGGTCCCCATTTCGCGCACCTGAATACCCTCCGGGAAGGTGACACGGATGTCTCCCGCCGGTTTGCTCATGATTTTACAAATCTCGAAAAAACTGCTGCCGCCGGGAATCTTATAAGAGCCGGGGTACCAGTTGCCGTTTCGGCCTTCCACTTCCGCCACAATCCGGAAAAGGAACGGGCTCTGAATCAAGCCTTCCTCCTTCAGCTTGTCGGCCACGATGATGGATCCGTCGCCGGAGGATACGGTGACCTCGCCCCCATCGCGATTCGCAGTGATGCCGGATGTCAGGACGCCGAGCAGCAGAAACAGAGCTGTCAACGCGGCGATTGCTATAATTGTCATTTTTTTTCGTTTACTCATAATAATAAGGATATCACAGCGGTAAAAAAAATAAAAGTTAAACCACAGAGATACTGAGAAAAATTCACAGAATCGTCATTGACTATGGGGTGCGATAGGATTAAAATGTGTAGCGTGCTACATGTAGCACGCTACACATTTTACAATTAGAATTCGTTTTGCCGGAGGCTCAATCCCGGCAGCCGACGGCCCACACAGCAGCCGGAGGCCCGGTCACAGAGTGCCGCCACATGAATAAAGGAGAAAAAAATGAAGGAATGCAAATGCAATCGGAACGAAATCGGCATGCTGATCAAGCAGATTTCCTTCCAGATGCGAACCCATGCGGACATGGACCTGCGGAAGTGCGACCTCACCTGGTCTCAAGCCCACCTGCTTCGGCACCTGGCCAAGACCGAAGGACAGATGTCCCAGAAGCAGATTGAGAAAGAATTGGAGATTTCCCATCCCACGGTGGTGGGGTTGGTGCAGCGGCTGGAAACAAAGGGTTTTGTGGAAAGCTTTACCGACGAGAAGGATCGGCGGATTAAGATGGTACTCCTGACGGAACGGGCGTACGAGCACCAGCATTTTATGGAGACGCGGTTCCGAGAGAAAGAGAAATTGATGACCCGGGGGATGAGTGAGGCAGAAGTGCAGGAGCTGATTCGGCTCCTGCGAAAGCTCCACACCAACCTGGAGAACGATAAGGAGGATAACGATATATGATCAAAAAGTTAATGCAAAGCATCCGGGACTACAAGCGGCCGGCCATTGAGACGCCGGTGTTTGTGGGAATCGAGGTGCTGTTTGAATGTGCTTTGCCGTTCGTGATGGCCCAGCTCATCAACCACATGACCGGAGAATCCATGGATCCGATTGTGAAATACGGAAGCATCCTGTTGGTGATGGCCATGCTGTCCCTGCTTTTCGGCGTTTTGGCAGCGAGAAAAGCCGCTACAGCCGGCGCGGGATTCGCGAAGAACCTGAGACACGATATTTTCTATGCGATTCAGGACTTCTCTTTCGCAGATGTGGACCGATTCTCCTCTTCATCGCTGGTAACTCGGCTCACCACCGACGTCACCAACGTGCAGAACGCCTTTCAGATGATGATTCGAATTGCGGTACGGACTCCGCTGATGATGGTGTTCTCTCTGGCAATGAGTTTCTCCATCAATCCGAGAATGGCGCTGCTGTTCTTCTGTGTGATGCCGGTCATCGCCATCGCGCTGATCTGGATGATACGCACCGCCATGCCGATTTTCCGACGGATTTTCAAGAAATACGATGCCCTGAACAACTCCGTGCAGGAGAACATCGCCGGCATCCGAGTGGTAAAATCCTTCGTCCGGGAGGAGTACGAGCGGGAGAAATTCTACCGGGCATCCGATGAAGTGAGAAAGGATTTCACCCATGTAGAGCGTATCCTGGCCCTGAACAGCCCGGTGATGAGCTTCTGCATGTCCGCCTCCATGCTGCTCATCAGCTTCTTCGGTGCAAAAACCATCGTGAACAGCCACGGAACCAGCCTGAACACCGGAGACCTGTCCGCCCTGATTTCCTACGGCGTGCAGCTGCTCATGTCCATCATGATGCTGTCCATGGTGTTCGTCATGCTCACCATGGCACAGGAATCCGCGCGAAGAATCACGGAAGTGCTGAACTACGAGAACACCTTGCACTCCCCGGAAAACCCGGTGATGGAAGTGGCCGACGGAAGCGTGGACTTCAACCATGTTTCTTTTAAGTACAATGAAAAAAGCAAGCGGAATGCCCTGACGGATATCGACCTCCATATCGAATCCGGCGAGACCGTGGGCATCATCGGGGGAACCGGTTCCTCCAAAAGCTCCCTGGTGCAGCTGATTCCGAGACTCTATGACGTGACGGAGGGCTCCGTGGAAGTGGGCGGCATCGACGTGCGGAACTACGATGTGGACACCCTGCGGGACGCGGTGGCTGTGGTGCTTCAGAAGAACGTGCTGTTCTCCGGCACCATCAAAGACAACATGCGCTGGGGCAACAAGAACGCCACGGACGAGGAAATTGTGGAAGCTTGCAAGCTGGCTCAGGCGGACGAGTTCGTCTCCAAATTCCCGGACGGCTACGACACCTACATCGAGCAGGGCGGAACCAACGTGTCCGGCGGCCAGAAGCAGCGTCTGTGCATCGCCCGGGCGCTCCTGAAAAATCCAAAGGTGCTGATCCTGGACGACTCCACCTCCGCGGTGGACACCAAGACCGACGCCCTCATCCGTCAGGCTTTCATGGATAAGATTCCGAATACCACAAAAATAATTATCGCTCAGCGAATTTCGTCCGTTCAGGACGCGGATCAGATTCTGGTGATGGACGGCGGCCGCGTGGTAGAACAGGGAAATCACGAGAGCCTCATCGCTAAGAACGGAATTTACCGGGAAATCTATGATTCCCAGACCAAAGGAAAGGAGGAAGAATAATGCCGAGACCAAGAAGAGGACAACCCGTTGGCGAAATTCGCCCGGGAACGATGAAACGTTTTATCAAATACCTGACCGACCATTATAAAGGCCGGCTGCTGGTGGTGCTGGTGTGCATTATTTTATCCGCCATCTCCATGTCCTTCTCCAACGTATTCCTGCAGCAGCTGATCGATCAAGTCATCCTGCCGGGAATGAAGGTGGGCATGGAGTCGGTACAGGCCAAATTCCTCCGCATCATCGGAACCATGGGCGTGTTCTACCTGGTGGGCATGGCCACTTCCGCCATCTACACCCAAATTATGGCGGGAGTCACCCAGGGAACCCTGAAAAACCTGCGGGATGAGATGTTCGACGCCATGGAGAAGCTGCCGATTAAGTACTTCGACACCCACGCCCACGGCGATATCATGAGTACCTACACCAACGACGTGGATGCCATTCGGCAGATGATCGGCCAGAGCACGCCGACCTTGATTCAGACCGGCCTGTCCGTACTCACCATCGTGTTCATGATGCTCCGGTACAGTCTGTGGCTGACGCTGGTTGTTTTTGCCGTAATTCTCCTGATGTTCCGGGTGACGAAAAAGCTGGGGAAGGAGAGTTCGGTGTACATGATGCGCCAGCAGAAATCTCTGGCCAAGGAAGAGGGCTTTATCGAGGAAATGATGAAGGGCCAGAAGGTGGTGAAGGTGTTCACCCACGAGGAAGAGAGCAAGAAGGAATTCGACGTGCTGAACGAGCAGCTTTTCCAAGACAGCGCCCGGGCCAATGCGGCCGGCAACGTGCTGATGCCGATTCTGGGAAATATCGGGAACATCCTGTACGTGCTGCTGGCGCTGGTGGGCGGACTGCTGGTGGTCTTTGGGGCGACCAACGTGAGCCTGCGGGGATTCCGGCCCATTACCATCGGTATTATCGTGTCCTTCCTGGGCATGTCCCGCCAGCTGTCTCAGACCATCGGTCAGATGTCGGCCCAGGTGCCGATGATTTCCATGGCTTTAGCCGGTGCGGGCCGGGTGTTCCGGCTCATCGATGAAAAGCCGGAGAAAGATGAGGGTTACGTGCACCTGGTGAACGTGGTAAAAAAAGAGGACGGAAGCTTCAAGGAGACCGACCGGAATACGGAGATGTGGGCCTGGAAACGCATGACTCCGGGTTACGCGGAACCCCAGTACATAGAAGTAAAAGGCGACGTGCGCCTGCAAGATGTGGACTTCGGATACACTCCGGAGAAACAGGTGCTCCACGACGTAAGCCTGTTCGCGAAACCGGGTCAGAAAATTGCTTTTGTAGGTGCTACGGGTGCGGGCAAAACCACCATCACCAATCTGATCAACCGGTTCTACGACATCGCGGACGGCAAAATCCGTTACGACGGAATCAACATCAACCACATCTGCAAACCGGATCTTCGCCGTTCCCTGGGCATCGTGCTCCAGGACGTGAACCTGTTCACCGGAACGGTGATGGACAATATCCGATACGGACGGCTGGATGCCACCGATGAGGAGTGCATGGAAGCGGCCCGCTTGGCCAATGCGGATGATTTCATCACCCGCCTGCCGGAGGGATACAACACCATGCTCACCGGCAACGGCGCCCAGCTCTCCCAGGGCCAGCGCCAGCTGATTTCCATCGCCCGGGCGGCGGTGGCGGATCCGCCGGTGATGATCCTGGACGAGGCCACCAGCTCCATCGATACCCGAACAGAGGCTTTGGTGCAGAAGGGCATGGACAACCTGATGAAGGGCCGGACCGTGTTCGTCATCGCCCATCGTCTGTCCACGGTCCGGAACTCCGACGCCATCATGGTGCTGGATCAGGGCCGGATTATCGAGCGGGGGGATCACGACGAGCTTATCGCCCAGAAGGGCACCTACTACCAGCTGTACACCGGTGCCTTTGAGTTGGAATAGTTAACCAATATTCGACGCGAATTGAAAAGTGATGCACGGAAGGCCTCACCGGCCTTCGTGCATCACTTTTTATCATTTTTGAAAAGAAGAGAATTGGCTGAATTGACGACGAACGACTTAGATTCTTCCTTTCGTCGTCAATTCTAATTACATTCTCATGCAAATGACTCTAATCTGCATTCAGATTACAAAAAATTGACGACAGCCCCTTGGGTGGGGACAGTCTGTCGTCAATCTAATATTTTCCCCACGCTACTATTTCTAATCCTTTTTCTGACCAGGAACAAAAACCCTTCTTCCAACCTTGTTTTCTTGCTTTTTTAACCTCATCTTACCGTTTCCACCCGGCATTCTCCTCTAATCTACCCGGCGGGCGCGGGGAAATTGACGACGAAACCACGGGGTGGGGTATTTCGTCGTCAATTATTCCGAATTCCTAGAAAAGTCATAGAATTAGAAATGAAAAAACGGAATCTCCCGGCGCGGGGCTGTCCAAGTTGGCGCCTGGCTCCTCGCAAAGCCATTGTCTTCCGTCGGGTCACACCAACACCGGCGCCTTGGCCCCGGAAGACGTGGTGCTCGGCGACGAAGGAATAAGGGTTTGCGGTGAGCGACGCACCACGTCCGGCTGGTCGGCCCGCGCCGGGCTCTTTTTGCGGTTATGCTTTTCATCAATTTACAAAAAAGGTATAATGAAGTGGCCCGATTGGCGAGGGGCCGATTCGGACGAAGGAAAGGGACGAGAAGTAAGCAATTTATAACTGGGGGATAATGATAGGAGAAAGAACATGCTTAACAAAATCGCTCGTTTAGTGGGCGCCTTCTGCATCACGCTGGTGGTTCTGCTGCTGATGCTGTTCATCGTGCTGACGGCAATGGAATATCGGCCGGAAAGCACGGAGAAGGTAAGAATCGACAGTCTGGCAGAGGATACCTTTGGTTCCCCGGAGGTGGGATCCACCATCAAGGTGATGAGCTGGAACATCGGCTACGGCGCTTTGGGAGACAATGCGGATTTCTTTATGGACGGCGGAAGTCAGGTGACTACCGCTTCTGCAGAGCGGGTGCAGGAAAACATGCAGGGAATCATCGATGAACTGAAAAGCCAGAAGGCGGATGTGATGTTCCTGCAGGAAGTGGATCGTTTTTCCACCCGTGCCCATCATACCGATGAGCAGCAGGACATTGCGGAATCCATGGATGGATACCAGTCTACTTTTGCCAATAACTTTAAGGTGAGATACGTGCCGTATCCGTGGCCGCCGATTGGTCGCGTGGACAGTGGCATCATGACCTTGTCTCGGTTCACTCAGTCCGATTCCACCCGAATCAGCCTGCCGTGCCCGTTTGAATGGCCGGTGCGCATCGCGAACCTGAAGCGCTGCCTGATGGTGAACCGGGTACCGATTGCGGGAACCAAGAAAGAGCTGGTGATGATCAACCTGCACCTGGAAGCTTACGACAACGGCGAGGGCAAGGTGAAGCAGACCCGGGCCCTGCTGAAGGTGATGGAAGAAGAACAGAAGAAGGGCAATTACGTGATTGCCGGGGGAGACTTCAACCAGACCTTCTCCAACGTGGACATCGGAAAATATCCGAGCAGTGAGGATATTTGGACACCGGGCAAGATTGACGCAAAGGATTTCGGCAAGGACTGGAACCTCCTGATGGACAACAGCAATCCGACCTGCCGTTCCCTGGACAAGGTCTACAAGAACGCGGACAAAAAGGACTGCTACTACTACATGCTGGACGGTTTTATCCTGTCCAAGAATCTGCAGGTGGATTCCATAAAAACAGAGAATCTCAACTTCAAGAATTCCGACCACAACCCGGTAATTCTGAAGGCCACATTGAGTTAGTGGAACGAAAAAAGCGGCGCCCGAAGGGGCGCCGCCGTGTATACGCTTACAGCGAGAATTTTTTCAGCAGTAAAAGCAGCGGATTGATGTCGTAGAGGGGACCGGCGATATAGGAGCTGTTCAGCTGTTCATTGATGGCTTGAATCCGATCCGGGAGGAAGATGCCCGCCAGAGGAAACATAAAGGCCAGGAACAGAAAGACGAACAGGGTTCCCTTCAGCACGCCCACCGCAAAACCGGCAAACGAATCGGTGCTGCCGATGACGGTGCCTTTCTTCCGAGCGATGTGAAGCCGCCGACGAAGGAACAGGGAAATCAAGCTGACTCCGGTGGTGATTAGCAGGAAAGACAGCACGAGAACCGCGGTGGTCGTAAAATGGCTCACCTCAAAAGGAAGGTCCGAAACACCGAAGTTCTGAAGGGTGTCTTCCAAGGCCTTTGGAATAAAGTCCAGCAGGTTCACGGTGGAGCCTTGGAAAATGTTTTCCAGGCCCCGCTGCATGGAGGCCTGCAGGGGTGTTTTTCGAATCAGGGCGCTGAGGGGCCGGGTAAAGGTCGTCGCCAAAGCGATGCCGGCCACCATGGCGGCCAGCCGAATCAGGGACTCTCCCAATCCACGGGATTTTCCCCGAACGGCAAAAACTATAAAAATAAGAATCACAATTATATCTAATATCATAGCTGTATTATACACAATCTGAGTGAGGAAACAATGGAAAAGTATTGGAAATCTCCGGAAGAAAAGGAAGACAATTCCCTCTTCTATCACATCGCCATAATGTGCGGAATCTTCGGCGGCACCTCCATGGTGGCGTACGCAGTTTCCTTGAAATTGATTTCCTCCGAAGCTACCATCATGCTGTACCTGCTCTGCGTATTCCTGGTGGTGTGGCGCACCGGACGATTCAGCTTGGGGGTTATTACCTCAATCGGGTCCACCATGGTGTATTATTATTTCTTCGCATCGCCCAAATTTTCCTATGATATGACTACCCCGCCCCGATACCTCCTCACCATGGGCATCATGATTTCGGTGGCACTGGTCACCAGCGGACTTATTTCCCAGGTTCGGCAGGAAGCCCTGATTGCCCGAGAGAAGGAGACCCTGACGGAACAACTGCTGCGATTGAACAACGACCTGGCCGGCGCAAAAAGCGCAGAAGCCATCATCGGAATCGCTCTGTCTGCCATCAACGAGGGTGTCGGCTGTGCCGCCGGCTACGTGGCGTACGATTCCGGAGGCAAACCCGGAAGCAGATACGTCTTCCAGACTGTGGGATATCACACGGCACTCACCTGGTATCCAATGGAAGAAGATGAAAACGTACGGAATCGGATTCAGAATGGGAAAACGATTTTCGTACGGGGAAAACAATATTACGAATGGCCCTTGCGCGGCCATGCCGGTCTGATGGGAGCGATTCGAATTCGGTTGGAGGAACAAGAAAAACTGGACCGGACGCAGCTCCACCTTGTGCGCTCCATCATCGATAATATCGGGATGGCGTTGGACCGATTCCGCACCGCGGAACTGCGGATTCAGGCCCGGGAAGAGGCCACCCAGGAACGGTTCCGCTCCACATTGCTTCGTTCCATTTCCCACGATATCCGAACTCCGCTCACCAGCATTTCCGGCAACGCGGAGATGCTGATGAAAGCAACCAAGTCGGAAGATTACCGCTACCGCATGGCGAAGAACATCTACGACGATGCCCAGAATCTGTCGGGCATGGTGGAAAACGTGCTGGGCATCACCCGCCTGGAAAGCGGCGTGGAGATTAAGAAGGAAGTGGAAGTGGCGGAGGAAGTCATCGGTGCGGCGGTGCAGCTGACGGAGGTGCACCACCCGGAATACGATATCCAAGTATCCGTGCCGGAGGAAATCCTCATGGTCCCGATGGATGCATCCCTGATTCAGCAAGCCATCACCAACCTGCTGGAAAATGCCATTCACCACACCAAGAAAAAGGATGGGGTGGCAGTCATCCTGGAACGGAAGGGGAACGATGCGGTGTTCACCGTGCGGGACCGTGGAATGGGCATCAATCCGGAGCACTTGGACCGGCTCTTTGAACCGTTTTATCAGTCCAATCGAAGCGATCAGGTGGTGTATCGAGGTTTTGGGTTGGGCCTTTCCATCTGTAATTCCATCGTGAATGCCCACGGCGGCCGGATTCTGGCGAGAAACCGGAAAGATGCGTCCGGGGCGGAAATAATTTTTACGTTGCCTATGGAGGGAGAACAGTGAAACAGACAAAAGAACTTATAATGATTGTGGAAGACGACCGGCAAATTCAGGATTTTATCGCCTACTCGCTGATGACAGCGGGATTCGGCGTGCTGACGGCCGGCGGTGTGGAAGAAGCGATGCGGAAGATGCGGTCCAAAAAACCGGACATCATGGTGCTGGATCTGGGCCTTCCGGACGGAGACGGGCTGGACCTGATTCGGCGGGTTCGGAAGTTTTCGGATATTCCGATTATCGTGGTGTCGGCACGAGATAAGGAAGAGGACAAAATCGAGGCTCTGGATCGGGGTGCAGAGGATTATATCACCAAGCCGTTCTCCGAGTCGGAGCTGATGGCACGGATTCGGGTGCTTCGGCGCCATCTGATTCGGGAAGAGCGAAACCGGATGGGGGCCGAGGTTTCGGTGCGGGGACTGAAGATTAATTTCGACGCGAAGGAAGTGACCCTGGATGGGAACCTTCTGCACGTCACTCCGCTGGAGTACCAGCTGCTGGAACTGCTGTTCCACAACATCGGAAAGGTGATTACCACCCGAACGCTGCTGGACGAGCTGTACGGTGTGAGCTACGGGGACAATACCCAGTCCCTACGGGCGCTGATGGCGGGGCTTCGCCGGAAAATCGAGAAGGTGCCGGGAAAGCCGCAGTACATCGTGACGGAAATCGGTGTGGGTTATCGCCTGAAGGATGAATAGAACCTTGCCGATAATGCCGGAAATAGTGTATTATTAAAGTATATTTTTATGGATGAGAAAGGAAAGCAGAGAAATGAAGAAACGATCCAAAATCCTGATTTCATGCTTGATGATGGTGATTCTTGCGGCAGCCATGATGACCGGCTGCTCCAAGAAGGAAGAGGCGAAGCCGGAACCGGTTCGGAACCCGCTGACCGGATCTGAGAAGTTCGATTCTGCGGCACAGGGAATTCGCCCGGTGGCACTGGTGGTGGAAAACGCTCCGGATGCCCGCCCGCAGTGGGGAATGACGGACAAGAAGTACTCCCCGGATATTATTTTACAGGGAGAAGTGGAGGGCGGAATTACCCGTACCCTCTGGTTCTATGCGGATTACAACAAGCTGCCGAAGAAAATCGGCCCGATGAGAAGTGCTCGTCCGCCGTACATCAAGTTCTCGGAACTGTTCGACGCGATTTTCATTCACTGGGGACAGAGTTCTTCTTCCTCGGAGTACAAGGGTGCCAACACCGTTTTCAAGGAAGATAAGGTGGACCATATCAATCAGATGACCTACAAAGGAAAGGTGGATCTGTACAGCCGGGACAACAGCCGGGACGTATCTTCGGAACACACCGGAATTCTCCACGGCGACAAAGTGGCGGATGCCATCAAGGACAAGAAGTTCCGCACCAAGACCAAGAAGAAGGCAACACAGCTGCAGTTCGGCAAGGGCATTCGGGACCTGAGCAAGAACACCTGTGGAAAGGTGACTCTCACCTGGTCGAGCCGGAGTTTTGAGGATGCGGTATGGACGTACAACCAGGAATCCGGACAGTATGAGACGAAGGATTTTGAGAACAACTTGAGCCGGGAGAACCTGCTGATTCTCTTCGATAAGACCCAGTACATCACAAAATCCAATTACCACGGCACAGGTCAGGGGGTGACTTACTGTGACTACAAGCTGGCCGGCGGCAAGGCGAAGCTGATCAGCAACGGCACCGTAAAGGACATCCGTTGGGATGTAAACGAGGACAACCAGCTGGAGCTGTTCACCCTGGTGGAGAAAAAGGATTCCGACAAGGACGATGAGGATTCCGAGCCGGAGAAGAAGATGGTTTCCCTGAACCCGGGCAAAACCTGGATCGGCTGGGCTTCCTCCAACAACGGCGGCAAGGTAAAGATCAATCCGTTGAAGGAAAAGAAGTCGGAAGAGAAGTAGAGGAAGAAGTAGGAAGCGGGCACCGCGGGTGCCGCTTCCTTTTGTTTTTGTGGAAATGGGAGGGATGTGCCCTGCTGAAAAGCAGATGCTTTTCAGCAGGGCACATCCTTTCTGATTGTGGTGGAAGAGGAGGGCAGCGCTTCCCGAACGTGAAGCGCTGCCGTTCCGGTTTTGAGGAGATGAGTGCCCATTCAATCCGGGGCGGATTGAATGGGCTTCCTGATTTGGAAGGGGGAGCACTTCCGGGAAAAGCTTAGGCGGGAAGCGCTTTCCGATTGGGGCGGCACCGAGCGGGCTCGGTGCCGTGGGGAAAAGAGGGAAATTCCCGCCGACCGTGCGTGGAAGGGAAATTCGCGGGCGGGAATTTCCTTCGGCTTTAGTCTTTAGCGCCGAAGACCCGCTGGGCCCGAGGACGTGGTGCCCCCGGACGAAGGAATAAGGGCTAGCGGGGAGTGAGGCACCACGTCCGGCTCGCCGGAGGCCCGCTGGGCCCGAGAGACGTGGTGCCCGGCGACGAAGGAATAAGGGATTGCTGGGAGTGAAGCACCACGTCCGCACTGCCGAAGGCCCGCTGGGCCCGAGGGACGTGGTGCCCGGCGACGAAGGAATAAGGGCTAGCGGGCGGTGAAGCACCACGTCCGCCCGGCGGGAACGGCTACTGTGCTCGAGGACGTGGTGCCCCCGGACGAAGAAAAAAGGGATTGCGGGCGGTGAAGCACCACGTCCGCCCGACGGGAACGGCTACTGTGCTCGAGGACGTGGTGCCCGGCGACGAAGGAATAAGGGATTGCTGGGAGTGAAGCACCACGTCCGGCTCGCCGGAGGCCCGCTGGACCCGAGAGACGTGGTGCCCGGCGACGAAGGAATAAGGGCTAGCGGGCGGTGAAGCACCACGTCCGCCCGGCGGGAACGGCTACTGTGCTCGAGGACGTGGTGCACCCGGACGAAGGAAAAAGGGATTGCTGGGAGTGAAGCACCACGTCCCCACTGCCGGAGGCCCGCTGGGCCCGAGAGACGTGGTGCCCGGCGACGAAGGAATAAGGGATTGCTGGGAGTGAAGCACCACGTCCGCCCGGCGGGAACGGCTACTGTGCTCGAGGACGTGGTGCCTCAAGACGAAGGAATAAGGGATTGCTGGGAGTGAAGCACCACGTCCGCACTGCCGAAGGCCCGCTGGGCCCGAGGGACGTGGTGCCCGGCGACGAAGGAATAAGGGCTAGCGGGCGGTGAAGCACCACGTCCGCACTGCCGAAGGCCCGCTGGGTCTCGAGGACGTGGTGCCCCCGGACGAAGGAAAAAGGGATTGCTGGGAGTGAAGCACCACGTCCGCACTGCCGAAGGCCCGCTGGGCCCGAGGGACGTGGTGCCCGGCGACGAAGGAATAAGGGATTGCTGGGAGTGAAGCACCACGTCCGCACTGCCGAAGGCCCGCTGGGTCTCGAGGACGTGGTGCCCCCGGACGAAGGAATAAGGGCTAGCGGGGAGTGAGGCACCACGTCCATGACGTCGAGGACCCGTTCGGCTCGCCAAAGGCTTTCGCGTAACTGCACGCTCCTTTCCAATCACCGGTTTTTCACACAGAAAACCGCACAATATGGTAAAATAAAAAGTCATGTAACGGGACGGCGGCAGCCCTGCCCGGCGCCCGAAGGGCCTTCCAATTTGGCGGTAGCCCTGCCCGGCGCCCGGAGGGCCTTCAGTTCCCGAAGGGCTCCGGCTTTCCCGGAGGGTTCAAAGACCTCCGGAGCGGCAGCCCGGCCCCCCCGAAGGGTCCACCGGCCCCCCGGAGGGCCTTCGCTCCCAGCGGGCCCACAGTTCCCGGAGGACCCGCCCACAACCAAAGAAACGAGGTACACATTTATGCAGTTGAGAGGAGAGCCAAAGTCCCTTCGCTCAGAATACATCCGATACATCATTCCATCCATACTGGCTCAGTGGGTGTACACCCTGTACACCGCAGTGGACGGGCTGTTCGTGGCGAAAGGCGTTTCCGTAACGGCCATGACCGCCATCAATATCGCATCGCCGTTTGTGACGGCGATGTTTGCCCTGTCCCTGATGTTCGCGGTGGGCACCTCCACGGTGGTTTCCATCTCATTGGGAGAAGGCCGGAAGGAAAAAGCCAACGAGATATTCAGCCAGAACTTCGCGTTCCTGATCGTACTGTCCCTCCTGATTTCCGGGCTCCTGTTCTGGAAGCTGGAGGAACTGGCCCTGTTCCTGGGGGCTACCAAAGCCACCCTGCCCTATGTGACGAAGTACATCGGAACCATCGCTCCTTTTGCGGTGGTATTTATCGTGTCCTATTCCTTTGAGATTCTGCTGAAGGCGGACGGGCATCCGAAGAAAGCCACCAAAATCGTGATGGTTGGCGTCATCCTGAACTGCATCATGGACTACCTGCTGGTCATCGTGTTTCCGCTGGGCGTCTTCGGTGCGGCCATTGCCACGGCACTGTCCCAGGTGGGGGTCACGGCCCTGTATCTGCGGCACTTCCTGTCCAAGGAAGCCGTGCTGCATTTCACCCGCTTTCATTTTAGCGGGCGCACCATTGTGCGGGCCATGAAAAACGGCCTGTCCTCCGGCATTACGGAGCTGTCCGCCGGACTGACGGTGTACTTTTTCAACCACGCCATCGCGGCCTATCTGGGGGACGAGGCCTTGGTCAGCTATACCATCATCAACTACGTGAACGCCCTGTACATCTATTCCATGACGGGAATCGCTCAGGGCAGCCAGCCGCTAATCAGCTTCTATCACGGGAAAAAAGAAAAATCCGCCACGGCCAAGCTGCTCCGGTACGGCCTGATTACGGCGGCCGGTTTTGCGGCGGTCACCGTGGTGCTGTCCGTATTCGGCGGAGGCCTGCTGGCAAAGCTGTTTATTCCGGCGGATTTGACTCACCTGAGAAATTACACGGTACATGCTTTGCGGATTTTCTGCATCTCCTTTGTGCCGGCGGGATTCACCGTGGTGTTGGCCGGATATTTTGCATCCATCGAACATGCGGGGAAAGCGGTTTCCATCACCATCGGCAGAGCCATCGCGGTGATGCTGCTGGTACTGGTGCTGATGACGAGAGTTTTTGGCGGCGAAGGCATCTGGTGGACCACGCCGATTTCCGAGAGCATTTGTCTGGTGTATGCGGTGATATTGTTTATAAAGGGAAAGGCGAGAGATGCTGCAGATTAAGAACATTCGAAAAGAGTACCGCACCGGGGGACTGGTGCAGAAAGCGCTGGACGGCGTGAGCCTGAATTTCAGGGACAGCGAGTTCGCGGCGATTCTGGGACCCTCCGGTTCCGGCAAAACCACGCTGCTGAACGTACTGGGCGGACTGGACCGGTACGACAGCGGGGACCTGATCATCAACGGGACATCCACCAAGAAGTACACGGACCGGGATTGGGATTCCTACCGGAACCACACCATCGGGTTCGTGTTCCAGAGTTACAATCTGATTCCCCATCAGACCATCCTGTCCAACGTGGAACTGGCACTGACCATTTCCGGAATCGGGAAGGAAGAACGGCGAAATAAAGCGGCGGAGGCCCTGGCCAAAGTGGGTCTGGGCGACCAGCTTCATAAGAAGCCCGGCCAGCTTTCCGGGGGACAGATGCAGCGGGTGGCCATCGCCCGGGCGCTGGTGAATGACCCGGACATTCTTTTGGCGGATGAACCGACGGGTGCGCTGGACAGCGTGACCAGCGTTCAGATTATGGATATCCTCAAAGAAGTGGCGGAGGATCACCTGGTAATCATGGTGACCCACAACCCGGAGCTGGCCCGGGAGTACGCCGACCGGATTGTGGAGCTGAAGGACGGGAATATCATTTCGGACTCCCGGCCTTTTTCCGTGAGCAAAGAGGAAGCGGGAAAAGCGGTGCACCGGAACCTGGGCAAAGCGGCCATGAATTTTGCCACCGCTTTGCAGCTGAGCTTCAACAACCTGAAGACCAAGAAAGCCCGCACCATTCTGGTGGCCTTTGCGGGATCCATCGGCATCATCGGCATTGCCATGATTTTATCCCTGTCCAATGGGGTGAACAACTACATCCGCGGCGTGGAGGAGGACACCATCCGGGAATACCCGCTGACGGTGGACAGCTCCGGCTTCGACATGTCGGCCATGTTCACCCGGGGCGGCGATGGGGATGCCGGCAAGAGTGCGAAAAAGGGGGAGATTCGGGAACTGCAGACGGTGACCAATATGGCCTCTGTCATGGAATCCAATGATTTGAAATCCCTGAAGAAATACATCGACAGCGGCAAAAGTAATTTAGAGAAGCACACGAGAGCCATTGAATACAGCTACGACGTGAAGCCCCAGATTTTCCGGAAAGTGGATACGGAATACCGGAAGGTGAATCCGGACGAAACCCGGAAAAAGATGGGCATGTCCATCAGCTCCTCCATGGCATACAGCAGCATGATGAGCACCGACGTGTTCCACCAGCTGCCGTCAGATCCGTCTCTTTACCGGGACGAGTACGATGTGAAGGCGGGGCACTGGCCGAAGAAGTACAACGAGTGTGTGCTGGTGCTGTCCAAGGAAGGTATGGCCAGCGACATCGCCCTGTACGCCATGGGCCTGAAGAACATGAACGACCTGGACAAGATGCTGAAGGATTTCTCCAAGGGAAAGGACGTGCATCTGGACGAGGATCAGACCGAAACCTTTAACTACAACGACTGCATGGGCATCAAATTCAAGATGATTGGCAGTTCGGATTACTACACCTACGACTCTTCCCAGAACGTGTGGGTGGACCGCTCCGAAGACGACAGCCATATGGACCGCGTCATCGGAAAGGGGGAGGACCTCAAAATTGTGGGCGTGGTCAAGCCGAAGAAGGATGTGGATTTCACCGTGCTGAACGGGGATATCTACTACCCGGCTTCCCTGACGGACCACATGATTCAAAAGGCGGCGGACAGCAAAGTGGTTCGGGCCCAGAAGAAGAGCCGGGACATCAACATCCTCACGGGAAAAGAATTCGGCGAGGAGAGCGACGGACCGGACTTCGAATCCATGTTTTCCTTTGACAAAAACGCCTTTGCCAAAGCCTTCCAATTCGATCCGTCCCAGATTGGCAAGGCCATGAAGGCGCCGTCCAAGAAAATGGATATGAGCGGCCTTATCGACCCGAAGGCCGTGACTCAAATTCCGGGCATGAGCCAAGGAGACATTCAGAAGCTGATGCAGAGCACCAAGCTGAACTTCACTCAAGAGAGCCTGCAGGAGCTTTTCGGCGGCCTGATGAAAGGCTTCCTGGAATACTCCGAGAAAAAGGGCACCGACTACACCAAGATGAACACCGCCTTTCAGGATTACATGAACTCCCCGGCGGCCCGAAAAATCCTCTCGGACAACATGAGCCGCATCCTGAAGACCCACGTGGAGGAGCAGCTGAAGGATGAGAACCTGCAGGACACCATGAAGGATGTGCTTCAGGACTTCCCGAAATACCTGAAGGACAAGGGCATCACCGACCCCGACGGCATCACCGACGAGACCATCGATGGTTTTCTGGCGTCTCAGGGCGTGCAGGACAAACTCTCTGCCAAAATGACTTCTCTAAAAACAAAACTCGAGAACGTGGAGATTTCCGACGAGGATGGGGAGCGGATCATGACGGAGTTGATGGAGGGCTACGCAAAATTTGCGAAGGAGAACAACTATCCTACCACGCAGCAGATGCAGCAGGATTTTCAGGAGTATCTGTCCACCCCGGAAGCCCAGAAAATAATCAATTCCACCGTGGCAAAGAGCATGGACACCTCGGCGCTGGAGAAGAATCTGGCGGCGGCTATGTCCGGATACACCGCCAAGGCGGTGGCCTCCATGTCGGAAAAACTGGTATCCGGCATGATGACCAGCTACATGAAGAGCATGGGCAGCCTGGATTTCTCCAAAGCCTTTAAGATCGATACGGATGCTTTTGCGGACGCCATGGGAATGAACATGAGCGAGAGCGAGATTCAATCCCTGATCACGTCCCTGATGAACACTCAGGCCAACACCTACGAAGGAAACATGAAGAGCTTCGGCTATGCGAAGAAATCCAATCCGACTCAGATTGCCATCTACGCCAAGGACTACGAAAGCAAGGCCGAGGTGAAGGATATTTTGGATGGATACAACCGGAAGATGGTGAAATCGGGCAAAACCGATCAAGAAATCACCTACAACGATCTGGCGGGAGCCCTGATGGGTTCCGTGACCAACATCATCGATGCCATCAGCTACGTGCTCATCGCCTTTGTGTCCATTTCCCTGGTGGTATCTTCCATCATGATTGGAGTCATCACCTATATCAGCGTGCTGGAACGGCGAAAGGAAATCGGAATCCTTCGAGCCATCGGCGCATCCAAGCGGAACGTGGGCCAGGTGTTCAACGCGGAGACCTTTATCATCGGGGCATTGGCCGGACTGATCGGAATCGGCGTGACGGAAATCCTGATTATTCCGACCAACATCATCATCGGCCATGTGACCAGCGTGAACATGCAGGTGTCCCTGCCGGTGGTGGGAGGAATCGTGCTGGTAATCCTCAGCATCATCCTGACCTTGATCGGCGGAATCATCCCATCCCGGAAGGCCGCCAAGAGCGACCCGGTCACCGCCCTGCGCGTGGATTAAATAATTAAACAGAAGGAAAAAGAGATTGAATACATCAAATCGAAATCAACAAGCAGCAAAACTATCGGACCTCTTGCTGTCCTGGTACGACAGTGAACGTCGGATTCTCCCCTGGCGGGAGGATCCGACGCCTTACCATGTGTGGGTTTCGGAGATTATGCTCCAGCAGACCCGGGTGGACACGGTAATTGAATATTATCAGCGGTTCCTTCGGGAGCTTCCGGATGTGAAAGCGTTGGCGGAAGCGGAGGAAGAACGGCTCCTGAAACTGTGGCAGGGGCTGGGCTACTACAGCCGGATTCGGAACATGCACAAGGGGGCCATCCAGGTGATGGAGGAATACGGGGGCGAAATTCCGGGAACCCCCAAAGAGCTGCAGAAGCTGTCCGGCATCGGGGAGTACGTGGCGGCGGCCATCAGTTCCATCGCCTTTGCCTACCCCATCCCTTCTGTGGACGGGAACCTGCTTCGGGTCTACGCCCGCATGACCGGCTACGAGGAAAGCATCCGCACCACCGCCGCTCGAAAGGTGGCCACGGCCTATTACGAGGAAATCCTGGACCGCACCCGGCCCGGGGACATGAATCAGGCCCTGATGGACCTGGGAGCCACCATCTGCCTCCCCAACGGAGCGCCGCTTTGCGGAAAATGCCCATGGCAGATGCACTGTGAGGCCCGCCGGACGGGGAAGGAACAGCAGCTTCCGGTGAAGGAAGAGAAGAAACAGCGGCGAAAAGAAAAACGCACCGTGCTTCGAATCCGGACGGGGGACCGGGTGGTGATTGGGAAGCGCCCGGAACGGGGGCTTCTGGCGAATTTGTACGAGCTGCCCAACGCGGAGGGCTGGCTGACGGAGGCGCAGGCGGAGGAGGCCTGCCGGACGCTGGGATATGAGCCGAAGGCCATCCGGAAGCTGAAGCCGTCGAAACATATTTTTAGCCATGTGGAGTGGCACATGCACGCCTTCGAGATTGAGGCGGAGGAGCGGCCGGACGCGTCGGCGGCAGAAAATGTTTTTTTTGCGGCGGAGAAAAGCGCTTTGCAGGAGGAATATTCCATTCCAACGGCGTTTAAGGCGTATATGGACTTCTGATTCGGGAAGGCGGTTTTTACGCGGATTTTGCAGGTGGCGTGGACCCGCCGGGGGGGAAAAATTGTGGTACAATAGACAGCAATGAGACAGAAAGGAGATGGGGCATGATTAAGTATTTCTACACGCAGAACGGACGGACGAGTTCGGTGCCGAATTTCTGTCACGACTGCTGGGTGAAGATGACCAACCCTTCCAACGAAGAGGCGGAGCTGATTGCGGAACGGATGGGCGTCGAGGTGGACGACCTGATGGCGGCAATTGACCTGGAAGAAAAGACGCGAATTGAACTTCCGGAGAACTACACTTTAATCGTGGTGGACATCCCGTCGGAGGAATACCGGAACGGGGTGCGGGCTTACGTGACCATTCCGCTGGGAATCATTATCACTAAAGAAGCCATCGTGACCATCTGCTCGGAGGAGTCCTTCGTGCTTCGGAATTTCGAGAAGAATCGGATGAATGATTTTTCCACCCGGAAAAAACTGCGGTTCGTGTATCAGATTCTTTTGGAATCCGCTTTGCTGTACCAGAAGGCGCTGTACGCAATCGACCGGAAGCGGCAGGAAATCGAGGAAAAGGTGCGAGACGATGTGGAAGAGGAAGATCTGTTCAGCCTTCACGAGCTGGAGCAGGCGCTGGTGTACTTCGCCACCTCCATTCGTGAGAACGGCAACGTGTTGGACCGCCTCACCCGGTACTCTCGGCTGGAACGCTTCCCGGAGGACCAAGAGCTGCTGGACGATGCCATCGTGGAAAACCAGCAGGCGGTGGAGATGACGGACATCTACCGCAGCATCGTGGACGGCACCCGCCAGCTGATGTCTACGATTTTCGATAACCGGCTGAACAACGTGATGAAAATCCTCACCTCCATCACGCTGATTCTGGCGATTCCGACGGTAATCTCCGGAATGTACGGAATGAACGTGCTGACGAAATACATGCCTTTCGCCCAGACGCCTTTCGGCTTCGGCATCATCAGCGGTATCGTGGTGGTCATCTGCCTGGGCCTGTACGTCGTGCTGAAACGGAAGAAGATGTTGTGATATTGCATGAAAAATGGTACACTTGGTGCAATTTAAGGTAAAAGATCTGCCGAAGCCGACAAAGTTAAGCGTTTCCGGAGGAAAGAGAAAATGTACCATCAAGTTCAAGAAATCTTCCGCACCAAAGAGAAGCGGAAAAGTAAAGTAGTAAAACTTAATCGGATTATGAAGAAAAAGTAGCGGTGCAATGGCGCCGCTACTTTTTCTGTCGATACAGAACAAAAGTGGAAGGGAGTGCAGTCGAATGGCAAATTCGTCCGCACTTCCTTTTCCAATTCCATCCGGGGCCGGGGACGTGGTGCCCCTCGACGGAGGAATAAGGGATTGCGGGGTATGGAGCACCACGTCAGTAAGGGAGGCGGTTCATTCGGAGCGAGGGACGTGGTGCCCCTCCGCGAAGGAATAAGGGCTTGCGGGAGGTGAAGCACCACGTCAATGAGGGCGTCGGCCCATCCGGGCTGAGTGACGTGGTGCCTCCGGACGAAGAAACAAGGGATTTCGGGAGGTGAAGCACCACGTCACATCGTAGACGGAGAATTGGAATTCAAAGACTTGGTGCAAAGGAAACGAAAGAACAAGGTTTTGCGGGAGTCTTTGCACCAAGTCCAAAGGGTTGGAACTCCGAAAAGGACCAAAGACTTGGTGCAAGGGAAACGAAGGAACAAGGGCTTGCGGGGATTCGTGCACCAAGTCCGAAGGGTTGGAACTCCGAAAAGGACCAAAGACTTGGTGCAAAGGAAACGCAGAAACAAGGGTTTGCGGGAGTCCTTGCACCAAGTCCGAAGCCGCGGAGCGGCGCACCACTAATCGGCGAAGCCCACGCCTACATCGGCCGTCTCGGGATGCGCACCGTGAAGGTGGTGCCCTTGCCCGGGATGCTGTCCACGTGAACCGTCGCGTGATGGATCATCAGCGCGTGTTTTACGATGGAGAGGCCTAGTCCGGTGCCGCCCACCTCCTTGGAACGGCTCTTGTCCACCCGGTAGAACCGTTCGAAGATGCGGCTTTGGGCGTCCTCCGGGATGCCGATTCCGGAATCGGACACCGTCAGAAGGATTTCCGATTCCGTCGGTTCCAGGTGCACGTGCACGTAGCCGCCGGAGTGGTTGTATTTAATGCCGTTTTCGCAGAGGTTGTAGACGATGCTGTACAGGGTTTCCGGAATCCCGTGCATCGGACAGGATTTTCCCTGGAGGGAAATGGACACGCCCGCCTCTTCCGCTGGAATTTCCAGACAGTCCACCGCATTCTCGGCGATGGTGAAGAGATCCGTATCCTCCCACTTCATTTCCGGGGCACCGCTGTCCAGCTTGCTCAGGCCGATGGTGTCCTCCACCAGCTTGGCCATCCGCAGGGATTCCGAGCGGATTTTTGCGGCGAAAGGCCGGATGTCCTTTTCCTGAACCATGCCGTTTTCCAGCAGCTCCGCGTATCCGGAGATGGCGTGGAGCGGTGTCTTCAGTTCGTGAGACACGTTGGCGGTGAAATCCTGACGAATCTGCGCCGACCGGGCAATTTCGTCTCGGTCCTTCCGCAGCTGCTCCTGCTGCTGGGTCATACGGCGGATCAGCGGAGCGATTTCCTTGAAATCGTCCTCATCCACGTGCTGAATGGCCTCATCCAGGTTCAACTTGTTGATTGGCTCCACGATTTTCCAGGAAAGCCGGGAAGCCAGCCACAGAGAAATGAGGATGGCGAATATTGCTACAAACGCGATGGATGGGGCGATGCCCAGAAGCACCATCCACACCGGTTTCTGGTCGATGGACACCCGGAGCACGCTCTTGTCGGACAGGCGTTCCGCGGCGTAAAGTTGTTTTACGGAAAGGGTGTTGGAGTAGCGAACGCTTTGGCCGAAACCGTCCTTCTCCGCCTCTTTGATCTCCTCACGTCCTTTGTGATTGCCCATGGAATCCACGTCCGCCCGGTTGTCGAAGAGCACCGTGCCGTCCGCAGCGACCCAGGTAATTCGGTAGCTGTCGGAATCTAATTTATGAAGATATTTTTTGCCGTTCAGTTCCACGCCTTTGGCAGCCAGATGGGTTTCGTCCACCAGCTGCTCTCGCTGCGTGGTATCCACGTAATCGTACAATGCCGCCATGATGATAATCAGGGAGGCGGTCAGCACCAGGATGGAAACCATCCAGATGGAGCGAAAAATTTTCTTACTCACCGGTATCCTCCATTCTGTAACCCACTCCGCGGACGGTGGCAATCATCCCGCCGCAGCTTCCCAGCTTGGTCCGCAGAGTTCCGATATGGACATCCACCGTCCGGGTTTCCCCGACGAAGTCAATGCCCCAGATCGAGGAAAGAAGCTGCTCCCGGGAGAATGCCTTGCCCAGATTTTCCATAAAAGTACGAAGGAGTTCATATTCCTTCAAGGTCAGGGTGACCGGCTGGTCGTGGACGGAAACCTGATGCTTGACGGTGTTCAGGGCAATGCCTCCGCACATCAGCACCGGCGCATCCTCTTTCGGGGTGGTGCGGCGAAGTACGGCTTTGATGCGGGAAATCATCTCCATCATGCCGAAGGGTTTTGACAGGTAGTCATCGGCGCCCAGATCCAATCCAATCACCTTATCGTATTCCGAATCCTTTGCCGTTGCCATGATCACCGGAATGTTCCGGGTCAGAGGCGAGGCTTTCAGTTCCTTGAGAATGGCGATGCCGTCTTCCCCCGGCAGCATGATATCCAGAAGAATCAGTTCCGGCGTCTCCTGTTTCATTGCATCCCAGAAAGGAACGCTGTCCGGGAAACCATTGGCGGAAAAACCCGCCGTGTTCAAAGTATACAGCATCAGATCCCGGATGCTCTGATCGTCTTCTACGCAATATATCATACCGAAACCTCCTCGTGTTCGTTTTCTTTGCTTCTTTATGGTACAATCTTAAAATTCTTTATGGTACAATCTTAAAACTTCAATGTAAGGAACATTATCATGAATCTGTAAAATCTGTGTAAAGTCGGAAATCACCGCCAATCCGGCCTTTTTTTATGGAAATTTTACACAAATTCTACCACTCATGGTATCATTACAATATCATAAAGGCGAAAGGAATTCCATTCATGAAGAAATTGATTATGGGAATATTGGCTCACGTTGACGCGGGTAAAACCACTTTGTCGGAGGGCTTGCTCTACCGGTCTGGCGAAATTCGGCGGTTGGGCCGGGTGGATCACGGGGACTCCTATCTGGATGGAAATTCCGTGGAGCGAAACCGAGGCATTACGGTGTTCTCGAAGCAGGCCCGGTTCCAAGCGGGAAACACGGAGGTGACCTTCCTGGACACTCCGGGACACGTGGATTTTTCGGCGGAAATGGAGCGGGTGCTGTCGGTAATCGACCTGGCGGTGCTGATTATCTCAGCACCGGACGGCATCCAAAGCCACACGGAAACCCTGTGGAAGCTGTTGCGTCAGCGGAACATTCCGGTGATGGTGTTCGTCAACAAGATGGACCTGGCGGTTCGGGAGCGGGAGACGATTATAGAAGAATTAGAGGAAGCCTTCGGGGAGGGCTTCGTGAATTTCAGCCGGAACCGGGATAGTGAGGAGTTCCTGGACGACCTGACTTTGGCGGTGCCGGAGCTGGCGGAGCAGGTGCTGATGGATCGGCCGGTAGGGGATGAGGATATCGCCCGGGCCGTTCGGGAACGGCGGCTGTACCCGTGTATTTTTGGGTCTGCCCTGAAAATGCAGGGAATCGAGTACCTGATGGACTGCCTGGATCGGTATACGGAGGAGCCGGCCTATGACGAGACCTTCGGCGCAAAGGTGTTCAAAGTGAGCCGGGACGAACGGGGGGAGCGATTGGTGTTCCTTCGGCTTACCGGGGGAAAGCTGGCGGTGCGCACCCTGCTGCACGGCACCGATGAGAACGGGGAGCCGTGGGAAGAGAAGGTGAATCAGATTCGATTCTATTCCGGAATGAAATACCGTTCCGCCGATGAGGCGGAAGCGGGAGCCGTATGCGCGGTCACCGGCCTGTCCCACGTGATTCCTGGCGACGCGCTGGGCAGCGCAGACCCGGACAGCGGCGAGGTGCTGGAACCTTTCATGACCTACAGCGTCATCGTACCGGAGGGCATGGACGTGCATACCGTGCTGCGCCATTTCCGGGAACTGGGAGAGGAAGACCCGAAGCTGCACGTCACCTGGAACAGCGAGACGTCGGAAATCGGTATCCGGCTGATGGGTCAGATTCAGCTGGAGGTGCTTCGCACTATGATTGAAGAGCGATACGGATACACCGTGGAATTCGGTACCGGAAGCCTGATCTATCAGGAGACCATTCTGGATACGGTGGAAGGCGTGGGCCATTTTGAGCCCCTTCGCCACTACGCCGAGGTGCACCTGATTCTGGAACCGGGGGAGCGAGGCAGCGGCATCGTGTACAACAGCACCCTGTCGGAAGACCTGCTGGCCCGCAACTGGCAGCGGCTGATTCTGGGAAATCTGGAACAGAAAGAGCATCGAGGCGTGCTGCTGGGGGCACCGTTGACGGATGTAAAAATAACATTGGCCGCGGGCAAAGCCCACGAGAAGCACACCAGCGGCGGAGATTTTCGGGAGGCGGCCTGCCGGGCGGTTCGAAACGGGCTGATGAAGGCGGAATCGGTGATTTTGGAACCCTGGTTCACTTTCCGCATCGAGGTGCCCACCGGTTATGTGGGCAGAGCCATGACGGATATTCAACAGATGGGCGGAAAAATCGGCAATCTGGAACAGTCCGGCGACCGTTCTGTGGTTCCGGGAGAAGCGCCGGCGGCCGGTTTAATGGATTATCCGGTGACACTGGCATCCTATACCGGCGGTCAGGGAAGAATTCTCTGTTCGTTGAAAGGGTACGACGTGTGCCACAATCCGGAGGAGGTACTGGCCCGCAGTTCCTATGAGCCGGAGCGGGATCTGGAAAACCCGGCGGATTCGGTGTTCGTGTCCCACGGCGCCGGCAATATCGTTCCCTGGGACGAGGTGGAAGCGCACATGCACCTGCCTTCCGCCCTTCGCAGCAGCGCCCCGGAGGAAAGCGTGCGGGATATGCGCCGGGAACGGCTGCGCCAAACCATGGCTTCCGACGAAGAGCTTCGGGCGATTTTCGAACGCACCTACGGCAAGAGCAAAAAAATCATGCGCAAGGGTCCGGTGGAACGGCGGACGAAGCAGGACGATATTGCGTCCGCAGAGGCTTTGGCCCGCAATGAAGAAATCCGAAAAAAACACATGCGGCCGGCAAAGGGAACCGGGGAGGCGAAATCCGATCTGGTAATCATCGACGGGTACAACCTGATTAACTATTCGGAAACCCTGCGAGACCTGGCCAACCAAGACCTGGGGGCGGCCCGGCAGCAGCTCATCGACCGGTTGGTGAACTATCAGGGGTACATGCAGTGCGAGCTGATTGTGGTGTTCGATGCCTATAAAGTCCCGTACGGCGTGGGGTCTGTGGAGCAGCATTTTGGCGTACAGGTCATCTATACAAAGGAAGAAGAACCGGCAGACATCCTCATCGGCAAAATGGTGGATGAAGCAAAGGGGACCCGATCCATCCGGGTCATCTCTTCGGATGCGCTGGTGCAGCAGAATGCTTTGGGGCACGGAGCAGATCGGTATTCTTCCCGAGAATTTCTGGAGAAGCTGGAAGAGGCGGAGAAGGAAATCCGAGAAGTACTGGAGGAATTGTAGAAAATTTTGGATTGGAAATCTCCTGTGGTATAATACAGCTATTGTAAGGGAACGAGACAGGAGTGACTATGCATCGATTAAAAAATCTCAGCAAGAAAATAATGGCGATGATTCTCGCCGCAGAACTGATTGCGGCGGCGGGAATGGTGCTGGATATTCTTTACACCGTGTATCTTACCCGGCAGAATGCCCGGCTGCAGAAGCAGGCGGAAGCGATTGCCGTAGACCTGGTGCAGAACCAGATTGCCGGTGAAGTTACCGGAACCGCAAAGAGAACGAAGAAAACCGGCGCCGACCTGATTGAAAAGGCCTATGTTCGCCGGATTGCCAAGAAGGCGGAGAATCTGGAATACGTGCCGGCATCCACCGACACCAATATCGGGGCGTCGGAAGTCTACGACATCGTACAGAGTGCCTACAGCTACAGCGGAGGCAGGCTTTCCCGGTCCAGCGGAACGGCCAACGGTCCCAACGGAAAAGAAACCTACTACAATCTGAACATGTCCGGCGTGGTTCGAACCATGCGTGGGATGGGAAATACGGATGCCTATTGGGAACGGAAGGACGGCTGCAAAATGCTGGGGAACTACATCATGGTAGCGGCGAACCTCAGTCGGCATCCGAGAGGATCCATTGTAAAAACAAGTTTGGGTTTGGCCATCGTTTGCGATACCGGCGGTTTTGCCAGCCGGAATCCGACTCAGATCGATATTGCCACCAACTGGTAATGCCCGGTTTACTCGGGAGAAAGAAAAATGTTTTTAGGGGAAATATGTACGGTGTTTTCACACAGGGGTTGTTTTTCTCCGCTATAATATAAGAAAATGACCTTCTGGAAGGGGGAAACGCCATGAAGATGAAAAGATGGATCGGGTGCCTTTGCGTGGCGATGCTGGTGCTGGGCATGAGCGCCTGCAGCAAGTCGGCGGATGAGGACAAATCTGCGGATGACGGTCAGAAGACGGAGCAGGTGGAAACGGATCAGAAGAAGGATGTGGATCTCAGCCAGGTGTACACCTTGTACGATACTCTGGTTCAGGACAAGAAATATTCGGTGGATAATTACAACTGGCAGCGGGCGGTGAGCTCGGATCTGGTGACCATTGACCGCCAGACGGCGCTGTGTGATATCAATTCGGACGGCGTGCCGGAGCTGTTTTTGATGGAAGAGGTGAACAATCATCAGGCGGACCTGCACATCTATACGGTGAAGGATGGCGAGACGGTGGAGATGAAGAGCGATGCCAACGGCTCGGAGTCGCTGCTGTCGGATGTCGCGGCCGGAGCGGGCGTAAATTACGTGGTGTTCACCGGTAAGGATGGCAAGTTCTACATTTACCGAACCAGCGGAGATTCCTCCATCACCTATCGGGTCTGCACCTATACGGTGGACGGAACCACGCTGAAGCAGGAAGGTATGTTGGAAAATGAATACGGACCATCGGAGGACAATACCAATGAAATCTCCGATGAGTATTCCCGTAACGGAAAGAAGATCACGGTGAAACTGGGCAAGAAGCTGTTCCACGAATCCTTCCAGAATCTGGACAAAGCGATTCTGTTCAGCGGATACGATGAAACATCCATCTGGTCCTGTTTCGATATGGATTCGGCACTGTCCGTGTCCTCGGATGATATGATAGCGCAGTTAGAGAAAGGAATGGACGATTAAATGGCGGAGAATACGCAGACGGTGAAGCTGAGAGTAATGGAAGAAGCGAATTTTCGGGAACTGTACCACCGGTATCAATACATTGAATGCCCGGAAGATATGGACGCACTGAAGAATGCTTTTACCGTTATGGAAGGAGCGACCGGAATTCTGACATACTGCTATATCGAGGAGGGGCTGGGCCTCAGCTTCTACATCCTGTGTTCCGCAAAGATGGACGGGACCGAGCTGGAAGCGGGGCCGGATGTGACGGCGCAGATGGCACGGGTTCGCTACGGCGACGTGTGCTACAAGAAATTCCTGGATCAGGGCGAGCTGGATGTGGATTGGAGCGCCTTTGACGGCATTGCGGCGCAGACGCGGGAGCAGTTCGAAACCAAGGAAAAACTGCGCCAGCTGATTTACGACCTGGAGCTGATTGACGGAAGCCGGAACGTGGAGTGCCCGGAATACGTCAGCGTCATCGTGCAGAAGGCGGGGCTGTATCCGGAATACGTGTGGGTGAAGTGTACCGGCTTCGGCGAGACGGAGATTTACGGCGAACTGCTGGAAGCGCCGAAGCAGGATTTCGGCCTGCGGAAGGACGATGCGATTACCTTCCAGATGGTACAGGCAGAGGGCAAAATCTACCTGATGTGGGTGCCGGATGCAGAGTAGCGAATAAGTGGGCGCCACGCGGGCGGGCGCCGAATAGTTAGGCGCGGGACAGTTGACACGGAATAGTTGGAATAAGAAGTGATGCTTAATGGTGTCGGCGATGAACGGATTCATCGCCGGCACTGTTTTTATATGGCCGGCCGGCGGGAATGGAGGGATTCAGCCGCCGGCGGAGGTGAGAGTTTGCGCCCAACACCCGGGAAAGCCTTATTCTTCCGTTGAGAGGCGCAAACCTTTTGCCGGGGAAAGGCGCCGGCGGCGGTGGGGGTTTGCGCCTCACACCTCGGAAAGCCTTATTCTTCCGTTGAGAGGCGCAAACCGGTTTCCCGGGAGCCGGCGCAGAGTTGGTGCACGGAACCCCGCAAGGCCTTGATTTTCCGTTTCCGTTGCACCAAGTTGTAGGCCTTTTTCGCCGGCTTACAGCTTCGGAGTTGGTGCACGGAACCCCGTAAGGCCTTGATTTTCCGTTTCCGTTGCACCAAGTCGTAGGCCTTTTTCACCGGCCTACAGCTCCGGAGTTGGTGCACGGAACCCCGCAAGGCCTTGATTTTCCGTTTCCGTTGCACCAAGTCGTAGGCCTTTTTCGCCGGCTTGCAGCTCCGGAGTTGGTGCACGAAACCCCGCAAGGCCTTGATTTTCCGTTTCCGTTGCACCAAGTCGTAGGTCTTTTTCGCCGGCTTACAGCTCCGGAGTTGGTGCACGGAACCCCGCAAGGCCTTGATTTTCCGTTTCCGTTGCACCAAGTTGTAGGCCTTTTTCGCCGGCTTGCACCAACCTTTTGGCTCTTTACAAAAAAGTTGCGGGATAGGCTAATACCTATCCCGCAACTATTCGCGAAGAAACTATTTTTTTCCCTAGTTCTATTTAAATTCTATTCCGCCGGATTGTCCGGGTGGATTTCCGGAATCATTTCCACATCCAGGTTCAGGTAAATCGTGGACAGAGCTTTCTTTAAGTCCATGGTGGCCTGTTTCAGCTGTGGCACCTTAATCATGTTCCCTTCCGTGGTGAAGTAGAGGGAAATCCACATTTTTCGGCCGGTGCGAACCGCATCGATAAAGTCGATTTCATACGGGTAATCCGAAAGGGTTTCGTGGCACAGGGTGCGAATCCGTTCCAGTTTTTCCTCGGAAGGGGCCATGAGCACCAGTCCTCGGATGGCTTTGATAAATGCCCGGGTCGGCTCCGGCAGCATCAGCATGGCGATGGCGCAGGAAACCAGCGGGTCAATATACGGAACCAGCCATTCCAGCACGTGGAAGTGGAGGAATGGGATTTCCATGAAGAATGCCAGGAAGGCACCCAAACTCAGAAAAACGTCGATCTTCCAGGTAATCAGTTCCACCTTGATCATCGGGGTTTTCAGCTTTCGGCCCAGTCTCCGCACCACGAAGTAGCCGAAGATGCAGAACAGCGTCAGGAAGGCTTCGAAAATCAGCACCTGCTTCGTATCGATGGAGGTGCCCCCGTTCAGGATGATGACGATATCGTTATAAATAATCATGGAGGTGACGACAATCAGGACGGAGCCCTTAATCAGGATGAACAGGGTTTCCACCTGGGCAAAACCAAATGGAATGCGCTCGCTGACCGGCTTGTAAATCAGCGGAAGCAGCATCTGATAGATTACCAGAATAACCACATCCATTGCATCGTAGACGCCGTCGATGAGAATCGCCTGAGATCCGCTGACGATGAACATGGCAAGCTCGAAGACTGCCACGGTAACGCCCAGCCAGCTGGACAGGCGGATGGTTTTCTTTTCCTGGTCCAATAGGACTCGTTTCATATAACCTCCTTGTGTTTCTAACTTGTTTACTGCTTATTATATACCCGGCAGGGGGGGAGCCGTCAATCGGAATTCTTGAGAGCGATACCAAAAACGCCGAGAATGTGGTATCATAGACAAGCCGCTTTCCCGCGGCCCTGCCGGAAACGCCGGCGGGATGTTTTATTTTTTTTAGGAGAAACGAAACGACATATGGATATTAAAAAGAAAATTACTCAGGAATTAGAGATTCGTCCGGCACAGACCGAGGCGGTGATTAAATTAATCGATGAGGGGAACACGATTCCGTTCATTTCTCGGTACCGGAAGGACGTGACCGGCGGGATGAACGACGAGCAGCTGCGGGCGTTTGACGAGCGGCTGAAGTACCTGCGGAATTTGGAGGAGCGGAAGGCGACGGTGATTGCGTCCATTGAGGAGCAGGAGAAGATGACCCCGGCGCTGCGGAAGCAGATTGAGGCGGCGGAGACCGCGGTGGCCGTGGAGGACCTGTACCGGCCGTACAAACCGAAGCGCCGCACCAGAGCCACCATTGCCAAGGAGAAAGGCGTCAGCGGACTGGCGGATTTTATTCGGAAGCACGGAGCGGCGGCAGACGTGGAAGCGGAAGCGCAGAAGTATCTGGACCCGGAAAAAGAAGTGAACACCGTGCCGGAGGCGATTCGGTACGCGCAGGATATCATCGCCGGGGACGTTTCCGACGACGCGGAGTATCGGACTCAGATTCGAAACCGCACCCAGAAGCAAGGCATGATGGTTTCCGTGGCCACAAAAGAAGGTGTGGATAATCCGGTCTATGCCAACTATGCGGACTATACCGAGGGAGTCGCAAAGATTCCGGGACACCGGGTGCTGGCTATGAACCGGGGAGAGAAGGAGAAGATGCTGTCCGTGCACATTCAGGCGCCGGAGGAAACCTGCGTGCAGTACCTGGAGAAGCAGGTGGGCCGAGGGGACTACCTGTCGCCGGCTTTGGCGGATTCCTACAAGCGGCTGATTGCCCCGTCCATCGAGACGGAGCTTCGGAACGAGCTCACCGAGAAAGCCCAGGAAGGGGCCATTAAGATTTTCGGAAGCAACCTGGAGCAGCTTCTGATGCAGCCGCCGCTGGCGGGCAAAACCGTACTGGGCTGGGATCCGGCGTTCCGTACCGGATGCAAGCTGGCGGTGTGCGACCCGACGGGCAAAATCCTGGACACCACGGTGATTTTCCCAACGGCGCCCCAGAACAAGGTGCGGGAAGCCAAGGCCGTGCTGGCAAAGTTGGTGAAGAAGTACGACATCGATGTGATCTCCGTGGGCAACGGAACCGCATCCCGGGAATCCGAGCAGATTATCGTTGATTTTATCAAGGAGTACGCACAGGCAGAGGGCAAAAAACTCCGGTACGTCATCGTCAACGAGGCGGGAGCCTCCGTCTACTCCGCCAGTAAGCTGGCCACGGAAGAATATCCGGACCTGGATGTGGGCGAGCGCAGTTCCGCATCCATCGCCCGCCGTCTTCAGGATCCGTTGGCGGAGTTGGTAAAAATAGATCCGAAATCCATCGGCGTGGGTCAGTACCAGCATGATATGAACCAGAAGAAGCTGGGGGAAGCCCTGAACGCCGTGGTGGAAGACTGCGTAAACCGGGTGGGCGTGGATTTGAATACCGCTTCCCCGTCCCTGTTGGAATACGTGTCCGGAATCACCAGCACCGTTGCGTCCAACATCGTGAAATACCGGGAGGCCAACGGCCGGTTCCGGAGCCGGAAGGAACTCCTGAAGGTGCCGAAGCTGGGACCGAAAGCCTTCCAGCAGTGCGCCGGTTTTCTGCGAATTTCCGGCGGCGAGGAACCGCTGGATGCCACCGCAGTGCACCCGGAAAGCTATGAAGCGGCCCGCACCATCCTGGCGACTTTGGGATACAGCGAGGCGGACCTGGCAAACGGCGGCGTCCGAGATCTGGCCGCCAATCCGAAGCTTTCCGCAGCGGGTGCCGGAAGCGGAAAGGGTGCTGGCAAGGGGAAGAAGGAGAATTCCCGGAACGCAGCCCCGGAAGTTGCGGTGAACGAAAAAGGAAACCTCAGCAGCCTCAGCGCGCTGAAGGCGCTGAACCGCCCGAAGAAAGAGGAAAAGCCGAAACAGGCGCCGGCAGCCCCGGCGAAAATCAGCGAGGCAGCGGTGCAGCGAATGGCGGAAAACCTGGGAATCGGAGAGTACACCTTGAAGGATATTCTGGAAGAGCTGGAAAAACCGGGCCGGGATCCTCGAAGCGAGGCGGCGGCGCCGATTCTCCGTTCCGATGTCATGGAGGTCAAGGATCTGAAACCGGGCATGGAACTGAAGGGCACCGTCCGGAACATCGTGGACTTCGGTGCCTTCGTGGACATCGGCGTACACCAGGACGGTCTGGTGCACATCTCCCAGCTGGCGGACCGTTTCGTAAAACATCCGCTGGACGTGGTGAAGGTGGGCGACATCGTGGATGTGCGCGTGCTGGATGTGGATGTGAAACGGGAAAAGATTTCCCTGACCATGAGAAAAGAAAAGAAGTAATAAAGGTAAGGATGAAGAAGAAGGAGGTGTCGCATGATTGGTGCGACACCTCCTTCTTCTATTTGTACGGGCGCAAACCGGTTGCCGGGAAAAGGCGCCGGCGGCTGTGGGAGTTTGCGCCTCACTCCCGGGAAAGCCTTATTCTTCCGTTGAGGGGCGCAAATCTTTTGCAGGGAAGAGGCGCCGGCGGCTGCGGGAGTTTGCGCCCCATTCCCGGGAAAGCCTTATTCTTCCGTTGAGAGGCGCAAACCGGTTGCCGGGAAAAGGCGCCGGCGGCCGTGGGAGTTTGCGCCTCCTTCCCGGGAAAGCCTTATTTCTCCGTCGAGGGGCGCAAACCCTTCACCCGGAAAAGCGCCGGCGGCTGCGGGAGTTTGCGCCCCATTCCCGGGAAAGCCTTATTTCTCCGTCGAGGGGCGCAAACCCTTCACCCGGAAAAGCCCCCGGCGGCCGTGGGAGTTTGCGCCCCGCTCCCGGGAAAGCCTTATTCTTCCGTCGAGAGGCGCAAACCCTTCACCGGGAAATCCGCCCGGAGCCAGTGTGAGTTTGCGCCCCCCTCCCGGGAAAGCCTTATTACTCCGTTGAGAGGCGCAAACCGGTTGCCCGGAAAAGGCGCCGGCGGCCGTGGGAGTTTGCGCCTCCTTCCCGTGAAAGCCTTATTTCTCCGTCGAGAAGCGCAAACCTTTCACCCGGAAAAGCGCCGGCGGCTGCGGGAGTTTGCGCCCCATTCCCGTGAAAGCCTTATTCTTCCGTTGAGAGGCGCAAACCGGTTGCCGGGAAAAGGCGCCGGCGGCCGTGGGAGTTTGCGCCTCCTTCCCGGGAAAGCCTTATTTCTCCGTCGAGAAGCGCAAACCTTTCACCCGGAAGAGGCGCCGGCGGCTGCGGGAGTTTGCGCCCCATTCCCGGGAAAGCCTTATTCTTCCGTTGAGAGGCGCAAACCGGTTGCCGGGAAAAGCCCCCCGGCGGCGGTGTGAGTTTGCGCCTCACTCCCGGGAAAGCCTTATTCTTCCGTCGAGGGGCGCAAACCCTTCACCCGGGAAGAGCCCCCCGGCGGCCGTGGGAGTTTGCGCCTCACTCCCGGGAAAGCCTTATTCTTCCGTCGAGGGGCGCAAACCTTTCACCGGGAAGAGGCGCCGGCGGCTGCGGGAGTTTGCGCCCCATTCCCGGGAAAGCCTTATTCTTCCGTTGAGAGGCGCAAACCGGTTGCCGGGAAAAGGCGCCGGCGGCCGTGGGAGTTTGCGCCTCCTTCCCGGGAAAGCCTGTTATGAAGTGACCGTTGTCAAGAGACGATTACAAGAAAGTTTCTTCTCTCGGCATGGCACATTTGTATTTTCTTGACAGCATCTGGAAAGAGCTTTGATTTAACAGTTCCCGGCATGTGGCCACTCTGTTATTCGTGGATTGGTTACCTACAGGCTAATGGTCCGCCGTGAGCCCTGCGATCTT
>NZ_VUNA01000018.1 GCF_009695905.1 Mogibacterium kristiansenii
TTGACCGGTTCTGCACTATGAAGTTTTCAAGGTTCTTGCTGTCTCATTTGAAACAGCTTATTCATTATAGCGCTTCAGTTGGCTCTTGTCAAGCACTTTTTTCAAACTTTTTTAAAAAGTTTTCAGTACTCACGAGCGCGTCCAATGCCATAAAAGCCTTGGAGCCTGCACGCTGCGCCTCCGAGAAGCGTTCGCTTTTCGGTGACGACAAGATAAAATTATACGCGCGTTACAGGCACTTGTCAACAACTTTTTAAAACTTTTTTTGAAATGGATTAGTTGCAAAAGCAATTTTACCTCGTCCACGCCATACTTCCTGTTTCCTAGCCGAAGAAACGCTTGATTTCGATTTCCGCATTCTCCACGGAATCCGATCCATGAATCAGATTATATGTGGTGCTGGAAGCGAAATCCCCGCGAATGGTGCCGGCCGTTCCGTCTTCGAACTTGGTCGCACCCATGAGAATCCGCATTCCTTTTACCGCATTCTCACCTTCCACAATCATCGCCAGAACCGGGCCGGATGTCATGTATTCCAGCATACCCGGGAAGAACGGCTGATCCGCCACGTGTGCGTAATGTTCCCGCAAAATCTCCTCGCTCAGCGTCATCATCTTCGCCTGGGTAATTTTGTACCCCTTGTCCTCAATTCGAGCAATCACTCTGCCCATCAGGCCGCGCTGTACGCAATCCGGCTTCAGCATGATGTAAGTTCTCTCCTGTGCCATAGTTTTCCTCCTAATTATATAAAAAAATATTTTCACGGCCGCAAAGTTTTCCGACCGTTCATTAGCGATTTCGGTTGCCTACGCCCTTTCCGAATTATTTTTACCGGCGAGCATATCCACGAATTGTTGTGCCACTCTTCCGGATTCTCCGCCGTGGCGCGTTGCCCAGCGATCGGCCTCCAGCAGAAGCTCTTCCTCCGGAAGATTTACGCCCTGACGCTCCGCCAAAGTGCGTACGATGTCGTGGTATTCTTGATGCGCCGGCTTGTAGTAGGCGATGCTGACGCCGAAGCGGGCAGACAGTGACAGTTTCTCCGCCATGGTATCGTTCTTGTGCACGTCGTTGGCATCGGTTTCCTGTCGGTCCGCAAAGCTTTCCCGAATGAGGTGGCGGCGGTTGGACGTGGCGTAGATCAGCACGTTGTCCGGACGCACCTCCAGGTCGCCCTCGATAACCGCCTTCAGGTACTTGTATTCCGTCTCTGCGCTTTCAAAGGACAGGTCGTCCATATAAATTATGAAACGATAATTTCGGCTCTTAATAATGCTGATGATTTCCGGCAGGTATTTGAAGTCGTGCTTGTACACTTCAATCATCCGAAGTCCCCGGTCATAATAGTGATTCAGCAGTGCCTTGATGCTGGTGGATTTGCCGGTACCGGCATCGCCGTACAGAAGCACGTTGTTGGCCGGCTGTTCGCTCAGGAACGCTTCCGTGTTGTCGGTCAGCTGTTTTTTCTGGCGCTCATAGCCCACCAAGTCGCCCAGCACCACACCGCCGGTGGCGGTAATCGGCACGATCTCCGGTCGGCCGTCCTGCACCGCAATGCGAAAGGCTCGGTTCATTCCGAATTTTCCCACGCCGTAGTGACGATAGAATTCCATCACGATATCGTACATTTCTTCCACGGTTTCCGCCCGGTCGATGTCCTCGCTGAGTCGGCACACCCGAACGCTCACGTTGCGGTTGAAGAACTGTTCTTTCTTCGGCACCGATCTGTAATTCGTGATCAGCCGGAAGCAATTCAACCCTAGGGCTTGCTCCATTTCCGTAAAGTCGTAATCGAACAGCTGCTTGAAAATAGCGAAGTCGTTCATGGCGAAGTCGTTCACCGTTCCCTCCACGCTGCCGTTCTTCTCCGACACCAGCGTGAACGGATTCTCCGTCATGGCAATCAGGTATGCCAGATAGTTCTGCCACAGATTCCGGTCAAAACCGTAGGCAGTGCTCACATCCATCAAATCGTGAATCTCATCCAAAATCCGGTCCGTCAGATGAGCCGGCTCGTAATTTCCGGAATCGAAATCCCGGCAGATGTCCGCCATGCGAAACAGGATGGAATCCTTCCCGATATTTCGGTAGATTACTAATTTCGATACTAATTTGTACATCGCTAATCTCTTTTCCCTCGTTCCAAAATTCTCTTAATCATTGTAAAAGTATCTTATCTATGATATCTCAGACTTCCGATTTTTTCAATAGGCGCGTTTTCTATATTAGTATTCTTAATATTAAGATTCTCCCATTTCTATTGCAAACATTCTATGGGGGGTATACTCTATATACGAAGAATTTGGCGGTTGCAAATGCAATTGCATAATACCGTCAAAATAACTCTTATCACTATACGAAAGTGAGGTCACAGCATGTTCAACTTTAAACGTACCGAAGCAGCGGAACTCCATCCGATGGAACTCGCACTTCTGGGAACCGGTGAGGTTACCCTGAATGCCGTCGCTGCGGAGCTGAAGATGCTCGCAGACGCAGATTATATCATTATTGATGGGGAAAGCTGCAGAAAAGGCAGTGAGCTTCCGGCTGAGTATCCGGCATACGACCACGTACTCGTCAACAGTCTTTTCTATAAGACAGAGGAAATTTCGATGGACGCGGTTCCAATGATTGTTGCTTATGGAGTAAAAGAGAGCCTGCGCTATCTCAGCTTTGAGACCGCAAAAGTCTCCAAAGAACAGCAGCATAAGATTTACGAATACGCTAAGAAGATTACTGACACCGATAACTTGAGCGAAATCTTTGCATTGGGAAAAGCGGACAAGTATAAGAAGCAGTCTGCCGATGCAGATTTTGAAGCGTATAAAATGATTTTGAAATCTCTGGCTCCGATACTTACGCCGAAGCTGGACATTATCGGCAAAGCCGCAACCGGCACCGTAGGCCGGGCATTCCTCGGCGCTTCCGGTCCGGCAGCTACCTCCAATCTGCAAGACAATCCGCAGGACAGCATCGACTGGAACTACCTGCTGAACAGAAAATAAGTTCTCACGAATATTTACGGGATAGTTATTGAAAACTATCCCGTTTTTTAGTTCTTTGCTTTTCAAGCAACAAAAGAAGGTGTTACATGCAAGCACGTAACACCTTCCAATAATTCATCATTCTATCTTAATTAAAAATCATAAACCTGTTTCTGCAGTGCAGATTACTCTTCCGAAGTACCCCAGGATTCCAGCTTGTTGGAGAATCCCCACAGGATTGCACCGAATACGATTACTACAACTGCGCAGCCGCCGTAACCCTTGGTGAAGTCCATGGTGTTCAGGAAAGCATACAGTCTTGGATACAGCTGCTGAGCCAGGAATACGGCGATTGGCCATACACCAAGCAGCAGACCCAGCAGTTTAGCCGGAGCGAACTTGGAGATGAAGGAGTTACCCAGAGGGGAGAATACCATCTCACCTACGGACATCAGCAAGCATACCAGAGCCAGCCACATTACGGAGCACTGACCGTTGTCACCGGCGATGTTGTTCGCAACTACCATTACCAGGTAAGAAACACCCAGCAGGATGCAGCCCAGAGCGGTCTTTCTGAACATGGACATGTCGCCCTGTGGTCTCTGAGACAGCTTACGCCATACCACAGCCAGAACCGGTCCCAGGATGATGCAAACCAGAGCGTTTACGGAGTCGAACCAGGATGTAGGAATCTGGAAGCTTCCGATGTACCAGTTAGCCTTGTTCAGGAAGGCATCTCCATCACCATAACCGAATCTGTAGTATGCTGGCATGTAAGCCATGTACCACAGCATCCAGAATACTGCAGACAGCAGGGTCAGCAGGATGACAGCAACAACCTTCTTCTTGTCTCCGGATGTGAGCGGAGCTGCTGCTGCAGCTCTCTTCTCTTCGGATACGAATTCACGGGTATCCTTCTTGAACGGAGTCTTGCCGGCTTCGCCCAGAGCCTTCTTTCCACCGACGGTGAACCAAATCAGGTCGATGATCAGCAACGCACCGCACAGTGTGAATACGCCGGTGAAGCTCATCTTTCCGCTGGTAGCCAGAACGGCGATGAAAGTAGTTCCGATGAAGGAACCGATGTTAACGAAAGAATACTGAATGGAGAATGCTTCGTCCAGTTCTTCCTGATCGGAGAACAGAAGTCCGTTAACGCCGGACAGGTTTCCCTTGAAGAAACCGGTACCAACAGCAACGAGAACGATCATTACCCATACCATCTTCAAATCTGTTGCCATTCCGGAAATGATGTAGCCAACACCCATCAGCAGCATACCAATCTGTACGCACAGTCTTGGGCTGATGAAGTGGTCAGCGAGATATCCACCGATCATCGGTGTGATGTAGGTCCATGCTACGAAAGAAGCGGAGATGGCCGCACCCTTCGCATCGTCAAGTCCGAGACCACCGGATGTTGTGTTAGTCGCAATCCAAATGGCCAGCAGATACTTTACAGTGTAGAATGCCATACGCTCGAATGTGAAACCGAGTGCGCAGACATAAAACCCAAATGGCTTACCTTTTTTTGCAGTTTCCATTTTACTTTTACCTCCTAAAGAAATAACGATAAATGATGAATAATTTACATCAGGCTCCTTTGTCTCGAACCTGACAAAGCCTTGGTTATTCCCACACCCATTGAATAAAAATATCTCAAATTCGATGGGACACAGGCTGTAATTAAACTATGGCTAGACCATGGTCTAATCCTACTCTGTGATTCTATCACCATAGCTTCACATTGTAAACACTTTTAAAAGCTTTTTTTGATTCTATGCAAATTTTTAATACTTTTTTTGTTATCTATTGGAAATCTATCAGTTATTTTATTAACCATTTCACAAAATTTCATTTGTCAAGGGGAATTTTTGCTATTTCAAAACTTTTTTTACTGCATCTACAATGTCGCTTGCGGTCATGCCGTATTTCTCCAGCAGCTCTGCCGGCTTTCCGGATTCGCCGAAGGTGTCCTTCTGACCCACCATCTCGATTCGGCACGGTGCGTTCTGCACGACCACTTCTGCCACAGCACTGCCCAGGCCGCCGATAACGGAATGCTCCTCTGCCGTTACGATAGCACCGGTTTCCTGTGCTGCCTTGATAATTGCCTCTGCATCGATCGGCTTGATGGTGTGCATATCCAGAACGCGCGCAGAGATACCCTCTTCTGCCAGAGTTTCTGCAGCGGCCATCGCATCGGCTACCAGAATGCCGGTTGCGATAACGGTCACGTCAGAACCCTCTCTCAGCTGAGTCGCTTTTCCAATCTGAATCTTCTCTGCCTGCTCATCAGAATACAGCACCGGAACGCCGGATCTTCCCAGACGGATGTATGCCGGACCGTCGAAATCCACAGCCGCTTCCAGCAGCTTGCGCGCGCTGACAGCATCTGCCGGACACAGTACGGTCATGCCCGGAATCTCTCTCATCAGGGACAGATCTTCAAAAGTCTGGTGGCTGGCACCGTCTTCACCGACGGTAATTCCCGCATGGGTCGCGCAGATTTTTACGTTTGCGCCGGTATATCCGATGGAGTTTCGAATGATTTCATAGGCTCTTCCGGCAGCGAACATGGCAAAGGTGCTGGCGCATACCACGTGACCGGACAATGCGATTCCGGTGGCCTCCGCATAGAGATCCTGCTCCGAAATACCGCAGTTCACGAAACGTTCCGGATATGCTTTTGCGAAATTCTTTGTCTTTGTGGAACCGGAAAGGTCCGCATCCATTACCACCAGGTTCGGTCTCTTGGCACCCTCTTCCACCAGAAATTCACCATACGCTTCTCTGGTTGCAATCTTCTTTACATCTGCCATTACTGTACACCTCCCAGTTCTTCCATTGCCTGCCGGAACTGCTCGTCGTTCGGCGCCTTGCCGTGCCATCCGGCCTGATCTTCCATGAAGGATACGCCGTGGCCCTTATGGGTCTTAGCGATGATTGCCGTCGGCTGTCCCTTTACCGTCTTGGCTTCATCCAGCGCCGCCAAAATTTCCGGGAAGCTGTGTCCGTCCACGTTAATCACGTGCCATCCGAAGGTCTGGAACTTTCCGCTCAGCGGCGTTACCTTCTTTACGTCATCTACCTTTCCGTCAATCTGCAGGCCGTTCCAGTCCACAATCAGCACCAGGTTGTCCAGGTTCCGATGCGCTGCGGACAACGCCGCTTCCCAGATAATGCCTTCCTGCAGTTCGCCGTCTCCGCACAGAGCATACACTCTGCCCGGATTTCCGTCCATCTTTCCGGCCGTCGCCATACCAACCGCAACGGAGAAACCCTGTCCCAGAGAACCGGTGGACATCTCCAGTCCCGGAACTTTATGCATATTCGGATGTCCCTGGAAGTGACTTCCGATTTTTCTCAGGGTCATCATCTCTTCCACATCGTAGAATCCTCTCTCTGCCAGAGTCGCATAGAGCGCCGGTACTGCGTGTCCCTTGGACAGCACGAACTTATCCCGACCTTCCATCTTCGGATTCTCCGGATTGATATTCATGGTATCGAAATAAAGCGCCGTAAGAATGTCCGTTGCGGACAGGGAACCACCCGGGTGGCCCGAACCGGCTTCGTGGATTGCGCGAATGACATCCACACGAATCTTGCGAGCTGTTTCTTTCAGCTCATCATAATTTCTGTTACTCACAACTTCCTCCTGTTCTTGCTTGTGCAAACATAGATTCATTATATTCATATAGCAATAGGTTGTCCATAGCTATAAATTCAGGAAATATTTTGCCATGATGAAATACGTGCCCAACGATACCATATCCGTCAGGGATGCCATCATCGGTCCGGACATCAATGCCGGGTCGATGCCGATTTTTTTTGCCCCCATCGGAAGCAGCCCGCCGAAGCACTTGGCAATGATGACGATCAGCAGCATGGAGACGCACACCGTCAGAGCCACCAGCGTGCCGTTATGGTCCAGCAAAATAATTCGCACGAAGTTCACCGCACTGACGCAGATGCCGATCACGATGCTCACTCGGAACTCTTTCCAGAATACCTTTAGGGCGTCTCCCATTTCGATTTCGCCGGTGGACATTCCCCGCACCACCAGGGTAGTGGTCTGGGTTCCGGAGTTTCCGCCGGTGCCCATCAGCATCGGCATGTATACCACCAGCGCCACCACAGAGGACAGGGCATCCTCGAACCGGGCAATCAGCCCGCCGGTGATGAAGTAGGAACACATCAACAGGAGCAGCCACGGCAACTCCGCCTTGACGTGGTCCATGACCGGCATGTCCAGATATTCCTTGTCGGTGGAATCGATGACACCGCCCATACGCTCGATATCCTCCGTCATCTCCTCTTCGATGACGTCCAGAATATCGTCGACGGTGATAATGCCCACCAGGCGGCCCTCGTTATCCACCACCGGCAGCGCCAGAAAACCGTACCGCTTGAACAGGTCCGATACCTCTTCCTGGTCATCGTCCACGTGAGCCAGAATAATGTCTTCATGCATGAGTTCCGACACCTTCTCGTGATCCGGTGCGATTACCAGCGACCGAAGAGACACGATGCCGATCAGCTTTCTCCCCCCGGAAAGCACGTAGGCCGTGTAAATCGTCTCCGAATCCATGCCCACTTCCTTGATGTGAGCCAGCGCCTCCTTGGTCGTCATATCCTTCCGCAGCTCGATGTAGTCCGGCGTCATCAGGGAGCCGGCGCTGTTCTCCTTGTACCGCAGGAAGGTGTTGATCTGCCGCCGCTCATTCTTCGGCGTTTTCTCCAGGATTTTGTCCACCAGGTTCGCCGGAAGCTCCTCCAGCACGTCGATCATATCGTCGAAATCCAGCTCGTCCAGAATGTACTGAATTTCCGGATCCGTGATGATATTAATGATTTCCACCTGATTGTCCACATCCATGTTCGGGAACACCTCAACGGACACGTCTTTCGGCAAAGTCCGAAACAGCACCACCGCTTTCTGCATGTCGTATTCCCGCATGACGTCTTCCAGCATCTCCGCGATATCCACCGCATTGAACTTCAGCAGTTCATCCCGACACTGGAAATACTTTTTCTCCTCCAGGAGGCTGAAAATCTTCTCTTCCGAATATTCAAAAGTTTCGTCCATATCCTGAATCGAATTATCCATAGTTCCTCCCCCTTTCCGTATAGTATGTAAAAACAATTTATAAAAACAATTTCGTTACGCTTCGCTTTGTCCGATCATCCCCAAGATGTCCTCCTCCGTGATAATCGACACGCCCAGCTCCCGAGCTGCCCGATTCTTGGAGGAACCGGATTCCGGATTGTTGGTAATCAGGTAATCCGTGCTGCCGCTGACGCTTCCGGCCACCTTTCCGCCCTCTGCCTCAATGGCCGCCTTCAGTTCCTTTCGGTTGCCGAAGTGATTGAGGGAACCGGTAATGACGAACACCTTTCCCACCAATCCGCTACCTTGCTCCTCGTAGGATTCGTCCAGATGCAGCTTAGCAATCAGTCGATTCACCATTTTCTCATTCTTCGGTTCTCGGAAGAAGCCGGCAAAATCCTTTGACATCACGCTTCCCACGCCGTCGATATCCAGCAGTTCCTCTTCCGTCAACGCCTGAATGGTCTGCCACCGATTTCGACAGGCACGGGCAATCTGATTCGCCATGGTGACGCCTACCCCCGGAATTCCCAGGGCCGTCAGCACCCGAGCCGGCGTGGTATTTCTCGCAGCTTCGATGGAGTCCAACAGATTCCTGCAGGATTTCTCCCCAAAACCGTCCATTTCTATAATTTCTTCCCGGTACGTTTCCAGTTCAAAGATGTCCGGGAAGGATCGAATGCATCCCATGCCGATCAGCTTCAGTAAAGTCTGCTCGGAAAGCCCCTCGATATTCATGGCATCCCGGGAGACGAAGAGAGAAAATCTTTTTACCTGCTTCGCCAAGCAGTCCGGATTGGTGCAGGTCAGCACTTTGGTGCCGCCGTCCGACTGCACCCGCGCCTCTCCACCGCACACCGGACAGGTCTCCGGGATGTGGAAGCTGCCGCTCTTGGTGAGGTTCCCGCTGATCTGCGGAATGATCATATTGGCTTTGTACACCGTAATTCGGTCTCCGATGCCCAGCTTCAAATCTTCCATTATATTGATATTGTGCACCGATGCCCGGCGAACCGTGGTTCCCTCCAGCTCCACCGGATCAAAAATTGCCACCGGATTCAGCAGTCCCGTGCGGGACGGGCTCCACTCGATTTCCCGAAGCACCGTTTCCGCCTGCTGATCCCGCCATTTAAAGGCCATGGCATCCTTCGGGAACTTCGCTGTGGTTCCCAAGGAAGCGGAATATGCCAAATCCTCCAGGGTCAGAACCAGTCCGTCCGACGGAATCTCAAAGGTGGGAATCCGCGTTTCAAATTCATCGATGGCCGCCAAAAGATTCTCTCGGTCCACCTTCCGGTATTCCACCACGTCGAACCCCTGCTCCGCCATCCATTTCATCTGGACTTCCCGGCTGTTCTCGAAGTCCACCTCCGGCGCCTCACTCAAGGTAAAGGCGTAGAAGTTCACGTTTCGCTCCGCCGTAATCCGGCTGTCCAGCTGGCGTACACTGCCGCTGCACAGGTTCCGCGGGTTTTTGTATTTCGCATCCGCATCGTCGATGGCCGCGTTGATTTTCTCAAAATCCTCGTAGCGAATCACCGCTTCTCCTCGTACCACCGTATGTCCCCGATGGGGAATGGTGCGGGGCACGTTCCGGAATACCCGGGCGTTAGGGGTAATCACCTCGCCCACATCGCCGTTTCCGCGGGTCACCGCCTTGGCCAGCTTTCCTTCTTCATAGGTCAGCACCACCGTCAGACCATCCAGCTTCCAGGACAGCAGCGCCTCCCGGTCGCCCAGCCAGGAACGCAGCGCCTCCCGATCCTTGGTTTTATCCAAACTCAGCATCCGCCGAGCGTGACGCTCCTTCGGCAGTTCCGACTGCACCGTATAACCCACGTTCTGAGACGGACTGTCCTCGGGAATGTATCCGCTTTCTGCCTCCAGCCGCAGCAATTCATCGTACAGCTCATCGTATTCGTAATTGGTCATGATCTCGCTGGCGTCGTCGTAATAGGCCCGGGAGGCCTCGTTCAGCTGCGCCGTCAGCTCGTCGATTCTCTTTCTGATATCTTCCATTAATCTACCTTCTCAATATTTACAAAACCCTTGCCGATTTTCTTAATTCCCACGGAATCAAAGGCAATGGTAAGGATTTTTCCCGAATCCTCAATCAGCATTCCTTCTCCGAATTTCGGGTGGCGCACTTTATCGCCGGCCTCCAGGCCCTCGTTGGAGAACTTCTTCCGAGTCTGCTTCTTCGCATATCCCAGACTGTCAAAAGGCTTCCCGCCATCCGGTCCGGAATATCCATCCTCCGTGCCGTGGCTTCTTCCCTTGTAAAAATAATCTCCGAAAAGCCCACCGTCTCCGGCAATGCCTCCCTGTTTCGCCTGGCGTTCCTTCACGGTCTCACCGTCGATGTACTGCTTGTCCATCTCGTCCAGGAACATGGATTCGGACGTGTAATCCGTCCGGCCGTACAACATCCGGGTCTCCGCCCCGGTGAGATACAGTTTCTTCTTCGCTCGGGTGATTCCCACGTAGCAAAGGCGCCGTTCCTCTTCCAGCCGCCCCTCTTCATCAAAGGAAGCGGTTCCCGGGAAAATCCCGTTCTCCATTCCCGGAATGAATACAATCGGAAATTCCAATCCCTTGGCGCTGTGCAATGTCATGAGCACCACCGCATCTTCCGACTCATCCCGATTGTCAATATCCGACATCAGCGTAATCCGTTCCAGGAAGGCCGCCAGTGGTGTCGGCTCATCCACCGGAAATCCGGCTTTGGCCAGGGCTTCCCGTTCTTCTCTCAGCTCCTCCTGATGGGCTGCCTCGTCTCCGTTCTCCAGGCTCTTCTCGAACTCCGCCACCACGGATTTAAATTCCATGATATTCTCGATGCGTCCGTCCGCCTCCACCGTATCTGCGGCCTCTAAGGCGCCCAGATAACCGGAACGGTTTAGAATATTGTCGTACAGATCCACCAGAGTCAGATTGTCCAGTTCCCCTCGAAGATCCTGAATCATCTGCACGAATTCCTGCAGGGCCTTTCCCGCCTTCTTTGGGAGAGATGCCATCACCTGCGCCTCGCAAAGAGCCCGGTAAATGCTGATTCGGTATCCGGAGGCATAGGCCTGAATGCCGGACAGGGTCTTTGCTCCAACGCCCCGCTTTGGCTCGTTGATAACCCGCAGCATGGCCACATCGTCATCCGGATTTTCCACCAGGTGCATGTAGGCCATCACGTCCTTGATTTCCTTACGGTCATAGAACCGCAGTCCCGCCAGCACCCGGTACGGAATTCCCCGGAAGGAGAATTTCTCTTCAAATGCTCGGGACTGGGCGTTTTTCCGATACAGCACCGCCATATCGCTGTAGGGATATCCCGCCTCGTGCAGGCGATCGATTTCACTGCCGATATACCAGGCCTCCTGCTTCTCGTCGGGCAGTCGACGGTAGGTGATCTTCGCTCCGTCCTTTTTCTCCGTCCACAGAGCCTTCTCCTTCCGGCCCTTATTGTTGCAAATGACGGAGTTGGCCAGGTTCAGAATATTTCCGTCGGAGCGGTAATTCTGCTCCAGTTTGATGGTAGTCACCTCCGGAAAATCCTTCTCGAAATCCAGAATATTCCGAATGTCCGCCCCTCGCCACTGGTAAATGCACTGATCGTCGTCCCCCACCACACAGAGGTTCCGGTTGGTCTTGGACAGCAGGTGAATCAGTTTGTACTGCAAGTAGTTGGTGTCCTGATACTCATCCACCATGATGTATTGAAACCGATTTCGGTAATATGCCAGAATCTCCGGATCCGCTTCCAGGAGGCGCACCCCGTTGAGAATCAGGTCATCGAAGTCCATGGCGTTATTCCGCATCATTTCCTTCTCGTATTCCCGATACACTTGATACACGGTGTTCGCTCGGAAGTCTCCGGAATTCTCCGCAATATATTTTTCCGAATTCTGCTCCCGCTCCTTGGCATTGCTGATGACGCTGATTACATAGCTGACGGGATAGGTCTTTTCGTTGATTTCCAGGGCCTTCATAATCCGCTTCACCAGGGATTTTCGGTCCGTCTCATCGTACACCGTGAAACCGGTCTTATATCCCAGCACCTCGCACTGATATCGAAGCATCCGAAGACACATGGCATGGAAGGTCATGATCCACATTCCCCGGGTCCGTGGAACCAGGCTTTCCACCCGATCCCGCATCTCTCCGGCCGCCTTGTTGGTAAAGGTCACCGCCATAATTTGGGCCGGGTTCACGCCCTGCTCAATCATGTACGCAATTCGATGGGTCATGGTGGTGGTCTTCCCGCTTCCCGCTCCGGCCAAAATCAAAAGTGGCCCGTCAATATGCTTCACTGCTTTCTGTTGTTCGCTGTTCAGATTTGATAAATCCATTAATCTCTTCCTTAAATATATGTATAAATTGCGTCCGCAGGAATGCGGGCGTAAAAATATCTGACCGTCTGTAAAAGAATCTATCCGAGTCTCGCCGTTTTCAATGTTTTCGACGGTACGGATTTGTTTTTTCTATCGACATTTTATTTTAGCATAATAGCGATAAAAACAAAAGATTTTAACGGCGGTGCAAGGGGTTCTTTCACGTTGTAAGAATTGGAATCACTTTCTAGATTGTGTTTTGTCTCTAGATTGTATACTTTTTTCACGTGCATTGACACTGCATATCGAGAGTGCTAAAATCAAAGTGCGATTGGGAAAGAGTCAATCGCAAGTATATTTAGTTTTTTATAAGGAGAAGAAAATGGCTAATATTTCACAGAAGTACATTGACATTGCTAAGAAAAATTATCCACATGAACCAGAATTTCTTCAGACTGTTGAAGAAGTACTGACTTCTATCGAGCCTGTTCTGGAAGCACATCCGGAATATGAGAAGGCCGGTCTGGTTGAAAGACTGATCGAGCCTGAAAGAAGCATTACCTTCAGAGTTCCTTGGGTTGACGACAACGGCGAAGTTCACGTTAACAGAGGATACAGATTCGAGTTCAACAGTGCACTGGGACCGTACAAGGGTGGTCTGAGATTCCAGGCTAACGTATATCCTGGCATCCTGAAGTTCCTGGGATTCGAGCAGATCTTCAAGAACTCCCTGACCGGTCTTCCTATCGGCGGCGGCAAGGGTGGTTCCGACTTCGATCCGGCTGGCAAGTCTGATGCTGAAGTTATGAGATTCTGCCAGAGCTTCGTTACCGAGCTGTACAGACACATTGGTCCGAACGTAGACGTTCCGGCTGGTGACATGGGTGTAGGCGGCAGAGAGATCGGCTACATGATGGGTCAGTACAAGAGAATTACCAGACAGTACGACGGAACTTGGACCGGTAAGGGAACAACCAACGGCGGTCTGAACGGAAGAACAGAAGCTACCGGTTTCGGTATTGTATTCTTCGCAAGAGAAGTCCTGAAGCACTTCGGTGAGACTCTGGAAGGCAAGTCTGTAGTAGTTTCCGGATTCGGTAACGTATCTTGGGGAACTATTACCAAGCTGGTAGAGCTGGGTGCAAAGCCAATCACAATCTCCGGACCGGATGGATACATCCTGGACGAGGAAGGTATCACCACACCAGAGAAGATCGAGATGCTGCTCTGGCTGAGAGCAAACAGCCCAATGGCTTGTGCTCCATACGCAGAGAAGTTCCCGAACGCTAAGTTCATCCCTGGAAAGAGACCTTGGGAAGTTAAGGCTGATCTGTACATGCCATGCGCAATGCAGAACGACATCACTCTTGACTGGGCGAAGGAAATGGTTAAGAACGGCGCTAGATACCTCATTGAAGGTGCTAACATGCCTACAACCAACGAAGCTATCGCTTATCTGCAGGAGAACGGCGTAGTTGTTGGTCCTTCCAAGGCTGCAAATGCCGGTGGTGTAGCATGCTCTTGCCTGGAAATGGCACAGAACGCTGAGCACCTCATCTGGGATAAGGAAAGAGTTTACAAGGAACTGGAAGGCATCATGGTTCACATCTTCGAGATTACTGAAGCAGCTTGCGCTAAGTACAATCTGGGTGAGAACTTCGTAGCCGGTGCAAACATTGCCGGTTTCGAAAGAGTAGCAGATGCTATGATGATGCAGGGTATTGTATAATCGAACCTTTTGATTATCGATTCACTTCATTGAAGACTCAAAAGAGAGCTGCAGTTGCAGCTCTCTTTTTTTAGTTCTATACTTTTGGTTAGGCCTTGTATCTTCGTATCGGGGAGCAAAATCTTCACATTGCCGCCGGAGGCCGCAACGAAAAACCTGCATGCGGGAGGCAATCTTGGCTTGCGGATTGGGGCGTTGAGCCCAATCCGCAAGCGGTTGCCGATCGCATGCAGGTTTTTCTTATAATTCTATGGTTTTCCCGGCGCGGAGCATGTACAGGTACGCTTCCGTGACCGGAAGTCCGGCCGCCTGTTCCAGGGCAATCCGGTACAGGCGAATCTGTTCTTGATACATTTCCTTCATTTTGGACTCTTCTTCCGAACCGCGATTGCTCTTGTAATCCACCAGGATGATATGGTCTCCTTCCCGGAAGTAACAGTCGATAACACCCTGTACCAGCACGGATTGGTCTTCCACTTCCGTCCGGAGGGTGAACGGTTTCTCCTTCCACAGCCGGTTTCTGCCCGCGGCTTCGGATGCCCGCCTGCCGATATCCGTGGCGAAGAATTTTTTTATCATGTTCAGATCCAAAGCTTCGAAGATTTCCGGGGAGATGGCCCCCTTGTCCATCAGCGATTCTCCCACCTGCCGGATGTATTCCTCGTCCACGACGCCATCGGCAAAGGCTTTGCGGAAATCCAGCCGCTCCATGATGCGGTGGTAACCGGTACCGATCTCCGCACCGGTGATTTTGCCGGATTTCTGGAATTCCGGCTCTTCCAGATCGATGCGCCGCTTTCGGAAGGAGTCCTCCCGAAGGGTGCGGATTTCACTGACGGTATACTTCGCTTTGGTGGACAGGCCTCGGGCATCCGGATATTCGTAGTCCAGTCGCTGTGCCACCAATTCCGCCGCCTGCTCCGCCTTGGTATCGCCCCGGAACCGGTCTCGCTCCTTCTGAAATTCTTCGAAGAGGTTTCGCTTCCGGGTCAGCAGCTGTTTCGGGAAAGGTGCGAACCGATATTCCACCGACGGAATAAAGAGTTTCTCCTTGATGACCTCGTAGTAGCTGCTTTTGCCCGGCAGGCCCCGCTCCAGTTTTTCCGGGGATTTGGCGGTTCCCACCAGAATCAGCTTTTCTCTGGCTCGGGTCAATGCCACGTACAGAACTCGCAGCTCTTCTTGGAAACCCTCATCCCTCTTCTTTTCCATAATCAGGTTCTGAAGAAGGGTTGCTCTCCAGAATTTGTCCTTCCGATTCACATAGGACAGGCTGACACCCATATCGGAATCGAACATGAATCCCTTCCCCAGATTATCCCCCCGCAGCTGCTTGCCCATTCCCGCAACGATGACGAACGGGAACTCCAAGCCTTTACTCTTGTGAATGGTCATAATGCGGACCACATCCGCATCCTCGCTAATCATGGCCGCCTGTCCGGTTTTCACATTCTGCTTTCGGAGGATATCCACGTAGCGGATAAAGCCATTCAGCGAGGCGACTCCGTTCTCCTGGTAGCCCCGGGCTTTCTCCGCCAGAATCCGCAGATTGGCCTGGCGCTGTCTGCCGCCGTACATGGCGCCGGCGTACAGATAGTAGCCGGATTCCGTCAGCACGTACCAGATGTATTCATCCAGCGGCATTTTGTTGGAGAGGTAGCGCCATTCCTCCAGCTTCTCCTCTGCCTGACGAAGCTTCTCATACAGGGCATCGTCCGCCAATGCTTCCGGATTTTTCAAGCAGTACTCGAAGGCCTTATAGTACGCTCCCCTCTGCCCATTTTCTTTATAAGCGATTCGCACCTTCGCCAGTTCCTCCGGGCTGAACCCGAAAATCTCCGACCGAAGGATGCCGATCAGCGGCACATCCTGATGTCCGTTGTCCAGGAGCTTCAGCAGCGCCATGGCCTGGTGGATTTCCACCGTATCGAAATACCCCTGGTCGTCGTTCACATGAGCCGGAATATCCTGTTCCAGCATGGCTTTGTAGAACACATCGGCGCTTCGGCTGGTGCTCCGACACAGGATGACGATATCCCGCGGGGTGGCGGTTCTCCGAACCCCCTGCTTTCCGTCGTAGAACGTGGTGCCGATGATTCCGTTTACCAACTTGGCGATATAAGCGGCCTCCGCTTCCAGCTTCGGAATCGGTTCCCCGTCGTCATCCACCTCCACCGGCTCATCCGCCGCCCCGTTGTCCTCTTCCAGAAGAATATGTGCCTCCGACTTCAGGTTGAACCGATCGTCTCCCTTCAATCCCTGATACAGCTTCGCATTATCGTCATACCCCGGCATAATCCCCTCAAAAACATCGTTGATGTACTGAATGGTGGCACCGTTGCTTCGGAAATTCTTGTTCAGGTCGATGACCATGGAATCGGTGTTTTCTTCCTTCTCGTACTCCCGCCGCGTATCCATGAAAATCTTCGGGTCGGACTGCCGGAACCCATAGATACTTTGTTTTACATCGCCCACCTTAAAGAGATTGTCCGGCCGGGCGATTTTGGATATGAGGTATTCCTGCAGCTTGTTGGTGTCCTGATATTCATCGATAAAAATAAATCGGAACCGCTTCCGAAGGGTGTCCGACACTTCCGGGTCTTCCAAAATGCGCACCGTGATGTGCTCGATATCGCTGAAGTCCACCAAATCCGATGCCTGCTTCTTCGCATCGAACCGCTTTTCGAACTCCTGCAGGAGCTTCAGATAATAGACCGTGTATTCGTAGGCGGCATCCATCTCCCGGAACCGAGTCTCCGGGCTCGGGTCCATGAATTTATTCTTGAAGTCCTTGATGCGCTTCTTGTACCGGTCCCGCAAATCCGTGCAGTACTCCTTGATGTCCGCGTATTCGTCCTTCTCCTCTTTCTTCACCCGAAAGGTGGCGAATTTCACCGCCCCCCAGGCGGAAGCATCGGGGCCGTCGGCGTGTTCCAAGGAGTCTCGCAGCTCTTCCAGCTGTTCGTAATCCTTGTTTGCGATGGCCACCAGCGAGGCGATGCCGTTCCGGTCCAGCATATCGATCAGCTTTTCGCAATCCTTCAGGGCCTCATCCAACTCCGTCTTTCCCCGCGCTAAGAGCATTTGGTATACGGGGGAGTCCGCCATGGACCCCGACTCCGGAAAACGCAGCATCTCCGCCTTTTCGAAGGCCCAGCGAAAATAGTTCGGCAGGCTTCGGAGTTTGGCGTAGGTGTCCATCATTTCGTTCATCAGCGCCGTCTCGTTTCGGTCGCTGCTGTAGTGCTCCAGGAAGTCCCGGAAGGACCCCCCTTCAATATATCCGTCATTCTCAAAACACTCCTCAAAGAGCTCGTCCATGGCTTCCATCTGAAGGAGCTGACTCTGGGTTTCATCGCAGATACGGAAGGTCGGCTCCCGGTCGATTTTATAGAAAAATTCCCGAATCACCCGCAGCGCAAAGCTGTGGAAGGTGGAGATGTAGGAACGATACATCCGATTCAGCTGCCGATTCATCACCGGAGCGCTCTCCGGCACGTCCTTCATGTGCTGCCGGATGGCCCGGGTAAGCTTCAGCTTCATCTCCGCCGCCGCCGCATTGGTAAATGTCACAACCAGCATCTCATCCACGTTGGCTTTTCCCTCCAGGATAATGTGAATAATCCGCTCCACCAGAACCGCCGTCTTTCCGGAACCCGCCGCCGCGGAGACCAGAATGCTTTTATCCAATGTATCGATTGCTCTCTGTTGATCTTCTGTAAAATGTACGCCCATAGTTTCCTCCTGCTATAAATATTATTATATTTATATTTTCTTTGCGTGCAATATGAGTTGTGATATACTATCAATGGTTTATTAGAAGGTTATTTCTATAAGGGACAGGAGGTTATTTCATGAAACACAGACCTTCAATGTTGTTGATTCTGGATGGTTTCGGAATTCGCGAGGAAGCGCATGGCAACGCCATTGCTGCCGCGAACACGCCTCATCTGGACGCATTGTTTCACAAGTACCCCTTCATCACGCTGGATGCCAGCGGGGAGCCGGTTGGGCTGCCGGAGGGACAGATTGGCAATTCCGAAGTGGGTCACACCAATATCGGTGCCGGAAATGTCATCTATCAGGATTTGCCGCGGATTACCCGGGCAATCGAGGACGGATCTTTCTTTCAGAACGAGGCTCTGGTAAAAGCAATGAGCAACGCGGCGGAGGGGTCCGGTCATACGCTCCATATTATGGGGCTGCTGTCGGATGGCGGCGTTCACAGCCACATCCGTCATCTTTTGGCGCTTCTGGACATGGCAAAAGAACACCATGTAAAGGACGTCATCGTGCATTGCTGGCTGGACGGAAGGGACGTTCCACCGAAAAGTGCCGATGTCTATCTCAAGCAGCTGGAGGATCACATTCACGAAATCGAACTGGGACGATTCGGTGTGATTTCCGGCCGATTCTATGCGATGGACCGGGACAAGAGATGGGACCGACTGGAGCTGGCTTACGATGCGCTGACGCTTTCGGAGGGGCTTCACGCCGATTCTCCGGAAGAAGCATTGGCACAATCCTATGCAAAGGATGAAACCGATGAATTTGTAAAACCAACCGTCATTACTCCGCAGCCGATTCAGGATGGGGATTCCGTGATTTTCATCAACTTCCGGCCGGACCGTGCGCGGGAAATTACCCGGACACTGGTGGATGGAGATTTCGATGGTTTTACCCGAAAAAAAGTGGTACAGAATCTGACGTACGTGTGCATGACGGAGTACGATGCCACCATGCCGAATGTTATGCTGGCATACCCGCCGGAAGTAGTGGAACCGACCCTGGGAAGCGTCATCGCCGCCCACGGACTGCGGCAGCTGCGAATTGCCGAGACGGAAAAGTACGCCCATGTCACCTTCTTCTTCAACGGCGGCAAAGAAGCGCCGGAAGAGGGAGAGGACCGGATTTTGGTGCCTTCCCCGAAGGTCTCTACCTACGACCTGCAGCCGGAGATGAGTGCTCCGGAGGTGACCCGCCGCGTGCTGGAGGCCATCGCATCGGATCGATACGATGTGATTATCCAGAACTACGCCAACCCGGATATGGTGGGACATACCGGGAATTTTCAGGCGACGGTTCAGGCCATTGAGGTGCTGGACGGCTTGGTGGAACAAGTGGTGGACGCCATCCTGGCGAAGGACGGTCAGATTCTCCTGATTGCGGATCACGGAAATGCGGATTACATGCTGGACGACAAGGACAATGCGGTCACCAAGCATTCCCTTTCCCGAGTTCCATGCTGCCACATCTGCAATGAGCCGCAGGCTTTTGCAGTGAACGAGGGAAAGCTGGCAGACGTCACCCCGACATTTCTGACGCTGATGGGACTTCCGGTTCCGTCGGAGATGAAGGGAGATGTGCTGGTTTAATCCCGCGGTTGTGTTTCTTAGTGCTGCATATCGAGCATACGAGATTATAAGAAAGAGGAAAACTAAATAATATGAACGAGTCAACGTATAAGAGATTATCCCGCAAGGTCGGGCTTGTTGTGGTGGGCAATGTGATTTACGCGATGGGCGTAAATCTGGCCATCAACCCGGTACACTTCTACAGCAGCGGTTTTACCGGCATTGCTCAGCTGATCCGTCTGTTTCTGCTGAACGTGCTGCACCTTCCGGAAATTCCGGGGCTGGATTACATGGGCATCATCTACTTCGCCATCAACATTCCGTTCTTCCTGCTGGCTTACAAGGTAATGGGCAAGAAGTTCTGCCTGGAAACGCTGATATCCATCGCAATGGCTTCGGCACTGCTGGCCATCATTCCGATTCCGGCCAAGCCGATTGTCAGCGATCCGATGCTGGCTGCCATCGTGGGCGGTCTGGGCGCCGGTGTGGGCGCCGGAATGGTGCTTCGTGCCGGAAGCTCTCAGGGCGGACAGGACCTGATCGGCGTCTGCATGGCCAAGACGCGTCCGGACTTCAAGGTGGGCACCGTCGGAATCATCATCAGCTTCTGCATCTACGCAGTCTGCCTGTTCATCTATGACATCCAGACCGTACTGTATTCCATCGTATTTTCGGTAGTTACCGGCCTCTGCATCAACCGCGTTCACATCCAGAACATCCAGATGCAGGCCATGATTTTCACCAAGAAGGAAGGCATGGTGGATGCGGTCACCCAGCGGATGCACCGCGGTGTCACCCTGTGGGAAGGTGCCGGCGGCTATACGAAGGAGGATTCCCACATTCTGGTGACGGTTCTTTCCAAGTATGAGGAGCCGATTCTTCAGAGCATCATCGCCGAGCTGGACCCTCATGCGTTCGTAATCATCGTGGAAAACGCACGAGTGATTGGAAACTTCGAGAAACGATTCTTGGACTAAGACGATTTAAACATTTAGACAAAAGGAGCTCTGCCCACTCGGCAGAGCTCCTTTTGTTGGTTCTGAACTCTCACGGCCAACAATTAGAGTTTTTGCGATGATGTAAATTTAATATGCCTAGAATTTTGAGACGACTTCACGCTAAATTCGCAATTCCTGCAAATCAGCGTGAATGAATTTCCCATTTTATCCGATTCCGTCATGCAGATTCTTGCTTTCAAAAATTCTGTTCGAAAAATGTTCACGCCGTTTGAAGTAAATCGACTTTTTAGCGTGAATCAACAGTGATAATCCGGAGATTCAAAATTAGAATCCCACCCAAACGGCAATTTGCATTCACGCTGAATTTCGTTTTTGCGTCAAAAAGCGTGAACCGCTCTCAATTTTCTAGGCATATGGGACTGCTCGCACGAGAAGCAGATAATTCAATTGGACAGTCGGAGGGCGGCAGCAAATCTCTCTGTTGGCGAGTCCTTGATAATATATTCGAAGTATGGTATACATGAATTAAAACAAAGCAGTATAAAAAAGGAGGCAGAAATATGAGTGAAGATCGCGACGATCATTTATATACAGTCGGCATATTGATCATTGCAATTGCTTTGATGATGTTTATTGAAAATAAAAGCTCTTGTTCGTTTCCGGCTGTTCAGACTATGCTGGGACTTCTATCCGGATTGTTTTCGTACCATGCAGCGTCTTTAGTAAAAAATAGGAAAGATGGGACATCATCTGACAATAACAAAGAAGTATAGAGTGAGAGATGGGGTGCGGGCAATTTCTTGGACAGTCTATAATAAACCAAGAGATTGTCCGCCCCCCTATCTACCTTTTCTACATTTCTATTCGTTCGGGTATCTCCCCATCATATGGGGAGCAGATTCTGCCAGAGTTCTGCAGATCTCCTCGCAGAATTCCGGCAAATCAAAGGAGGCATTTTCCTCCAGCCAGTCCAAGATAATCCCCACAAACAAGCATTTATAGCAGCGGATGACTCTTTCCTTTTCCTCAGAAGAACTTCCCTTGTACTCCTCTTCTTCATCCACATACGCTTTCACCACGCCGCAGGCCATCTTGTTCAAGCTGAAAAGGAACACATCCTTTTGGGCAGAGCGAAACAGATGCAGAAAGGCATTTTTCCGTTTCATGCACTCCCCGGCAATATATGTCAAACAATATGCCGGTGATTCCAGATTGCCGTACCGGTGAATCACATCCTCCATCCACTCTTTGACGGACTCCTCCATCAACGCCGGAATGTTCTGAAAATGGTAGTAGAAGGTGTTTCGATTCACCTGACAGCGATTGACAATATCCTGCACCGTAATCTTGTTGTATGGTTTTTCCTCCAGGAGTTCCCAGAACGCGTCCCGGATAATTTCCTTTGTCCGAATCATTTTTCTTCCTGCTGTTCTTCCTTCAATTCCCGAAATTTCTCCGGATCTTCAAAGTTAATATTGATGGCCAGCTCCCATTTGCGACGGCACAGCTCTCCGCGATAGATTACATACAGCTTTGTCGCGGCTTCCAGCAGGCTCACCAGTTCTTGATGCAACGCCTCCGCCAGATCTTCATCGATCTCCGGATCCTCCAGCTGCACCTCCATCATCCGGTCCAGGAACTCATTGCCGACTTCCACCCGAATGTCGTTATCCGATGTGAGAAGATACCGCACTTCCAGCTCCGCCGGGCAGATTTCCGGAAGTGCATCCATCATGTCCATGTGCTCGAAAATCGTCAGCATCTCCTCACCCAGATCCTTCACTTCGGAAATCAGGTTCTGTTCGATTTCCATGCAGATTTCCCGGACAAAGGCCTCATCCTTCTGATTCTCGAACAGGGTCTCGAAGGCTTCCGTCCAACCGCCCATGACTTCCGACATGCACACAATCTGGACTTCCTCGTCCCCTTCTTTCATCATTGCCCGCGTGTTCATCACCCCTCGCGCCAAAATGATTTCGATGGATTCCCGGTTTTCCGGTTCTTCATTCTCTTCTTTTCCTTCCCAAATGAAGGTTTCCGACAATACATCTTTCTTGTTGGTCATATCTTCCATCCTTTACTCTGTTGAATTCTCCCGGATCCGGCACATCAGCGATTGATACTTTCGTTGATATGCTTCGCCACTCGCCGTTTCACCTGATTGGCGAAGCGCCGGATATCTTCCATGTAATAATTCTGATGCCGAATCTTCGCATTTGCTTTTTTCTTTTCTTTTTCCCGAAGGCCGAATTCCCGGTTGTTGGAGATTACCAGATTCGCCACCTTCTCATATTTCCAGCCGCGCTGGCGGTAGAGTTCCTCCACCCCAAGGGCGGCGGTCATCGGGCGATCTTTTTTCGCCAGTTGATGAAGGGGACGGTCCAAGTACACCACCAGGCTGTTCTCCCGCAGCACCGGCCAATTCTCCTCTCGAACCACGATTCCGCCTCCGGTGGAAATTACCATTCCGTTCCCCCGGCAGTACTTCTTCAGGGTGGCACTTTCCCGTTCCCGGAAATAATCTTCTCCATATTGGCGAATCATTTCTCCGGAAGTCATCCCGTAGATTTTGTTAATCTCTCGATCCAGATCCACGAAAGTTCTCCCGGTGCGAATTGCCACTTGCCGGCTGATGGAGGATTTCCCGCTTCCCGGCATGCCGATTACCGTGATGTTCAATTGCTTTCGCAGAAGGCTTTTCATCGCCTCCCGTCCCAGATCTACCGGAATGGATCTTTTCTTTTTTTCTTTCTTTCGTCCATTCTCTCCACGGGTCTGCTCCGCCACGATACGCCGACCTTTTCCGCTGCGGGGCACCTCTCCCCAGATCTGTGCGGACCGCAGTCCTTGGTATACCAGCATGGCCAGCCCGGATTCCACTTCGGCTCCCGCTTCTTCCGCATCCATCAGAAACTTCGTGCGGTACGGGTTGTAGATGGCATCCAGCGCCGTCTCCAGCTGCTGGAAATCCGTCCACTTCACGGAACACCCATCCAAAGGAGAATGCCCGTTGTTGGGATACATTCCGACAGGCGTCGAATTCACGATTACCTGCGCATCCGGATGGCGGTTCAGCTCGTCGTAGGTGCAGCAGTCCGGTTCCGGCCGCCGGTTCCGGGACACCCGAATAATTTCTTTCGCCCCCAGATTCCGGAGGGCCTGACAGATGGCGGAGGATGCCCCTCCGGTTCCCAGCACCAGAACCTTCCGGCCTCGAATCCGTTTCTCCTTCGCCAGCTTCTCGAAACCGTACACATCCGTATTGTGCCCCACCAGGCGCCCGTTGCTCAGGCGTCGAATGGTGTTTACCGCTTGAAGAGCCTCCGCCTCCGGTGTCAGTTCATCCAGAAACGGAATCACCGCTCGCTTGTAGGGGCTGGTCACGTTAAAACCGCTGTATTCCGTATTCCGAATCACGCCCTCCAGTTCGTGCTCCTCCAGATCCAGCCGCTCGTAGTCATAGGGCCGGGTATATCGGGCGAAAATCCCGTGGAGCTCCGGGGAGAGACTGTGGGAGATATGTCTCCCGATTACGCCGTATTTTCTTCTATCTTTCATCGCCTTCCCCCATCCAAGCATCCAATAAAACCAGTGCCGCGGCCGCTTCCACCACCGGAACCGCCCGAGGGACCACGCATACATCATGGCGTCCGCCGGCGCACAATACCGTTTCTTTCATTTCTTGGATATTCACCGTCCGCTGTTCGCAACCGATGGTGGGCGTCGGTTTAAACGCCACCCGGAATTCGATATCCATGCCGTTGCTGATACCGCCGTTAATGCCGCCGGCATTATTTGTCTCGGTGATTAGATGTCCGTCCCGCAAAAGGATGGGATCGTTGTTCTCCGACCCCCGCATCCGGCTTCCTTCAAAACCGCTGCCGAACTCAATGCCTTTGACCGCCGGGATGGCAAATATCGAGGAGGCGATGGCACCTTCTAAGCCTTCGTACAGGGCACCGCCCACTCCGACCGGGAATCCGGATACCCGACACGAAACAATGCCCCCCAGGGAATCCTTCTCTTCCGCCGCACGGCTCAGCGCCTGTTCGATTTCCTTCGGTTCCGATTTCCCGCCGATTTCGGTATACTCTGCATGCACGGAAATTCCTTTTTTTGCCAGAAGCTGAAGGGCAATTCCGCCGGCAATGCACATCGGTGCCGTCATTCTGCCGGAAAAACGACCTCCGCCGGGGCGAAGCCCTTCCGGTCCCTCCTTCAGGTACGCGCCCAGATCCGCATGCCCCGGCCGCAGCACCTTCCGAAGTTCATCGTAATCCCCGGAGCGACGGTTGGTATTGTAAATGCATGCCTCCAGCTCCTCTCCTGTGAGGATTGCCTTACCGGCTTCCGCCTCCTGAATTCCTCGCAGAAAAACCACCCGATCCGGCTCCTTTCGAGCCGTTGCCGCCGAATCTGCGATTCGATTGCCGCCTTTTTTCCCGGGTGCTCGTCGCGCCATGAAATCCGCCAGCTTCTCCCGGTGGAATTCCGCACCCCTCGGCAAGCCCTTTACAATCACGCCGATTCGGTCGCTGTGGGATTCCCCGTAGATTTCAACCCGCAGGTTTTCTCCAAATTCTTTTTTCATAATACACTCTCCGTCCCCTTTTGTCCAATCAAACGATACCGCGTCCCCTTTGCAGCATCATAAAATAATTATATATGAAAAATGGATTCCCCCATTAAAGAACCCATTCTCACTTCTTATTAATTCTGTCAAAATCCCTTATGCTTCCGGCTCCGTTACTTCCGTCTCTTCGCCTTCTGCGGTGCACTCCTCGCAAGCAGTCTCTTCCGCTTCGGTCTCTGCTTCCACTGTCTCTTCCGGTTCTTCTACCCGACGATACGTAATCAAATCCTCTGCGATTTCGTTCGCCGCCTGACTGACCGGTCTTTCCGACTGAACTTCCGTCAGCGCCGGCTTCTTGGCAATCAAATCTCTGGCTCTCTTGGCCGCCAGCATGCACAGGGTGTAGCGGCTGTCCACTTTTTCTCTTAACTTGTTTACCGATGGATAAAGCATCATAATATCATTCCTCCCATTTCGTACCGTTTCAACAGCGTATCTCTAGTTATCTTCCTCTTCGTAATCCCGAATAATCGGTTTCACCTTGCCCGGAACCCGGCGGCTCTCCGCACGTACCACGGCAGCCACATCAGCAACCGCTTCTTCCAGGTCATCGTTCACCACGTAATAATCGTATTCTCCCAGCAAGCGAATCTCGTTCAGCGCCTCTCGGAATCTCCGCTGAATCACCTCTTCCGAATCGGTGCCTCTTCCGGACAGACGTTCCTGCAAAACCTTCATGCTCGGCGGCAAAAGAAAAACAAGAACCGCTTCGTTCATCGCTTCCTTCACCTTCAGCGCCCCCTGGACATCGATTTCCAAAAGCACGTTTCTTCCTCGCTCCAGCTGCCGGACCACCGCATCCTTCGGGGTTCCGTACAGGTTTCCGAACACATCCGCATATTCCAGCAGGTTTCCTTCCGCAATGTTCTTCTCAAACTCTTCTCTCGTAACGAAGAAGTAGTCCCGGCCGTTCTGCTCTCCTTCTCTCGGCTGTCTCGTGGTCATGGAAATGGACAGCTTCAGGTCGTTTTCCTTGAGGAGTTCTTTACAGACCGTGCCTTTTCCCGTTCCGGAAGGTCCGGAAATGACGAATAGTGTTCCTTTCTGCGAACGATGTTTTGCCATGGAATTCTCCCTTTCAAAAGATATGTTTCATATCGGCTAAATATTATAGCATATTTCGGCCGTTCTTTGCTACTCTATATTCTGTACCTGTTCCCGGATTTTTTCAATTTCCGCCTTTAAATCCAGCATCCAGGAGGTAATCTCGGTATCGTTGGATTTGGAGCCGATGGTGTTGGCTTCCCGGTTCATCTCCTGAATCAAGAAATCTATTTTTTTGCCCACGGTCTCTTCCTCGGTATCGAAGAAATTCCGCAGCTGCTGAATGTGGCTCTCCAGGCGAACCAGCTCCTCGGTGATGTTGGCTTTGTCCGCAAATACCGCCGCTTCCACCAGCACGCGCTCTTCCGGAACTTCCAGCTTTCCTTCCAGAAGCTCGTTGACCCGTTCCCGGAACTTGTCGGCGTACTCCTTGCCGATTTCCGGTGCCCGTTCCTTAATCTTATCCTTGATTTCCTCAATGATATCCGCCCGCATCAGAATGTCCTTTGCCAGGCGCTCGCCCTCTGCGGCTCTCATGTTGATGATGTTCTGCAGGGCGATTTCCGTTGCCACGCCCAGGGAGTGGAGCAATGCTTCCTCATCTTCCTCCGCCGGCACGGCTTTGATCACATCCGGCATGCCCGCCAGCATGCTCAGTGTTACGCCGCCCTTCTGATCCAGTTCGAATGTCTCCTCCAAAGCTTTCAGCGCTCTGTAGTATTTCCGGGCAACGTCCTCATTCAGACGAATGTCGTTCTCACTCTCGCCGAAGGAATCCACGGTAACCAGTACCTCAATCTTTCCGCGCTTCAGTGCATCCCGCACGTCGCTCTTGATTCGCTCCTCCGCAAAAGAATATCTTCTCGGCATCTTTACGTATACGTCGCAATAACGGTGATTTACCGCCTTGATTTCTACGGTGATGCTTTTCTTTTCGTCGATGTATTCCCCCCGGCCGTAACCGGTCATACTTTTAACCATAATTTCCTCCATTGTGAAATCAAATTACTCATTATTTTATCACCTTCTATCGATTCTGTAAAGGATTCTATGGCTTAGAAACGGCGATTTTACTTGATATTCCGGTGGTTCTCGTGCTATATTAGTCACATGGCTTACGATGGAATTATAACATATGGAATAACAGAAGAATTAAAAGAACGACTGACCTTCGGAAAGATTGAGAAGGTCTACCAGCCGGGCAGCGAAGAACTGGTGCTGCAGATTCACACTCGCAAGGGGAACGTGAAGCTGTACGCCTCTGCTGCCAGTCAGGCCGCCAGGGTCTGCCTCACCGACGGGAAATTTGTGAACCCGGCCGCTCCACCGAATTTCTGCATGCTGCTTCGGAAGCACATTCAAACCGGACGCATTACGGACATTCATCAGAGGGGCTCGGAGCGGATCATCGAAATGGATATCGAGGCACAGACGGAACTGGGATTCACGGTGTCGAAACGGCTGATTTTTGAAATCATGGGAAAGCACAGCAACATTGTGCTGGTGGCTTTGGATACGGGAAAAATCATCGACAGCATCAAGCGGATTTCTATCGATGTGAACCGGTACCGGCAGCTGCTGCCGGGGCTGGAATACCGGTATCCGCCGAAACAGGACAAGGTTCCTTTCAAGGAAATCTCGACGGAGCTGTCGGAGAAACTGGATTCGGATCCGGAAGCCGCTGCTGACCCGAAGTATTTGCTATCCCACATTCAGGGAATCTCTCCGGGGATTTCCCGAGAGCTGGCTCGCTCCGGAAATCCGGTGGAACGGTTGGAGGAAATTCTGGAGAGCATTGAGAACGGCACCGCCGCTCCCCGCGTGTATCTGGATGAAACGGGCAAACCCCTGGAATTTCATTTGACGGAACTGGGGGAATACGTGGGGGCGCAGGAAAAAACCTTCGACTCTATCAGCGAAGCGACGGAATACTTCTACACCCATCGGGAGGAGTCCAATGCCATCCGTCAGCGGTCCAACCCGCTGCACCGGTCGGTTCAGGCTTCTCTGGACAAGGCTCGGCTGAAGAAGCAGCGCCTGGGGGAGGATTTGCTTCAGGCGGAAAATTCCGAGAAATACCGTCTTTACGGGGAACTGCTCACCGCGAACCTGCACCGGGTGGAACCGGGTGCTCATGAAGTGACCGTCATCAGCTACTACGACAATCAACCGGTGACCATTCCTTTAGACGAGAAATATGCCGCTTCCAAAAATGCTCAGAATTATTTCAAAAAGTATTCCAAGGCAAAGACGGCGGTTCACGAGAAAACCCACCAGCTGGAAGAAACCTCGAAGGATATTCTCTATCTGGAATCCGTTCTCCAGAGCATTGAAAGCGCTCACACTTTGGAAGAACTGAACCAGATTCGAGAGGAGCTGGAGGATACGGGATACGTTCGCAAGAGAGCCCAGAAGGGTTTCCGCCGAAAAAAATCCAAGCCTCATCCAATCGAATACACTCTGCCGACGGGCCGGAAGGTCTTCGTGGGCCGGAACAACAAGGAAAACGATTATCTCACCACAAAGATGGCCGGAAAGCGGGACCTGTGGTTCCACACCAAGGATATCCCGGGATCTCACGTCATTCTGCCCCTGGAGCCGAATCAATCCCCGGAGGACATCCCGGAGGAAATCATCTATCAGGTAGCCTCTATCGCTGCATACCACAGCAAGGGCAAGGAATCCCAGAACGTGCCGGTGGACTTCGTTCCCATCCGGTACGTGAAAAAACCAAGCGGTGCCAAACCGGGCATGGTCATCTTCACCCACAACACCACCGTGTACGTGGACCCGAAGCTGCCGGAAGGAGCGGCGGGGAAATAAAGAAGCAACGACAAAATGGTTCTTCACGAATTTTTGTGGGATAGTTATCAGTAATTATCCCACTTTTTAATTGGAATACCTTAAATGACCAACGCGAAGAGGGCGGTTGCCATGGATTTGCTGTAAAGTGATGCAAGAGCTCTTGTTTTTCCGCCTCGTGCATCACTTTCCGCCATTATAGTTTAAAAAAAAGAAAGAATTGACGACGAAACCTCGGGGCAGAGCGTTTCGTCGTCAATTTCTTCTGCTTTCCCGAAAGCGGCGCGGATTAGAGGCGGCGCGGCGCATTTTCTTGGTGCAAAGCCAACGCAATCAATGGCTTTCCCGGTTTGCTTGCACCAAGGCCGCCGGTTTCGGGCGGGGCGGCGCATTTTCTTGGTGCAAGACCTACGTAATCAATGGCTTTCCCGGTTTGCTTGCACCAAAGGCGCCGCCGGTTTCGAGCCGCGCGGTGCATTTTCTTGGTGCAAAGCCTACGTAATCAATGGCTTTCCCGGTTTGCTTGCACCAAAGGCGCCGCCGGTTTCGAGCCGCGCGGTGCATTTTCTTGGTGCAAAGCCTACGTAATCAATGGCTTTCCCGATTTGCTTGCACCAAGTTCGCCGCCGGTTTCAGTCCGCCGCCGGTTTCGGGCGGGGCGGCGCCGGTTTCGGCGGGGGCACCGGCCGGGACGCGAGCTACTTCTTCCGCGGCTTTCCCTTTGCCCCGGTGCGCTTCCGGAATTCCTGTCTCCGCTTTCCGGCTTCTTCGCTGCGCTTCCGTTTTGCGGTTTTGGGCTTCATCACCGAGAAACCGAAGAAGCCCAGGGGCTCTCTCTTGAGGGCGTAATACTTCCCATGGTTGTAGGCGGTGAGCTTCATGCGCTCGAACTCGAAGGCGCCGTTCTCGCCCACGTATTTCTCATCCACATGAATGGCCACGATTTCCGCCAGGAACATATCGTGGGATCCCAGCTCAGAGACTTCTTTCACCACGCATTCCAGGCTCACCGGGGATTCTGCTATCATCGGAACGCCCACGATAGAAGCTTTTTCCCGGTGCAGATTCATCTCTTTCCACTTATCCAGGTTTTCGCCGGAACGGACGCCGCAGAAATCCGCCGCCTTCACCAGATCCTCGTTCACCAGGTTGATGACGAATTCTTTTTTTGCCTGTATCAGATGATGGGAAAAACGGGATTTTCGCACGGACACATAGGTCATCGGCGGCTCGCTGTTCACGATACCGGACCAGCCGATGGTGATGATATTGTCTTTTTCCCCGTCGCCGCAGCTCACCATCACGGTAGGGACCGGATAGAGCATGGTTCCGGGTTTAGATGTGACTTTGCTCATGATCTGCTCCTTTCAATTCGTTCCAATATGTCTTTGAAATAATCCGGCAGGGGGCTGTCGAATTCCATGCATTCTCCGGTGGATGGATGGATAAAGCCCAAGGTTTTGGCGTGAAGCAGCTGGCCGTCCAGCCCGTAGATCTGCTTCTTCGGTCCGTAGGTGGTATCCCCCACCAACGGATGCTTGATGTGGGAGAGGTGCACGCGAATCTGATGAGTCCGACCCGTTTCCAGCCGGGCCGCTATCAGCGTGTATTTGCCGTAACGCTCCAGTACCTTTACATGGGTTACGGCCTCCTTCGGATTGCTGCCGTTCACAGCGCGACGCAGGCGGTTCCGCTCATCGCGACCGATGGGAATGTCGATGGTCAGCTCGTCTTCCCGGATGTTGTCGTAGACCAGCGCCCGGTATTCCCGGGTCACGCTGTGCACCCGAAGCTGCTCCGCCAAAGACTCATGTGCCTTGTTATTCTTCGCAATCATGAGAAGGCCGCTGGTGTCCTTATCGATTCGGTGCACGATGCCGGGACGGATGGCTCCGTTGATAGAGGACAGGGAATCGCCACAGTGGTACATGATGGCATTTACCAAGGTGCCGTCCCAATTGCCGGCGCTGGGATGCACCACCATGCCACGGGGTTTGTTCACCACGATGACATCTTCATCTTCGTACAGAATTTCCAGGGGAATGTTCTGAGGCTCCACATCGATGGGACGAGGGGCCGGCATGTGGATTCGGATTCGATCGCCTTCTCGGACTTTGTACTTCTTAGCCTCAATGCCATCGTTCACGTGAACCCGTTCCTCACCGATTAGGTTTTCCGCATAGTTTCTGGAAAGGTCTTCCACCTCCGAAGCCAGGTAGGCATCCAGTCGCTTTCCCGCTTTGTCCGGTGTCACCACACAAAGAATTTCTCGGTCCATTACTGCTCCCCCTTTCCCCGGTCCTCCGTCTTGAGAATCCACAGTGCCAGCAGCACGCAGCCCACCGTCACGGCAATGTCCGCCACGTTGAAAACCGGAAATACCCTAAAATCAATCATGTCCGTTACGTATCCCAGCATCAGCCGGTCGATCAGGTTTCCCATGCCTCCGGCGGAAATCAGGGCGCACAGAGCGGCCGGAATTCGTTCCTTCCGGCGATAAAAATAAACGGACGCCGCCAGACACAGGATGACCATCAGAATCGGAAAGCCGACGGTCACCACCGGCATATTCCGAAACATACTAAAAGCCGCCCCCGTATTCCGGACATACGTCAAATGAAGTATGTCCGGAATCATCGGGAGCGTCTCACCTACAATAAAATTTGCCCGTATCAGGAATTTCGTCATCTGATCCAGTGCCAGGACCAGAATAATAATCGTTCCAATCATCATTATTTCAGAATAATGGTTCCTTCCTGCTGAGTCTTATCTTCTGCAATTTTCTTCAGGCTGTCGGAAAGATCTGCCACCGTTGCGTGAGCCGGATCGGTCACCGGAGCGGACTTCACTTCCGGAACTTTCTTTTCCTTCTTCTGCTTCTGAGAAACCACCAGCGTCTCCTGAGTTTCTTCCGGATCCGGTGCATTGGAGAATGCCTTATCGATATCCGCAATATCGCTGCGGTCCATATCCGGATTCAGGCCGTACTCGTCCGCATCCAAGTCGTTCAGTTCGTTTTCCAGCATTCTTCTGTAATTGGTTCTCAGTCTCTCCACCTTGTTCTTCAGCAGAACGTGCTCATCGTTCAGCTTGCGAACGGTTGCCTTGGCATCCAGAACCATGGTCTCCGCTTCCAGCTCTGCGTCGCGGATCATCAGCTCCGCTCTCCGCTCTGCACTGGCAGAAATATCTGCCATCAGGCGCTTTGCGGTTTCCAGTGTGTCCAGCATCGCATTGTCGGACTTCTGAGCCTCTTCCAGCTGCTTTTCCAAGAACTTAATCTTGTGCGCCATGCTTCTGTTGTCGTTGAGGCATTTCTCATAATCGACGATAATCAGGTCCAGAAATTCATCCACCTCTCTGGAATTGTATCCCTTCTTATCTCTGGTAAACTCTTTCTTATCGATATCAATTGGCATAATCATAGTGATAGTACCTTCCCTTTCTATATAGCTACAGCAATAAGTTACTGATCAGCAGCGTCAAAATCTGTTCCGCGAACTCAATGGCAAAGAATGCCAGCAGCACGGAAAAGTCGAACATTCCCGTGTTGAAGTTGGACAGAAGCTTTCGAAACGGTGCCACAAAAGGATCCGTCAGCTGCGTCAGTATCCGATACGCATTGAACAGCGGGGATGCCGGCGATTGCACAAACCAGCTGAGGATGCACTGTATGAACAGCATCATAATCAATATTTCGGCAAACCAATGGATTGCTCGAATCAACACCAAACCCATGCACTACCTCCACGGACTCTTGGTCTCTTGGGACGGATAGTTTCCGGAAGCCGGCTGTGCCGCGGTTTCCCGATTGTTCATCTTCGCTGCGATATCCACATTGGCCGGTGCGAAGATAAAAATATTTGCGGTTACGCGCTGAACGTTTCCGCTCAGGGCATAGGTTGCGCCGCTCATAAAGTCGAACATCTTCTTTGCCAGATCCGTTTCCACCCGCTCCAGGTTGATGATGACCGGTTTTCTGGATTTCAGATTATCCACCAGCTTGGTGCATTCATCAAAGGACTTCGGCTCAACAACCAACATCTTGAAGGGTGCGGAACCGTTCATGGAATAGTTCTTATTCACCTGTCCTCTGGAAAGCTTCGGTGCGATGCTCTCGTAGGAATTATCCATCTTATAGCTGTTTCCGGCAGGAGTCGGTTCCACTTTGTCCACCTTAATTCCTTCGCCGGACCGGGAAGAGGCGGAGATTTTCTTCTTCTCTTCCTCGATTTCCTTTTCCGTGATTACTTCATCTTCATATTCATCGTCAATGCCCAGGACGCCATTCACAAAGTCCTTAATGCCCATTACACTTCCTCCATTTCCGCACATTCATGCAGTCGATACCATTTAAAATCAGCGATAATTTCTCTTTCCGAAGATGGAGCTTCCCACCCGTACGATTGTGGCGCCTTCTTCCACCGCCACTTCGAAATCTCCGGACATGCCCATGGACAGAGTATCCGGCAAGAATCGCTCCTGCGGGAGGTCCAGGGTCTTCAGGTTATCAAAGATTGCCTTCGTCTTTTTAAAATAAGGTCTGGAATCTTCCGAGGTCTCTCCAATCGGCGGCACGCACATCACGCCTCGAATTCGGACGCCTTCGCACTCCGCAGCGATTTCTTTTACCAGAGACTCCACATCCTCCGCCGGTACCCCGGACTTAGATTCTTCCATCCCAATATTGATTTCAATGAGGATGTCCATCACTTTGTCCGCGGCAATCGCCCGTTTGCTGATTTCCTTCGCCAGCTTCAGCGAATCCACAGAGTGAATCAGGACAACCTTATCGATAATATTCTTCACTTTGTTGGTTTGCAGATGACCAATCAGGTGCCAGCGCACCGGCTCTGCCGTGCGGTCATACTTCTCCAAGAGCTCTTGAACCCGGTTCTCGCCGACGTCCGTTGCCCCTGCCGAAATAGCCTGATCGAGCTCTTCTACGGTGTGCAGTTTGGTCACTGCCAGGAGCAGGACATCCTCCGGATTTCTTCCACTCCGGACAGCTGCTCTGTTCTTGCGTTCTACAATTTCCAGATAATTCTCTCCGATGCTCATTTCCATCCGCTCCTCTTAATTGAGATTCTTTTTTGCTTCTTTAATATCCTTCGTGCTCGGCGACTTGACGACTTCGTCGTAATTGTTGACGGTCTCCACGAATTCGCCCTTGCTGTTCATGTACAGATCTTCGTAGACCGCGGCGGTCTCGCCGTTGGAAGCTTTAATCTGAATCGGGGTGAAGTGCTTCCGCCCCACCTTGTCCAGAACTAGAACACCCTCCCGATCCTTGATTTTTACAATGCTCCGGGTTTCCACCAGCAATCCGGAGTCGCTTTCCGTCACGTTCTCCAAGGAAACCTTTCGCTCCGTCCGATAAGACGGATGGTATTCCTTGCAGGAGAGAACGATGCGCCGACGATCCCCGTCCTTCTGCACAGAACGCACGGTGGTCTCCAGGGTCTTATCTTCCAAAGTGGTCTGAACCTTGCCGCCCACCGTATACTTCTTCGCCTGATCCGCATCCGCAAAAAACACGAGCCACCAGGTTCCGTTCTTTGTAATACGGAAAATCGGCTGTCCGGCGGCACAGGATGAACCGCTGAGATCTAGGCTGTCGTTGCTCACAGAATTCAGGGTTTTCTCCGTCACCTCATCCAGCACGGAAGAGTTCAGAGTGCCTTCATAGCCATCCGCAGAATAGCTCACGTACCCACCGGAGGAAACGGTTCCATCCGTGGCCTTCATCGAGTTTCCCAGCTTATGGCTCAGCTTCATATACTTCGGTCCCAGGGTTTGGCTTCCGCCGGCCTTCAGCGCTGCCACGCGGCTCTTACCCTTCACCAGGGTGCCGTCCTTCACAAATGCATCCATGGATGCATCTTCCTTTGCGCTGTACACCGTATCGTCCCGGATAATCCAGGCATCGTCTACGGAATCTTTCACCTGTACCGTTCCGCTTTCAATCGTATATGTGGTATCCAGAAGTCCCATCAGCGACGGAACCACGTATATAATCACCGCTAATATAATTACGGCGATTATGTATATTCCCCACCAAATCCACTTCTTTTTCATACGCACTCCTACTGATTAATTCTACACGAATTATTCCCCAAATACAATAAATTTTTATTCGGAAACGGCGGTGAAAACCGTCCTCATTCTACTTAATTTCTTCTAATATTTTCTTCTCCTTCTTGGAGAGGGAAGGCTCGGATTCCAAGTATTCTCGGAAAAGATCCGGCCGCCGTTCCTTGGTGATTTCCAAGGATTTCTCGTATCGCCAGAGATCGATTTTTTCATGGTTTCCGCTGACCAGAACCTCCGGTACAGCGAGACCTTCCACCTCCCGCGGTTTGGTGTAGTGAGGATATTCCAGAAGTCCGGAATAGACGGACTCTTCTTTTACCGATTCCTCTCCGGCCAGCACCCCGTCCAAAAAACGAGCGACCGTATCCACCAGAACCATGGCGGGAAGTTCTCCGCCGGTTAGAATATAGTCACCGATGGTGACTTCCTCTGCCTGAAGCAGGTCCAGGGCGCGCTGATCCACCCCTTCGTAGTGACCGCACAGAATGGTAATCTCCTCCTGCCGAGACAGGGATTCTGCCATCTCTCCGTTCAGCATTTTTCCGCGAGGGGACATGTACAGACACGGTCCCTGCAGATGATTTTCCCGGTAGGCCGACAGGATGGGCTGCACCTGCATCACCATTCCCGCACCGCCGCCGAATGGGGTATCGTCCACTCGGTTGTGCTTATCCTCCGTGTAATCCCGAATATTGATCAAGTTGATATCCAGGATGCCCTTCTCCCGGGCTCTTCCCAGCATGCTCTCCTGCAACGGGGCGAACATCTCCGGAAACAGGGTTAAAATATTGATTTTCATTCTAGCCCTCCAGAAATCCCGGAATCAATTCCACTTCAATCACGCCTCGCTCCGGATCGATTTCCCGTTCGAAGGCTTCTACCGCCGGAATCAGAATTTCCTTTCCATTCTCATCCAACACCCGATAGACGCTCTGGGCCGTGTTCTGAAGCACATCGTCCACTTTACCCAGAGTCCGTCCGCTGGCGCGATCGTACACCTCACATCCAATCAGATCCCGGATGTAGTATTCCCCCTCCGGAAGCTCCTCCAAATCCTCTTCGGAAATGTAAATCTCCATATTCCGCAGCGCTTCTGCGCCGTTTCGATCCGTCACGTTCTCCAAACGAATCACCGGGCGGTTCTTCTGAAACCGGATTCCGGTAACTTCCGCCGTGGTTATTGTACCCCCTTTTTCCATATAAAGCACCGTGCCTTCGTGAAGATTCTCTGAATCTTCCGCATAGGTCAGCACCTTAATCTCGCCTTTCAGTCCCACCGCCGAGGTGAGGCGGCCGATATTCACCATCGTATTGTCATCTTTTAAAGCCATTTTTTTCTCCTATTAGCAAACAAGCATGCAGAAATCTCTCCTGCATGCTTGTATCTTTCAGTTCGCCAGACTCTGATATTAGTCTTCTACGATCTCCACCGAGACTCTTTTGTTCTGCTTGATGGCTGCCGCTTTGACCACTGTTCGAATGGCTTTCGCAATCCGTCCCTGTTTACCAATGATCTTACCCATATCATCTTTCGCAACTTTGAGGAATACGGTAATGTTATCTTCCGTTCCTTCTGTGGTTACAACGACTTCGTCAGGCTTAGATACCAGTGCTTTGGCAATTGCTTCAACTAGACTAGCCATGATTTGAAATTCCCTTCTCTTAGAGTTCTACGCCGGATTTTTTCAGAAGAGCTCTTACTGTATCAGTCGGCTGTGCACCGTTGGAAATCCACTTCTGAGCTGCTTCTACATCGATCTTGATCTCTGCAGGGTCCTTCAGCGGGTTGTAAGTTCCGATCTCCTCGATGAATCTGCCGTCTCTTGGGGTACGGGAATCCGCTACTACTACTCTGTAGAAAGGTCTCTTGTGTGCGCCCATTCTCTTCAGTCTAATCTTTACCATTTTGTCCTCCTGTTTAATAAAAAAATAAATTAGTTACGTCGTAAGCTGCCAATACGGCATATTACAGCAAACCGCGAAATAGCTTGTTTCTCTTCATAGCCTTCGGGTTGTTGAACATTTTCAGCTGCTTCTTCATCTCCGTGAACTGCTTAATCAGCGCGTTCACTTCGGTGACCGTTCTTCCGCTTCCCGCAGCAATTCTCTTCCGCCGGCTGGCGTTGAGAATGGAAGGGTCTCTTCGTTCCGCTTTGGTCATGGACTGGATAATCGCCTTCATCTGGTTCAGCTGCTCCGCACCCCGTTCGAAGTCCAGCTGCTGCTTGTCCCTCTCGGAAATGCCCGGAATCATGCCGATTATTTTTGCCAGACCGCCCATCTTATTGATTTGCTCCATCTGTTCGAGGAAATCGTCCAGATCGAACTTGTTCTTCCGAAGCTTCTCTTCCATTTTCAGAGCTTCTTCTTCGGTGTAGGAATTCTCCGCATGCTCGATCAGGCTCATCATATCGCCCATTCCCAGGATTCGGGAAGCGATCCGATCCGGATGGAACGGCTCCAAAGCGTCGTACTTCTCGCCGGTACCCATGAACTTGATTGGCTTGCCCGTTACGCTCTTGGCCGAAAGTGCCGCACCTCCTCGGGAGTCACCGTCCATCTTGGTCATCACGATGCCATCTACACCCAGGGCTTCATCGAAGCCGGAGGCGATGTTCACCGCATCCTGACCGGTGAGAGCGTCTACGACCAGCAGAATCTCGTGAGGGCGGATGTTTTTCTTGAGCTGTTTCAGCTCATCCATCAGCTTCTCATCGATCTGCAGCCGGCCGGCAGTATCCACGATTAATACATTGCAGCCCTTGTGCTCCGCCGCTTCCACCGCGGCTTTGGCGATTTCCACCGGGTCGTCGGATTCCCGCATGGTGAATACCGGGGTATTCACTGCTTTTCCGACCACTTCCAGCTGATCGATCGCCGCCGGACGGTACACGTCGCAGGCACAGAGCATCGGTTTCTTTCCGTTCTGTTTCAGGTAATTGGCTAATTTTCCGCAGGTGGTGGTTTTACCGGTACCCTGGAGTCCCACCATCATGTAGACGGTGAAACCGCTCGGGGAATAGGTGAGCTTGCTGTTGGCGCCGCCCATCATGTTCACCAGTTCATCTTTGACGATCTTGACAACCTGCTGTGCCGGGGTCAGGCTCTTCATCACGTCCTGGCCCATGGCCTTTTCCTTCACATCCGCAACGAACTTCTTTACCACTTTGAAGTTCACGTCCGCTTCCAGCAATGCCAGCTTCACTTCCCGCATCGCCGAATCGATGTCCTTCTCCGTGAGAACGCCCTTGCCACGCAGATGTCTGAAGGTATCTTGCAACTTATCCGCTAATCCTTCAAATGCCATCTTCTACTCCATTAAATCTTTAATCATGTCGGTGAGCACCCGGATATCCTGCCGAACCCCTTCATCCAGGGAATCGTCCTTCCGGTACTTCTCCGCAATCTGCTCCACTTGCTGGTACTTTCGCAGGTTCTCCAGATACTTTCGAACCAGTCCCAGCCGTTCTTCATATTTCTCCAGGGACTTCTCCGCCTTCTTCAAGGTGTAGTGCACGCCCTGTCGGCTCTGTCCCAAATCCTCTGCAATCTCTGCCAGAGAAAGGTTATCCTCATGATACAGGTTCATAATTTCTTTCTTGTTCTCGTCCAGCAGTTCGCCGTAAAAGTCGTACAGCAGACTTGCATATTCTACTTTGGATAAATTCTCAATCATACTTGCTTAATATACCATAAGAAGGAGGCGGTGTCAAGAATTTTCTTTGACACTGTCTCCCTCTTTTTCCGTTGAATATTTCTGTTGGGATCCGCCCATGTGTGAAGGCTTTGCCGTGTCGGTTGGGGCTCCGCCCGCCTTGCGCTAGTACGCTAAAATCTCGTACCCGTCTTCGGTGATGAGCACCTGAATCTCCCACTGTGCCGACGGCTTTCCGTCTCTGGTGTACACGGTCCAGCCGTTATCTTTATCCGTGTAAACCTGCGGTTTTCCCAGGTTGATCATCGGCTCGATGGTGAAAATCATGCCCGGTGCCATAACCATCTCCGTGCCTTTTTTTGTGGTAAAACCAACCCACGGATCTTCGTGGAACTCGAGGCCGCAGCCGTGACCGCCGATTTCCCGAACCACGCTGTAGCCCTGGGATTTGGCAAAATCATTGATAGCCTGTCCCATGTCGCCCAGGTAACCCCACGGCTTCACCTGCTCCAGTCCGATTTCAATGGCTTTGTGGACATCCTCCACCAGCTTGCGGTTCTCCGGAGCGACGTTTCCGATGCAGAACATCCGGGAGGAATCGGAATAATATCCGTCCAAAATCGTGGATACGTCCACGTTGATGATATCTCCGTCCTTCAATATTACATCCTCGGAAGGGATGCCGTGGCACACCTCCTCATTGATGGAGGTACACACGCTCTTCGGAAAACCTTCGTAGTCCAGCGGTGCCGGAATTCCGCCCCGCTTGGTGGTCTCGTCGTACACCCATTTATCAATTTCCGCAGTGCTGATGCCTTCCCGAATATGTTCCGCCACATAATCCAGCACCGCAATGTTCACCTGCGCGCTCTTGCGAATTCCCTCTATTTCATCCGGTGTCTTGATAATGTCCCGGCTTGGAACCACTGCCCCCATATCGTATAATTCTTCCAATTTACGGTCGAACTCGTAATGGCATTTCTTGTATTTCTTTCCGCTGCCGCACCAGCACGGATCATTTCTTCCCCAATCCGTCATCTTGTTGTCTCCTCTCAGTTTTTTACACTTATAATTGTACACCAATTGCAATTTTTTTCAAGGTAGATATGTCTAATAACAGGAAAAATAGCGGCTCTATAAGGAAAGGAACAGCGCCGGCCGCAAGGCTCGGTGCTGTTCCTTCATCATTCACATATTTCCAAAAAAAGAAAAAACCGGCGACTTCCTAATTTCCCAGGCAGCTTCCCGCCAAGTATCTTCAGCGCTGGAGAGCTTAACTTCTGTGTTCGGGATGGGAACAGGTGTATCCTCTCTGCTATAATCACCGGATTTTCCTTATTTGTTTTTTTGAAGGCTGTACCTTCAAAACTGAATAATATCTACTGGCCATCTAA
>NZ_VUNA01000019.1 GCF_009695905.1 Mogibacterium kristiansenii
AAAGAGCATTGGATTGCAGTCCTTTCGTAAGTTTGTTCGCTACTACTTAGAATGAAGCATCCAATGCTCTTTTTCAATGCCTAATTATTTATTTCGATTTTAATCCCACAAAAATTCGTGAAGAACCTTTTATTATGCAGTCACGCGCATGCGGTGGAATATAGTTTTTTTCTATATAAAAGAAATCTACTATAATTTCTTTAAATGCATGAATTATCACCAAAATATTGAAGCTGGATTTCACGGGTACTATAATAAAAGCGCAAAATGCTTTTCATAAATGTTAGGAGGAATTATGAAGAAGAGAAATGTTTTAGCTCTTGCTCTGGCTCTCGTAATGAGCGTTGGCATGAGCTCCAGCGTGTTTGCTGCAACATGGAGCGGCAGTGCACCGAAGGAAAATGATGTTGAGAAAGTTACCTACAACTTCATGAACGAGACCAAGGCCGGTAAATACAAATTGGTAGATACCGCGACCCTGAAGAACTGGGTGGACAAGAAAGACAAGATGATTGTCGTGGACACCATGCCGGCAGCCGCTTCTTACAACAAGCAGCACGTACCGGGTGCAATCAACTCTGTAGCACCGATGACCGAGAAGGAATACACTTCCGCAGAGAAGGCCGACTTGATGAAGCAGGTAAAGCCGCTGCTGTCCAAGAAGACCGTAAAGAAGACCACCTGGACCAAGGTTTCCAAGAAGACCTACAAGAAGCTGAAGAAGTCCAACAGAAAGACCAAGAAGAGTAAGAAGAAGGTATATTACTACAAGAAGGTTGTAAAGAAGTCCGTTGTTGCGGACAAGAACACTAAGATCGTAGTATACTGCGGTCATATCGGTTGCGCTCGTTCTCACGTTGCCGCTGCATACCTGGTTAAGCAGGGATACACCAACGTATATCGTTACGGTGGCGGAATCTCCGCATGGGTAGATGCCGGAAACGCTGTTGAGCCGGCAGCATAAAATAAGACTCTTTGAGTTTTGATATTTTAGACAAGAAGGGGGAGTTGGGGGTTCTCAGCTCTCCCTTTTCGCAACCTGTGTGTTTTTATTAAAGAAAGGAAATGCATATGTACACTCAGATCTCTTCCAAGAAGCGGATGACCGCGCTGCTGGTTGCTTTCGCGTTCTTGCTGGGGACATTCGCTGTGGGAACCGAGACCGTCTCGGCCGCATCGAAGCTGAAGGTCAGCCCGACTCGCAAAACGGTCTATATCGGAAGCAAGGTTACCATCAAAGCCAATAAGAAGGTGAAATGGTCGGTTTCCGGCAAAAAGAAGATCGTAAAGATCGTTTCGAAGAAATCCAAGAAGAACAAGAAGGTCACCGTCAAAGCGTACAAGGCCGGAACGGCTTATGTAAAAGCAAAATACGGAAAGAAGACAAAGAAAATCCGCATCACCGTTCGCAGCAAGGTTCCGACAAAGATCAATGTGGTCAGCACGGAGACCGGAATCGGTGTGGGCAATCACTGCACCGTTAAGGTGAAATCGGTATCGCCTTCCTATGCAAGCAAGTCTGTAACCTGGTCTTCCAGCAATACGAAGATTGCTACCGTAAATGCCTCTGGCCTGGTGAAGGGTGTAAAGCCGGGCGTCGCTACAATTACGGCAACATCCAAGATGAGCAAGGCCAAGAAGGGCTCGGTAAAGATTCGGGTACTGAAAACCCTGAGCGGAACGGTCACGATGACCACATCCGTTACCGACGAGACCAAATTCCCGAAGGGAAAGGTAACCCGGGTATGGATTCCTGTTCCGCAGACGGATCGGGATCAGACCGTGGCACCTTCCACGATTCAATGCAAAGCAGAGAAGGCAACAGAGGGCCCGAAAGAGACTGTGGATTCCTCCGGCAATAAGGCATTCTATGTGGTATGGGACGAGAACACGGAACCGAAGGATCGGACCGCAACCCTTTCCTACAACATCTCCAGACGGGAAATCGTCCGCCCGGACAACCTGGCCGCTTTGGAGAAGGGAAAAGTAGATACGAAGGAAATGGCTCCGTACCTCAGAGAGAGCAAAAGAAGCGGTTCCCTGACCGACGGAATCGTGAAGGAAACGGCAGATAAAATCGTCAAGGACGCCAATGCAAAGACGGTATACCAGAAAGCCCAAGCCATCTATGAATGGGTCTGCGAGAACATCTCCCGGGATAACTCCAGACATACTCCGGGAATCGGCGCCGGCAACGCAGAGTACATTCTGAATCACCCGAACGAGGGCGGAAAGTGTACCGATACGAATTCCGTCTTCATCGCGCTGTGCCGAGCAGCCGGCGTTCCGGCAAGAGGCGTCTATGGTCTGTCCCTGAATGAACTGGAAGGAAAACCGGGAACATATATTCAGAAGTGCAAACCGCAGTACTACCTTCCGGGCTACGGCTGGGCGGAAGCGGATACCAGTGCAGTTCTGAAAGAAATTATCGGACATGAAGATGAGTATCGAAAAGCGGATACACCGGAGATGAAGGAAGAATGGAAGAACATCAAGGATCGGTACTGGGGTAACGGCAGTGAGCAGTGGATTATGCTCTCTACCGGAGACGACATCGAACTGTCCCCGAGACAGAGCGCTGTCACCGCCGAGGATCAATATCCGACGGACAAATATCCTGAAAAATGGCCGCAGCGTCTGGCCGGGCTGAACGACGACGGTACGCTGAACTACTTCGTCTATCCGTATGTGGAATACGACGGTCAATTCAACCATGCGTACAAGAAACTCGCAGCAGAGTATCCACATTTTACATTCAATTACACATTCGAAGAAGATGCAGGATGCAACTGCTAGAATATTTCATCGGATAGGAAAAGAGCGATTCGCCCGGCGAATCGCTCTTTTCCTTATCGTCGGCAGCTCGGTTCCCGCTCTTCCATCCCGGCGGATATTTGAGTATAATGGAAGCATGTAACCCGCATCCATATTGGGTTTGATAGAGGTAGAATGCAATGAAAGAACTAAAGAAAGAATTGAAAATCAGCCCGTCCCTGCGGGAACAGGAGAAAATCAGCTACGCGTCCGACGTGATAAACGTGCCGGAAGGCGGCATCGACTGCAACGAGGGCTGCAACCCGTACGGATTTCCGCCGGCTCTGGAAGAGGCCATGGCGGATTTTGATATCAAGCGGTTCGGACCGTATCCCCACAGCCATGCAATCTACGACGGCCTGCGGGAATACTGGAAAGGATATTCCGATATCGAGCCGGAGAACGTGCTTTTGGCGGACGGAAGCATCAGCGCACTGTATGTGATTTTCGGGCTGTTCCAGGCGCCGGGGGCTGTAGTGCTGGGCAATGCGCCAACCTTCAGCGATGCGGAAATGGCCGCACGGATGCTGGGCATGGAATGGCGGGCGGTGGCCCTGAATCCCGACCGGAATTACCGGTTCGATCCGGATGCTTTTGTGGAGCAGATTACCGACGATGTGACCATGATCTACATCGACAACCCCAACAACCCGACGGGGCAGGTAATCAACCTGTACGCCATTGAGAAAATCCTGGATCGGGCGCTGGAAGTGGGGGCCGGCGTGGTTATCGACGAGGCGTATGGTGATTTTATGCCGAACCAGAATTCCGCAATGACCCTGACGGAGGAGTACCCGAACCTGATCATGGTGCGCACCATGTCCAAAGCCTTCGGGCTGGCGGGTCTCCGGGTAGGATACATCATCGCCGGCAAGCCAATCATCCGTTACATGAAGAAGCTGAGAGACCCGTACATGGTCAGCGAATTCGCTCGGGAGATGGCGGGTAAAGCGCTGATGTACCCGTACCATTTCTGGAACAACATGCTGGATTTCGCCAAAATGAAGCGGGAAATTCGGGAGGCGCTGAAGAAGGCGGGGCACCTGTCCATGGCGGAGACCGACGACATGGTGTCGATTTTCGTGCTGTACCACGATGACCCGGCGGTGGATCTGCAGAAGGTTTTCTGGGAAAACAAGGTGCTGTGCGTTTCCGGTGCGGATTTTGCCGGCATGGAGCGGAATTTCGTCCGGATTCGGCTGCCGAAGATGGAGGATTTCCCGATTCTGCTGGAAGCCGTTCAGCGGATTCACAACGGAGATTCCGATAAAAACAAAAACCCGCAGGGCTAAGGCGTCCGGTGCGGCATAAAATATAAAAGGATAAGGGAATATGGCAAAAAAACCAAAGACAGTATACATATGCACGGAATGCGGAAATGAAAGCAACGGCTGGCAGGGACAGTGCAGCTTTTGCGGCGCCTGGAACAGCATCGTGGAACAGAAGGTGGCGCCGGCGCCGAAGGAAACCGACGATACCCGCCGCCGGGTGACGCCGCTGGCGAGACCGGTACCCCTGAGCGAGGTGGGCACCCGGAACTACAGCCGGATCCACTCCGGAAGCCGGGAATTGGACCGGGTGCTGGGGGACGGCATCGTGCTGGGATCCCTGATTCTCATCTCCGGAGAACCGGGCATCGGGAAATCCACCCTGATTGTGCAGGCGGCTAACCACATCGCCGGAACCTACGGAAAGGTGCTTTACGTCAGCGGTGAGGAATCCGAAGAGCAGGTAAAGCTCCGGGCAGACCGGGTCTGCGGGAAAATTTCCGAGAACCTGTATATTTTCCCGGAGACCAATCTGGAAAACGTGCTGGCCCACTGCGAGAACCTGCAGCCGTGTTTTGTGATTATCGACTCCATCCAGACGGTGTATTCCGGCGGAATCGATTCCGTGGCGGGCAGCGTCTCCCAGATTCGGACCTGTTCCAACCTGCTGATGAATTTCGCGAAGACCAAGAACGTGCCGGTGATGATTGTGGCCCATGTGACCAAATCCGGCGAACTGGCGGGCCCGAAGACCATCGAGCACATGGTGGACTGCGTATTGCAGTTTAACGGAGAACGGGATCGAGACCTGCGGGTGCTCCGCTCCCTGAAAAACCGTTTCGGTACGACGGAAGAAATCGGGGCCTTTCGCATGGGTCCGGAGGGGATGAAGGAAGAAAATGACCTTTCCGGCAGCCTTCTGGAGAATCCGGATGTGCAGGAAGAGGGATCTCTGGTATCCGCCATCTACGAGGGCAGCCGGCCGGTCTTCTTTGAAATACAGGCTTTGGTGAGTCCATCCAATGTGGGTTTTGCCCGAAGAACGGCTCTGGGCATCGATCAGAACCGGCTGAATATGATTCTGGCGGTTCTGGAGAAGAAAGCGGGCATTTCCCTGTTAAACTACGACGTGTACGTGAACGTGGTGGGGGGCATGCGGCCGGACAGCACCGCAACGGATCTGGCAGTGGCTCTGGCCATCTTCAGTTCCTTCCGTGGAAAGTGCGCCGCCGCGAAGACCATCGCCATCGGCGAGATCGGCTTGACCGGAAACCTGCGGTCCGTACGAAATGCGGAAAAAATTGCGGCAGAGGCGGTGCGCCTGGGTTACGAGAAAATTATTCTGCCGAAAAAGAACAGCAAGTTCACCCTGGCCGGAATTTCCATTGTGGGCGCGGAAAACATCATGGAAGCCATCCGCCAGGCGTATTGATGGCGGCCCGGGTGCCGGCGCGGTTCGCGCCTGACTTCCAGCAAAGCCAATGAATTCGGTTTCCTTGCGCGAACCACCGGGCCTGAAAATCAGAAAAGGCGGCCCGGGCGCCGGCACGGTTCGCGCCTGACTTCCCGCAAAGCCAATGAATTCGGTTTCCTTGCGCGAACCTCGGGGCCTGAAATTCAGAAAAGGCGGCCCGGGTGCCGGCGCGGTTCGCGCTTGACTTCCAGCAAAGCCAATAAACTCGGTTTCTTTGCGCGAACCACCGGGCCTGAAAATCAGAAAAGGCGGCCCGGGCGCCGGCACGGTTCGCGCCTGACTTCCCGCAAAGCCAATAAATTCGGTTTCTTTACGCGAACCACCGGGCCTGAAAATCAGAAAAGGCGGCCCGGGCGCCGGCGCGGTTCGCGCCTGACTTCCCGCAAAGCCAATGAATTCGGTTTCCTTGCGCGAACCTCGGGGCCTGAAATGCAGAACAGGCGGCCCGGGTGCCGGCGCGGTTCGCGCCTGACTTCCCGCAAAGCCAATAAACTCGGTTTCTTTGCGCGAACCTCGGGGCCTGAAATTCAGAAAAGGCGGCCCGGGCGCCGGCGCGGTTCGCGCCTGACTTCCCGCAAAGCCAATAAACTCGGTTTCCTTGCGCGAACCACCGGGCCTGAAAATCAGAAAAGGCGGCCCGGGCGCCGGCACGGTTCGCGCCTGACTTCCCGCAAAGCCAATAAATTCGGTTTCTTTGCGCGAACCACCGGGCCTGAAAATCAGAAAAGGCGGCCCGGGCGCCGGCGCGGTTCGCGCCTGACTTCCCGCAAAGTTAATAAACTCGGTTTCTTTGCGCAAACCACCGGGCCTGAAAATCAGAAAAGGCGGCCCGGGTGCCGACACGGTTTGCGTACGCCTGCCCGCAAAGCCAATAAATTCGGTTTTCGTACGCAAACCAGGGGGCCGCGTGAAGCAGAAAAAGCGGCCCGCAAATGAAGAAGCCTGCATCGTCAAGCAGTTGCTGACGATGCAGGCTTCTTCCATTTCCATTGTTTATTGCTCACCTTGCGAGCTGTCCTCGGTTTGATTCTCGAACTGGGACGCCTTCTCCAGCTTGACTTTTGCGGTCACTTCTTTGCCGTTCCGCTCCACGGTGAAGGTGACGGCGTCTCCCACCTTCTTCTTCTGAATGGCCTGAATTAAGCCGTTGGAGGAGGTGACTTTCTTACCGTCCAGCTTGGTAATCCGGTCGCCGGACTTGAGACCCGCCTTCTTAGCGTGGCTGCCGTACACCTCGTGGATGTACACGCCGGCCTTATCCACATTGTACTCGGCCTTTTGGTCCTCGGTCACGTCAAAAATGCTGATGCCTGCCGCCGGTTTTTCCACTATCGTGCCGTTCTTGATGATATCGTCGATGATCGGTGCGGCGGTATCCACCGGGATGGCAAAGCCCAGCCCTTCGATTCCGGTGCCGGAACCCTTGGCCACCACGAGACCGATGAGCTCACCCTTTCCGTTAAACAGGCCGCCGCCGGAGTTTCCCGGGTTGATGGCGGTATCCGTCTGAAGAAGGGTCAGCTTCTTGCCGTTGATGGACAACTGCCGGTCCAATGCGCTGATGATGCCGGAAGTGGTGGTGCCGCCCAGCTGGCCCAAAGGGTTGCCGATGGCTACGGCCAGGTCGCCCACCTGCACCTTTTTGCTCTTGCCGATGGTGGCGGCGGTGTAGCCGCTGCCGCCGATTTTCAGAACGGCGATATCGTTTCCTTCATCGTAGCCCACCACGGATGCGGAGCGGGATCGGCCGTTCCGCAGACGGACGGTGATTTTCTTGGCCCCTTCGATGACGTGGTAGTTGGTGGCGATGTACCCCTTCTTGTTCACGATGACACCGCTGCCGGCACCCTGGCTGACAGAGTTCCCCAGCACGCTCTTCGTGGGAACCTCGGTGCTGATTTCCACCACCGCATCCGCATTTTTCTTATAGATTTGCTGAATGGTCAGCTTGCTTCCGGTGGCGCTTTCCAGTGAATTGTTGCTGTCCAGATTGGAATAGCTGCCGCCGCCGCTCATTCGGCTTCCCAGGAAGGCCCCCAAAGCGGAGCTGAAAATTACCGCCAGGACCAAAGCCACCGCCAGAAAGCGCTTCGTGACGTAGGGGGAGTCGGACGCCTTGGGCCGAGGCGAAGGTTTTTTTCTTGGGGCTTTTTTTTCGCCGGTAAAAACACCTTCCGTGCCGCCTTTGGTTTCCGACCAAACCTGAGGGTTGACGTCCGGTTCGTCGGGATTGACCAAGACGAAATTCGGATCCTCGGGAATGGAATCAAAAGGGTTCTTTTCGTTCATATCTATTTCCTCCATGTGGTTAATTATTGAATGGATTTTCACACAACTCTAATTATTATAACCTCTCAATATGAGAATCGCGTGTGGATTCGGGAGTTTTATGAATTTTCTGTGGGGAGGGGGAAAGCCGCCATAAAACTATTGATAATCCGAGTTTTATGAGTGTATAATAACCCTATGTGTTTAAATTAAGCTTAAAGAGATTGTATTAAAAGAACATCCTTCGGGGTGAGGAAAGGAGATATAGATGTATTGCTATACTAAAATTCAAGAAGATATGTATTGGATCGGCGGCAACGACCGGAAGCTGTCCATGTTCGAGGGGGCCATCCCGATGACCGAGGGAATGGCGTATAATTCTTATTTTATCGATGATGAGAAGACCGTAGTGCTGGATACGGTGGACGATTCCGTGGTTCGCGTGTTCGATGATAACCTGGATCGCCTGCTGAACGGCCGGGGTCTGGATTACATCATCGTCAACCACGTGGAGCCGGATCACAGCGCGTCCCTGTGCGAGCTGGTGCGCCGTCACCCGGAGACCAAGATCGTGGCGACCTCCAAGATCAAGAACATGCTGAAGAACTACGTTAACTGGAACCTGAACGACAACTTCCTTCAGGTGGAAGAGGGAGAAGAGCTGAGCACCGGAAAGCACGTGTTCACCTTCGTAAATGCTCCGATGGTTCACTGGCCGGAAGTGATGATGACTTACGAGAAGACCACCGGAACCCTGTTCTCCGCAGACGCATTCGGAATCTTCGGCGCTCATGACGGAAATATTTTTGCGGACTGCTACGATTTCGACAGAGATTGGCTGCCGGCAGCCCGGAGATACTACACTACCATCGTGGGCAAATTCGGAAAGTTCACCATGGGTGCGCTGAAGAAGGCATCCGGACTGGATATCAAGATGATTTGCCCGCTGCACGGATACATCATCCGGAAGGATTTCGAGAAGTACCTGGCGGCATATACCGCATGGGGTACCTACACCGCAGAGGAGCAGGGCGTGCTGATTCTGTACGCTTCTCCGTACGGCAACACCAAGAACGGTGCGGAAATTCTGGCCAACGAGCTGGCGGCAAAGGGCGTGGACAAGATGAAGCTGATCGACGTTTCCCACACGGATCCGATGTACATCCTGCCGGAAGTATTCCGCTTCAGCAATCTGGTCATCGCCACCACCACGTACAACGGCGATATGTTCATCAAGATGGAAGAGGCACTGACCGAGCTGCGGTCCATGGGCGTATCCAACAAGAAGGTCAGCATCATTCAGAGCGGTTCCTGGGCGCCGACCGCCGGAAAGAAGGTTCAGGAGATGACGGATCAGCTCACCGGAACCGAATACGTGGGCGACATGGTGACCATCAAGGGTACCGTAAAGGAAGACTCCAGAGAAGCCCTGGTGGCTCTGGCAGATGCAATCGCAGAATCATTGAAGTAAAGAGGAGTAATTTTGGCTAAAAACAAAGCGACGTTGCGCATACGCAACCGGCAATACGAAGAGAGTCTGGAACCCAGCGGAAATGCGTTTGCCCGGAAGCTGACCCTGGATGATGAGATGGAAATGATTACGGAAGCGACCGTTTATACCAAAGAAAATTCCACCTACATCACCTATGAGGAATCGGAGAAGACGGGAATGCAGGACAGCCGCACCATGATCAAGCTGACGGGCGACATCGTGGAGGTACACCGGTACGGAAAGAAAAAGAAGAACGACGGGATGAATCTGGATCTCCATCTGGAGAAGGGCCGCCGGGAATTGGTTCGGTACCGCCTTCCGGTGGGAAGCGTGAACATCGAGACGGTGACCCACGATGTGACCCACGATCTGGACGAAGAAGGGTTTGGAAAGATTTTTGCGGAGTACAGCATGTACTTCGGCGATGAAACAATGGGAAGCCGGAGAAATAAATTGGAAATGACAATCCGGCCGGAATAGGCAAGAACGACAAGAGAGGAAGAACATGAAGAAGATTGGATTTGACGCGGAGAAATATTTGGAAGAGCAGTCCAGATATATTCGGGAGCGCATTACAAACGGAGACGGGAGACTGTATCTGGAATTCGGTGGTAAATTGGTAGAAGACAAGCATGCTGCTCGGGTGCTTCCGGGATATGACGAGCATGCGAAAATCAACCTGCTGCAGCGTCTGAAGGATCAGACGGAGATCATCATCTGCATCTATGCCGGTGATATCACCACCAGCAAAACCCGCCAGGATTTCGGCATCACCTACGATCTGGAAGTATTGAGACTCATCGATGCGCTGCGGGATTACGATCTTCAGATCAATTCGGTGGTGGTCACCCGGTATCAGGATGTGCCATCCGTCAACATGTTCATCAACAAGCTGGAACGTCGCGGCATCCGCACCTACAAGCATCGGTACACAAAGGGATACCCGACGGACGTGGATACCATCGTCAGCGATGAAGGCTACGGCGCCAATCCGTACATCGAAGTGACGAAACCGCTGGTGGTTGTAACCGGTCCGGGGGGCGGATCCGGAAAGCTGGCCACCTCCCTGTCTCAGGTATACCACGAATACCGCCGAGGCAACAAGGCGCGCTACGCCAAGTTCGAGACCTTCCCGGTATGGAACCTGCCGCTGAAGCATCCGGTGAACATCGCCTACGAAGCGGCGACGGCAGACCTGAAGGATGTGAATATGATCGATTCCTTCCACCTGGAAGCCTACGGCAAAACCGCCGTGAACTACAACCGGGATATCGAAGCGTTCCCGGTACTGAGAAGAATTCTCCACAAAATTACCGGAGACGATTCCTATCAGTCTCCGACGGATATGGGCGTGAACCGGGTCGGATTCTGCATCTCCGATGACGAAGTGTGCCGGGAAGCTTCCCGGCAGGAAATCATTCGCCGGTACCTGCTGGCGGAATGTTCCTATAAGAAGGGAAAAATCGACGAGAGCATCCTGGAGCGCACCAAGCTCCTCATGGAAGAGGTTCAGGCCGGCCGTTACGACCGCCCGGTGGTAAAACCGGCAGAGGAGTATGCGGAACTGAAGCGTCAGGAAGAAGGCGATGAAGAGAACGTAATCATCACCGCCATTCAGCTGCCGGACGGATCCATCGTCACTGGAAAGAACTCGGAACGCATGGTGGCCACTGCCGCAATGATGCTGAACGCCATCAAGAAGCTGGCGGGAATCGATGACGGAATTCCGGTTATCTCCGCTCAGATTCTGGAGAACATCCGGGATATGAGAGTGAGCCTGTTCCACGACAAGTCCAGCCTGAATTGCGAGGAAATCATCATGGCCCTCACCATGAGCAAGATGACCAATCCGATTGCGGAGATGGCACTTCAGCAGCTGCCGAAGCTGAGAGGCTGCATGGCCCACTGCACCGCGATTCTCAGCGACCGGGACGAGCAGACCATGAAGTCCCTGGGGATTGACGTGACCAGCAATCCGGAATTCTCCACCAATAACCTTTACTCGAATTAGCGGGTAAAAAAAGATACCAGAGAGGAGTGGGAGACCGATGTCCCCGGCTCCTCTTTCGCATAATAGAGAAAAATTGAGAAGAGAACAATGACAAAAGAAAAATTGAAAGGAAAAAGCGCGGTGGTGAAGAACCTCCACCGAAAATCCGTGTTCCGATACGCCTTAATCGGTCAGGGAATTATCATCGGTGTGACGACCGGGCTGATTATCGCCCTGTTCCGCTGGCTCCTGATCTTTGCGGACGGGTGCCGGAACCGGCTGGTGGCTTACGCCAACACCGGAGTGGGACCGGCGCTCATCGCCGCTCTGGTGATGCTCCTGCTGGGGCTGGTTATCGGGTGGATTCTGCGGAAAGAACCGGAATCCACCGGCTCCGGCATTCCACAGGTGGAAGCGGAGCTGCTGGGAAAGAAGGATATGAACTGGCTTTCGGTGATGGTTTCCAAAATCCTGGGCTGCGCCCTGTCCATCGGCGGCGGTCTGGCACTGGGACGAGAGGGCCCCAGCATCCAGATCGGTGCGATGGTGGGAAAGGGTTTTGCCCGGACCAATAAGCGGGTGCTGACCGAGGAGCGGTACCTCATGAGCTGCGGCGCCGGTGCCGGATTGTCCGCGGCCTTCGGCGCGCCTTTGGCGGGCACCATATTCTGCTTGGAGGAATTGTACCGCAACTTTTCATCGGAAGTGCTGCTGTCCACCATGGCAGCGGCGGCATCATCGGATTTTGTGGCCGCCTACATCATAGGAATGGAGACGGTATTCGGCTTCCGAATCGAGTACCGGCTTCCGTTGAAATATTACTGGTTCGCCATGATTCTGGGGGTGGTGCTGGGCCTGTTCGGAAGTTTGTATAACCGGACCATCGACCGGATGCAGGATTTTTTTGACCGGGTAGGCACGGCGGCCAACGCACTGGCCAAGAAGTGGCCGGGAAGACGGCGACTGAACCCAAAGACCGGAAAAATGGATTACAAGGGAAATATTGCACCTTTTGCCAAGCTGGCAGTGGGCCTGACCATGGCCTACATCTGCTTCTTTGCATACCCGATTACTTTGGGAAGTGGAAACGGATTGGTGAATCGGATTGCAGAGGGCGATTTCGCGCTGAAAGCGTTGCTGATCCTTTTGGCAGTGAAATTCGTATTCTCCACTGCCAGCTTTGGAACCACCGCACCGGGCGGCATCTTCCTGCCCCTGCTGGTGCTGGGCGCCGTCACCGGCGGAGTCTACTCCCGGCTGCTGGAAAACCTGCTGGGCATTGACGGAAAATACATTGCCGCCTTCGTGGTGCTGGCCATGGCGGGGTATTTTGCGGCCATCGTCCACGCGCCGGTAACGGGGGTGGTGCTGATTACGGAGATGACGGGAGATTTTCGTTCCCTGCTTGGGCTGGTGATGGTTTCTCTGATTGCCTTCGTAATCTCGGAGCGCCTGGGAACGGAGCCAATCTACACCCAGCTGATGAATCGCAGCAGCGGAAAGCGCTACAACGTTCCGAAACAGCGTAAAAGCATCATCGACGATATCGTCTATCCCGGCTCGATTATGGACGGAAAGCGAATCATGGATATGGGGCTGCCCTTGGGCGCTTTGATCGTCTCCGTGATTCGAGAGGAACAGGAATTCATTCCCGACGGGCACACCATCCTCCGAGGGGGAGATGTAATCGAGGTGCTGCTGCGGGAAGAAGACCTGGCAGAAGTGGAACACATCATTGAAGAGGAGTGCAAGAAGGTGAGATTATGAACATCCTGGACTATGTGAAGAACACCACCCGAACATTTGAAGAGATGCCGCTGAATCCGGTGGACAGCCTGGTGCTGAGCCAGCTGTCCTATGCTCGGCTGGAGTTCGCCGAGCCGAAGCCGGAGAACCTGCTGGATCGCCTGCGGAGGGGCGTGACCGTTGCCGACTTCTTTCGAAACGAGTGGTTTGAAAAAATATTCTGCGATGGGATTTCCGATTCCGACAATATGAACCTGATGGCCTACGCGGTAGCCAGCCGGCGGTACCGAAATCTGAAAATCCGGGATATCGTGGGGGACTTTGACAAGTCCAGTGAAAAGCAGTTCGGCGCCATGATTTTCCGGCTGGATGCCAACACGGACTTCGTGGCCTTCCGGGGAACGGACGGATCCATGCTGGGCTGGAAGGAGGACTTCAACCTGTCCTTCATGAACGAAGTTCCGTCGCAGTCGGAAGCGGTGGAGTATTTGGAGCGGAATTACGGATCCGGTAATCGAAAGGGACGGAATCGCCGCTTCTACGTGGGCGGCCATTCCAAGGGGGGAAACCTGGCGGTATATGCGGCACTGATGTGCAGTCCGGAAGTGCGCTCCCGCATCCTGAGGGCTTACAGCTTGGACGGACCGGGATTCCGAGATGAGGTCCAGGAAGAGCTGGACCGGATTCAGGAGAAGAGCGAAGTTGCCATCACGAAACTGGTTCCTCGCACTTCGGTGGTGGGAATGCTGATGCAGAACAGCTCGGATTACCAAGTGGTCCAGAGCGATGCCATCGGCATCATGCAGCACTTCTCCTATTCCTGGCAGGTGCAGGATTCCGATTTCGTCTATCTGGAGGAAATTGATACCGGCGGAAAATACATGAACCGGACGGTGCACGACTGGCTCCAGTCCGTGCCCGATGAGAAGCGGAAGGTGTTCATCAATTCTCTCTTTGACGTCCTGGCGGAACATCAGGTGGATACTCTCCAGGACCTGAAGGAAATGAGCCTGACGGACATGGCCAAAATGATTGCCTCCCTGCGGAACTTGGAGGAGGAGGACCGGACCGTGGTAGCGGAGGTGCTGAAATCGTTGGCCGGAGCAGCCTTGCCGAAGTTTCGTCGGAAGGACAACCCGAAAAACCCGGAAGAAAAATAATGTTTTTTTGTACAGAATTCGATACCTTTATTGCGGGCGGAGAACAATGAGCGTAATATAAACAATTGAAAAAAACTGTTTAAAAAAATTAATGGTAATGGTACAGAAAGAAGGCTTATCATGAAAAAAGTGGTTACCTACATCATCTTGACGGCGTTTCTTTTCGGGACAATGGAGATTGCCCTGAAGATTGCCGGAAGCACATTTGATTCCATTCAGCTCACATTTCTCCGTTTCCTTATCGGTGGTCTGGTGCTGGCGCCTTTCGGCGTTGCGGAAATCCGGAAGGACAACATTAAGATTACAAAAGGCGATTGGCTCTGGCTGCTTCTGGTAGGTATCATGGGAATTGCCATTAGCATGCTGGCATTCCAGATTGGCGTTCAGCACTGCAACGCATCCACCGCGGCAGCACTGATTTGCCTGAACCCGCTGTTCACCATGGTTATCGCCCACTTCTTTACCTCGGAGAAGATGGACAAAGCGAAGGGGCTGGCATTTTTCATCGGCATCGTGGCAGCGGTATTCATGATTCGTCCGTGGGACGTTCAGCCGGGCAACACGGTGTTCGGTATGGCCACCATGCTTCTGGCATCCGTTACCTTTGCAGCATATACGGTAATGGGCAAAAAAACCATCGGCCGAATCGGTACTTTCGCTCAGACCAGCATCTCCTTCATCCTGGGTTCTCTGGTGCTGCTCTTGGTCCTGATTCCGATGGGACGTCCGGTATTCGCCCATATCACGGAGCAGCCGCTGGTGCTTCTCTACTGCGGAATCGTGGTTACCGGTCTGGGATACCTGTTCTACTTCTTGGCCATCCGTTACTCGGATGCCACCACCGGATCCATCGCATTCTTCATTAAGCCGGCCATTGCACCGGTGCTGGCGGTGGCTATCCTGGGAGAACATGTCTACTGGAACACCATCGTGGGCATCGTTCTTCTAATCACCGCCTCCGTCATCACCCTTCGGGATACCTGGTCCACGGAGGATCCGGAAATCGAAAAGACGGAGCTGGAAGTTCGGGAAGGACTGGAAGTAGAATAAAAAAACTGCATGCGGTCAGCAACCGCCGGGGCCTGCGGCTCAAGCCGCCGCACCCCCCGGCCAAGATTGCCTCCCGCATGCAGTTTTTTTGTCGGATTATTTTTGTGCCGGATTATCGAACCGGGATTATTGAACATGCGGTCAGCAACCGCCGGGGCCTGCGGCTCAAGCCGCCGCACCCCCCGGCCAAGATTGCCTCCCGCATGCAGTTTTTTTAGTGGGGAGAAAAAGGGACGTGCCTTCGGCGCCGTGGACGTGGTGCTTCAAAGCCCGCAAATCCTTATTCTTTCGTCGGGAGGCACCACGTCCCTGAGTCCGTCCGTGCCTTCGGCGCTGTGGACGTGGTGCTTCATGACCCGCAAAACCTTATTCTTTCGTCGGGAGGCACCACGTCCCTGAGCCCATCGGTGCTTTCGGTGCCGTGGACGTGGTGCTTCAAGGCCCGTAAATCCTTATTCTTTCGTCGGGAGGCACCACGTCCCTGAGCCCATCCGTGCCTTCGGCGCCGTGGACGTGGTGCTTCATGACCCGCAAAACCTTATTCCTTCGTCGGGAGGCACCACGTCCCTGAGCCCGTCCGTGCCTTCGGCGCTGCGGACGTGGTGCTTCAAGGCCCGCAAATCCTTATTCCTTCGTTGGGAGGCACCACGTCCCTGAGCCCATCGGTGCTTTCGGTGCCGTGGACGTGGTGCTTCAAGGCCCGTAAATCCTTATTCTTTCGTCGGGAGGCACCACGTCCCTGAGCCCATCCGTGCCTTCGGCGCCGTGGACGTGGTGCTTCAAGGCCCGCAAAGCCTTATTCCTTCGCCGGGAGGCACCACGTCCCTGAGCCCGTCCGTGCGACCTCACCTGCGAATCGGATTTAATATGTTCCCCGCTGCGGGATATCGCAATTGCCGCAACGCAGCCCTTCCGAAAGAGACTTTCCAATCCTCCAAATTTCCTTTAATTCTCCAATTCCTGCTCGGAAGTATTAAAATAAATAAATTCGTGCGTTAGATTTTCTAACGCATTTTTTTTAATGCAAAGTGACCACACAAAAAACACAATAGGTAGTGGACAAATAATTTTGAATGATTATAATAGGATGTTGAAAAAAATTTAAGCGGTGAATCCGCAATTAAGAAAGGGGACTAAAGATGAAAATTATTGCAGTAGCAGTGTTTCTGATAGTGATACTGCTGATTATCTCCGAACGAGTGCACCGTACCGCGGCGGCAATGGCCGGGGCAATGGTACTGATTCTCACCGGCGTCATGTCGGCGGACAAGGCACTTTCCTATATTGATTTTAATACCATTGGGGTGCTGGTGGGCATGATGATTTTCGTGGCTATCGTGCGTCGATCCGGTATGTTCGAATATATTGCGGTGCGAGCAGCTAAAGCGGTACACGGGGATCCGTGGAAAATCATGGTTGCTTTTACCCTGATTACCGCAGTGCTTTCGGCAATTTTGGATAACGTTACCACCGTATTGTTGGTGGGACCGATGTCCATCGCCATTGCCCGGATGCTGAAGATCGATCCGGTTCCGTTCCTGATGGGACAGATTCTGGCATCCAACGTGGGCGGTACCGCCACCTTAATCGGTGACCCGCCAAATATCATGATCGGCAGTGCCGCACACCTGTCCTTTATGGACTTCCTGGAAAACACCGGTTTTGCCGTGCTGTTCATCCTGGCCGTGCTGATTCTGCTGATGAAAATTGTATATGAGAAGAAGATTGAAATGGGCACGGTGGATACCAGCGCCATTGAGAAGCTGGATCCGTCCAAGTCCATTACCAATCGGGCACTGATGAGAAAAGGAATCATCGTTTTAATCTGTGTAATCGTTGGATTTATGTTCCATGACAAACTGGGCATTGAGTCTTCCGTCATCGCTCTGACCGCAGCCGCAGTGATGCTGATTATCGGCAGGGAAGATGTGAACGAGGCCATTCAGGATGTAGAGTGGACGACAATCCTGTTCTTTATGTCGTTGTTCGTGGTTGTCGGTGGTCTGACCGAGACGGGTATCATCAAGGAACTCGCATCCAAGATCATCGATGCAACCGACGGACATCCGATGGTCACCATGCTGGTGCTTTTGTGGGCGTCGGCACTGCTGTCCTCCATCCTGGACAACATCCCGTTCGTCGCAACGCTGATTCCGCTGATTCTGGCCATGCAGGCGGACGGAATGGACGTCACCTCCTTCTGGTGGGCGATTTCCCTAGGTGCGTGCCTGGGCGGAAACGGAACCATGATAGGTGCATCCGCCAATGTGGTTTTGTCGGACATCAGTACGAAACACGGCTATCCGATTACCTTCAAGAGCTACCTGAAAGTCGGCATGCCGTTCATGCTTCTGTCCATCGTAATTTCCACTGTATTTCTTGTGGTAAAATTTGATATTATGTAGTCAGGAGGTATGGATTAATGAGCAATGAATACACGACCAACAAAGTGTCCAGCGACATGATCAACATGATGGCAAAACAAATGGGCGCGGTGCATATCAAGTCCGATCCGGCGTATATCAACATTTATGCATTTGAGATTGCACCGGAATTTCGGATAAAGTACATGCTGGATCTCCGCCGGGGAAAGGGCATGTACCTTCATCGGGTAAGCCCGTACCCAATTATGCTGGGAAAATTCTACGGCGAGACCGATATCGTCGATTACATGAAGCGGGATCTGCAGAAGTTCCGCCGCGCGTACGAAAGCGACAAATTCTCGTCCTTCCTGGATCTGACGGAAGATTTGACCCAGTTCAATCGCCAGATTGAGCAGCTCTTCTTGAATCGGAATGTGCCGGAAGCGGCTTTCCGGGAACTGGCGGAGGAGATGAAGAACGTGCATGCCACCATTAAACAGATGGCAGAGGAATGCCCAATGTTGTATGATACCCATCGAAACATGGGTGAACTGGCCATCAACTCCAGCGATTTGGGTCGGGAAGAGGAATAGTTCTCGTAAAAATAAGAAGAGTCGGAAGTCTGAGGCTTCCGATTCTTTTTTTTATGTCGACAGCACGAGGGAAAATGAGTATAATCAAAGTAGCGTTGATTTTACATCCGGGGGTGTAGAACTGCATTGAAATTACAAACAGGCAGGAGTGGAAATGGCTAAGAAAGTATCAAGAAAAGAAGAAGAGAAACTGAAGAAACTGTCGCCGGCGGAGCGGAAAGCGATTAAGAAGCAGAAGAAGCGGGATGCGTATCAGAAGGAGAAGGCGCAGCGGAAGGAAGAGCGCTATCAGAGCGAGTCGAAGAAGTTCCGCAAGCGTCACCGGAAGGGCGCCGTTGTGACGGGCATCGTGCTGGCGGTGGTTCTGCTGGGCGGCCTCTTCTATTGGATGAACACCGGACTGTTCGAGGAAGACAGCTATAAATTCTTCAGCTACGACAAATACGTGAAGGTGGCGTCCACGGACAAGCTGACCTACAAAAAGTCTCAGCTGAAGGTGTCCGACAAGGACGTGGAAAAACAGATTCAGGCGAAGCTGAAGAATGCCGGAGAGAAGAAGCTGACGGAGGCATTCATCAAGAAGAACACGGACAACGAGTGCAAGACGAAGGCGGAATACGAGAAGCACGTTCGGGAACAGCTGGAGAAGGACAAGAAGAATTCCGTGGGCAGCGAATTGCTCAGCAAGGTCAGCGGAGATTCCAAGCTGAAGAAGACGCCGAAGCTGCAGCTCAAGGCGGCCAAGAAGGACGTGGAGCAGAACTATGAGCAGATGGCTTCTCAGTACGGAATGGACGTGGACAGCTTGATTAAAGCCTATGGTATGGACGAAAAATCCTATCAGGCCATGGTAAAGAACAGCGCCAAGGAGAGCGTGAAGCTGCACCTGGTGGCACATGCCATTGCAAAAGAAGAGGGCATCCGTCTCAGCAGCAGCGATTACGACCAGAGGCTGAAGGAGTTCAAGGAAAGTACCGGACTCAGCGAGAAGCAGTTCAAGAAGCAGGCCGGATCCTCTTACGAGGATTATGCGAAGGAGAACAACTTCGAAGAGTATTTTTTCCAGGAGAAGGTAGGACAGTTCCTGGTGGACAAGGCCACGGCAAAATAGTGGAAAGCAGAAGTTTTTGCTGGCGGAGAACAACGATCATTACACCATCGGCAATAAGGGAGATGATGTAGACAATAAATTGCAAGAACCAACCTTCCTAATGGACGATGTCCCGTTAACCGGGGCGTCGTCTTTTTTTGCGGTGCCGTCAAGCTATGGAGAATGGCCGGGGCTTGTGGTACAATCAAAGTAGTTTTTTTCACAGAAGGGAGAATGGGATTATGAGACGTGAAATAGCGGTCTCCGTGCATTTCCTGACGGAGGCGAGGCGAAAGAAAATCGAGGAAACCGCGGCGAAAGGCGGATTTGACACAGTGTTCTACGACAACGACGATGCGGCGGTGGGGAGAATAGCCGATGCGGAAATCGTCTTCTGCGAGACGCCGAAGCCGGTGAAGGGGCTGAAGAACGTGAAGTGGTGTGCCAGCTCCTATGCGGGCATCGCACCGTATCTGGAACCGGGGGTGCTGCCGGAGGGCTGCCGGCTCACCAATGGGGCGGGTTCCTACGGCGTGACTATTTCGGAGCACATCGTGATGGTGTCCCTGATGCTGCTGAAGCAGATGCCGAGATACCGGGAAATCATCGACAATCGGGAATGGCGCCACGACGTGCCGATTCGTTCCATCTACGGAAGCCGGGTGACGGTTCTGGGGACGGGAGATATCGGAAAATATACCGCCAAGCGAATGAAGGGGATGGGGGCGAAGACCGTCATCGGAATGAACCGGAGCGGTCGCTGCGACGAACCTTCTTTTGACCGTATCATCACGGCGGGAGAGCTGGATGCACTGCTGCCGGAAACGGATATTCTGGTGCTGTGCATGCCGGAGACGAAGGAAACCCGGGGGACCCTGTCCAAGGAGCGCATTGCGATGCTGCCGAAGGAGGCCATCGTGGTGAACGTGGGCCGGGGCAGCGCTATCGATCAGGATGCGCTGATGGCGGCCCTGAACGAAGAGCGGATTGCCGGGGCGGCTTTGGACGTTATGGTGCCGGAACCGCTGCCGAAGGATCATCCGCTGTGGGATGCGCGGAACATCATCATCACCCCGCACATTTCCGGGAACATGTCCCTGGAACACACCCGGGAGGAGTCCGTGGACCTGTTCTGCCGAAACCTGGAGCGATACATCGCGGGGGAACCGCTGGTTCACGCCGTGGATTTTGAAAGAGGGTATTAATATGATTAAAGCATGCATTTTCGATCTGGATGGGACACTGACCCGGACGCAGGAGTCCATCGCCCGTCCCATCAATATGACTTTGAAACATTACGGGTTGAAGGCGCAGCCGGTGGAAGCCTATAACTATTTCGCCGGGGACGGCATCGATAACGCCCTGCGCCGGGCGCTGGCGGCATCCGGCGATGAAGAGGGAAAATTCTTTTCCGAGGGCATCAAGCTGTGCCGGAAGTGGATGCAGGAGGATCCCCTGTACCACGTGGAGCCCTACGAGTACGTGCCGGAAACCCTGAAGAAGCTTCGGGACTGCGGCTGCAAGCTGGCGGTGTTCTCCAACAAACCCCACCTCAGCGCGGTGAACGTGGTGGAGACGATTTTGGGCAAAAACACTTTCGATCACATCCAGGGGCAGACCGACCGAATTCCCATCAAACCGGATCCTACGGGAGTGTTCGAAATCCTGGACCGATTCGGTCTTTCCAAAGAGGAATGCCTGTACTTCGGGGATACCAACACGGATATGATGACGGGAAAGAATGCGGGGGTGTATACCGTGGGCGTCACCTGGGGATTCCGCCCTCGGGAAGAGCTGGAGAAATACCATGCGGACCGGATTATCGATTGCCCGAAGGATTTCTGGACCTGCGTGAAAGAGATGAACGAAGAATAGAAGCATAAGAGGATGGAATGAAGAAGAGAAGAAAACCGGAGCTGCTGGTTCCGGCCGGAAGTATGGAGCCGCTGATTGCGGCGGTGGAGAACGGGGCGGATGCCGTCTATGTGGGCGGCCGCCTGTTCAACGCCCGGATGAATGCGGGAAATTTTGACGATGAAAGGATGCAGCAGGCCCTGGACTACGCCCACGCCCGAGGCGTGAAGGTGTTCGTGACCATGAACACCTTGATTTTCGATGAGGAAATGGAAGAGGCGGTGGAATACGCCGGATTCCTGTATCGGGCGGGGGTGGATGCCCTGATTGTGCAGGATTTGGGATTGGGAAGGCGTATTCACGAAGAGCTGCCGGATTTTCCCTTGCATCTTTCCACACAGGGAACCGCCTGCGATGCGGAAGCGGTGGCACTGGCGAAGGAGCTGGGCTACGAACGGGTGGTGCTTTCTCGAGAACTGTCTCTGGCGGAGATGGAAGCGGCTTGTCGGGATGGGGGCCTGGATATTGAGGTGTTCGTTCACGGCGCCCTGTGCATCTGCTATTCCGGACAATGCCAAATGAGCCGATTCTACGGGGGCAGAAGCGGAAACCGCGGCGCCTGCGCCCAGCCTTGCCGCCTTCCTTATGAAGGTGTGGATGAAAACGGAAAGAAAATCTCCGGCCATCTTCTGAGTCCCAAGGATCTGTGTCTGGTGGACCGACTGGGAGAGCTGATTGAAGCGGGCGTCTACTCCTTCAAAATCGAAGGTCGGATGAAATCCCCGGAGTATGTGGCGGTGGTCACCCGAATTTACCGGAAATACATCGACGAATACATGGAAAAAGGCAGCTATCACGTGACCCCGGAGGATCGCCGGGAGCTGCGGCAGATTTTTAACCGAGGTGGTTTTACCTCGGGCTATTTGAATGGAAATCCGGGAGAGAAGCTGATGTCCCCGGTGATTCCGAAGAATCAGGGCATCCGCATCGGAACCGTACAATCGGTAAAACCGGGCTCCACCCTGGTGGATGTATCCTGCGATATCCTGCCGGATATGGGCGACGGCATCGAAATCCGTTCGGAGCGAAAGGCCGGAAAGGCGGTCAGCACCATCATCAGCTACCGAAAGGAGCCGGGAAAGGGCGTTCTGCGCATCGGGGATTTCAAGGAGCCGGTGCAGGTGGGGGATGCGGTGTACCGAACATCCTCCAAGAAGCAGCTGGAAGCGGCGCGCAGCTCCTTCCGGAACATGTCCTTGGACGCATCGCCGGAATCCCGCCGCATCGGACGGCGCCGAGGCATTAATCTGACCCTGACATGTTTCGACAATGTGCTTCGCCTGACCGGTACAACCATCCCGGAAACGGGGGAGCTGTGGGACAGCCAGGCGAAGAAGAGCGCAGTGCTGGAGGCGGGTCCTTTCGAGACGGATGCGGAACGGGCCACGCCGAAGGAACGGTACGAGAATGCCCTTCGAAAGACTGGAAATACCCCATTTGAAGTGGAAAGCCTCCGCTTCCGAGGGGACTTTGATATACGGGTAAAAGCATCGGAAATCAACGCTCTTCGTCGGGAGTGCCTGGCCAAGCTGGAAGAGGAGATCCGGTTCCGCCGGACGCTTCCGGAAGGCTTCCGGACGATGGAAGCGATGGGGGAATCCGAGACCGGGCTGCCGGTTCTTCCGGATACCTTGCCGCGAGTTCCTCTGGCCGCTCTGTGCCTGGAGGCGGACCGTTCCGGTCAATCTTTAGCGGAGGCGTACGGAAACCGGGAAGACCCGGAAGCGGTTCCTTTTATTTCCAATGTGACCAAGGGCCGTGAGGACGACATCCTGCTGCACCGGGAAGGGGAAATCCGGGAACTGGGCCAAAGTGTGCCGATTCTGGTGGGGAACCTGAGCTGGCTGCACCGGCTGGCGGGAAAGGGACTCTGGCTGTACGGCGATTACGGCCTGAACGGGGTGAACCGGGAGACGGCAAGGGTATTGAAAGAGATGGGCGTGGAAGCGCTCTGCCCGGGACTGGAGCGGAACGAAACCGGCGAGCTTGGAGAGAAGAGGATGCCGCTGATGATCAGCGAGCACGATTTCTCCGCCCGGGAACTTCGAAACAATAAGCGTGGAATTCGTATCCGGGTGGAACATCCGGAGTACAGCAGTCAGAGCCGGATTGTTCCGGTGGTGACGGAAAGGAATTAGAGGAATGAAGCTGATGCACCTGGCGGATCTCCACTTGGGAAAACGGGTAAACGGGTTTTCCATGATGGAGGATCAGGAATACATTCTGAATCGGATTTTGGAAATCATGGAGGAGGAGCAGCCGGACGGTCTGCTGATTGCCGGCGATGTGTACGACAAAACCATCCCGCCGGCAGAGGCGGTGCGTTTGATGGACGATTTTCTCACCGCCGTGGCGGCGAAGCACGTCCCGGTGTTCCTGATCAGCGGAAACCACGATTCGGCGGAGCGGGTAGCCTTCGGGCATCAGCTGATGCAGGGGAGCGGCATTTGGATCTCGCCGATGTACGACGGAACCATCCGGCACCACACCCTGGAGGATCGGTGGGGCGAGGTGAACATCTACCTCATTCCCTTCCTGCGGCCTTCCGTGGTGCGGAGCTTTTTCCCGGATGTTGAAATCGAGGATTACACGGATGCGCTGCGAACCATCATTGAAGATCTGCAGGTGGACACGTCCCGGAGAAACGTGGTGCTGGCCCATCAGTTCGTCACGGCGGCGGGGGCATTGCCGGAAACCTGCGACTCGGAACAGCTGTCGGTGGGCGGTCTGGACCGGGTGGACGGAAGTGTTTTTAGCCCCTTTGATTATACCGCTTTGGGGCACCTCCACGGTCCGCAGCGCGTGGGAAGCGAGACGATTCGGTACGCCGGATCCCCTTTGAAGTATTCTTTTTCGGAGCTTCACCAGAAGAAGAGCGTGACGGTGGCGGAGCTTCGGGCAAAAGGAGAGACGGAAATTCGGCAGATTCCGCTGCAGCCTCGGAGAGAGATGATAGAGCTGCGGGGGACCTTTGAGGAGATCCTGGAGGAAGCCCGGAAGAAAGGGGAGCTCCAGACGGATTATTACCATATGATTCTCACGGACGAGACCGATGTGGTGGACGCCTTGTCCCGCCTTCGGGAGTACTATCCCAACATCATGCTGCTGGATTATGACAACCGGAGAACCCGCTCGCAGAAAGAAGTGGAGCAGTTGGACCGGGTGGAGGAACGGACGCCGGGGGAACTGTTCGCCGCGCTGTATGAGCAGCAGAACGGGCAGGAGATGGATTCGGACCGGAAAGAGTATCTGGATGGACTGATTCGTGAAATTTGGGAGGAACAGGTATGAGACCGATTCGCATAGAAATGTCCGCCTTCGGACCGTACGCCGGCAAACAGACCGTAGAAATGGACCGGCTGGGGACCAGCGGCATCTACTTGATTACCGGGGATACGGGGGCGGGTAAAACCACCATTTTCGATGCCATCGTCTTCGCACTTTACGGAACCGCCAGCAGTGACCGGCGGAGCGGCGATATGCTGCGTTCCCGCTATGCGGAGCCGGATACCCCCACGGAGGTGAAACTTGTTTTTGCCTACCGCAATAAAGAATATGAGATTCTCCGGAATCCGACCTATCAGCGGCCGAAGCTGCGAGGCGAGGGCATGACCCAGGAGAACGCATCCGCGGAGCTGCGGCTGCCGGGGGGAGAGATTCTCACCCGCACCGGAGAGGTGGACGAGAAAATCCGGGAGATTCTGGGGATGACCCGGGATCAGTTCATGCAGATTGCCATGATTGCCCAGGGGGATTTTCTCAAGCTGCTGCTGGCCAAGACGGAGGAGCGGCGGAAGATTTTCAGCAGTATTTTTCGCACCGGCCGGTATGCCCGGCTGGAGGAGCGCCTGAAGCAAGAGGCCCGTCAGGCGCGGAAGACGTACGACGACGTGGTGCGAGAAATCGGCTTCGAGCAGGAACGGGCACGGCTTCCGGAAGGAACGGACCGGAGCGGGCTTCGGGACGAGGAGTACCTTCAGGCGATTGAGAAATTCCGGGATGAGGCCGGAATAAGATTGGAAGAAGGAGAGAAGAAGCAGGAACTTCTGAGAGGGGAGCTGGATGCTCTGGCGGCCCGGATTCTGGCGGCGGAAGAGCAGGAAAAGCGGAAAAAGGCGCTGGAAGAGACTCGGGAACAGTGGACGAAACTTCAGGCCGCGGCGGAGCAGCGAAAACAGGAGCTGGAAGCGGCGCGGAGCCGTGAACCGGAAGCGAAGGAGAAGGAAGCGCGGCTTCACGTGGAGCAGGACCGGCTGCAGCAGTACGACCGGCTGGAAGAATTGAAGCAGCAGAAAATCGAAGCGGAGAAAAAGCAGGCTTCGGATGAGGCGGCTCGAAAGAAGTTGGAAGCGGGCCGGAAAGCCCTGACACAGCAAATTCAGGATTGCCGGCAGAAAATCAAAGAAAAGGAGGCACTGGCCGGGAAGGCCGCAGCGTTCTCCGGGGAGAAGGAACGCCTTCGGAGTCAGGGGGCGGAATACAATGAATTGAAGACCTTGCTGGAAGCCTATGAGGAAGATTCGGAAAAGTGGAGCCGGGCGGCGGTGACTTATCAGGCGGCTTGCGGCAAGGAACGGGAATTCGGCGAGTCCTATCTCCGGCAGCACCGGGCGTTTCTGGATGACCAGGCGGGAATCCTGGCGGCGGAATTGGCGGAGAATCAGCCGTGTCCGGTGTGCGGATCCTTGCTCCACCCGTCGCCGGCGATGAAAACCGACGATGCGCCGACCCGGGAAACGGTGGAACAGTCCCAGAAGCGTTGGGAAGAAAGCAAAACCGCCATGGATGAGGCCGGCCGAAAGGCGGCAGCTCTGCGGGGAACCCGAGACAGCAGCCTTCAGCATATGGAAGAAAAGGCCAAGGGGCTGAATATGCCGACGGAGCCGGCGGCGCTGAAAGAGACGCTGATGGAAGAGCAGAAGCGGTTTCGGCCAAAATGGAAAGAGGTCACGGAAGCCCTGGCGGCATCGGAAGCGGCGGCCGAGGCGAAAGTGGTTTTGGAGGAGAAGCTGGAGACGCTTCAGAAAAAGCAGGAGGGTGATGAAGAAGCCTATCGCAAGCTGGAGTTGGAATCCGCTCGCCTGCAGGAGCAGATTGAGAATCTCTCTGCAAATTACTCGGAACTGAAGGAGACCCTTCCGTATCCGGACCGGGAGTCCGCCGGGAAGGCGGCGTCGTTACTGGACCGGGAAATCCGAGAAATCCGGGAGGCGGTGCAGTCGGCGGAAGAGAACGAGAAAGCGGCCGCTCGCCGGATCCAGGAAGCGGAAGGCCGAATGGGCGAGCTGCAGAAGCAGATCCGAGAGGGCGAATCGGCAGAGTCGATGACATCCGCGGAACTGCAGGAAAATCAGAAGCAGAAAAAGGACGAACATCTCCGTCTGCAGGCAGAGGCGAAGGAGGATAACCTGATCTGGGAGACCAATTCCGCTGCGGCCGGCAACATTCGAAAGCTGAGCGGCGAGCGGGAGCAGGCGGCACGGAAGTATTCCATGCTCCAAAATCTGGCGGACACCGCCAATGGAAACCTTTCCGGAAAGCAGCGGATTCAGCTGGAGACTTATGTACAGCAGCAGCTTTTCGATCGGATTCTGGTGCGGGCCAACACCCGGTTCCGAGTGATGTCCGGCGGTCAGTACGACCTGGTTCGCCGAAAGGAATACCAGAAAAATCAGCAGAGCGGGCTGGACCTGGACGTGGTGGACCACTACAACGGTACCACCCGAAGCGTCTCCACCCTTTCCGGCGGAGAATCCTTCATGGCGTCCCTGTCCCTGGCACTGGGACTTTCCGATGAGATTCAGGAAAGCGCCGGCGGCGTTCAGCTGGATGCCTTGTTCGTGGACGAGGGCTTCGGCTCCCTGGATGAAGAAACTCTGGATCAGGCCATGAAGGCCATTCAGACCTTGGCGGAGGACGGCGGCCGAATCGTGGGTATCATCTCCCACGTGACGGAGCTTCAGAACCGCATCGACCGGCAGCTGCTGGTGCGCAAAATGAAATCCGGCGGCAGTACCGTCACTATCAATATCTTATAGAGGAAATGGAGTGTTCAAAATGAGAATGATCGATACATTGGCAAAAAAGGGCGATGCCATGATGGCGAACAGCATCCGGGCCCGGAAAGGCATCCTTCGGGACCGCTGCCGGGACCTGCGGAAGGAGATGGACATGGACTACCTCCGAGACGCCAGCGACGCCATCACAAAGCACATTCTGGCGAGCGAGGCCTACCGGGTTGCTGGAACCATCTTCGTCTACATGAGTTACGGCAAGGAAGTCATCACCGACGGTTTTATCGCGCAAGCGCTCGCCGATGGTAAAAAAATCTGCATCCCGCTGTGTCTTCCGGAGAATCAGATGGAAGCGAAGTGCTACACCGGACCGGAGGATCTCCATTCCGGAAGGTACGGAATCCGAGAGCCACGGGAGGATGCAGAGACAGTAGCACGAGAAGAAATCGACCTGGCGCTGATTCCGTGCGTCGCATGCGATAAGCGGTGCAACCGCCTGGGTCACGGTGCGGGATACTACGACCGATATCTGGAGGGGACGGATTTTGTCAAGATGGCACTGTGCCCGGAGAAAATGATTCTGTCCAACGTGGCGGTGGATGCCCTGGATGTTCCCATGGATGCCGTGGTAACTGAGGAAGGCATCGTGACGCGGAATCGGTAGCCGGAGAAGGAGGGATTATGTCTGAATTCATCTATAGCATTGTGATGTGGACCGCCCGAATTCATGACGAAATCATGGGCATGAACGACGGATGGGGATACTACAACAGCGACAAAAAACTGCATTTTATCGTCATGGGAATCATCGGGATGATTGTGGTGTTAGCAGCGTATTTCATCTTCAAGCTGCTGCAGAATCATCCGTTGGTGATTGCATTTATCTATGCGTTCACGGTAATGATCGTGCTGACATTCTCCATTGAAATCGGTCAAGGGTTCTACGGAACCGGCAACATGGAGATGGAAGACGTGGTGGCCGGCATGGGCGGATTCCTGTTTTTCTTCGTGATATTCGCACTGGTGCGGGGGATTTTCCTGTTGATTTTCAACCTTCTCCGAGGAAACGATCGAAAAAAACGGAAGAAGCAACGGTAGGAAAAAACAATTTATAAAAATATCCTTAAAAAGCTTGCTTTTTTTGTCATTGGAGGATAAAATGTAGTTCATGTTGATAATATTTTGAGTAAAATTTGTCCGGCCAACCACAAAGATCGGATGAGGGTGAAAGGAGTACAGGTTAATGGCAAAGAAAGAACCTTATTTTGATGATGCGGCGCACGTATCGTCGGAATCGAGAGCAAGTTTTTCCGGTAAGTTAGGATATGTATTAGCGACGGCGGGATCCGCAGTCGGCCTGGGAAACATTTGGAGGTTTCCCTATCTCGCTGCAAGACACGGCGGCGGGATTTTCCTGCTGATTTATCTGATTATTGCAATTACATTCGGATACACCATGATGATGTCTGAGAATGCGCTGGGAAGAATGACCCGGAAGAGTCCGGTGGGCGCGTTCCGTGCTTTTAGCAAGGGCAAATTGGCCGGATGCGGCGGATGGCTCAATGCGGTGATTCCGATGCTGATTATGCCGTACTACAGTGTAATCGGCGGATGGGTTGTGAAATACCTTTACGAGTTCCTTCGGGGCAATGTGAACGCGACGGCAGACGATGCCTTCTTCGGCGGATTCATCAGCGATGACGCCAGTGCGGAGCTGTGGTTCGTGGTATTTGCGCTGATGATTGTCGTGGTAATTTTCGCCGGCGTGGAGAACGGCGTGGAGAGAATCTCCAAAATCATGATGCCGATGCTGGTATTCCTGGCGCTGATTGTTGCAATCTACTCCATGACGCGTCCGGGCGCCGCGGCGGGAATCAAGTACTTCCTGGTTCCGGATATGAAGAACTTCACCTGGATGTCCGTGGTTGCGGCGTTGGGCCAGAGCTTCTATTCCCTCTCCATCGCAATGGGAATTCTGGTAACTTACGGTTCTTATATGAAGAAGGACGTGGATATTGAGAAAGCAACCGGACAGGTTATTCTCTTTGACAGTGGAATTGCCATCATGGCAGGACTGATGATCATTCCGGCGGTATTCGCATTCTCCGGCGGAGATCCGAATGCGCTGAATGCAGGTCCGTCCCTGATGTTCATCACGATTCCAAAGGTGTTTGCAAGCATGGGCTTGGGCCGCTGGGTTGGATTCATCTTCTTCCTTCTGGTGCTCTTTGCAGCGCTGACCAGTGCGATTTCTCTGGCAGAGACCAGCACCTCCACCTTCCAGGACGAGCTGGGATGGAGCCGCAGAAAGTCCACTCTGCTGGTAACCCTGCTGCTGTTCGGTCTGGGAACCCTGAACTCTCTGGGATACAGCTCCCTGGGCTTCGTAAAGATCTTCGGAATGCAGATTCTGGACTTCTTTGATTTCGCTACCAACTCTGTAATGATGCCGATTGCGGCGTTCGCACTGTGCGTCCTGGTAGCTCGCTGCGTTGGTGTGGACCATATCGCCGAGGAAATCAAGCTGTCCTCCAAGTTCCGCATGGAGAAGATGTACCGCGTAGTGGTTCGCTATGTGGCACCGGTATTCGTTATCATCATTCTGCTCAGCTCTCTGGGATTCCTGGGCTAGTGGAAGCTTAAAGAAAAACTAAAGCCTGCATTCGGGCAGTGATCTCAGCGTAACGATGAGATTGCTGCTCGGGTGCAGGCTTTTTTGTTCCCGAGGCTGGCGGCGCAAACAATGCCCTGGAGCAAGGCGCCAACAAGGGCGCCGTCAGCCCGGGAAATGGATTCGGGGCGGCCTGTTGGCGTGGTCGAATGAAGGGCAAAGGCTTTGAGGGGAGCAAGGCGCCAACAACGACACTGGCAGACCGGGAAAAACCGGCCTGTGTTGGCGTGACCGGATGAAGAAACAAGGTTTCGCGGGGAGCAAGGCGCCAACAAGGGCGCCGGCCGCCGGGGAAAAACCGGCCCGTGTTGGCGTTGGCGGACGGAGAAACAAGGCGTTGCCGGGAGTAAAGCGCCAACAAAGGCGCCGTCAGCCCGGGAAAATCCGGCCTGTGTTGGCGTGACCGGATGAAGAAACAAGATAATATGAAATGACCTCACATTTGTAAAATCGTGGATTCGCCACTATACTGTAATCGACGACTAAATCAATAGACAGTGGTTTACCACATACAAAAGGAGGTCATTTATGAATAGAATACTAAAAATCGGAATGGATGTCCATAGCACCAGCTACACTTTATGTGCAATGGAGCCCGTGCTTG
>NZ_VUNA01000002.1 GCF_009695905.1 Mogibacterium kristiansenii
CAAGCACGGGCTCCATTGCACATAAAGTGTAGCTGGTGCTATGGACATCCATTCCGATTTTTAGTATTCTATTCATAAATGACCTCCTTTTGTATGTGGTAAACCACTGTCTATTGATTTAGTCGTCAATTACAGTATAGTGGCGAATCCACGATATTACAAATGTGAGGTCATTTCATATTATCTTGTTCTTTCGTTTCTCTTGCACCAAGTCTCAGGCCATTTTCGGCACGCGGCCGCGGGGGACTTGGTGCACGAATCCTCGCAAGGCCTTGTTCCTCCGTTCACTTTGCACCAAGTCTGCGGGCTGTTTCAGCGCGCGGCCGCCGTGGACTTGGTGCACAAATTCCCGCAAAGCCTTATTCTTCCGTTCGCTTTGCACCAAGTCTCAGGCCATTTTCGGCGTGGGGTCGCTGGGGACTTGGTGCACGAATCCCCGCAAGGCCTTGTTCTTCCGTTCGCTTTGCACCAAGTCTGCGGGTTGTTTCAAGACGCGGCCGCCGTGGACTTGGTGCACGAATCCCCGCAAAGTCTTCTTCTTTCGTTCGCTTTGCACCAAGTCTGCGGGTTGTTTCAAAGCGCGGCCGCAGCGGGAAAACCTACTACGGGACATGGTCCGGAACCAAGAAGGTTAAAATTAAATAATCCGATATGATGACCGGAAAATTGCGCTTCATGGAAATGGATGAAGCGCAATTTTCACATATTATCCCATCACATTTTAAGAACAAATGTTTGCACGCAGGCTCTGAAGATGCTATACTGTAACGTATCATAAATCATTTCAGAAAGGGTGCGAAATGGAGAAAAATATTGTCATTAAAGGAGCCTGCGAGAATAATCTTCAGGATTTGGATGTAACGATTCCCCGGGACCGGCTGGTGGTATTCACCGGCCTGTCCGGTTCCGGGAAGTCATCGCTGGCTTTTGATACCATATATGCCGAGGGCCAGAAGAAATACGTGGAAAGCCTGTCTGCTTATGCCAGGCAGTTTTTGGGATTGATGAAAAAGCCGGATGTGAAGGTGATCGAGGGCCTTTCTCCGGCTATTTCCATTGACCAGAAAACCACCAACAAAAATCCCCGGTCTACAGTAGGAACCGTTACCGAGATTTACGACTATTTGAGACTGCTTTATGCGCGAATCGGAATTCCGCACTGTCCGATTTGCGGCCGGGAGATCACCAGCCAATCTGTGGACAGCATTGTGGATCGGATTGCGGGACACGAAATCGGAACTCGGCTGACGGTACTGGCCCCGGTAATTCGAGGACGAAAGGGAGAACACAAAGGGGTCTTCGGACGAATTCAGAGAGACGGCTACACCCGAGTTCGGGTGGATGGCGAGATGCACCGCCTGGATGACGGAGAGATTCTTTTAGAGAAGAACAAGAAGCATACTATCGAAATTGCCATCGATCGGATAGTGGTGAAAGAAGACAACCGGAGTCGTATTGCGGAGGCGGTAGAGCTGGCCATTCGGGAAGGGGAAGGACTGGTGAACGTTCTTTTTGCCGAGAACCAAGAGGACGGAAGCCGAAAGGAATATGAGGAGACCTTCAGCACGATGCTGGCCTGCCCGGAACACGGCATCGGCATCGAGGAGATGGAGCCGCGGATGTTTTCGTTTAATGCGCCGTACGGGTCCTGTGAGACCTGCACCGGACTGGGTTTTACTCTGCGGATTAAACCGGAATCCCTGGTGACGGATGAGAACAAGAGCCTGGTGAAAGGCGCGATGGGGAATGTTTTTGCCTCGATGGACGCCATGGGATTCTATCGGCAGATGCTGCAGCAATTGGCCATTGACCACAACACGGACATCACCCGGCCGTACAAGGAGCTGCCGGAGGATTTCAAGAAGGAACTGATCTACGGAACGGGAACTCGGAAGCTGAAGTACACCTACACCAGTAAGAGCGGTCGTGTTTCCCATATGAATCATACTTTTGAGGGCATCATTCCGAGTCTGGAGCGCCGCTACGGTGAGTCCAAGTCCGACTACATCCGCGAGAAAATCGGGGCCATGATGACGGAGGCGGAGTGCCCGACATGTCACGGTCGGAAGCTGAAGGATACGGTTCTGGCGGTGACGGTGGGGGGTAAAAATATCATCGAAGTGACGGACATGTCCGTGATTCAGGCGATTGATTTTTTCCGGAAACTGGAATTGACGGAGCGAGAGAAAGCCATTTCGAAGCTGATTACCAAGGAGATTATGGACCGGCTTTCCTTCTTGCAGACGGTGGGACTGGGATATCTGACGTTGTCTCGGGCGGCGGGCACCCTTTCCGGCGGAGAGTCCCAGCGAATCCGGCTGGCTACTCAGATTGGATCCGGTTTGGTAGGCGTTTTGTATATTTTGGATGAGCCGAGCATCGGCCTTCACCAGAAGGATAACGACAAGCTTTTGCAAGCTCTTCGAAACCTCACGGACATGGGCAACACATTGATCGTGGTAGAGCACGACGAGGACACCATGTATGCGGCGGATCACATCGTGGATATCGGTCCGGGGGCCGGAATTTACGGCGGCAAGCTGGTGGCCCAAGGAACGGTGGAGGATATCAAGGCATGTAAGGAATCCATCACCGGTCAGTATCTGTCCGGGGTTCGGAAAATCGAAATTCCGGCGAAGCGACGGGAAGGAAACGGCCTGTCCCTTCGAGTGCTGGGGGCTGCGGAGAACAACTTGAAGAATATCGATGTGGAGATTCCGGCGGGAAAGCTGGTATGCGTGACCGGTGTATCCGGTTCCGGCAAGAGCAGCTTGGTGAACCGGATTATTTACAAAGGGGTTGCGGCGGTAACCAATCGGCTGCAGGAGACGCCGGGCAAATATCGGGAGATTCAGGGTATCGAGAACTTTGATAAGGTTATCGATATCGATCAGTCGCCAATCGGACGGACACCGAGATCTAATCCGGCGACTTATACGGGAATGTTCGACCATATTCGAGATCTTTTTGCCCAGATGCCGGAAGCGAAGGTTCGAGGATATTCCAAAGGCCGGTTCAGCTTTAACGTGAAGGGCGGCCGATGTGAGGCCTGCCGCGGAGACGGCATCACGAAAGTGGAGATGCATTTCCTGCCGGATGTGTACGTGCCGTGCGAGGTATGCGGCGGTGCCCGGTACAACCACGAGACTTTGGAAGTAAAATATAAAGGAAAGAATATTTCTCAGGTGCTGGAGATGTCCGTTTCGGAAGCCCTGCCGTTCTTTGCGAACCAGGCGGGAATCGAGCGGTATCTGAAGACGTTGGATGAAGTGGGTCTGGGATACGTGAAGCTGGGACAGCCGTCTACACAGCTTTCCGGCGGCGAGGCTCAGCGAATCAAGCTGGCCACGGAGCTTTCCAAGCGGAGCACCGGTCGGACTTTATACATCCTGGATGAGCCGACCACGGGACTTCATTTCGCGGATGTGGATAAGCTGATGTACGTGCTGAATCGTCTGGTGGACGACGGAAACACGGTGCTGGTAATCGAGCACAATCTGGATGTAATTAAATGTGCGGATCACATTATCGACCTGGGTCCGGACGGCGGTGACGGGGGCGGAACAATTGTGGCTATCGGCACCCCGGAGGAAGTGGCGATGTGCCCGGAATCCTATACCGGTCAGTATTTGAAGCGGATATTGGAGAAAGCCGGAAGGCTTTAATTGAAAAAACAGTGTCATCCATTCTGAGGGTGACACTGTTTTGTATTACTTCTTATTTCTCATGAACCCGCTTGCCGGTGATGTGATGGATGTCTAGCTCCAGAATCTGTGTGCGTGAGGCATTGGTTTTGGCAGTTTCAATGCCTTCTTCCCGGGTCGGATAGTACTTGATTCCCAGGCTGCACAGTTTATCAAAGGCCTTCTTCCCATCGGAAACAAGGTGAATCTCGCCGAATACGATGACGCTGTGCAGAGTGCAGGCCCAGTCCCCTTCCGAGTAGGTGCCTTTGTCCAGCACGCAGAAGGATACTTTCCCGTTGGCTTTAAGAGCATCGATTTTGTGTCCTTCTTTCGCGCAGTGAAAGTAGATCTTGTTTTCGCCTTCATCATAAAAATAATTCATCGGGATGCCGTAAGGGTATCCGTCCTCGCCAAAGAGGGACAACACGCCTCGGCCTTCCTCCGCCAGAATTTTCCGGCATTCCTCATCGGTAATCTGCTGTTTGAAGCGACGCATTTTGCGAAACATAGCGGCACCGTCCTTTCAATTTGTCTATAAACACTTGTTTCATATCAATAAAAGTGTACCACAAATGAGGACGCAGAAAAAGAAAAACGCATCCGGAGGAAATATCGAATATCCTTCGGATGCGTTTTCTAATTCAAAATCTCTGAAATTAGAACAACAGATGGGCAATCGGGCAGACGATTGTCAGGGAAATAATGGTTCGCTCCAGGAAGATGAGGAACAGTTCGAACAGGTTGATCGGCAGCTTGGAGCTGAGAATCAGTCCGCCTACTTCGTCCAAGAAAAGTACCTGGGTTACGGAAACCACCGCAACGATGAACCGAGTCATTGGAACCGCATTGGTGCCGGCGATGATTACCGATGGGGTGAACATATCGGTGAAGCCGACCACCATGGTGGAAGCCGCCGCAGCGACATCCGGCACCTGCAGGGCGCTGAGAAGCGGACGGAACGGCATGCCCAGCCAGTCGAAGACCGGAGTGTAGTTGGCCACCACAAGGGCTGCGGTACCGATGCACATAACGGTTGGCAGGACGCCGAACCACATGTTCAGGCAGTTTTTTGCGCCGTTTCTGAAGAATTCGCCAACACCTTTGTGGGCTGCGGCTCTTTTCATAGCCAAGTGCAGGCCGTACTCTTTCGAAGAAGTAAAACCTTCCGGCAGCGTTTCCGGCATGGCTTTGCCCGGAATCAGGTAATCGTTCGGCTTTTTCCGCAATGGATAGATTCTCGGACAGATTACCGCGCAGACGATTCCAATCAGGCAGATTATTAAGTAGTAGATGCCGAAATACTGGGTCAAATCCACCTGAGCCAGTACCACCATGGAGAAGGTGATGGATACGGCGGAAAAGCAGGTGGAAATGATGGATGCTTCTTTTGTGGAATAGTAGCCGCCCTCGTACTGATTGCAGGTGAGCATAACGCCCAGCGTGCCGTCACCGATCCAGGAGGTGATGCAGTCTACCGCCGCACGGCCCGGAACCTGGAACAGGGGACGCATAAACTTCGTCAGCAGGGCACCCACGAATTCCAGAAGACCGAAATCCAGCAGCAGCGGAAGCAGGAAGGAGGCAATCAGGAAGATGATGACCAATCCCACGATGAGGCCGAGGGCCATTCCGCCCTGATCCGGACCGGTAATGGCACCGATGAATTTCGAAAATCCCCGGCCCTGTTCGTTTCCAAGATTGAAGTAGGCCAGCCAGCAGAAGATGCATCCAAGCACACGGGTGGCCGCCCAGAACGGCGTGCAGCAGAACGCTTCCTTTAAGAGCGTATTTTCCATGATGAATTTCGGTTTGGCGAAAGCCATCAGGCACAGTACGGCCGAAACGGTCAGGATGAACAGGCAGAGACCGGGCAGGATGCTTTCGGCGATTGCAGAAATCCAGTCCGCGATGATTTTGACGGCGATGGTCCAGCTTCCGTCCACCTTGATTGGAATCATGAACAGGAAGATTCCGACGACGGAAGGCACAATGAACCGCGCCTTGCTAACGTTCTTTTCCATAATAATATTTTCCTCTCTCTTTCTTTGTTCGCAGCGGTTATGTATTATAACCCGTACAATGTGAAATTATACATGAGCATGAATATCATTACAATCCGTAAACGGAAATTAATTGACAGAATTTGGAATCGTGATACAATGGAACTGCAGTAAAAAAACATACGGGGAGCTGGAAGCAACCGGCTGAGAGGAAGGAATACTTCGACCCATAACCTGATTTGGATAATGCCAACGGAGGGAAGATAAGATCGTGGAACCCACGGATTACCGGAACGAAAGTTGGTAATCCGTGTTTTTTATTGCAGGCGGCAGACCGGGAGCACCACTTTCTGCCGCGGTAGAAAAAATTGTTCATTTGAATCCGGCAAAAATTGCCGGAAGAAAGTAAGGAGGATTATTTTGAGCAATTACACGACACAGATGGATGCTGCAAGAAAAGGCATTGTGACGGAGCAGATCCGTACCGTTGCGGCAAAGGAAAACATGGATGTCGAGGCGCTTATGAAACTTGTGGCAGAAGGAAAGGTTGCTATTCCGGCGAACAAGAGACATGAGTGCTTATTGGCAGAAGGTGTTGGAAGCATGCTTCGCACCAAGATCAATGTCAACCTCGGCGTATCCAGAGACTGCAAAGACTACGACATTGAGATGCAGAAGGTGATGAGCGCAGTGGACTTGGGCGCCGAAGCGATTATGGACCTGTCCAGTCACGGCAACACTCAGCCATTCCGGCAGAAGCTCACATCGGAATGCCCGGTAATGATCGGAACCGTTCCGGTATACGACAGTGTTATTCACTATCAGAGAGACCTGGCCACCCTGACGGCACAGGATTTCGTGGATGTTGTCCGCCTTCACGCAGAGGACGGAGTAGACTTCGTCACACTGCACTGCGGAATCACTCGTAAAACCATCGAGCAGATTCGGAAGCACAAGAGAAAGATGAATATCGTCAGCCGTGGCGGAAGTCTTGTTTTTGCATGGATGTGCATGACCGGAAACGAGAACCCGTTCTACGAATACTACGATGAGATTCTGGACATCTGTGAAGAATACGACGTTACCGTATCCCTGGGAGATGCTTGCCGTCCGGGATGTCTGGCCGACGCAACCGACGTATGCCAGATTGAGGAGCTGGTTCGCCTGGGCGAGCTCACCAAGAGAGCGTGGGATCACAACGTACAGGTAATGGTGGAAGGTCCGGGACACGTTCCGCTGGATCAGGTTGCCGCCAACATGAAGGTGCAGCAGAGCATCTGCATGGGCGCACCGTTCTACGTACTGGGACCGCTGGTGACCGATATCGCTCCGGGATACGACCACATCACCGCTGCAATCGGTGGTGCCGTAGCAGCCATGAACGGCGCGGCATTCCTGTGCTACGTAACACCGGCAGAGCATCTGGCGCTGCCGAACGTGGAAGACACCAAACAGGGTATCATCGCCTCCAAAATCGCCGCTCACGCAGCGGATATCGCCAAAGGCATTCCGAATGCGCGGGATATCGACGATAAGATGGCCGATGCCAGAAGAGAATTGGATTGGGATGCGCAGTTCGAGTGCGCCCTGGATCCGGAAACGGCGAAAGCCATCCGGGACGACCGTTCTCCGGAAGAAGATCACAGCGAAACCTGCAGCATGTGCGGTAAGTTCTGTGCGGTACGGAGCATGAACAAGGCTCTGTCCGGAGAATACATCGATATTCTCTAAGTTCTCATAAGGGAAAGTGCCGACTATTCGGTAAAAACAAGTGCGGTGCTGCGGCGGCTTCCGAGCCCCGGAGCATCGCCAAATGAAGACGAAAACAAGCAATCTGGATGCGCCGATTCTGTAAGTGAAGGAGGTGAAAGGGATGAAAATCAACGGGGAAGATCGGAAATTCGACAGACCCATGACCGTAGCGGAGATGCTGGAAGCGGAAGGCTACAAGAGAACCGCCGTTGCGGTGGAAGTGAATCTGGAAATCGTGCCGAAGACGGCCTACGACACAAGGGTTCTTCAGGAAGACGATGCCATCGAAGTGGTGAAATTCATGGGTGGCGGCTAAGCCGGACACCGATGACGAACGAATCTTTTTTTTATAGATAATCCCTAAAAACAATGATGCGGAACGTGCCAGTCACTTCCGGACCGATGCAGGAGAAAGGTGCATTCAAATGAAAGACGATAAATTAGTAATTGGCGGAAAAGAATTTAATTCGAGATTTATTCTGGGCTCCGGAAAGTACAGCCTGGATCTCATTAAGGCAGCGGTGGAGAATGCCGGTGCAGAGCTGATCACCGTGGCCGTTCGCCGGGCCAACACGAAGGACAGCGAGAATATTTTGGACTACATCCCGAAGAACATCACCCTGCTGCCGAATACCTCCGGTGCGCGGACGGCGGAAGAAGCGGTTCGCATTGCCAGACTGGGCAGAGAGCTGGGATGCGGAGATTTTGTAAAGGTGGAGATTATGCGGGACAGCAAGTACCTGCTGCCGGACAACCAGGCGACGGTGGAAGCGACGGAGATTCTGGCGAAGGAAGGGTTCATCGTCATGCCGTACATGTATCCGGATCTGAATACCGCAAGAGATCTGGTGAATGCCGGTGCCGCTGCGGTAATGCCGCTGGCTTCCCCGATCGGATCCAACAAGGGTCTGGCAACGAAGGAATTTATCCAGATTCTGATTGATGAGATTGAACTTCCGATTATCGTGGATGCGGGAATCGGCAGACCGTCTCAGGCATGTGAAGCCATGGAGATGGGTGCGGCGGCAATCATGGCCAACACCGCTTTGGCAACCGCCGGCGATGTTCCGCAGATGGCCAGTGCATTCGGTAAAGCCGTAGAGGCCGGAAGAGAAGCATACCTGGCCGGTCTGGGAAGAGTCCTTACCAGAGGTGCATCCGCTTCCGATCCGCTGACCGGATTCCTGCGGAACTAGGGGAGGTGCTTTATGGAAAATGATTTTTTGGTGGATTCCGAGCATCTGTCTCCCGCCGCTCTGGAGAAGAAACATCGTCTGGAGAACGACCCGTCCTCCCGAATCGATCATATGAAGTATCTGGAAGGAATGGATCAGATCGATCCGTCCCTCCGCCTTCGGGTGATGAAGGAAATGGCGGAATACGACCCGTCTGAGTACACGGTACGGGACGTGCAAAGGGCTTTGGAGCAGGAGACCTGTTCCGTTGAGGATCTGAAGGCACTGCTGTCGCCGGCAGCGGAGCCGTTCCTGGAGCAAATGGCTCGCCGGGCAAACCGGGTGACTTCCCGTCACTTCGGAAATTCCGTGAACATCTTCACGCCGCTGTACATCGCCAACTACTGCGAGAACTACTGTGTATACTGCGGATTCAACTGCTACAACCACATTCGGAGACTGAAACTGGATTCGGAACAGATTGAGCACGAGATGAAGGTCATCGCAGATACCGGAATTGAGGAGATTTTGCTGCTGACCGGCGAGTCTCCGGTAAAAAGCGATGTGAAGTACATCGGCGAGGCCTGCAAGCTGGCGAAGAAGTATTTCCGGAACGTGGGCATCGAAATATATCCGGTGAACGTGGACGATTATCGGTATTTGCACGAATGCGGGGTGGATTACGTCACCGTATTCCAGGAGACCTACGATTCCGATCGCTACGAGCAGCTGCATCTGGCCGGCAACAAGAGAATCTGGCCGTACCGCTTTGAAGCCCAGGAGCGTGCGCTTATGGGCGGCATGAGAGGCGTTGGAATGTCCGCATTGCTGGGGTTGTCGGATTTCCGAAAGGATGCCTTTGCCACGGCGCTGCACGCCTGTCTGCTGCAGAGAAAATATCCCCATGCGGATATTTCCATCTCCTGCCCGAGACTGCGTCCAATCGTGAACAACGACAAAATCAATCCGAAGGATGTGCACGAGACCCAGCTTTGCCAGATTCTGTGCGCATACCGGATTTTCCTGCCGTTTGCGCAGATTGTGGTATCCTCCCGAGAGAGCCGCTCTTTCCGAGACGGGATTACCCGGATTGCGGCTACCAAGGTTTCCGCCGGGGTATCTACCGGAATCGGCGACCATGAAGAGAAGTATACCGGAAAGAAGGGAGAAGCGGAGGGCGACGAGCAGTTCGATATCGACGACGATCGGAGCCTGGAGGAGATGTACCGAGATCAGGAGGCGGCCGGCCTTCAGCCGGTGATGAACGATTATGTGTACGTGCAGTAATCCGAAAATTTTGGTAATCACCAGCCGGAAGCGGTTTGAGGGGGAAGCGGACTTCTTGAAACAGATTGAGAAAATTGCTGCGGCGAAGCCATTCGGAATCGTGCTTCGGGAGAAGGATCTGCCGGTAAAAGAATATTCGGAGCTGGCTCGGCAGGTCCGGGACATCTGCCGGAGTGCCGATACTTCGCTGATTGTTCACAGTCACCCGGCGGTGGCGCGGGAGCTGGGCATCCCGGCGCTGCACATGCCGCTGGATGCCTTGGGAAAGATGAGTTCGGAGGAACGGAAGGAATTCGAGGTGCTGGGTGCGTCCTGCCACTCCGTGGAGGATGTGCTTCGGGCAAAAGCTTTTGGATGCGATTATGTGACGGCCGGGCACGTGTATGCAACGGACTGCAAACCGGGCCTGCCGCCTCGCGGCGCAGACTTCCTGGCGGAAGTCTGCGGTCCGGCCGCCCCCATGCCGGTGTTTGCGCTGGGCGGCCTGACCCCGGCCCGCGCACCGGAGGTGCGGCGGGCCGGGGCCGCGGGCTTCGCCATGATGAGCTCCGCCATGGATGCGGAGAACCCGGAGGAACTGTTCCGAAAGTACTCGGAATCCGATTCCTTTTCCGAACAAGGAATGATATAATGAAATCATGTAACGCAAAAGGGGAGCTAGAGATGATAACAGCGGAAGAAAAAGAACGGTATTCCCGTCAGCTTCTGATCCCGGAATGGGGAGAGGAAGCCCAGGAAAAATTAAAAGCGGCAAAGGTGCTGATAATCGGAGCCGGGGGCCTGGGGTCCCCGGCCTCCCTGTATTTGACAGCAGGAGGAGTGGGAACCATCGGAATCGTGGATGGTGATACAGTGGACCGCTCCAACCTTCAGCGTCAGATTATCCACGGGACGGGGAATCTGGGACAACCCAAGGTGGAATCCGCCGCAGAGACCCTTCGGGATTTGAATCCCAATGTGGAGATTATTCCCATTCACCGGATGGTCACCCGGGAGAACATCGGAGAGTTGATTGAAGACTATGATTTTATTCTGGATGCCACGGACAATTACCATACCAAATTCCTGATTAACGACGGCTGTGTGGAGAAGGGAAAACCCTACAGCCATGCGGGAATTCTGGGACTGAACGGACAACTGATGACTTACGTACCGGGAAAAGGACCTTGCTACCGGTGTATTTTTGGGGAAGAACCGAAACCGGGAGAAGCGCCGACGGCGAAAGAAGGGGGCGTCATCGGACCCATTGCCGGAATCGTGGGATCTTTTCAGGCGGCCGAAGCGATGAAATACATCACCGGAGTGGGACGACTCCTCACCGGGAAAATGCTCACCTTTGATCTTTTGACCGGACGCATTCGGGAAGTTCCTTTGCCGGATGCCAATCCGGAATGCACGGCTTGCGGAAGCCGACGGAAAGGATAGAGATTATGTTTAAAGACCCTAAATGTTATGTGGAATACGTTCCGGGGAAGAGCTTTAAGGAGGCTTTTGCCAACGACCGAATTCCCCTTCTGTCCATGCACCGACTTCGGGGCATGGATTACCGGATTACCCGGAAGATTTCTTATGAGCGGACGGTGAACGACTTTCTGTTGGTGCTGAACGTAAACGATTCCATGCGTTCCCTTCGGAATCGGCAGGATATGGTGGTCTATCCCGAAAAACAGGTTGCAAAATGGGCCGCTATCCGGGCTCCGGAAAATCCTTCGGCGTGAAGCAGATTGCGGAAACCAGCGGAAATTTTGCGGTGTATGCCATCAACCTGTCTCAGATTGAAAAGCCGGCCGCCCTCTTTGAGGCGCTGGACGAGGCGCTGTCCAACGCGGAGGGCAGCATCCCGCTGGTGTTCTTCGACGAATTTGATTCCGACCGGGAGGGAATCAACCGCGGCTGGCTCCGGTACTTCCTGGCACCGATGCAGGACGGAGAATACTCCCTGTGGGGCAAAACCAAGAAAATCAACAAGGCGGTATTCGTCTTCGCCGGCGGAACCGCACATTCCTTCAACGATTTTCTGCCGGGGGATGATGAAGAGCGAATTGCGGAGTTCCAGCGGGTAAAGGGCCCGGATTTCGTCAGCCGCCTGAAGGGCATTCTGAATATCCGAGGCCTGAATCCGGATTGTAAGACGGACCGCAGCCATATCATCCGCCGGGCGATGCTCCTTCGCCAGCAGATTATTCGCCGGATTCCTTCAGTGTACGATGAGGAGACCGGTAAGGTAAACATCTCCAACGGACTTCTTTCCGCACTCCTTCGGGTGTCGGAATACCGTCACGGAGCCCGCTCTTTGGAATTCATCCTGGCCATGTGCCGGCTGTCTCACGTGAGCCGATTCACGCCGTCCAACTTGCCCATGAACACCCAGTTGGATATCCATCTGAACGTGGCGGATTTCGAACGAAAGCTCACCTTCGAGCAGATCCTTGGGAGCATGGTGGAGAAATACGCCTTTATTTCCCACGAAGAATATCGGAAGCGCCGACTTCGGGAGGTGTCCATGAAACTGGCAAATGAAAGCGATAACCTGAATCCGAAAGCACTGGATCGCATCTGGGAAGAAGAGGAAATGGCGGACTGGGAGGACCTGGACGAGTTCTTCAAGGAAGGTTACCGTTCCCGCATTCGCTTTCTGGGAGAGCATCTGGTGCAGTTCGATGCGGTGCTGGGCATCCGGCCGATTGTGCCGAATGCTGTGGACACCATTCGGGAACTGTACGGTCCGGACCTGGAGCTGCTGTCGGAAATCGAACATCGCCGCTGGGTAAAGGACAAGCTGGAGGACGGCTGGACCGCCGGGGTGAAGGATTCCGAGCTGAAGCATTCGCCGGAGCTGGTTCCGTACGACGAACTGCCGGAAAGCACCAAAGCCTTCATCCGAAAAGAAATCCGTGAAGTCCCAAAACTACTAAAATCCGTGGGATACGAGCTTTACCGAAAATCCTATTAAATCTCATAAAAAAAGATGCCATGCCGAATCCTTGGGTATGGCGTCTTTTTCCTATTCTGTTCAATTCAATTCTATTCTATCCTATTCTTCCGGTGGTCCGAAATGCACCGGTTCTTCCGGCTGCAGCGGCGCCAGATAATTGTTTTTCTGAAGTTCCTCCTGGATGACATCCAAAATCTCCTCGCTGTCTGCCATTACGGTATGGTAGTGGTAGCCGGAGGTGGAGCGGGAAAGCAATCTGCTTTTACCCCCGTGCATCTCCGCCATGTAATGGGAGACGTCCAGGCGGGAGCGGATGTTCAGTTCACCGCGAACCACGCCGTACACCCGGTGGTAGATAAAAACATCTTTGATGGTGCCGCCCAGATCCACAATTCGGGTGAGTTCGTCTTCCACTTCATCTTCCGTGTGGATGACCTTAAAGACGCGAGTCGCCCGGCCGGTGCTTCGCTCCAATAGGTAGCCCCGGTTGGTGGGAGTGATGTGAATGCCTTGAGCCCGAAGCAGGGCGATGTCCTGCACAATGACCTGCCGGCTGACTCCGAAGGTTTTGGCCAGGGCGCTGCCGGAGATGGCACGGCCGCTGTTCTGTAATTTCTGAAGTATTTCGGATCGTCGAATTTCGCCGTTCATGAGGCGCCTCCTTTTCAAGTTCTGTCGGGTTCTTTGTTTCTATTATACACCATCGAGGCTTGTTCGTGGGACTTTACAAAGATTTGATGTTTGATTTACATCTCGCTGATAGTTGTAAAATCCATTCTCCGCTACAATAACCGTAGAAGAACAGGAGGATAGAAAAATGAACGAGACTTTACAGACGTTATTCGGTCTGCTGGGAGGACTGGCGATTTTCCTTTACGGAATGAATAAAATGAGCGATGCCCTTCAGAAGGCGGCCGGAGATAAGATGAAGCGGATTCTGGGATTCCTGACCAAAAACCCGGTAATGGGTGTTTTGGCCGGCGCACTGGTAACGACAGTGCTCCAGAGCAGTTCCGCCACCACCGTTATGATTATCGGATTCGTCAGCGCCGGGCTGATCAGCATGCCCCAGGCGATTTCAGTGATCTTCGGTGCCAACATCGGTACCACAATGACGGCACAGTTGCTGGCGTTTAAGCTCAGCGACTACATCTACCCGATCATTTTTATCGGTTTTATCATGTACTTCATCTCGAAGAAAGACAAAATCAAACAAATCGGCATGGTGATCTTCTCCTTCGGGCTGCTGTTCGAAGGAATTGAAATCATGGGCAGCGTGATGAAGCCGCTGGCAACCAGCGATGTGTTCATCCAGCTGATGGGTCAGGTAAAAGATATGCCGATTCTGGGCGTCGCCCTGGGAACCGTGATGACCCTGGTGGTACAGAGTAGTTCCGCTACCATCGCGGTGCTTCAGAACTTTGCTAGCCAGGCAGGACCGGACGGTGTCACCAGCATCATCGGATTGGCCGGTGCAATTCCGATTCTCTTGGGAGATAATATCGGCACCACCATCACCGCAGTCCTGGCATCTATCGGACAGTCCCGTGCCGCCAAGAGAGTTGCGGCGGCGCACTGTACCTTTAACATAACGGGAGCGGCAGTGGCGTTCTGCATCCTTCCGTACTTTGCAAAAATCGTACAGTACATTTCCACCAAAGGTCCGGAGGTGTCCGTCATATCCAGACAGATTGCCAATGCCCACACGCTGTTCAACGTAACGGTAACTCTGATCTGGCTGCCGCTGATCCCGCTGATGGTTCGTTGGGTCAGCTGGCTGATTAAGGGAGATCGGAAACCGGTAGAGAGCCTGGGAGAGCCGAAATTTCTGGACCGCCACGTGCTGACACAGCCGTCCGCTGCACTGTATCTGGTGTCCCGGGAAATCGGAAACGTTGCCAACCTGGTGGTGGACATGCTGCAGTCCGCAAAGGATATCGTGAAGAAATCGACGTCCACGGAAGAACAGACCCAGCTGCAGGATTTGTCTGCCGGCATTCGCGAACTTCATCAGAAGGTTTCCGAATACATCGTACAACTCTATGAAGAGAGTAAAATGAATGACACGCAGTCCGAGCAGGCGGCCGGACTTCTGGGAGTTGTCACCACGCTGAAGAGAATGGCGATTCGAAGCAACGAAATTCTGTCGCAGATTCACAGTATCATGAACAGCGGCCGAAACCTTTCCGGCATCGCCAGAGGGGAATTGGTGGAATGCTTTGAGGAGATTCAGCAATTCTTTATACTGGCCATGGATGCGGTAGCATATGACACGCCGATTTCCATGGAGCAGATTAACAAATCGAAGGCACAGCTCCGCCACTCGCAGAAGAGCTTCCGAAAGGCGCACCTGAAGAGAGTGCAGAACGGAGAATGCGATGCGGGATTGACGGATGATTTCAACGATATTATTTACAATATGGAACGTTTGGTGGACGATTGCGTGGAAATTGCCACAGAAGCGCAGGATAATGTGCATTTCGTACAGCGTTCCGAGGTCGGCGTCATTCTGCCGGATACGGTGGAATCGGAAGAAGGGTTGCCGGATGGACCGGCAGGCGCAGATTTCAGCAGTGTAAACGGGTAAATTATCGGATTCGGTTCCTGTAGTTCTATCCTGTAAGCTGAACCGATAGTTTAATACATTCGTAGAGGAAATGCACAATTTTGTGGCATTTCCTTTTTTTTATGAATAAAATATGTTACTATAGAACAAAATGTGTATGATTTAATGAAAGAAAGGGGAAAACGACCCATGGCGGGGAAGATAGCAAGGGCATATGAGGGCGCGGAGACTTACATTCCGATGCTGGATGATTGCAGCGATGAGGAGATGAATCTGGAAGTGGAGCAGGTCGTGGACGGAATTCTGAAGGATTACCAAAAGGGCCGGGATATCGACAATCTCAAGTTCTTCGAACAGCCGGACCGAGATCAGATTGTGGTGATTCTGGATGAGCTTCTGGCAGTGCTGTTTCCGGGATATTATCGGGAGAAGGTATACCATACGGTGCACACGGAGACCAAGATTTCCGTGATTATTGAAGACGTGATGTATCGTTTGCGGAAACAGATTGAGCTGGCACTTCTGTACGATGAACGGTATGCGGATGTGGACCGGGCGCAGCGGAAAAAGGCGGCAAAAAAAATCACGCTGGAGTTCTTCCGGCGGCTTCCGGAAATCCGGGAATATCTGGATACGGATATCGAGGCGACCTTTGAAGGCGACCCGGCAGCCAACAGCAAACACGAAATTGTTTTATCGTACCCTGGAATTCTGGCGACGGCGATCTATCGATTGGCCCACGGCCTGCAGCGCTTGAATGTACCGCTGATTCCTCGTATGATGACGGAATACTCCCATACCCAGACGGGGGTGGATATCCATCCGGGAGCAAAAATCGGAAAGTATTTCTGCATCGACCATGCCACCGGCGTTGTTGTGGGATCCACTTCGGTGATTGGGGAACACGTGAAGGTCTATCAGGGCGTGACCATTGGCGCTCTGTCCACGAAGGATGGTCAGAAGATGCACGGAACCAAACGACATCCAACAATCGAGGATTATGTCACCCTATACTCCGGCGCTTCGGTGCTGGGCGGCCGTACCGTAATCGGCGAGGGGGCGGTCATCGGCGGCAACGCATTCGTGACGAAGTCCGTGGATCCGCACACCACCGTTACCATTAAAACCCATGAGCTGGTGGTAGACCGAAAGAGCCACAAGAAGACCGACGAGAAAGAATTGGAACAGGATGACAGCTTAATTTAGAGCGTGCATGAAAATATATACAACAGATTTGCTTGAAATTGAAGTATAATGGCTGTTATATATTGTCGCTAAGAGAAGAAAGGGGAATTAATGAACAATTCAAAAGCTGATATTTCCAATATTTACAACCTGAACGGAAGAGTTCCGCTGGGAAAAGCGGTTCCGTTCGGACTGCAGCACATCCTGGCGATGTTCGTCGCGAATATCGCACCGCTGATCATCGTGGCAAACGCCTGCCACCTGGGGTCCGGTGAAACGGCCAAGCTGATTCAGACCACCATGGTGATTGCCGGAATCGGTACGTTGATTCAGCTGTTTCCGATATGGAAGGTGGGTTCGGGATTGCCGATTGTAATGGGCATCAGCTTTACGTTCGTGTCCGTAGCCTGCACCGTCGGCGCCCAGTATGGCTACAACGCTATCGTCGGCGCGGTAATCATCGGCGGCTTTATCGAGGGGACCATCGGTCTCTTCGCGAAATACTGGACCAAACTCATCACGCCGATTGTTTCGGATAGCGTCGTAACAGCCATCGGATTTTCTTTGTTGTCTGTCGGTGCCTCTTCCTTCGGCGGCGGCAGCGGAAACGAGCGGTTCGGTTCGGCTCAGAACTGGATTCTGGGAACGGCAACACTGCTGAGCTGCCTGCTCTTTGATATGCTGGCGAAATCCTACTGGAAACAGCTGTCCGTACTTTTCGGATTGATCGTGGGTTATATCCTCGCTGTATTCATGGGGGCGGTGGATTTCTCCGCACTGCATGACACCGCAGCGGTAAGCCTTCCGTCTATCATGCCGTTCAAGCCGGTGTTCAAAGCCAGTGCCATCGTGTCCATGACATTGATTTTCCTGGTATCCGCCACGGAGACCATCGGCGATACCTCTGCGCTTACAATCTCCGGATTGAACCGGCCGGTAACGGTAAAGGAAACCGAAGGCTCTATCGCCTGTGACGGATATGCCAGCATGCTGTCCGGTATTCTGGGATGCCTTCCGGTCACTTCCTTCAGCCAGAACGTGGGACTGATTGCCATGACCAAAGTCGTGAACCGAATGGTCATCGGAGTAGGCGCCTGCATTATGATCCTGGCAGGAATATTTCCGTTCTTCGGGGCTGTGCTGGCGACCCTTCCGGATGCGGTACTAGGCGGCTGCACCATCATGATGTTTGGCAGCATCGTCGTAAGCGGAATGAAAATGATTGCGGCATGCGGTTTCGAACAGCGGAACATCACCATTGCGGCACTGTCTCTGGGAATCGGAATCGGTTTCACCCAGGTTCCGGAAATCTTCAGCGTATTCCCGCCAATCATCTACACCGTATTTGCGGAAAACTGCGTTGCGGTCGTATTCATCGTGGCGATAGTGGCAAACCTGATTCTGCCGAAGGACAGCGAAGCGGCGAAGGAGGAATAGTTCGAATACGAAAAACAAAAATTCTGTGCAAGCATCTCTCGAGGTGTCTGCACAGAATTTTTTTCATTAATTCTCTTGCTTTTTCCGATGTATTAGTGCTATAATGTAAAACTGAGAAATTTTAGGTACATATTTTCCGTAAACGGAAAAAAGAGTAAGGAAAAAGGATGGATAAGACGGAATTTTACAACGTTCTGGATATTTCAGATCCGGAAGAGTTTACCTATTACGAGAACATGGCCTCCTTGCTGGAGGAGGATCAGACCATAGAACAGAACCTGATTGACGACTTGCTTCGGGAGGTGGATTTCACCCGCTTTCGGGATTTGGCGAAATCCTATTTTGAAGAATTCCTCAACCGAGTACCGGACGAGGAGACGGACCTCTACTTCCTAGCGGACACCATGCGCCGTTCGGTGGTAGGGTGCGAAGATCCGGAAAGCCTGGCGGATGCCATTTACCGCTTCCGAAAGTGGTACATCGTAGAACCTTCGGTCATCGATCGAAATACCGGGGAGGAAATCTGCGTTCGGGATGCGCGGTACAATATCAGTGCGGCAGCGTTCCTGGGAGAGAAACCGGAATATGATTTCCACAAGGCCTACAACTACGAGATTGACGGCTATGATGTCTCCGTGCAGGATATGGTAGAGGGAACAGAGATATAGAAAGGAATCATCTGATGAAATTAAGAATAATTTCTGAGAGCGGAAACGTTCCGGCTTATGCCACAGAGGGTGCTTCCGGGATGGACCTAAAAGCCTATCTTCAGGAACCCATGGTGCTTCAGCCGATGGAACGTCGCCTGGTACCCACCGGAATCTATGTGGAAATTCCGCAGGGTTATGAAGGCCAGGTCCGGGCCAGATCCGGGTTGGCTATCAAGAAGGGCATCGGTCTGGTGAACGGAATCGGCACCATCGATTCCGACTACCGGGGAGAACTGAAGGTGCCGCTGATTAACTGGGGATCGGAACCGTTTGAAATTCAGAACGGAGACCGAATTGCTCAGCTGGTAATCGCAAAATACGAGCGAGTGGAAGTGGAAGTGACCACCGAACTTCAGGATACCGTTCGCGGCGAAGGCGGTTTCGGTCACACAGGAATCAAGGGCTAGGATTACAATGAATTACCGGGAAGATATCGAGAAACGGGAATATGAAATATTGGATGCACGGGCGGCGAAAGCGGCGGAATCTCGAGGGCGGCAGATGGCGGAAGCGCCTTGCCGTTACCGGACGGATTTTCAGCGGGACCGGGATCGAATCATTCATTCCAAAGCGTTCCGGAGACTGGTGCACAAGACACAGGTTTTTTTGGCGCCGGAGGGAGATCACTATCGAACGCGGCTGACTCACACGTTGGAAGTTGCGCAGGTATCTCGAACGATTGCTCGGATTCTGAACTATAATGAGGACCTGACGGAGGCCATTGCCCTGGGGCATGACCTGGGACATACGCCCTTCGGTCACAACGGAGAGGCGATTCTGGACCGAGTCTATCCCGGCGGGTTCAAGCACCGCGAGCAAAGCCTTCGGGTGGTGGACCGATTGGAATCCTCTGCCAAGCGTCGGGGCCTGAATCTTACCACAGAGGTTCGGGACGGCATCCTGAATCACAGCGGACCGAATCTTCCTTTTACCATGGAGGGTCAGATTGTGCGCTTCAGCGATCGAATCGCTTATATCAATCACGATATTGACGATGCCATTCGAAGCGGTGTCATTTCCGAGAAGGACCTTCCGGAGAAGAACATCCGGGTGCTGGGGCGAACCCATTCGAATCGAATCAACAATCTGATCGACAATCTGGTACACGCCAGTGCCGATCAAGACCGCATTCAGCTCAGCCCGTCTTTTCAGGAGGCGTTGGATGAACTTCGGGAATTCATGTTTCGAAATGTCTATGACAGCGCTCGGGTAAAAAGAGCGGAGGACATGAACAAGGTGGAGATGGTGATTCGTCAGCTGTATGATTATTTCTGCAGTAATCCGGACCGCATGCCGGACCTGTACCGGGAAATTGCCGGAGAAGACGGGAGATCAGAAGCGGTAAAGGATTACATTTCCGGGATGACGGATCGATACGCGATTTCTCTGTATTCGGATCTGTTCGTACCGAAAGCCTGGACGGATTACAAGGGGTAGCCGGAGAATGTAGGAGGAAAGGATGGCATTTGACAATAATTTTATTGACGAATTGAAAACCAGGGTCAACATTGTGGATGTCATCGGCCGAGAAGTCTCGCTGAAAAAAGCGGGAAGCAGCTATAAGGGCCTGTGCCCGTTCCACAGTGAGAAAACGCCTTCCTTTAACGTGAATGAGGAGCGGCAGTTCTACCACTGCTTCGGATGCGGAGAGAAAGGGGATGTAATCCATTTTGTGGAGCGCTACTATAATCTGTCTTTCGTGGAGTCGGTGGAGAAGCTGTGCGAGGATTACGGAATTCGGATGCCGGAGCAGAAGCGGGGGCATCGCACGGATTACAACAAGTATTATGAAATCAACCGGAAAGCGGCTCGATTCTTCTTCCGGAAATTGACGGAAGGGCCCAATCCGGGGTATGCATATCTTCGGAAACGGGGACTGAAGGACAATACCATCCGGAAATTCGGACTGGGATATGCGCCGGACAGCTGGAATGCCCTGATGAACCACTTGGAAAAAGAAGGTGTGACCACGCAGGACATGCTGAAGCTGGGGTTGATCCAGCAGGGTCGGAAGGGGTATTACGACAAATTCCGAAATCGGGTGATTTTCCCAATTATCAACACGGCGGGAAAGGTTATCGGGTTTGGCGGCAGAGCGCTGGGAGACGTGCAGCCGAAGTACCTTAACTCCTCCGAAAGCGATATTTTCTTAAAGAAAAACAACCTTTATGCCCTGAACATCACGAAGAAGGATATCTCTTCGGAAGATCAGGTGCTGATGGTGGAAGGATATATGGATGTGATTTCCCTGTATCAGAATGGGATTCACAACGTGACCGCTTCGCTGGGGACCGCACTGACGGAGAACCAGGGACGGTTAATTAGCCGGTACACGAAAAACGTGGTGCTGTCCTACGATGCGGACAATGCCGGAATAAACGCGGCGATGCGAGGAATCGATATCATCCGCAAAGCGGAGTGCGATGTCCGAGTTTTGCAGATCAACGATGGTAAGGATCCGGATGAGTTTGTCCGAAAGAATGGGAAGGAAGCGTTTCTGGAACTGATTCGAAATGCGGTTCCCGCAACGGATTTCCGGCTTTCCGTCTTGAGACGGGGATTCGATTTCAAATCGGACAACCAGGTGCTGGAATACATACGACGCTGCGTTCCGGTGATGGAACAGCTGAGCCCGGTGGAGCAAGATATCTACATTCGAAAGCTTTCCGAGGAGTTCGGGATTTCCGAGTATGCGATTGCCGGCGAAATTCGAGCGGACAGCGGAAAACAGGCCGCCCGGGTACCGCAGTACCGCAACCGGCGAGAGCACAGTCAGGGAAGCAGTACCGAAATACGGATGGACTTTACCTTTCTGGTATTGGCCATGGCGAATCGGTATTATGTAAAAAGAATGGAAGCGGACGGCGTACGCTTCCGCACCGCAGTGGGAAGTAGGATTTTCCAAGCGGTGAAGAATCTGGCCGGGGAAGAGTACCCACCGGGAGTGATGGGCGTGGATATGCAGAGAGTGTACAACGCCTTGGATCCGGAGGATGAAGTGCTTCTCCGAAATGCAGTCAAGAACATTCGGCTTGGGCCGGATGATGAAATATTTTATAACGAATGTCTGGCATCCTATCAGATGATTTACTTTCGGGAGCGAAGGGCCGAACTTCAGAACGAGCTGGCGACGGCTCAGAAGATGGGTAATGAAGAAGATATGACCCGAATAGCGAAGGAACTGATGGAGCTGGATGCACAAATGCAGAGCAGAAAGATGAGGGGTAATTAATGGCAAAAGTATCCGCACGCACAATTGAAGAACATGTGAATGCAATGATTACTCAGGGAAAGACGAACGGAAACGTGCTTTCTCTTACTGAAGTGGGGGACTACCTTTCGAAATTAAACATCAGCAAGGAGGAAATCGATGAAATCTACGATCGAGTAGAAAAGAATGGGATTTCTCTGGTGGATTCCCGTGAACCGAATTCCGAAGAGCTGGCAGACGAAGAAGGCGATGATGACGGCGTCGTTCTTACCAAAACCGGTGAAATCGACGTGGAAGCCACCGTTCCGAAAACCCTTCCGACGGACGATCCGGTTCGTATGTATTTGAAGGAAATCGGAAAGGTATCCCTGTTGACGGCAGATGAAGAGCGGGAATTGGCGATTCGTATGGAGCAGGGCGATGAAGAAGCGAAGAAAAAGCTATGTGAAAGCAACCTGCGTCTGGTAGTCAGCATCGCAAAGAGATATCTGAATCGTGGACTGTCGTTCCTGGATCTGATTCAGGAAGGAAACCTGGGTCTGATTAAGGCGGTCGACAAGTTCGATTACACAAAGGGATATAAATTCTCCACCTATGCAACCTGGTGGATTCGTCAGGCGATCACCCGATCCATCGCGGATCAGGCGAGAACCATTCGTATTCCGGTGCACATGGTGGAAACCATTAACAAGCTGATTCGAATTTCTCGTCAGCTGCTTCAGGAGTACGGCCGTGAACCGACTTCGGAAGAAATCGCAAAGGAAATGGGAATCACCGTAGAGAAGGTCCGGGAGATCAAGAAGATTTCTCAGGATCCGGTATCTCTGGAAACCCCAATCGGCGAGGAGGAAGACAGCCATCTGGGAGACTTTATTCCGGATGATGATGTACCGGCACCGGTAGATGCAGCGGCATACTCCATGCTGAAGGAACAGCTGATGGAAGTGCTGGACACCCTTTCGGATCGAGAAAAGAAGGTATTGATGCTTCGGTTCGGACTGGAAGACGGCAGACCTCGAACGCTGGAAGAAGTCGGAAAAGAATTCAACGTTACTCGAGAGAGAATTCGTCAGATTGAGGCGAAGGCTCTTCGCAAGCTGAGACACCCGAGCCGCAGCAAAAAGCTGAAGGATTATCTGGAGTAAGCGATGCGAATCAGTAAAAGACTTGAGGCACTGTATGAGGCAGTGAATCCGGGAGAGTCGGTGGCAGATATCGGGACGGACCACGGTTACGTCCCGATTCTTTTGCTTCAAAACGGCATCTCGGAAAAGGTGATTTTGAGCGATATCAGCACCGGCTCCCTGGCAAAGGCAGAGGAGAATTTTCGTCAGATGGGAATTGAGATTCCGGAGACCTGCTTCCGTATCGGGGACGGTCTTTCCTCCATCGAGCCCGGAGAAGTGGATGCGTTGATTATCGGCGGCCTGGGCGGACGAACCATCCGTCAAATTTTGGCGGATGATCCGGAGAAAACGGCGACTTATCGCAAACTGATTTTACAACCCCGAAACAACAGCGGCGAATTGCGATACTATTTGTATCAGCAGGGCTATGATATCCGGCGGGAGATTCTGGCGCCGGAGGGGAAATTCGTATGTGAGGTTATCGTAGCGGTAAAAACAACCGAGGAGAAGAGAACGCCGCCGTACGATGCGCAGGACATTCGATGGAAGTATCCGGAGAGTATGATTTCCTGTAATCCGGAACTGCTGGGGCAGCGCATCGGCTGGCTGTCGGGGCGGCTTTTGGAGCAGGTGGAGAGCCTGCGGAAGAGCAAGGATGTTCCGCAGGAGCGAATCCGGAAACTGCTGGAACAGCGGGACTACATATTGGAATTAGAAAAAAGAAACAAGAAATATCACGAGGAACATTATGGAGAGAAAACTCAGTGCAATTAATATCGCAATGATGTATCTGGGGGCGATTCTGGGCGCAGGATTTGCCTCCGGGCGGGAGTGCTGGCAGTTTTTTGGAGTGTTCGGGAGAAAGGGATATTTCGGTGCTGTTTTTACCACGGTGGTTTTCGTGGTACTGGCTCTGATGCTCACCTACATTGCGCGAAGCAAAAATACCATGGACCTGGGAAAGCTGATTTCGCCTTTTGATAATTATGCGTTGGAATCGGCCATCGGATACATTCTTGCGGGAATCTATTATACGTTAATCATATCCATGAGCGCGGCAGGGGGGGCGCTCCTGCATCAGGAGCTGGGAATCGACCGGCGAATCGGCGGAATTCTATTGGTAGTGCTGGTGTTGCTGACGGTGTTCGGCGATTTTGAGCGGCTGACTCGAGCTTTCGGGTTTCTGGTGCCCGGAGTGTTCGTCATCGGCATCGTAACGATTATAATGATCATTGTATCGGGAAAATTTCATCAGAGCGGCGCAGTGTCCGGATTTCCGGCCAGTGAGATGGCACCGTATTGGTGGATTTCCGGAATTGTTTTTGCGGCGTACAACAGCTTGGGATTTATTACCATGGCGGGAGGCTGTGCGCTTCAGGCAAAGGATTCCAAAACCGCTTATCGTGGGGCTTTCTTGGGCTCCTTTCTGCCGGGACTGATGACGATCTTGCTGTTGGTGGCCCTTCGAAAGGATATGGCCTTTTCCGCCACACTGGATCTTCCCATGCTGGGATATTCGCTGCGGATTTCCAAGGTGCTGAATGTTGTGTATGCCCTGATTCTCTACGGGTCCATCTATTCCACCGCGGCGGGAACCTTCTACGGCTTCAGCACAAAGCTTCCCCGCAATCGATTCAAGAAACCGATTATGGTGGCGGCCGCTTTTGCGGGATTCGGCATCGGATTGTCCGGATTTAAAACGTTGGTGGCGTACCTGTATCCGCCGCAGGGATACATCGGTATCATTTTCATTGGAATGATTGTTATGAACTTTTTTAAAGAAAAAAGCAAATCTTCACAGAAACTTCATATTTAAAAGCAGAAAAAATGTAAAAATAAAATGATGCATGGGTAAACCTGACGATCGCGCACTTCGGTGTGAGGAAAGTCCGGGCTCCGCAGGGCAAGGATGCCGGATAACGTCCGGCGTAGGTAACTATAGGGAAAGTGCAACAGAAACATTCCGCCGAAACGGGTAATGCCGTGGTAAGGTTGAAATGGTGAGGTAAGAGCTCACCGGCGTTCTGGAGACAGGACGGCCGTGTAAACCCCATCCGGAGCAAGACTAAGAACGGGTCGTAGAGTGCAGTTGCCCGCTGCCGCCCTAAGGTAAGTCGCTGGATGCTGCAAGCAATTGCAGTACAAGATGGATGATCGTCTAATACAGAACCCGGCTTACGGTTTGCCCATGTATGTTTTTTCTGTAAGATAGGAGGAGGGGCACGATGCAGAAATGCATCGTTCTTATTTTTAAGTATGAGACTAGGAATTGATGTAGGTTCAACGACGGTAAAACTGTTGATTCTCGATGAGAACAACAAGATTATGTATTCTCGATACGAACGGCACATGTCCAACGTGTTCGAGAAAGTGGGGGAATTGCTGCAGCAGCTTCTGGGTGAAAAGGGCGATATGGAAGTGGAGGCGGTGATTACCGGTTCCGGCGGATTCTCGCTGGCAAAGCTGTTCGGTATTCGCTTTGAACAGGAAGTAATCGCCTGCAGTGAAGCGGTGCAGACCCTGATTCCGGAGACGGATGTGGCCATCGAATTGGGCGGCGAAGATGCAAAGATTACATTCTACGGATCTACCGTAGAGCAGAGAATGAACGGAACCTGTGCCGGCGGCACGGGTGCTTTTATTGACCAAATGGCGGTGCTTCTGAACACGGATGCATCGGGATTGAACGAGGCGGCGAAGGATTACAAAACCATCTATCCGATTGCTTCCCGCTGCGGTGTCTTCGCCAAGACGGACATTCAGCCGCTGATTAACGATGGCGCCAAAAACGCAGATATTGCGGCGTCCATCTTCCAGGCGGTGGTGAATCAGATGATTAGCGGCTTGGCCTGCGGTCATCCGATTAAGGGCAACGTGGCGTTCTTGGGCGGCCCGCTGCAGTTCCTTTCGGAGCTGCGGAAGCGCTTCGTGGAAACACTGAATCTCACGGAAGACGAGGTGATTTTTCCGGAAAACGCCAATTACTTCGTGGCCATCGGCGCGGCCTTGCTGGCGAAGGAGAAGGATCGGGTCACCTTATCCGATTTGATTTACAAGATTGAGCATGCGGATGCCACGCAGATGGACGGAACAAAGCGACTGGAACCTCTTTTCCGGAATGAAGAGGAGTACCGGGAGTTTCAGGCACGCCATGCAAAAGCCAAGGTAAAAAGAGGTGATATTCAGGCGGCAGAGGGTCCGGTGTTCCTGGGTATCGATGCCGGTTCTACAACTACCAAGGCGGCGGTCATCAATCGGGACAAGGAATTGATTTTCGAACACTACCAGAATAATGAGGGAGACCCGCTGGCAGTGGTTCGGAATATTTTGCTGGAAATGTACCGGGCGCTCCCGGAAAAAGCATATATCGGTCGGGCGGTAGTTACCGGATACGGAGAAGGCCTGATTCGGGCGGCATATAAAATTGATGCCGGTGAAATCGAGACCATGGCGCACTACAAAGGAGCGGAACAGTTCCTGCCGGGCGTTACGTTTATTCTGGATATCGGCGGCCAGGACATGAAGTGCATGAAAATCAAGGACGGGGCCATCAGCAATATCATGCTGAACGAAGCATGCTCCGCCGGCTGTGGCTCGTTTATCGAGACCTATGCCAAGTCCGTGGACCTTCAGGTACCGGAATTTGCCCACCGTGCACTAAAGGCGGAAAACCCGGTAGACCTGGGTACGCGCTGTACTGTTTTTATGAACTCCAAGGTAAAGCAGGCCCAGAAAGAGGGAGCCACCATTGCGGATATTTCCGCCGGCCTGTCCCTCTCCGTCATCAAAAACGCGCTGTACAAGGTTATTAAACTTCGGAACCCAAAGGAGACCGGCGACAAAGTGGTAGTGCAGGGCGGCACCTTTATGAATGAGGCGGTGCTTCGAAGCATTGAGCTGATTCTGGGAAAGAACGTGGTTCGGTCGGATATCGCGGGACTGATGGGTGCCTTCGGTGCGGCAATCGTCGCGTGCGACAACTACACGGAGGGTGAACACTCCACGGTTCTGACGCCGGATCAAATCGATTCTTTTGAGGTAAAAACAAGCAACGGCCGATGCGGGGGCTGTGGCAACAACTGCATTCTCACGATTTCTCGTTTTTCCGACGGCAGCCGATATATTACCGGTAACCGCTGTGAGCGGGGTGCGGGATTGGCGAGTGCCAAAAACGATATTCCGAACCTGTACAAGACGAAGCTGGAGTTGCTCTTCGACCGTCCGGCAGTGGAACCGGATCGGGCGCCAAAGGGCGTGATCGGAATTCCGCGTGTGCTGAACATGTATGAAGACTATCCGTTCTGGCATGCGTTCTTTACCGAGCTGGGATTCCGGGTAATTCTGAGCCCGCCGAGCAACAAGGAAATGTACGAGAAGGGAATGGACACCATCTCCTCGGATACGGCGTGCTACCCGGCGAAGCTGGTGCACGGACATATTAAATGGCTAGTAGAAAACGACATCAAACGGATTTTCTATCCGTGCATCAATTACGAGGTAAAAGAAGATTTCACTGCTCCGAACCATTACAACTGCCCGATTGTGGCCACCTATCCGGAGGTTATCGACAAAAACATGGCAGAGTACTTCTGTGAAAACGGGGTGGAATTCTATCATCCGTTTGTTCCGTACGATAACGATCGGCGCTTCGTAACGGAGATGACCAAATTTTTCTCCGGGAAACGGGATATTGACCGGAAGGGCATGGAAAACGTGGCGAAGCACTATAAGCTGGATGACACCAGGATCTATAAGCTCTTTGCCATGAACTTCTCTAGAAGAGAGATTTCTCAGGCGATGCATGCCGGCCGGGAAGCATACCGGGAATTCAAGAAAAATGTTCAACTAGAAGGCCGAAAGGCATTGAAATATATGGAGGAGCACAAGCTCCACGGCATCGTACTGACAGGAAGACCGTATCATCTGGATCCGGAGGTCAATCACGGAATCGATAATGTCATCAATCAGCAGGGTATGGTGGTGCTGACCGAGGATTCCGTCAGCGGCATGGCAGAATTTCCGAGACCGATTCGGATACTGGACCAGTGGGTGTACCACTCCCGCCTGTACAAGGCGGCGGTCTTTGCCGGACAGCGAGACAATCTGGATGTGGTGCAGCTGAACTCTTTCGGATGCGGTCTGGATGCGGTAACCACCGATGAGGTGGATGAACTGCTGGGGCAGAACAACAAGCTGTACACGGTTTTGAAAATCGATGAAGGATCCAACCTGGGTTCCGCGAAGATTCGAATCCGCTCTCTGAAAGCGGCGTTAGAAGAGAGAAAGAAAACCGGCGTACACACCCGTAAGGTGGCTTTGCCGTATCAGCGGAAACTCTTTACGAAAGAGATGAAGGATGAAGGGTATACGCTCTTGGTTCCGCAGATGTCGCCGATTCACTTCCAATACTTCGAGGCAATTCTGAAGCGGTCCGGATACAATGCGGTGCTCTTGCCGCGGGTTACCCAGAACGCGGAGGAAGAAGGACTTCGGTACATCAACAATGATGCGTGCTATCCGACCATCGTGACATTGGGGCAGATTATTTCTGCGCTGAAATCCGGAGAGTACGATCTGGATAAGGTAGGCGTATTCATGTCCCAGACCGGAGGCGGATGCCGTGCCAGCAACTACGTAGCACTCCTTCGGAAAGCTTTGAAGGATCTGGGAATGGAACAAGTTCCGGTCATTTCCTTTAATATGGTGGGACTGGAGAAGAATCCGGGATTCAAGATTACTCCAAAGATGGGCATCATGCTGGTATATGCCGTTTCTTACGGAGATTTGATGATGAAATGCCTGTACCGCACTCGCCCGTACGAAAAAGTGCCGGGAAGTGCGGAAGCGCTGATGGCATCCTGGTTCGATCGGATCATTGCAAACACGGAGAATATGAAACTGAGCGAATTCAAACGCAATATCGCACAGATAGTAAAGGAATTCGATGAGCTGCCAATTCACGAAGATTTGAAAAAACCTCGGGTGGGCATCGTCGGAGAGATTCTGGTTAAATATCATCCGAATGCCAACAACAACCTGGTGGATCTGATTGAATCCGAAGGCGGCGAAGCGGTTGTCCCGAGTTTTATCGATTTCTTCGAATACGGTTTCGTGAACAAGATGTTCAATCACAAACATCTCTCCGGAAGCCGCAAGGAAATGATTGTGAATAAAATATTGCTGAAGGCCATTGAGTTCTATCGGGACAACGTTCGAAAGGCTTGCCGGAACAGCAAGCGATTCAGAGCAGATGCCTACATAGAAGAAACGGCAAAGAACGCAGAAGAAATTCTGTCCGTGGGCAATCAGTGCGGTGAAGGATGGCTTCTCACCGGTGAAATGGTGGATTTGATCGACTCCGGGGTAAAGAACATCCTCTGCCTGCAGCCGTTTGCCTGCTTGCCGAACCACGTTGCGGGAAAGGGCATGATTAAAGCACTTCGAAGCTACGATGAAAAGGCGAATATCGTGGCCATTGACTACGATCCGGGCGCCAGCAACGTGAACCAGTTGAATCGAATCAAGATGATGATGGCGACGGCGTTCAAGAACATGGCGGAAGAGGAAGAAGACAATTAATTTTGTTTTTATTCTGTCAGAGAAGTCTCTTGTGTTGTATTCGAAGCGAGAGTGGTGTATAATAGCAACTGAAATAAAGGAAGATAGGAGGTCCACCATTGGGTAGACATGGTACAATCGCCGGCAGAAAGTCGGCACAGGACGCTCGCAGAGCGGCAATGTTCACAAAATATACTAGACAGATTATCGTAGCAGCGAAGGAAGGTGGAGATCCGGATTTTAACTCCTCTCTCCGAGTTGCGATTGATAAGGCAAAGGCAATTGGCATGCCGAATGATAATATCAACCGGGCCATTAAGAAGGGTACCGGCGAGCTGGAAGGGGAGTCCTATGAGGAACTGACTTTCGAAGGTTACGGTCCATCCGGTGTCGCAATTATCGTAGAGGCTCTGACCGATAACAAGAATCGTACCGCTGCATTTGTTCGTTCCGTATTCGATAAGAACGGCGGAAACCTGGGAACACCGGGTTGCGTATCTTATATGTTCGCACGGAAAGGCGTGATTTACATCGAGAAGCAGGATGGCATGGACGAAGATGCGGTAATGATGGATGCTTTGGATGCCGGTGCGGAAGATATGATTGTGAATGAAGACAATTTTGAGATTCGTACCGAACCGACGGACTTCCACGCAGTTCTGGAAGGCATTCAGAAGGCAGGATACGAGGTTGCGGATTCCGACCTGGAATATATTCCGTCGATGGAAGCAACGGTAGACCCTTCGGTAATGAAGCCGCTGAACAAGCTGATTAACTCTTTGGAGGACAATGACGACGTTCAGAAGGTTCACTATAACTGCGAATTAGACGAAGAGTAATCAATTACAATCTCCTGGAGCATGCGTTGGTTCGTGTAAATTGAACCTACACTTCTCATTCGGGATTCCGGGTTCAGAAGCGGAGGACGAGCCTCGGTGGAGGATGTCTGAAGTCATGACAGGAAGTACCCACCTTATCGTAAACGATAGGGCGTCAATTTCAGTGCTGACGGTGTGCTGGGAGACTTTGAAATTAAACCTATCTCCTTTTGCGAGATAGGTTTTTTTATACGCGGAGAGAAATTTTTAGTTTTTTGTGGAGAGTGTTCTGTTTTTCCGATATAATAAAATAACTGGATGCTGTCGACAGAATTAAAGGAGCGATTTATGTTTGGACGAGTAGACATAACCGACATCAAGGGGTTTAAACTGGGAAATGCGGAGAACACAGATGCGGCCACCGGCTGCACGGTGATTGTTGCGGAAAAAGGCGCGACTGCCGGAGTGGATGTGCGGGGCGGCGGACCGGCTACGCGGGAAACGGACTTGCTTCGCTCGGAGAATACAATTGATAAGATTCACGCTGTGGTAATCAGCGGCGGCAGCGCATACGGATTGGAAGCGGGTTCCGGCGTCATGCGAGAACTGGAGAATATGAAAATCGGACATCGGGTCTGTAATTGCATTGTTCCGATCGTTTGCCAGGCATCACTTTTTGATTTGAATGTGGGACAGTCCGATGTTCGCCCGGATCGCACTATGGGCGTGAAGGCGGTGCACAACGCTTTCTGCGGCGGAGAGTTTCATCACGGAAATTACGGTGCCGGCACCGGTGCGTCCGTCGGTAAATTCTATGGCATGAATCGAGCAATGAAGACCGGCCTGGGAACGTTTGCTTGCTCCGACGGCGAGATTGAGGTGGGTGCCATTACGGCGGTCAATGCGTTTGCCGATGTATACGATGGAAGGAATCAAGTGATTGCCGGCCTGCTCAGTGCCGACGGAAAGCGCATTGACGGAACAATCCGTCCGCTGAAGAATTGCGTTGCGGCGGAATCCAGCTATAATATGAAGAGCAAGATGGAGCCTTTCTTCAATAAGCGCAGAGAAGAGGAAGAGTTAGAGGAACCGGAAACGACGGAAGAAACTCCGGCTGTAAACGAACAATCGAAAGACATGGGATATGATATTACTTTTAATACCACAATTTCCTGCCTGGTTACAAATGCCAAGCTGACCAAGGCCCAGTGCAACAAGCTGGCATCTATTCTCCACGATGGGTATGCCCGGGCGATTAAGCCGGTGCACAGCATCATGGACGGAGATACGATTTTTGTGATGGCGACTGGAGAAAAGGACGTGAATTTCGATGCATTTGCAGCTTTGGCAACGGATATCGTTCAGTACAGCGTAATCGACGGAGCTATTTCTGCGGAGAGTGCGTACGGACTTCCGGCGGCGCGGGAATTTCTCCGGAAATAACTGAGATTCAAGAGGAGACATTTTTCATGAAACGATTTGTCATAATTGACGGAAACAGCCTGCTTTTCCGTGCTTTTTTCGCCATGCGGGAAATGGTGACGCGGGACGGAATCTACACGCAGGGTGTTTTTGCTTTTATCAATATGCTGAATAAAATCCTGGAGGACTACCATCCGGATTACATTGCGGTGGCTTTTGATATGAAGGCGCCGACGTTCCGGCATACGGCGTATCCGGAATACAAGGCGGGCCGGCTGAAGACGCCGATGGAACTTTTGTCCCAGATTCCGCTGATGCAGGAAGTTCTTCAAGCGATGAACATTACGGTTCTGGAAAAAGAAGGCTTTGAGGCAGATGATTTGATCGGCACCATGACCGCAAAGGCGGCGGATGCAGGTCTGGAATCCCTGATTATCACCGGCGATAAGGATGCGCTCCAGCTGGTGGGCGAGAACACCTACGTCGTTCTGAATCGAAAGGGGATGACGGATTTTGACCTGTACGATCTCGAAAAAATGCAGGAACGGTACGGACTGACCCCACAGGAGTTTATTGATTTAAAGGGCCTGATGGGGGATAAATCCGATAATATCCCGGGGATTCCCGGCGTGGGAGAAAAGAAGGGAATCACCTTGCTGAAGGAGTACGGCTCCGTGGAAGGCGTGGTGGCGCATGCGGATGAAATCAAGGGAAAGCTGGGCGAAAACGTTCGGGCGAACTTGGAGGAAGCCGAACTTTCCAAATGGCTGGCGACCATCAAGCGGGATGTGGAGCTTCCGGTTTCTTGGCCGGAGCTGGCGTACGGAGAACCGGATTACGATCGGCTGATTGCGCTGTACAAGAAATTGGAGTTCAAAAAATTCCTTCAGAATCTGGAAAGACAAACGCCGGATGAGGTTACGGTCGAACCGGAGAAAGACCTTCTGGAAGGTGTGAAGGAAGTTTCCTATGAGGATTTGTTGGATTCTTTGAAGAATAACCGGACGCTGATTATCGAGATGGATACGGACGATAATCATAAACAGCTTCCGGAGGTGAAAGGTGTTCGCCTGTACAATCCGGAGCAGATGCACTATGCGGAATGTACAGTGACGCCTCTGGATTTTGAAATCCGCATGGGCAGCCTTTTGGACAAGGAACCGGAACTGGTGGGGCTTGGTTTGAAACCGATGGCCTATACCTTGCTTCAGTACGGAATGGACCGTTTTACGCTGCATCATGATGTGGAAGTGGCCGAGTACCTTTTGGATCCGAATCGGAGCAAGTATAACCTCACCAATATGTTTTTACACTATGCGAACGAGACGCTGGACGGGGAGGATGCCCAGAAGCGGCTGATGGCTTTAGATTGCATTTATCGGAAGCAGCTTCCGGCACTGGAAGAGAAGGGGATGCTGTCCCTGTTCCGAGATTGTGAAATGCCGCTGATCCGCACCATTGCAGGCATGGAGTCTCAGGGAATGAAAATCAATCCGGAGATGCTGAAGTCTGCCGGGGAGGAGCTGGACACCCAGATTGCAAAGCTGGAAGCGGAAGTGTTCGAAGAGGCGGGAACCACTTTCAATATCAATTCGCCAAAGCAGTTGGGTGAGGTTCTGTTCGAGACGATGGGTATTCCGTATCCGAAGAAAACCAAGGGAAAGAACAAGTATTCCACGGCGGCGGATGTGCTGGAGAAGTTGGAGGAAGATTATCCGGTGGTGTCCAAGGTGCTGATGTTCCGAAAAGCATCGAAGCTGAAGAGTACCTATGTGGACGGGCTGCTGGGCTTAATCGGAAGCGATGGACGGATTCATCCTCATTTTAATCAGACGGTGGCGGCCACCGGAAGGCTCAGCTGCACGGAACCGAACCTTCAAAATATTCCGATTCGCGATGAGAACGGACGAAATATCCGAAAGGCCTTTATGGTGTCGGAACCGGAGAACGTGTTCGTGGGTTCGGATTATTCCCAGATTGAACTTCGCCTGATGGCGGCGCTTTCCGGGGATCCGGTGTTGCTGGAGGCGTTCCGTACCGGAGAGGATATTCACCGGCTTACCGCATCCCGGGTATTCGATATCCCGATGGAGGACGTGACCCCGCTGGATCGTTCCAGGGCAAAAGCGGTGAACTTCGGCGTCATCTACGGCATGAGCGGATTCGGGCTGAGCGAGAATCTGGGAATTACCCGGAAGGATGCCCAGCGCTACATCGATGACTATTTCGAAAAGCATCAGGCGGTAAAGGACTATCTGGACCGTCAGGTGGAAATCGGAAAGGAAAACTTCGAGGTAAAAACGATTATGGGCAGAATCCGTCAGATCCCGGAATTCAAGTCTCGCCGGTACATGGATCAGCAGCTGGCGGCGCGGCTGGCGATGAACAGTCCGATTCAGGGAAGTGCAGCGGATATCATCAAGGTGGCCATGAACAAGGTGGATGCCGAGCTGAGAGAGCGGGAGATGAAATCCAAGCTGGTCCTGCAGATTCACGATGAACTGATTGTGGAAGCGGTGCCGGAGGAGTTGGAGCAGGTGGAAGAACTCCTTCGGAGAAATATGGAAAATGCGGTGGAACTGTCCGTTCCGCTGGACTGCGACATGCATTCCGGGAAGACCTGGTTTGATTTGAAATAAGGACTTTTATATCGAAATGAGGCGAGCCATGCGAACAATTGCAATTACCGGCGGAATCGGGTCGGGAAAAACAGCAGTGACGGATTATCTGGAAGAAAAGGGGTTTCCGGTAATCGACACGGATTGCATGGCTCATGCCATGACAGCACCGGGCGGCAAAGCCATCCCGTACATTCGGAAGTATTTTGGAGAGGACTTCATTCTTCCGGATGGTTCCATGGATCGGGAAGCCATACGCAATGTGGTATATCACAATCCGGAGATGATGAAGGTCTTGGAAAAGGGAACGACGGAAGTGATAGTACGAGATACAAAAGCGGAGATTGAACGGATGAGAACACTGGGCGCTCCGGTGACTTTCGTGGCGATTCCCCTGCTTTTCGAAAGCGGATCCGATGGGTCGGAATACGACGGCGTGTGGGCGGTAACGGCTTCGGAAGAGGTGCGCGTGAAGCGGGTGATGGCGCGAGACGGACTGACGGAAGAGATGGTTCGGCGGATTCTGAAGAAGCAGGTTTCCGACGAAGTGCGCCGAGAGAAGGCATCGGAGCTTATCGATAACTCCGGGACGCTGGCGGAACTCCGGAGTAGGGTGGATTTTCTTTTGCGAAAAAATCATTTAATCTCATAAAAAGACTTGCATTCAATAGTAAAAGATGATATTATAAATGAGTCATGTGGCTGTGGCGGAATGGCAGACGCGCATGCTTGAGGGGCATGTGGGAGACCGTGCTGGTTCGAGTCCAGTCAGCCACACCAAAGTTCCTGACTCTGTCAGGAACTTTTTTTCTCAAGATTCACTTTTTTGAAAATAAAATATTTAAATATTAGTCATAGTATGATATAATACTCCTTGTTGGGCCGGCGTGGCGGAATTGGCAGACGCGCGGGATTCAAAATCCCGTGATAGTGATATCGTATGGGTTCGACCCCCATCGCCGGCACCATCTATTTTTTTATGGAGGATAATTACATGAAAACAAATGCGACAATGATGAACCTGATTCTTCTGGTGTTCTTTATCGGTATTATCTATTTCATGATGATTCGCCCGCAGCGCAAGCGCGATAAAGAGGCGAAGGAAATGAGAGACGGTTTGACCCGCGGTGATGAAATTATCACCATCGGCGGATTCATCGGAAAGGTCGTTGCCATCAATTCCGATACCGTTGTGATTAATCTGAATGCCGGAAAGGGCAGCACTAACGTAGAACTTCTGAAGACTGCAATCGGCAGCGTGAAGACACCGAACACCGCAGCTCGTCAGGAGAAGAAGGAAGCAGCGGAAGAGACAAAGGAACGGGATGTAAAGACTTCCACCACGAAGAAGGTTACTCCGAAGAAGCTGACTCCGAAGAAGGATGAATCCGAGAATAAGGATGCGGAATAAGATTTCTGATTACGAGAACAAGGATGCCAAATGGTATCCTTGTTTTGCTATACACGAAATTGGAATGGTGAAAAACTTGAATTTCCAATGGCTATGATGTAAAATGGTACGTAAAATGCAATGTATTGCTATGTACATTATTACAAATTCTTAGAAAGGCACTTAAGGTCAAATGAAAAAAGGTACACGTAAATTTCTATCAATTGTCGTGGTATTGGTTATCGCAGTGGGGGCATTTGTTTCGTTTAAGGGTATCGGGCCGGTTCCGAGACTTGCGGATAAGATGAAGTACGGACTGGATATCAACGGCGGTGTCTATGTTTTGATGGAAGCTGAGACCAACGAAAAGGGTACGCAGCTGTCTAAACTGATGGATCAGACGAAGTCCGTCCTGGAAAACCGTGTCAACGCCATGGGTATTTCCGAAGCCTCCGTTTCCATTGAGGGAAACAATCGAGTTCGTGTAGAGATGCCGGGTGTGGAAGATGCACAGGCGGCTATCGATCAGATTGGTAAGACGGCTCAGCTGAAACTGTTCCTGGCAGACGGTACGGAAGTCATGAGCGGTAATGAGATTACCGATTCTTCTTTTACCACCGACTCCAAGAACGGCGGATATAAGATTACCATTGACTTCTCGTCCAAGGGGTCCGATGCATTCGCAAGTGCAACTGAAAAAGCGGCATCCGGAACGGTGAAGTCCACCATGAAAGACGAAAACGGTCAAGCGGTTTCCAACACCGCAATTGTCATCAAGCTGGATGACGAAGTGGTATCGGCACCGAGCGTAAGCGAAAAGATCGCATCCAGAAGCTGTGAAATTACCCGTCCGGGCGGATTCAGTGAAGATGAGGCTTCTTCTACCTCTGCGCTGATCCGAGGCGGTGCACTGCCGGCAACCCTGAAGGAAATCAGTTCCTCTGTAGAGACGGCGACCATCGGTGCAAATGCGCTTCATAAGAGTATTGTGGCCGGCGCCATCGGTCTTGGAATCGTTATGCTGATTATGCTGATGGCATACGGCGCACTTGGAATCATTGCGGACCTGGCACTGCTGCTGTACGTAGAGGTAACCCTGTGGATTATGGCAGGATTGGGATCGGTTCTCACCTTGCCGGGAATTGCGGGTATCATCTTGTCCATCGGTATGGCGGTAGACTCCAACGTAATTATTTTTACCCGAATTCGGGAAGAAATCGAAAAGGGAAAATCCATTCGTGTTGCGGTGGATACCGGATTTAAGTCCGCGCTGACGACGGTAGTGGACTCTCAGACCACTACACTGATTGCAGCTATCGTGCTGTATCTGATCGGTACCACATCGGTTAAGGGATTTGCGCTGACATTGATGATCGGTACAATCTGCAGTATCTTCACCGCAGTATTCATCACACAGCTGTTTGTAACTGCATTGACAGACATTCCGGCACTGTGCAAGATGAGACACTTCGGAATGCACGAAGACGGCACTCCGAGAATGAAGTGGACCAAACACGTTCACTTTATCGAAAACCGAAAGAAGTATTTCGCACTGAGCTTGATTGTTATTCTGCTGGGTGTGGGATGCGCGGCATTCAAGGGCTTCAATTACGGAATCGATTTCACCGGCGGTACGATGATTCAGCTGGAGATGGGTCAGAAGGTGGATTCCGATGAAGTGGCGAAGACCATCGAAAAATACGATTTGAATCCGACCATCGTATACGCTTCGGATAACCACAGCCAGGTGGTGATCCGTACCAAGAAAGCACTGAATGCGGATCAGAGAGGGCAGGTTGTTTCCACGCTGTCCAAGAAGTATAACCTGAATAAGAAGTCGGTACTGGCTTCCGAGGAATTCGGACCGACCGTCGGTAAAGAGCTGAGACAAAATGCGATTAAATCCATTATTATCGCAGCACTGTGCATGCTGGTATACATCCGATTCCGGTTCAAGACCTGGAAGTATGGAGTCGCTGCGGTAGGCGGTCTGCTGCACGATGTGCTGGTGACTCTTTCCATGTACGCGATTTTCGGATTTACCATCAACAACCCATTCATCGCCGGCATTCTGACGGTTGTGGGTTACTCCATTAACGATACGATCGTAATCTTTGATCGTATTCGGGAGAACAAGCGGTTCTACAAGAGAAAGGAACTTATTCCGCAGATTAACGACAGCATCAACGAGACGCTGTCCCGTTCGATTATGACGTCCATTACAACGCTGATTGTTATGGTGCCGCTGTACTTTATGGTATCTTCGGAGATTCGGGAATTCCTGATTCCGCTGATTATCGGTGTCATTTGCGGAACCTATTCCTCCATCTTCATCTGCAGCCCGCTGCTTTACGAGATGAAGAGAAAGGAAAGCATGTCCCGGTATGAACTGCAGAAAGAGAAAAAAGCAAAGGCAAACAATTCCGGAATTGTAAAATAAATTTCAAATAAAGGGGTGTTCACGGGTGACGACTGATTTTAGTATGACAACAGAACAATATATTGAAGATCTCAAGACGATGAATGAGAGATATGATGATCCGATGATTATCAAAGCCTTTGAAATCGCCAACAGACTTCATAACGGCCAGATGAGAAAGAGTGGAGAACCGTATATCATTCATCCAATTGCGGTCTCCAAGATTCTGGCCAGTTTTGGCATGGATAATGAAACGGTCGTCGCCGGACTCCTTCACGACGTGGTGGAGGATACGGAGTACACTCGAGAAGAGCTGGTAGAGGATTTCAACGAAGAGATTGCTCTGCTGGTGGACGGCGTAACCAAACTGGGAAACATCAAGTATGACTCCAAAGAAGAACTTCAGGCGGAGAATTTCAGAAAAATGTTCCTTGCCATGTCTAAGGATATTCGCGTCCTGATTATTAAACTGGCGGACCGTCTCCACAATATGCGAACGATGGAGTTCATGCCGCCTCATAAGCGGAAGGAGAAATCCGCAGAAACGCTGGAGATTTATGCGCCCCTTGCCGGACGTCTGGGAATCTACAGCATTAAATTCGAACTGGAGGATTTAGCATTTAAGTATCTTCATCCGGAAGATTACGAATCGCTGTCGGTTCAGGTAAGCAAACGGAAGGAAGAGCGAGAGAAAGTCGTCGATCAGCTGATTGATGAAATCAGCGATGAGCTGGACAAAGCAAACTTCCATTACGATGTAATGGGACGTTCGAAGCATCTGTACAGCATCTACAAGAAGATGACACTTCAGCACAAGCAACTGGATGAAATCTTTGATTTGATTGCCATTCGTGTCATCGTAAATACAGTGAAAGACTGTTATGCCGTGCTGGGACTGGTTCACACCAAATGGACGCCGATTCCGGGACGGTTTAAAGACTATATTGCAATGCCGAAGCCGAACATGTATCAATCCCTGCACACCACTGTGTTGGATGAAAACGGGGATCCCTTCGAGATTCAGATTCGAACCTACGAGATGCATCGAATCGCTGAATACGGTATTGCGGCACATTGGAAATATAAAGAAGGAAAGGGCGGTTCCGGCGGAGACTCGTCGGAACAGAAGCTGGCCTGGCTGAGGCAGGCATTGGAGTGGCAGAAGGAAACCGATGACTCCATGGAGTTCTTGGAAACTCTGAAGATGGATTTGTTTGATAATCAGGTGTTCGTATTCACCCCAAAGGGAGACGTTATCGAATTGCCGGCAGAGTCGACGCCACTGGATTTTGCATTTAAGATTCATACGGATGTAGGCATCCGTTGCGTAGGGGCCAAGGTGAACGGCAAGATGGTTACCATCGACCATGAACTGAAGACCGGGGATATCGTGGATATCATCACATCTGCGAATTCGGCCGGACCGAGCATGGATTGGCTGAATATCGCTAAGAGCTCTCAGGCCAAGAACAAAATCCGAAACTGGCTTCGGAAAGCCAACAAAAATGATTCCCTAGATCGGGGGAAAACCAATATCGCGAATTACATTAAGAAGAAGGGCTACGACCCACATCTGGTGGCGAAGAATGCCTACCTTCTGAAAGCGGTAAAGGACCTGAAATTGAATAATGTCAATGAGCTGTATCTGCAGATTTCCAACGGCGGAAGTGCGCTGGCAAAACTGGGACAGCGGCTGATTGATTATTTCATCGAGGACAATAAGAAGGAAGAAGTCCGCAAAGAAGAAGAAATCAAGAAGAAGAAACAGGTTCATCGGGAAAACAGTTCTGATGGAACCGGGATTATCGTAAAAGGCTCGGATAACCTGTTAATTCGTATCGCCAGATGCTGCACTCCGGTTCCGGGAGATGATATTATCGGATTCATCACAAAGGGCCGTGGCATTACGGTGCATCGGAAAGACTGCAGCAATATCGTGAGCCTGCCGGAGCAGGAAAAAGGACGATTGATTCAGGTGGAATGGGAAACTCCAAAGGAAGGACAGACCTATTACACGGATATCAATATCTGCTGCAAGGACCGCCGGGGAATGTTCAGCGATATTTCTAAGGTGTGTGAAGACATGGATGTTCGCTTGGTAGGGGTGAACATGAAACCGGCAGATATGGAGTACGTTAACGTGACGATTACCGTGGCCATTACCGGAACACATCAGATTCAAAGACTGCTGATTGCGCTGAGGAATGTCCCGGGGATTGATAAGGTATACAGGACGAGATCATGATTACGGTAAAACGATACAACGAAAATATGCTTCAAGAAAATACTTATATTCTCACGGATTCCGAAACAAATCAGGGAATGGTAATCGATCCGGGATGCTATACCCCGGCTATGAAAAAGGAGCTTCGGAACTTGAACGAACTGAAGTACATCATATTGACCCACGCTCACGGAGACCATATGGGTGCGCTGAATGCCATTCGCAAGGATTATCCGGATGCGGTATTGATTGCCGGGGTCAAGGAAAAGGAACTACTGCTGGATGCCGAGAATAACGGATCTATGGAATTTTCGCCGGAGCCGGTGAGCACGGAGGCAGACCGATATGTTTCGGAAGGTGATTCGGTAACTTTAGGAAGTATAGAATTTACTTTTATGGAAACACCGGGACATACGCAAGGCGGAATCTGCATCTGCGGTGACGGTAAAATTTTCACCGGAGACACCCTGTTTTTCCGAAGCATCGGACGGACGGATTTGTATTCCGGAAATATTGAACAGATGCGGAAGTCACTGCAGAAACTGATGAGACTGCCGGATGAAATTCAGGTGCTGCCGGGACACGGACCGGGCACCTCTATCGGCGCAGAGAAGAAAGGAAATCCATTTGTATAGATTCTATCTAAACGGAATCAAAAATGAATATCACCTGGAGGAGTTGGCGCGGGAATTTTTGGCAAATGATGAGTTCGAAATCATCCCGGTGGACTTTCACGAAGGCTTTTCGCCACGATTAACGGATAAAAGTTATCTGTTGAATGGCGAAAAAGATGCGGATTTGGACGGTGTGAAAAGAGAATTGTACCGCATCCTGTCGAATTTAACCGGAATTACCCCCGAGTGGGGGATACTTACCGGGGTACGGCCGCTGAAATTGGCCTTTTCCGTTTACGATCGGTGCGGCGACATCGCACAGACCATGGAAACGATGGCGCAGAAGTACCTGCTTCATCCGGATAAAATCGAACTCCTGCGTAGGATCCTCAATTATCAGCTGTCTTATATGGAGCGCCCGGGAACGGACAGCCTTAGCTTGTACATCCATATTCCGTTTTGCCCGACGAGATGTTCGTACTGTTCATTTGCCAGCAGTGTTGCGACATCGGAAGAGATTGCAGAGTATCTGGAATTTCTTTTGCGGGAAGTGGAATATACCGGGGCAAAATTCCGAAAGATGGGCCAGTTGGTGGAAAGCGTGTACTTCGGCGGCGGGACTCCGACCACTTTGGAAGCGGATCAGTTGGGCCGCTTGGTAGATGCGATTCAATCGGCTTTTCAGCTGGATTTATCCCGTATTGAATTCACCATCGAAGCGGGGAGACCGGACACCATCACTCGAGATAAGCTGGAACAGATTCATGAAAAAGGGGTTAATCGTATCAGTATCAATCCGCAATCCATGAATCCGCAAACTTTGCGGGAAATTGGACGGGAGCACAGCCCGGAGGATATCCGAGAGGCATTCCGTACCGCTGCAGCGATGGGTTTTCGAATCATCAACTCCGATGTGATTGCGGGATTGCCGGGAGAGACTCCGGACGATTTCAAGAACACTTTGGAAGAATTGGTGTCACTGGGAGCCAACAATATTACGGTGCACACCCTATCGGTAAAAAGAGGATCGAAGCTGAAAGAACAGGATCCGGAGTATTACCGAAGAGATACAGAAAATGTGCGGACTATGCTGAAATTTTCGGAAGAATTTCTTACTGCGCATGGTTTTGAACCGTATTATATATACCGGCAAAAACATCAGATGGGTTCTTTTGAGAACGTGGGGTACTGCAAGCCGGAAGCCCATTCGGTGTATAACGTGCGAATAATGGAAGAAAAACAGACCATCATCGGCCTGGGGGCCGGTGCAATTGGCAAGAGATATTACCCGGAGTCGGACCGTTTAGAACGAATTCCGAATGTGGGGAACAGTGCGATTTATAAAGAGCGTTTCGATGAAATGCTTTTACGAAAGAATAATTACTGGGAGGATAGAGATGGCAATTAAAGCACCTAAGGGTACGAAGGACATGATGCCGGAGGATGCCTACAAGTGGCACTATATTGAAGATGCCTTTTTTAAGATTTGTGACGAATACGGCTTTGGTGAACTTCGTACACCGATTTTTGAGGATACGAACCTGTTCAACCGAGGCGTTGGGGAGACCACGGACATCGTCCAGAAGGAAATGTACACCTTCGAAGATCTCGGTCACCGCAGCATTACGCTGAAACCGGAAGGGACATCTCCGGCGGTTCGTGCTTTTATTGAAAGCAAACATTTTGCAGATATGCAGCCGAGCAAGTATTGCTACAACACCCCGTGCTTCCGATATGAGAAGCCACAGGCAGGCCGGCTTCGTCAGTTCCATCAGTTCGGCATTGAGAACTTTGGAGCATCGTCCATGATGGCGGATGCGGAAATCATCGCAATGGCGGATGATTTTCTGAAGCGCATGGGCATCGATGAAATCGAGCTGCACATCAACAGCGTCGGATGCCGGGAATGTCGTACAAAGTATCGGAAAGCGCTGCAGGATTTCCTGCGGCCGCATTACGATGAACTGTGCAGTACCTGTCAGTCTCGTTTTGAAACGAACCCAATGCGTATTCTGGACTGCAAATCCAAGGACGATCAGGAAATCGTCAAGGATGCGCCGCTGATGGTAGATTATCTCTGTGATGATTGCCGAGACGCATTCGAGGAACTTCAGGAAAACCTGAAGGCCATGGACATTCAGTTCAAGGTGGATCCGAAAATCGTTCGGGGATTGGATTATTACACCAAGACCGCTTTTGAATTTGTCACCACAAAGATTGGTGCACAGGGTACGGTCTGCGGCGGCGGCCGATACGATCATTTGATTGAGGAAATCGGCGGACCGTCTATGCCGGGTGTAGGATTCGGTCTGGGCAAGGAACGACTGCTGATGTTGATGGAAATGTGCGGATCGGATTTCGGCAAACCGGTACAGCCGGAAATCATGATTGCATTCATCGGCAATCGTGCGAAACACTACGCGTTGAATCTGGTACAGTATCTGCGGCACAACCACGTTCGTGCGATTGTGGATACCCAGGAGCGAAATTTGAAAGGCCAGATGAAGTATTCCAACAAGGTGGGTGTGAAGTATTCCATCGTTATCGGGGACGATGAGATCGAAAGCGGAGAACTGACCCTGAAGAATATGGAAACCGGCGAACAGACAAAAATTGTTAAGGAAGAAATTTTGGATAAAATCAGGAGAGGATAATGTCAGAAATTTACAAGCGCACACATATGTGCGGCGAGCTGCGGCTTGCAGATGAGGGAAAAGAAGTCATTCTGAACGGCTGGGTGGCCAAGCAGAGAAGCTTGGGAAGTCTGGTGTTTGTGGACCTTCGGGATAAGACGGGAATTACCCAGATTACTTTTAACGAAGATATTCCGGAAGAGCTGATGGAGGCGGCAAAATCTCTGCGGAGTGAGTTTTCTGTCGGCATCAAGGGTATCGTTCATGAGCGCAGTGCTAAGAACGACCACATTTCAACCGGTGAAATTGAAGTGTTTGCAACGGACATGGTAATTTATTCCAGTGCAGAGACTCCGCCGATTTACATCCGAGACGATGATAATGTAGATGAATCTCTTCGTCTCAAATACCGTTACTTGGATCTGAGAAAGAATAAGATGCAGAGAAATCTGCTGTTCCGTCACAAGGTCACCAAATGTGCACGAGACTATTTCGATGAAAACGGATTTGTTGAGGTGGAAACCCCAATGCTGATTAAGTCCACACCGGAAGGTGCACGGGACTATCTGGTGCCGAGCCGGGTGAAGAACGGTGCATTCTATGCGCTGCCGCAGTCTCCGCAGATGTTCAAGCAGCTGCTGATGGTTGCCGGTACGGATCGGTACTTCCAGATTGTAAAGTGTTTCCGTGATGAGGATTTGAGAGCAGACCGCCAGCCGGAATTTACTCAGATCGACTTGGAAATGTCCTATGTGGATCAGGAAGATGTCATCGCGATGCAGGAAGGTTTCCTGAAGAAACTGATGAAGGACCTGAAGGGAATGGATATCGAGACTCCGTTCCCGAGACTGACCTGGACGGAAGCCATGGAACGCTACGGTTCCGATAAGCCGGACACCCGCTTCGGAATCGAACTGGTTCTTCTGAACGATTTGGTACAGAATTGCGACTTTGCCGTATTTACCGGTGCACTGGAAAATGGCGGTGATGTTCGGGGTATCTGCGTACCAGGTGGTGCAGCTCAGTATTCCAGAAAGAAGATTGACAAGCTGACCGAGGAGGCAAAGCATTACGGTGCGAAGGGCCTCGTATGGATTAAGAAGGAAAACGGGGAATACAATTCTTCCGTGAAAAAATTCTTTACCGAAGAGCAGCTGGCCGAAATCATGGACCGACTGGGTGCGGAAGACGGGGATGTTGCATTTATCGTCAGCGACCGGAAGAAGGTCGTGTTCGACACCTTAGGCTGGCTGAGACGGAAGATTGCCGATCAGATGGGAATGTTGGATGATAATCAGTTTAACTTCCTGTGGGTGGTGGACTTCCCGATGTTCGAGGAAGATGATGAAGGAAACATCAAAGCAATGCACCATCCGTTTACTCAGCCGAAGCTGGATGAACTGGATAAGCTGGACGGAAATATCCTGGATCTCAAGGCCGATGCGTATGACATCGTATTGAACGGCGTGGAGCTGGGCGGCGGAAGCGTCCGTATTCACGATAAGGAACTTCAGGCGAAGATGTTCCACGTTTTGGGCCTCAGTGATGAGGAGTGCAGAGAAAAGTTCGGCTTCCTGATTGATGCGTTCAAATACGGTGCACCACCGCATGCCGGCCTGGCATATGGTTTGGACAGAATGGTAATGCTGCTGCTGGGTGAAAAGAGCATCCGTGAAGTTATTGCGTTCCCGAAGAACCAGAATGCAGAGTGTCTGGTAAGTGAAGCGCCGGGACTGGTTGACGAGAAACAACTGGAAGAATTGGGCATTCAGGTCGTTGCTTCCGAAAATGAATAAGACAGCATTATTCGGAGGGACCTTTGACCCGATTCATCGAGGTCATATTAATCTGGCGACAGAAGCGGTTCGGGAATGTGAATTAAATCAACTGATTTTTCTGCCCAACTACATCTCTCCCTTCAAAAAGGACAGCAATGTGACACCGGGAGAGATGCGGGCGGAAATGATTCGGCGAATTCTTCCTTTAAATTCGGCATTTTCCATTTCGGAATACGAATTGGAGCGACAAGAACCTTCCTATTCTTATGATACATTACGCTATTTTCGGGAACGGATGCCGGATGCGGAGATTTCTTTTATCATCGGGTTCGATTCGGTGCTGACCATCGAAAAGTGGTATCGGGGTCCGGATCTCCTTCGGGAATTTCCGCTGATTACGGGGGTTCGGCCCCATGTTTCTACGGAGGAAGGGCTGGAGAAAATTGAACATTTTCGGAAGAAATATCACAGCCGGTTTCACGTATTAAATCTAAACCCCTTCGATGCTTCCTCTACGGAAATCCGAGAATATGTGCGGAAAGGAAAGGATATTTCGGGACTGGTGGTTCCGGAAGTGGAAGAGTATATAAGAAACAATGGAATCTATCTCGATGGAATTGATGAGTGAATATTTAAAGCGCAATCTGAAGCCACGGCGATACACCCATTCACTGGGAGTGGTAGAAACAGCGACTAGGCTTGCGGAAATCTACGGAGCAAATCGAGAAAAGGCTCATCTGGCAGCGCTGGTGCACGATATTGCGAAGTGCTTGACACAGGAGGAGAGCAACCGGTTGGTACGATTCTACGGGCTCCCATGGAAGTACCGGAATAATCAGCCGTTGGCCCATTCCAAATTGGGCGTGGCGCTCTTGCGGGATGAATTCGGCGTCACCGATGAAGAAGTGCTGTCTGCGGTTTCCTATCATACGACGGGAAAAGCGGAAATGTCTCTTCTGGAAGAGATTATTTACGTGGCCGATGCCATTGAACCGGGACGGGATTATGAAGATGCTCCAAGACTTCGTGCTTTGGCCGAGAAAGATTTGCATGCCGCATGCCTGGAAGTTCTGGAATTCAGTATCCGGGACTTGAAATCTTCGCACAGAGAAATTGATTCCGACACATTGAAAGCATATACTTATTTACGTCAAATCATTGGAAACAAGGAGAAATAAATGGATAATTACAAAGTAGCCAAAGAATTGGCAGAAGTATTGTCCCAGCGCAAAGCTTCGGATGTAGTGCTGATTGATATTGCAGAGAAATCTTCTTTTGCAGACTACTTTATCAATTGCACTGCAAGCTCGGAACGTCAGCTGGGCGCACTGCAGGAAAGCGTAGACGAGAAAGCCTACGAACTGGGGCTGGAGCAGAAGGGCTTAGAGGGAAAGTCCGGAAACAGCTGGATCCTCGTGGACTACGGTGACATTATAGTAAATATTTTTACTGCAGAAATGCGGGAGCGTTATGCACTGGATAAAATCTGGGGCGATTGCAAAATCGAAAGAATTGAGGACTAAGGACAATGAAGGAAAAGTACAATTTCACAGAAATTGAAAAGAAGTGGCAGGACGTATGGGAAAAAGAAGATGCGTTCAAGACCGTAGAGGATTACGACAAAGAAAAGTATTATGTTTTGGAAATGTTTCCATATCCTTCCGGCAAGCTGCACATGGGACATGTGCGGAACTACTCCATCGGAGACGTAATTGCACGTTTCAAGAGACTGAAGGGATACAATGTTCTGCATCCGATGGGATGGGACTCTTTTGGACTGCCGGCAGAAAACGCGGCCATTAAAAATGATATTCACCCGGCAATTTGGACGGACAGCAACATTGCGGAAATGCACCGTCAGCTGCAGGGCCTGGGCTTCAGCTACGATTGGGATCGAGAGGTTGCTACCTGTAAGGAAGAATATTACAAGTGGATGCAGTGGATTTTCATTCAGTTTTACAACAAGGGACTGGCATACAAGAAGGACAATCCGGTGAACTGGTGTCCAAGCTGTCAGACCGTATTGGCGAACGAGCAGGTCGTAGACGGCTGCTGTGAGCGTTGCCACACGCCGGTTACAAAGAAGCGCCTGTCCCAGTGGTATCTGAAGATTACCGATTATGCGGATCGCCTGCTGAAGGATTTGGACAAAATGCCGGGCTGGCCGGAAAAGGTAAAGCTGATGCAGAAGAACTGGATTGGCCGTTCCACCGGTGCGGAAGTGACCTTTGAGATTGAGAACTTCAGCAAGAAGCTTCAGATTTATACCACTCGTCCGGACACGCTGTTCGGCGTAACCTATATGGTTCTGGCACCGGAGCATCCATTTGTACCGGAACTCACCAACGGTACGGAGTATGAAGATGCAGTAAAAGCATATCAAGAAGAATGTCAGCACAAGTCCGAAATCGAGAGAACTTCTCTGACAAAGGAGAAGACCGGCGTATTCACCGGATGCTATGGAATCAATCCTGTAAACGGAAAGAAGGTTCCAATTTTCATCTCCGATTACGTTATGATGGATTACGGAACCGGTGCCATCATGGCGGTTCCGGCGCATGACCAGCGCGACTTCGAGTTTGCGAAGAAATTTGACCTGGACATCGTTCCGGTTGTGGACAGCCAGAATCCGGAAATCGACATCAATAACCTCACAGAAGCTTTCGTTGCGGAAGGCACCATGATTAACTCCGGAAAGTACACCGGAATGAACAACAAGGAAGCGATTGAAGAGATTACCAAGGATCTGGAAGCGGACGGACTGGGCAAAGCTCAGGTGAACTACAAGCTGAGAGATTGGCTGATTTCCCGCCAGCGTTATTGGGGATGCCCGATTCCGATGGTTTATTGTGAAGAGTGCGGATGGGTTCCGGAGAAGGAAGAGAATCTTCCGGTAAAGCTTCCGACCGATGTGGAATTCACCGGCAAGGGAGATTCTCCACTGAAGACTTCCAAGACCTTTGGAGAGACTACCTGCCCATGTTGCGGCAAGAAGGCGGTTCGCGAATTCGATACCATGGATACCTTTGTAGATTCTTCCTGGTATTTCTTAAGATACTGCGATGCCCACAATTCCGAGAAACCTTTTGACAAGAAAAAGGCGGACTACTGGATGAACGTGGATCAGTACATCGGCGGCGTAGAACACGCCATCCTGCACCTGTTGTACGCTCGTTTCTTCCAGATGGTAATGCATGATTTGGGCTTGGTGGATGCGGAAGAACCGTTTGATAATCTGCTGACTCAGGGCATGGTTATCAAAGACGGTGCGAAGATGAGTAAATCTCTGGGCAACATCGTCAGCCCGGAAGAAATTCAGGCAAAGTACGGTGCGGATACCGCCAGACTGTTCATCCTCTTTGCAGCACCGCCGGAAAAAGAACTGGACTGGAGCGATGCCGGTGTGGAGGGAAGCTACCGTTTCCTGAACCGTGTATATCGTCTGGTACAGGAATATGTGAACGAAATCCGCGGCGATTTCCGTGGAAGTGAAACCATCACTATTCAGAGTGCAGAAGATAAGGCTTTGAATTTCCAGTTGAATGCTACCGTGAAGAAGGTAACGGAAGATGCCGGCGGAAGATTCAGCTTCAACACTGCGATCAGTTCCATCATGGAATTGGTGAATGCGCTGTATAAGTACAAGCAGGGCGAAGTGAACGTTCCGCTGATGAACGATGCCATTGAAAAGCTGATTCTGATTCTGAACCCGTTTGTTCCGCATATTACCGAAGAACTGTGGAACGACCTGGGTCATGAAGATCGGGTATATCAGCAGAATTGGCCGGAATTCGACCCGGCTGCACTGGAACTGGAAACCGTTGAGATTATCGTTCAGGTAAACGGAAAACTGAAGGACAAGATGGCTTTCGGGAAGAACGCAGAGAAGAGTGCAATTGAAGAAACAGCACTGGCAAGCGAACGCGTGCAGGATGCGATTGCAGGTAAATCTGTTGTAAAAACCATCGTGGTTCCAAACAAACTGATTAACTTTGTAGTAAAATAGAAATGCCTATGAAACAAGAAAAAGATTTACAACTGAATAACAAGAAAAAAAATCCGGCACCCCGGAAGAAGAATTCCGGGGCAGCTTCCGGAAAAGTAAGAAAAGCGTTGAAACCTTCTGACGGAACGGCGAAAAAGAAGGGAAACAACACTCCTCAGAATTCGAAGTCCCATAAACAAAAGGGGGCAGCAAAGCCGGAGAAATCAAAGAAGTCCCTTCCGGCAATCCCGTTCCATCAGGGAAAGAATCGGAACAAGTCCAACGGAAAGAATCAGAAACAGGTTCGCCCGAAAGAGTCCTTCCGCATCATCCCGTTGGGGGGTATGAAGGAAATCGGAAAGAACATCACGGTAATCGAGTATCGGGATGAAATTCTGATTGTGGACTGCGGAATGTCCTTCCCGGAAGATGAGATGTTCGGAATCGACGTGGTTATTCCGGACTTCACCTATTTGAAGGAAAACATGGAGAAAATCAAGGGATTAATCATTACTCACGGACATGAGGACCACATCGGCGGTGTGCCGTATCTGGTAAAAGAAATCAACGTTCCGGTGTATGCTTCCGGTCTTGCGGCGGGATTGATTCAGCATAAATTAAAGGAAAAGAATCTTACCGCTGACGTGCATGTGATATCTTCAGGTGATATAATTCATATAGGAAGCTTCATCGTGGAGGCAATTCACACCACCCACAGCATTGCGGATTCTTTTGCGTTTTCCATCAAGTGCCCGGCAGGACACATCGTTCATACGGGAGATTTCAAGGTGGATTACACTCCGCTGGAAGGAAAGCAGATTGATTTGGCTCGCTTTGCGAAACTGGGCGACGAGGGCGTGGATGTACTTCTTTGTGACAGTACCAACGTGCTCCGTCCGGGGTTCACACCGTCGGAACGAATCGTAGCGGAGTCCATGAACCGAATTTTTGAGGAAACGGATAAACGAATTATCATCGCTACGTTCTCTTCGAATATTCATCGAATTAAGCACTTTATGGAAGCGTCCATTCATCATGGCCGTAAAATTGCGGTTTCCGGTCGTTCCATGGAGAACGTGATGCAGATTGCAAAGGATTTGGGATATATCGACCTGCCGGAATCTGCTTTTGTGGACATCCGGAATATCAATAATATCCCGGACAGCAACCTGACCATCGTTACAACGGGAAGCCAGGGCGAACCGATGTCCGCATTGACTCGAATGGCCAACGATAATCACCGGGCGGTGAAGCTGAAGAAGGGCGATGTCGTCGTCTTCTCCTCCTCGCCGATTCCGGGAAACGAGAAGACCATCACCAATGTGGTCAATAAGCTGTATGAGAAGAAAGTTCGGGTGTACCTGTCGGATTTCGTGGACATCCACGTATCCGGTCACGCCTGCCAGGAAGAGCTGAAATTGATTCACACCCTGGTGCGGCCGAGATATTTCATTCCGGCTCACGGCGAATACCGTCACTTGAACGAGCACGCAAAATTGGCAGAGAGCCTGGGAATGAGCCGTAGCAATATCTTTGTCATGACCAATGGTGATTCGCTGGTGGTCAAGGGCGGTCGTGCAAAACAGGAGAATGGATACGCCACGGCGGACGATGTTCTGGTGGATGGCTACGGCGTCGGAGATGTTGGAAACGTGGTACTCCGGGATCGAAAGCAACTGTCGGAAGCGGGATTGATTGTGGTATCGGTGGCCATCGATACCTATTCCAAGCAGCTGGCGGCAAACCCGGAACTGATTACACGTGGTTTTATCTACGTCAAGGAGAACGGTCCGTTAATCAACGATGCCACCGAGGTGGTCTATGAAACCATCGAGCGTTGCCGCAATCGGGACTCTATGGACTTGAGCTCATTGAAGTCGGCGATTCGTGACGACCTTCGGGGTTACATTTATAGAAAGACGCGGCGGAGTCCGGTGATTCTTCCGGTCATCCTATACGTGTAGAAAGGAGTTTCGATGAACGTTTACGAAGAAGCCCACGATCTTGCCCGGGCAATTAAGGAAAGCAACGAATTCAAGGAATTCGACCGTTTAAAGAAGGAAGTGGACCAAGATCCGCAGCTCAGCGCGATGCTGAAGGATTTGCAGATGAAACAAGTTCAACTGCAGACGAAGCAGATGGCAGAAGGAAAACTGGATTCGGAACTGATGGGACAGATTCAGTCTATGGTCACCATGCTTACGGCAAAGCCTCAGGCAGCACAGTATCTGCAGGCGGAAGCGAGATTCTCCATCATGATGAAGGATGTGAGTGAAATCCTGGCAGATGCCATCAATATTAAGTCAATGTTATAAGTTATTTTTAAAGATTTTTAAAGAAAGAGAGAAACAATTATGATTAGCGCAGGTGAATTCAGAAAAGGTGTTACTTTTGAAATGAATGGCGAACCACATGTTGTAGTGGATTTCCAGCACGTTAAGCCGGGAAAGGGTGCCGCATTTGTTCGTACAAAGTATAAGAACATTCTGACCGGAGCGACCAGAGAAGAAGCGTTCAACCCGAACGACAAGTTCCCGAAGGCTCACATTGAGACGAAGCAGATGCAGTATCTGTACAATGACGGTGAACTGTACTACTTCATGGATCAGGAAACCTACGATCAGATTCCGCTGACCTACGACCTGGTAGAGGATGCCATCAAATACATCCGTGAGAACGATACCGCTACCGTTAAGTTTTACAAAGACAACGCATTCACCGTAGAAGCTCCGAACTTCGTTGACCTGGAAGTAACCGAAACCGAGCCGGGCGTGAAGGGTGATACCGCAACCAACGTTACAAAGGCTGCAACCGTTGAAACCGGTGCCGTAATCCAGGTTCCGATCTTCATCAACGAAGGAGAAAAGATTCAGATTGACACCAGAACCGGTGATTATCTGGGACGTTCCAAATAGTTTATTTTTTCCAAATATCGGGTATTAGCAAAGGGCTGTTATGAAAAAAGCAATCAAAAAAGCAATGGTAATACTGGCGATTATATTTGCGCTGATTATCGGATCCAGCGTGCTCTTGTCCACATTGAACAAGCCGCTGGACCGAAGCAACGCAACGCTGATTGACGTCACAGTTGAAGAAGGTGCGACGACCGATGATATCGCCAACGCACTGAAAGACGCAGGTGTCATTCGCAGTACTACCAGATATAAGATTTGCTCCAAAATCTGGCACTACGATTCCAACTACAAGGCAGGGGTATATTCCGTTTCGCCGAGCATGACGTGCAGCGATATTGCAAAGGTCATCGTATCCGGAAAAGAAACCACCAATTCCTTTACAGTTCCGGAGGGATCCACTATCGAGACGGTGGCGGAGACTCTGGCCAAAGATGGACTGGTAGATAAAAAGAAGTTCCTGGAGGCTGCGCAGAATTCCGACGCCTACAGTGATTTTGGTTTCTTGAAAGATGCCCAGAAGGGGAAGAATCATCTGGAAGGATATCTTTTCCCAAGTACCTATCAGGTTGCACCAAAAGCGGATGAAGAGCAGATTATTACAACTATGCTGAATCAATTCGATACTGTTTTTACAGACGAATACAAAGCCAGGGCAAAAAAGCTGGGGTATACCGAGAATCAGATTATCATTATCGCTTCCATCATTGAAAAGGAAGCGCAGGTGGATGAGGATCGCCCGAAGATTGCCAGCGTCATCTACAATCGATTAGACGACGGCATGAATCTGCAGATGTGCTCCACGGTGCAGTATATTCTGGGAAAAGCGAAACCGGTTCTGTCCGTGGCGGACACGAAGATTGATTCTCCGTACAACACTTATATTCACTCCGGCTTGCCGAAGGGACCGATTTGTTCTCCGGGGGAGGCATCTATTAAGGCGGCTCTATACCCGGCAAAAACAAACTACATGTATTTCGTGGTAAGCGAAAAGTTGGACGGTTCCCATAATTTCAGCAAATCCTACTCGAAATTCGAGAAAGATACCCGGGCATATGAGAAGGCTCTGGCAAAGAAAAACAAGAAATAGAAGGAGCCGAATTTTCATATGAACATTACCAATGAGAAAGTGACAGACTACATCGTGTCATTCTACCAACCGTGGAATGACACGATGGGGAAGTTGCGGGAGCAAAGCGAAGCAGATCAGATTCCATTGATTCTAAAAGAAACGGAGATGTTGTTTCGCACGCTTTTACCCCTGAGGCCCGCCCATCGAGTGCTGGAAATCGGCACCGCGTATGGGTATTCTTCCATATTTTTTGCACACCTCCTTCCGGAGAGCCATATTACCACGGTGGAGCTTTCGGATACCAATTATCAAGTGGCGGTGGATAATATATGGGAGCAGGGGCTGACCGATCGAATTCAGGTGATTCACGGCGATGGCTCGGTTGTGCTGGACGAACTGATTCAAAATGCCGAAGCCGGAAATACGGAACCCTTCGATCTTATTTTTATCGACGCAGCGAAGAGTCATTATATGGAATTCTTCAAAAAAGCAGAGAAGCTGTGCAGCAAGAATGCACTGATTGTCTGCGACAATATTTTGATGAAGGCTTTTCTGGTGGACTTGTCTTTAGACCGAAAGCGCCGTCATCGAACCAGCGTAAAAAGAATGAATGAGTTTTTGGAATACGTTCACAGCCGGAATGATTTAGAGGTATCCTTGCTGAGCTGTGGTGATGGATTGTTGCTTATTAAAGAGAATAAAAAATAGAATTTATGCAGAAAATTGAATTGTTAGCTCCTGCGGGAGATATGGAAAAGTTAAAAACAGCGGTACGGTACGGAGCCGATGCGGTGTACTTCGGCGGAGAGGTGTTCAGCCTTCGTGCCGGGGCCGGAAACCTGACTGTGGACGAAATGAAGGACGCCATGGAATTTCTTCACACTCACGGGGCGAAGGGGTATCTGACCATCAACATCTATCCTCACAACGAGGATATTCTGCCGCTTCAAGAATATATTCAGCAGATACGGGATATTCCCATCGATGCGTTCCTGGTATCCGATCCGGGGGTCATGCAGCTGGTGAAGGATGGAATCCCGAATGCCGAGATTCATCTCAGTACTCAGGCCAATACCACAAACTACTTGAGTGCGAATTTTTGGGTATCTCAGGGAGTGAAGAGAATCGTTGCGGCTCGGGAAATGAGCCTGAAAGAAATCCGAGAGATGCGGGAACACCTCCCGGAGGATATCGAAATCGAAGCTTTTCTTCACGGTGCTATGTGCATCTCGTACTCCGGCCGATGCCTGCTGAGCAATTATATGGTGGGCAGGGATGCGAACCGGGGACAGTGCACTCATCCGTGCCGGTGGAAATACCACTTGATGGAAGAAAAAAGACCGGGAGAATATTTCCCGATTGAAGAGGATGATCGGGGAAGTTATATTATGAACTCCCGGGACCTTTGCATGCTGGATTGCTTACCGGATATGATTAATGCCGGCGTTACGTCTCTGAAAATTGAAGGACGGATGAAATCGGCTTACTATGTAGCAACGGTGGTTTCCGCATACCGGGCAGCATTGGACAGCTATATGAAGGATCCGGAGAATTACGAGTTCAAACAGGAATGGTACGATGAACTGTGCAAGGCCAGCCACCGGGAATTCACCCACGGCTTCTTTTATCAGAAGCCAAGCAACCGGGATCAGAATTACCTTACCAGCGATTACGTTCGGGAGTACAGTTTTATCGGCGTGGTGTTGGGCGTAGATGAGGCGACCGGCGAGACCATCGTACAGCAGCGGAACAAGTTCTGCGTTGGAGATGAGATTGAAATTATGAGTCCGGGAGAACCATCCTATACGGAAGAGGTTCCTTCCATGAAGGATGAAGACGGGAATGCGATAGAAAGCGCACCGCATCCGAAGCAGGAGGTGAGAATCCCGTTCCGGAAAGTTCCCGCAAAGTATTCGATCTTAAGAAAAAGGAAGTAGAGATATGACATCTGACACGAGTGAAATACCTATATATGCATATATTATAACCATTGCTTTGCTGTGCATCGTGTATGCATTGGTGGCAGCGGCAAAACGTTCATTGGATAATACGGACCGAAACACCATTAAAGAATTGAGCGAATCGGATCCGGAGGACAGCAGAGTTCAGGCGGTGATGCGTTTCATTCAGAAACCATCGGAATACCATTATGCGGACTTGTTTCTGAGTTACCTGACGCTGATTATGTCCTTTTTCCTCTTCCATTCGCTGATGAAACGGGAAATGGGGGATAACCATTGGATGATTTTGTGGGATATTCTGTATTTTGTGGCTTTTATCGGCGTGGCGGACATCCTGCCCAAAAAGCTGGCATCTCAGTCTCAGAATGCTTCAGGAATTGGATTTGCGGGCTTTCAGCGGATGGTGTATTACATCACCTGGCCGTTTGTAAAGATATGTGTGTGTTTGGCCAACGTATTTCTGTTGATACTTCGGAAGAACACGGATGTGGACAACATCTACTTCTCGGAAGATAAGGTTATGTCCATGCTGGACCGAGGACAGGAATCCGGAGATATCAAGGAGGAAGCCCATCGGATGATTGACAGCATTTTCGAATTCGACGACTTGCTGGCATATGAGATTATGACGCCTCGAACAGATGTGTTCATGATTGATATTGACGACGACCGAGAAGAGTACTTCGATGAACTGATGGAACTGCGTTATTCCAGAATTCCGGTTTATCGGGACGATCCGGACAACATCATCGGAATCCTGCATATTAAGGACTATCTGTTCCAAGCCAGTCAGCACGGATTCGATAACGTTAATTTTGAGGAAATCCTTCGAGAGCCGTATTTCGTTCCCGAAACGAAGAACATCGATGCACTGTTCATCGAACTTCAGAAAAGCACCAACCACGTGGCCATTCTGATTGATGAGTACGGTGGATTCAGCGGTATCGTTTCCATCGAGGATATTATTGAGCAGATTGTGGGCGATATTGCGGATGAGTTCGACGAGGACGACCGGGTCATCGAGAAAATCAGCGATTCAGAGTTTATCGTTGATGGCAATGTGTATTTGGACGATCTGACGGATGAACTTCATGTGGATTTGGAATCGGAGAACAGCGAGACCGTAGGCGGTTTTATCATCGATTTGATGGGAGAAATTCCGAAAGAAGAAGTGAAATACAAACCGATTCAATACGGAAACCTCTCCTTTACCATTCTGGAAGTGAAGGATCGTCGAATCGAGAAGATGAAAATTGAAATTCTGCCGGAAGAACCGACAGAGGATGCATAAAAAATAACTCATGAGTAAATCAAAAGACTTCAAAGAAAAGAATACAATTGAGGATTCCGTGATTGCCGGGTATGCTGCGCAGGAAACCATGAAGCTGCCCGGAGTTATCCGAATGGCGCCGGGAATTGCGGAAAGCTTCTCCCGGAACATTCTGGGCAGGATTACGGAAACACAAGGTGTTCACGTAAACGATGAGGATGGAAAGGTTACTGTGGATATTCACATCATCGCAGCGTATGGGGTGAACATACCACAGCTTTCGTACGACATCCAGAACCGGGTGAAAAAAATCATCGAGAAGGAGACGGGAATTTCCGTCGAAGCAGTTAATATCTGTATTGAGGGAGTTGAAAAGAGCAGGTAACGAGTACTATGAAAAGAGAAGAAATTAGAGAAATGACGATGCAAGTGGTATATCAGATGGATGTGATGGGCGATTTCGACTACCGGAACATCTCCTTGATTACCGAGAATGAGCAGATTCAGAAAGAAAAGCAGGCTCTTCAGACCCTGGATGTTATCCGCGATCACCGGGATGAAATTGATGAGATGATTGATTCTCATTCCGATCGTTGGAAAACGAACCGAATGGGAAAGACGGATTTGGCAATTTTCCGTATTGCCGTTGCAGAAATTTGCTATATGGATGCCATTCCGGACAGCGTTTCCATTGACGAAGCGGTGAAGATGGCGAAAAAATACGGGGAAGACCGTTCGTATGCATTTATCAATTCTGTTTTAGGGAAGATTGCCAAGGATAAATAGTATGGCTAAAGTAGTATTGGGAATCGATACATCTAATTATAAGACGTCGGTAGCGCTGACGGATGAGAATGGAAACATCCGATATCAGCGCTCCGAATTTCTAAAGGTAGAACAAGGAAAAAGAGGTCTGAGGCAATCCGTTGCCTTTTTTCACCATTGCCAGGTTCTACCTTCCTTTATTGAGGAAGCTTTTCAGACGATAGATCCAAAGGAAATCATATCGGTGGCGGTATCGTCTCGCCCACGGAATGTGGAGGGATCCTATATGCCGGTATTCCTATCCGGCGTTCAGACCGGAACGGTGATTTCTTCTGCACTGCAGGTTCCGATGAACTGTTTTTCTCATCAGGAAGGGCATATTGAAGCCATCCTGTCCACGCTGCCGCCAATACCGCAGAAACCCTTTCTGCTGTTCCATCTCAGCGGAGGAACGACGGAGTGCCTTCTGTGCGAACGGACCTGGGAAGGATATGCGGTTGAAATTGTGGGCGGAACTAAGGACATCAGCGTGGGTCAGCTTTTGGATCGGACCGGTGTGCAGTTGGGTTACGATTTCCCGGCGGGAAAATATTTAGACCGAATTGCCATGGACCGGTCGTATACAGTCTTTCCGGGGAAAATTCGGATTCAGGAGGGGTTCTTTAACTTGTCCGGAACGGAGACTCAGGTGATGAAGAGCATTGAAGAGAAGGGCGATGAAATTGTCCCGGGAATCTTCTACCGGATTCAGCAGCTGCTTCACGACACCGCAGTACAGCTGAGCCAAAAGTACAAAGTGGATACGGTGGTAATGGCCGGAGGCGTTTCCGCCAGCGAGACACTTCGGAAATATGCGGTCCTCTGGCAGGAACAGCGGGATGGCTGCCGCATTCTGTTCGGAGACCCGGTGCTTTCCGGAGATAATGCCGTAGGAATTTCCCTGCTGGGAGGACGGAGGAGTCAAGAATGAAGCCGGTTAGCGTGACACAGGTAAATGAATATCTGGCCAACAAAATTGACAGCGATTTCAATCTCCGAAATGTGGCCATTGAAGGGGAAATCTCCGGATTAACTCGGAAAGGACATGCGTATTTCTCCTTGAAGGATGAACAATGCGTCATCCGCAGTGTGGTCTGGAAAAGTCAGCTTCCAAAGATTAATCCGGAACTTCTGGAAGACGGACGCAACGTGGTTGCGGTGGGATCCGTTCGGCTGTATGCAAAAGGCGGCACCTATTCTTTCCAGATTCACTATATGGAAGATGCCGGGGTTGGAAAAGCGAAGACGGCTTTTGAAGCCTTGAAAAAGAAACTGGAAGCGGAAGGACTGTTCCGACCGGAATACAAGAAGCCACTTCCGGAATTCCCGGAATGCGTGGGGGTCGTCACCTCCACGGAGGGAGATGCCCTTCGGGATATACAGAAAATTATTTTAAAGAAAAACAATTACGTGAACCTTTTGATTTTTCCGACTTATGTGCAAGGCGTGAATGCGCCGGCCAGCATCTGTCAGGGAATTCATTTGGCAAATCGGGTGAACGAATCGGGAAAGCGCCATATTGACCTATTGATTGTAGGGAGAGGGGGCGGATCCCCGGAGGATCTGGCGGCCTTTAACGAGGAATCCGTTGCCAGAGCCATTTTTCAATCGGATATTCCGATTATTTCCGCCGTGGGTCATGAACCGGATGTATCCATTTCCGATTATGTGGCGGATGCCCGGGGGGCAACGCCCAGCGAGGCGGCGGATATGGCGGTGCCGGATGTTCATGAAATTCAGAAGCGCATCGCTGAGTGCCGCAGTGCGCTGAGTGAATCTTTGCGTTTTAAATTGCTGAACGAAAAGAGAATGGTTGAATCACTAACCCAACTGCTTTGTTCCAATATGAGAAACCGGGTACAAAAGGCCCGAAATGAAATGGAGCAGGCATTGATTAAGCTTCGGGAGGGAAATCCGAAACGAGTGCTGGAGAGGGGGTTCGCCGCAGTTCTGAATGAAGCGGGAACCATCGTCTCCGATATCGATAATGTATCGGAGGGCGAAGAGTATACGGTACTCCTGCGAAACGGCCGCTTCAAGGCGCAAGTTACCGGTAAGAACAAGGAGGGACACGATGAGTGATAAGAGTTTTTCCGAATCCATGAAAAATCTTCGGAGTGCCGCAGATCGAATCGGCGGACCGGCTACTTCGTTGGAAGAAGCGCTGGCACTGTTTGATGCCGGAATGAAGGAGTCGGAATATCTGAATTCCGTGCTGGAAAAAGCGGAACAGAAAATCGAAATTTTTGATGAGCAGGAGGATTCTTCCCATGAATAATTACGATTATTATAAAAACATGATTGAAGAAAATCTGGCGGATAAATTGCCTTCCGTCGCGCCGCAGGTTCAGGTCCTGTGGGATTCCATGAACTACAGCGTGAAAAGCGGCGGAAAGCGCTTGCGTCCGGTTCTGTTGCTGGCCTGTGCGGACTTCGCCGGAGGAAATCCGGAAGAAGCCCTTCCTTTTGCATGTGCCATCGAGTACATTCACACCTATTCGCTGATTCACGATGATCTCCCGGCAATGGACGATGACGATCTTCGTCGCGGAAACCCGACCAACCACAAGGTGTACGGCGAAGCTATGGCCATTCTGGCCGGAGACGGATTGCTGAACACTGCCCACGAAATCATGCTGCAGGATGCAGCGGGTTTGAAGGAGGATTCGGAAAAACTCCACCGCCATGTGATGGCGGCGCTGGAAGTATCCCGAAATGCCGGCATTCATGGGATGATTGCAGGTCAGGTAGCGGATATGGAAAACGAGGGAAAAGAATGCAGCGAAGAGATGCTGAACTTCATCGACTCTAACAAGACCGGTGCGCTCTTGAAGGCACCGATTCTGGCCGGCCTCTATATCGGCAATGCACCGGAAGCGGTTCGAACAGACTTTGAACAGTATGCGGAACTGGTTGGAAGAGCCTTCCAAATTTCCGACGATATCCTGGATGTGATTGGCGATGAAAAAATGATGGGGAAAAAGCTGGGCAAGGATGCCGATCACGGCAAATGCAACTATGCCACAGTCCTGGGGCTGGAGGCGGCCAAGGACGAAATGCATTCTTTAACGGAAAAGGCCGTTGCGCTTATGGAGAAATACGGCGATTCCGCAGAATTCTTCATTGAACTTGCTCATAAGCTGGAAAGAAGGAAATCCTAATGCTGTACGATCTTGAAAAAGAAGATTTAATATCGATTATAAAGAACTCCGACTACGGGGACTTGGAAGCTCTGGCCCGGGAAATACGGGATTTTCTTGTGGAGAAGGTTTCGAAAACCGGCGGCCATCTGGCATCCAATTTGGGTATTGTGGAAACCACCATTGCCCTGCACAAAGTATATGATACCGCCGTGGATCGAGTAATCTTCGATGTGGGACACCAATCCTACGTTCATAAAATCATTACCGGAAGGGCAGGGGCCTTCGACACCCTTCGAAAGTATAAAGGCCTTTCCGGTTTTCCGAAGTCCCGGGAAAGCATTCATGATGCCTATGACACGGGACACAGCAGTACGTCTATCAGTGCGGCTATGGGATATGCCACTGCGCGGGATCTTCGGAACGAAGATTATCAAGTGGTGGCGGTAATCGGCGACGGCGCCATGACCGGCGGCTTGGTATACGAAGCATTGAACAATATCGGAGCTTCCGGAACCAATATCAAAATTGTTTTAAATGACAACGGAATGTCCATCGCCAAAAATGTAGGAGCCATGTCTCGCCATTTGAACAACCTGCGCACTTCAAAAAATTATACCCGAATGAAGAAAAACATCCGGGGAGCACTGGACAATATTCCGGTGGTAGGTCAGCGGGTCAGCGACACCATCTCCCATACCAAAAATAAGATCAAGTACTCGCTGCTGGATGAACAGGGCGTTCTTTTCGAAGATCTCGGAATAAAATATATCGGTCCTGTAGATGGATACAATCTCCAGGCTCTGGTGGAGGCCTATACCGCAGCCAATCAGTACGACGGGCCGACGCTGGTGCACGTCATTACAAAGAAAGGAAAGGGATACTATTGGTCGGAAAAGTATCCGAGAAAATTCCACGGTATCGCTCCATTCGATGCGGATAACGGTAATATATTATCGTCACCTTCCGGACCGAGCTACTCAAAAGTGTTCGGCGACAAGCTGGTGGAGTTGGCACGGACGGACGAATCCATCGTTGCCATCTCTGCGGCGATGGGAACGGCCACCGGACTGGGTCCGTTTTACAAGGAGTTTGAACCGCGGTTCTTCGATGTGGGAATTGCGGAAGCCCATGCGGTTGTATTTGCAGCAGGAATGGCGAAGGCCGGCATGACGCCGGTGGTGGCCATCTATTCTTCCTTCTTACAGCGTGCTTTCGATCAGCTGATTGAAGATATTTGTCTGCAAAACCTTCATGTGGTCTTTGCGGTGGACCGGGCCGGCCTGGTGGGTGCGGATGGAGAAACCCACCACGGCATGTTTGATTTGTCCTATTTGAATATGATTCCCAACATGAAAATTCTCTGTCCGGCAGACGGAAATCAGCTGGAAGAGATGTTGGAATATGGGGTCCATCAATACGACGGACCGATTGCGATTCGGTATCCGAGAGGTTCTTCCCAGGGAAATCACCTGAGGCTGAAGCCGTTCACCGGGGAAAATACGGTGCTTTCCGTTGGTAAGGATGTAACGATTCTGGCGGTAGGAGCGATGCTGGATACCGGTATCGAAGCGGCGAGACTTCTTCGCGAGCACGGATTCGATGCAGGGGTTACGGCAATCAACGTGGTAAAACCGATGGACGCCGCGGCAGTGAATTCGGAGACGAAACTGGTGGTCACGCTGGAGGACAACACCATCATCGGAGGTTTCTCCGATGAATTCGATCGGGTGAATCGGGAGAAGGCGTTTGGAATTCTGAATTTTGCCCTTCCGGATCAGTTTATTGAGCAGGGAAGCATTCCGGAATTGCGAGAAGAATGTGCAATGACTCCGGAAGATGTAGTGAAGGGGGTAGAGGATTACTTTGAAAAAAGAAAGGCTTGATGTCATTTTGGTACAGAAAGGTCTGGTGGAATCTCGAGACAAAGCGAAGAGAACCATCATGGCCGGACTGGTTACAGTAGACGGCCGGATAGAAGATAAAGCCGGACAGAAGTTCGATCCGGAACTGGAATTTGCGGTTAAGCAGAAGCTTTGCCCGTATGTGAGCCGCGGCGGATTGAAGCTGGAGAAAGCCATGAACTGCTTTCCGATCGATTTAAAGGATGGAGTGTGCATGGACATGGGCGCCTCCACCGGCGGTTTCACCGACTGCATGCTGCAGAATGGTGCTCGGAAGGTCTACGCCCTGGATGTGGGATACGGACAACTGGATTATAAGCTGCGGGTAGACCCTCGAGTGGTGAATATGGAAAAAACCAATATCCGTTATTTGGACACCGATTTAATCGAAGAACCGGTGGACTTTGTGTCCATTGATGTCTCTTTTATTTCGGTGAAACACATGTTCCCGGTGGTGCAGAAGGTTTTGGATTCGTCGGGACACATGGTTTGCCTCATTAAGCCGCAGTTCGAAGCGGGAAGAGAACAGGTAGGCAAGAACGGTATCGTGCGGGATCCGGCGGTGCACCGTCAGGTCATCGAAAATGTTCTCCGTTACGCATCGGAGAATGGTCTGGAACCACTGGGATTGGCGTTCTCACCGGTAAAGGGGACGAAAGGAAATATCGAATATCTGCTTTTTGCCGGCAAGGCAGAAGGTGAACTTCCGGATAACGGCGAAGAATCCGTTCTTGAAGAATGGGCGAGCCGGATTTCGGACGTGGTTCAGGAAGCTCATGCGGATTTGGACTGATTGGAATAAAGAATAAAAAGGAATGAAAAAGGAGATTATTATGGCATTGTCACCAATGATGCAGCAATACCTACAGATTAAAGAAGAGAATCCGGACTGCCTGATTTTGTTTCGGCTGGGGGATTTCTACGAGCTGTTTTTCGATGATGCCAAAACCGTCTCCCGAGAACTGGAACTGACCCTTACCGGCCGGGCCTGCGGTCTGGAGGAACGGGCACCCATGTGCGGGGTTCCGTTCCATTCGGCGGATTCCTACATTCCCAAGCTGGTGGAGCGCGGTCACAAGGTGGCCATTTGCGAACAGATGGAGGATCCGGCGGAGGCAAAGGGCTTGGTTCGCCGGGAGGTGGTTCGAATCATTACGCCGGGAACCATAGACATCGCCGGTTCCACCGAGAATGACGAAAATATTTTTATCGCATCGGTGTTCGCCACGAAGACACAGGTGGGCATTGCGTACGGGGATATTACTACCGGAGAGCTGGCCTGCATGCATCTGGAATATCGCCATAATCTGGACTCTCTGATCAGCGAACTGGTAAAAATAGCTCCGAAGGAAATCGTTTACGATGAGTCCTCGCTGCCGGAAAACGTGCTGGCGGCGCTGCAGGATCCGCAGGTTCAGACCTATTTGAATCCGGTGGATTCTTCCTATTACCGGAAGGCGCTGTGCGAAAAGACGCTGATGAATCAATTCGGGGCATCTTCCCTGATTTCGCTGGATTTGGACGGCCGAACGGACTTGGTGTTGGCCTCCGGATCCCTGCTTCTGTACCTGGGGGATACTCAGAAGCAGCGAATGGAGCAGTTCAAGCATTTGGATATTCGAGAATCCAGCAATTACATGCAGCTGGACCGTTCCACCCTTCGAAATCTGGAGCTGCTGGAAACAATATATGACAAAAACAAGGAAGGCTCCCTGCTGGGCGTGCTGGATCATACGCACACCGCTATGGGTGGGAGACTGCTAAAGCGATTTATAAAAGAGCCGCTGAACAATCAGGCGCAGATTAATGCCCGGTTGGAAGCGGTGGACGCCGTAGTAAATCACCCGCTGGAGCGGAACAATCTGGTGGCGGGCCTTCGGGAAATCTACGATTTCGAACGCCTCAGTGCCCGCGTGGCCAGCGGCCGCGCCAACGGAAAGGATCTGGTGGCGCTGAAAAATACGCTGGGTGCACTGCCGGAGATTCGAAATACTTTGGAGGACCTGGCATCCTCGGCTTTGCTTGCCGAAATCCGGGATTCCATCGATGATTTTGACGATCTGTATCAGATGATTGCGGAATCCATCGTGGAAGAACCGCCATTTATCATCACCGAGGGCAATCTGATTCGGCCGGGATATTCTTCGGAGTTGGACGACCTGAAGGAATCCATTCGGGATGCCAAGGAGTGGATTGCGGGGCTGGAGCAGAGCGAGCGGGAACGCACCGGAATCAAGACCATCAAGGTGGGATTCAACAAGGTGTTCGGATACTATCTGGATGTGAGCAAATCCTTTTCGGATAAAGTGCCGGAGAATTACATTCGAAAGCAAACTTTGGTGAATAACGAAAGGTACATTACGCCGGAGCTAAAGGAGAAAGAAAGCCTGGTTCTGAGTGCGGAAGCAAAAATAAATGCGCTGGAATACGATATCTTCCGGAAAATCCGGACATCCATTGAACCGTATATCGGATCGCTGCAGAAAGCCTCTGCTTCCGTGGCTTTATTGGATGTGCTGGTTTCCTTCGGAGATGTGGCGACAGCCAACGGCTATGTCCGGCCGGAGGTGGACGATTCCAGCTTGATTGAGATTGAAGAGGGTCGCCATCCGGCGGTGGAGCAGATGATTGGAAGCGGCATGTTCGTGTCCAATAACACCGCCATGGATACGGAACAGGAGAGCCTTCTTCTGATTACCGGCCCGAACATGTCCGGTAAATCCACCTATATGCGTCAGACTGCCATCATCGTGCTGATGGCACAGATGGGATCCTTTGTCCCTTGTCGTCGGGCGCGTATTGGCGTGTGCGATCGTGTTTTTACTCGAATCGGTGCATCGGACAATTTGGCATCGGGACAGTCTACTTTTTTCATTGAAATGAGCGAACTGGCCAATATCCTGCGGAATGCGACTCGCCGCAGCCTGATTATTCTGGATGAAATCGGCCGGGGTACCAGTACTTTTGACGGCCTGTCCATTGCCTGGGCGACGGCGGAATATCTGGCGTCGGACGATCATCGGGTGCGCACCATGTTCGCCACCCACTATCACGAGCTGACGGTGCTGGAGGAGCAGCTTCCGGCGGTGCACAACTTGTCGGTATCGGTCTCCGAGGACGGAAGCAATGTAGTGTTCCTGCATCGGATTATCGACGGACCGGCCAGCAAGAGCTACGGCATTCACGTGGCGAAGATTGCCGGAATTCCGAAGGCAATTCGCCAGAGCGCGTCGAGAAAACTGAAGGAGTTGGAAGCGCAGTCGGCACCGATGCCGGCGACCACCCAGATTTCCTTCTTCGACAGCGAGATTGCTCCGGAACCGGAACGGGTTTCCGAAGAGCCTCTGCCGTATGAGAATGTGCTGAAGGAGATTCGCGGGATGGATATCAATTCCCTGACTCCGATTCAGGCACTGGTGCGGCTGCAGGAAATACAGAATGAAATCAAAGATATTGATGAGGATTCAGAAGAATGATACAAGTACTGGATAGCTTTATATCGGATAAAATCGCCGCCGGCGAGGTCATCGAACGGCCCCTTTCCATCGTAAAAGAATTGGTGGAGAACTCCATCGATGCCGGGGCCGACAGCATTGTGGTAGAAATTCGAAACGGCGGAAAATCCTACATCCGGGTAACGGACAACGGCTGCGGAATCCCGGCGGAGGAAGCGGAAATTGCTTTCGAGCGCCATGCCACCGGAAAGATTCAGACACTGGAAGACCTGGGACATATCGATACCCTGGGTTTTCGCGGAGAGGCGCTGGCCAGCATCTGTGCCATTTCCAGAATGACATTGTATACCCGAACGGCGGAGTCTCCGGTGGGAATCAAGCTGGAAATTCAGGGCGGGCGCATTTGCGGGAAGGAACCCTCCGGCATGAATGGGGGGACCACCATGGTGGTGGAGGACGTGTTCTACAACACCCCGGCGCGTCGGAAATTTATGCGAAGCGATGCGGCAGAGGCTTCCGCCATCATCGATTTCGTTCAGAAAATGGCCCTGTACTATGCGAACGTGGCCTTCCAACTGATTAACAACGGGCGGAACGTGCTCACCACCAACGGAGACGGAAACTATCTTCATGCCATCTCTCGGGTGTATCCTACAAAAGAATTCAGCAATCTGATGGAAATCCAGGGCGAGCACGTGCACGGCTTTATTTCCGATCCCGGTACCACAAAGAATAACCGAAGCGGTCAGATTTTCTTCGTGAACGGCCGGTATGTTCGAAGCGACGTCATTGAAAAAGGGCTGATGGATGGATACGGTGACCGAGTTTTCTCCGGATACCCGGTGGCGCTGTTGTTCATCACCGTACCTCCGGAAACCATCGATGTGAATATTCACCCCAACAAGAAGGAAATCAAATTCCTGGAATCCGGGGACATCAAGAAAGATATCGCTGCGGCGGTGCAGAAAGTGATTCATTCTCAAGATGCGGTCCCCCAAGCGATGCTGAAGGAAAAAAACATCTCTTCGGGTTCACTGGAAGAGGTGGCGAAGGAACCGGTAAAAAAACCTTCCGGAGAGCAGATGGGTATCCGGGAATTCCTGCAGGCGAAGAAGCGGGAACACAAACCGAACACAGAGACGGTGTATCATGAAGATGATATGAAGATGGCGTTCCAAGTTCCGGGAGACAGCATGAGCGATGCTTTCAAAGGCTTGGTTCAGGAGGCGAAAACGGAATACGACGGGGAAAAACCAGAGGTATCGGCGGAACCGGTGAAGTCAGATATGAAGTCGGAAGAAGCCGATGAGACGGATCGGATTCCTTTGGCACCGGCCACCACACGGCTCTTCGATTTCAAGAATCTGACTTTGGCGGGATATGTTTTTAATACCTACATCATCACTCAGGCGGGGGATAACCTGTTCATTCTGGATCAGCATGCGGCACACGAACGAATTCTGTACGAAAAGCTGGTTCGCCAATACAATACCGGTGCGCACCTGCCGCAGGATATCCTGACACCGATTCTGCTGAACGTATCCGGCGATGTGTATTTCGGTGAACGGGAATGGATGGACGTCCTTCGGCGAATTGGCTATGCCATTGAGGATTTCGGCAGCAATACTTTTATCATTCGGGGAATTCCGGCCTATATGACTTTGACCGAGGCAGATGCTTTTGCCCGAAATCTGGTGGATGTTCAAGAAAATGAAGTGCATCTGCATCAGAATACCCCGGTGGTGGATAAACTGATTATGCGTTCCTGTAAAGCGGCGGTGAAAGGAAACGATCACCTGTCGGAACGGGAAATTCGAGAGCTGCTGGATCGGCTTTCCCAGTGCGTGAATCCGTTCAGCTGTCCGCACGGACGACCTACTTTCATCCGCATATCCAAGTACGAAATTGAACGATCTTTTAGAAGAAAATAGCAAGGAAAGAATTATGACGACACAGAAGAAAACAGTTTATATTATTGCCGGGCCGACAGCAGTTGGAAAGAGCGTAATTGCCAATTACCTTGCCCGGCGGATTCACGGCGAAATCGTGAATTGCGATTCCATTCAGCTGTACAAATATCTGGATATCGGCAGTGCCAAGCCGAGTCCGGCGGATATGAGCACCGTGCCGCATCATCTGTACGGCGTCATCGATCTGAAAGAGGATATGACAGTGGCGCGGTATCAGAAAATGGCACTGGAGACCATCGATGATATTCTGGAAAGGGGCAAGACGCCGATTCTGTGCGGCGGTACCGGATTGTACCTGAATTCCGTGCTGTACGATATGGATTTTGCGGCGGAACCGGCCGACGGCGGAAAGCGCCGCCGGGAACTGGAAGATATGGCGAAGCAGATGGGCGGCGAATACATGTACGAAGTTCTGTCGGCGGTGGATCCGAAATCGGCGGAACGAATTCATCCCAACAATACTCGAAAGGTGATTCGTGCCATCGAAGCGTACGAATTCGGCTCTAACGTACAGGACCTGAATGCGTGCGGCCTGCGGGAAGGATATGACTTCCGTCTGTTCGGAATCACGATGGACCGGGAGTGGTTGTACGACCGAATCAACCGACGGGTGCTGAAACTGGTTCAGAACGGTCTTTTGGATGAGATTAAATCCCTTCGGGAGATGGGATACGACGAAACGGCACCGGCGCTGAAAGCCATCGGCTACAAGGAGTTCTTCGCATACTACAACGGTGAGATTCCGGAGCTGAAGGACGCCATCCTGGCGGTAATGAAGGATACGCGTCATTATGCCAAGAGACAGCTCACCTGGCTGAAACGTTACGAGGGACTGATTCATTGGATTGAGATTCAACGAAATGAATCCGTGGGTGCAGTCGTTGATCGGATTCTTTCGGCAGAGTAAAGAAGGAAATTCATGAAAGAGTATCGAATTCATAACAAAAGTGACCGGCCGGACAACGTGGTGGAACAGGAGAATGAGATTTTTTTGGAGTGCGAGAAGCTGGAAGAAACGCTCCCTCGGTCTCTTCGAACTTATTTTATCTACCTAAAGGGAAACGTATTGCCTCAGAGCCGGCTGGTCTACTTGCGGGACATCCATTTTTTCTTTGAATATCTGGTGCGGGAAACCACACTGACGGAAGCGGATACGCCGGACCGGGTCACATTGGATGAATTGAATCAGATTACAGCGATGGATATCAATATATTTCTGGACTATTGTCGGAAATACAAGGTGGAAACGGAAAAGGGGACGGTCATCTACGAGAACAACAACAAGACCCTTTCTCGGAAGAAATCCTCTATCTCCGTGATGTTTAAGCAACTGTACCGCGACGGACTTCTGGACAATAATATCACCGACGGTTTCGATCCCATTCGGGTTCCGGGACCCGGGGAGAAGGAAATCAAGGCGCTTCAGGATGATGAAGTGATGGTGATGCTGGATGCGGTGAGCAGCGGAACCCACCTGACGGATCGGGAACGCATTTATTGGGAGAAGACGAAGCTTCGGGACAAAGCGATTCTGATTCTTTTCCTGACATACGGTCTGCGCCTGTCGGAACTGCAGCAGCTGAACGTGTCTTCTTTTAATTTCTCCAGAGGAGAATTTCGAATCTACCGAAAGCGGGGAAAAGAATCTACGATGCCCATCAACCACTCCGTGGAGGCTGTGGTTCTGGATTATCTGGAAAACGAACGAAATCAAATTACCGTGCAGGACGAGGGAGATGAGGATGCACTCTTTCTTTCGCTGCAAGGAAAGCGGATGACACAGCGGGCCATCCGGGAATTGGTAAAAAAATACACATCCATTCCGCTGCATACCGGGCGAAAAGAGGGATACAGTCCGCACAAGCTTCGGGCTACCGCCGCCACCAGTTTGATCGGCCGCGGTAATTCCATTTACGATGTACAGGCGCTTCTGGATCACGAGCAGGTGACCACCACGCAGCTGTACGCATCCCACAAGATGAATGTAAAACGAGACCTGGTAAAGGGTATGGAATGGGAAGAAGAAAGGACGGAACAATAGAAAGTGGCAGAAAGAATATATAAGGAACATTTAATTCGCGATTTTGGTATTAATCGAGGAATACTGGATTATTTGGATCGGATGGAGGAAAAGCTGGGAGATTCCTTTCAAGAGATGGATGAAATCTGTGCCATCAATCAGCTGAAGGTGCTGAAGGCGTTCCAGGATAACAATATCAACGACACGCATTTCGGATGGAATACCGGATACGGATATGATGATGTCGGCCGAGAAGCGGTGGAGAAGGTATACGCCTCCATCTTCCATACCGAGGCGGCATTGGTTCGTCCGAACCTTGTAAACGGGACGCACGCCATTGCCACCACTCTGTTCGGAATTCTGAAACCGGGAGAAGAGCTTTTGGAAGTGACGGGCACGCCGTACGATACTCTGCAGACCGTAATCGGAAAAAACGACGCACCGGAATCTGATTTTACCGGAACGCTGACGGATTACGGTATTCAGTATCGGGAAGTTGCGCTGGGCGAAGATATGGATGTGGATCTGGATGCAATCGTAAATGCGATTCAGCCGGAGACCAAAGTAGTGGCCATGCAGCGTTCCACCGGATACGACTGGCGGCCGGCGATTCCGCTGGAGAGCCTTCGAATCGTCACAGAAACTGTACATAGACTCCGTCCGGACATCATCGTCATGGTAGATAATTGTTATGGAGAATTCGTGGACGTTCAAGAACCAACGGATTTCGGAGTGGACGTCATGGCCGGATCCCTGATTAAGAATCCGGGAGGCGGTTTGGCTCTGTCCGGCGGTTACATCGTGGGAAGAAGCGATTTGATTGAGCGGATTTCCTATCGGTTGACCTGTCCGGGAATCGGTGCGGAATGCGGCCTGACCTTTGGCCAGAACCGTTCGGTGCTTCAAGGTATGTTCCTGGCACCGAAGGTGGTAAACGCAGCGGTGAAGGGCGCGATGCTCTGCGGAGCGGCGTACGACGGCTTGGGCTTTGAAGTGATGCCGCCGGCATATTCGAAGAGAAGCGATATCGTGCAGGCCATTCAGTTTAAGGATCCGGATAAAACCATTGCATTCTGTCAGGCGATTCAGTCCGCTTCTCCGATTGACGCATATGTAACACCGATTCCATGGGATATGCCGGGGTACGAGGATCAGGTAATCATGGCGGCTGGCGCTTTTGTACAGGGTTCTTCTATTGAACTCAGTGCGGATGCACCGCTGAGAGAACCGTACATCGCTTATTTTCAGGGCGGACTGACGTACGAGCACGCCCGCTACGGAATAATCAAGAGCCTGGATACCATGGTGAAGAAAGGCCTTATTGATGTCGAAGAAGAAAGATAAAAAAGATATCCGATGGGTAAGGAATACCGTCGCATTCACAAAACTGTTTGTTTTGGGAATTATCTTAATCGGGATACCGCTGATTTTGATTTTGTTCTATCGGGATACGCTGCTGAGCACCGACTTCTGGTCGCAGCTTCCGGATCGGCTGGCGCGCCATTCCCTGATTTCTTTTCTGGTGCTGATCGTGCTTCAGGCCATACAGATTATCATCTGTATTCTCCCGGGGCAGCCGATTCAACTGGCTTCCAGTTATATGTATGGGGTAATCGGCGGGTACTGTATTTCCATTATCGGTGCAATAATCGGCTGTCTGATTACGTACCGGCTAGCTCATTTCCTGGGAGTGGATGCCATGCATATCATCTTTGGGGAAGAGAAGGTTCAGAATTACATGAAGAAGCTGAACAGCGGAAAGGCGCTGACCATCGTGTTCCTGATTTATTTGGTTCCGGGAATTCCAAAGGATTTGATGAGCTACATCGCAGGAATTTCCAACATTGAACTGAAACCGTTCCTGCTGGTATCCACGCTGGGGCGGTCGCCGGGAATCCTGGGCAGCCTGCTGATCGGATACTTTTGGGCCAGAAAGAACTATATCGGGATCGGCATCGTCGCGGTGATCATGCTCCTTCTGTTCGGATGGTGCGTCCGAAACCGAGAACGAATCGTTGAGAAAATTGAAGAATACGAGGATTAATTATCGTGAAAAAGCAGAAAATTACAAAGACAAATGCCATGCGTATTTTGGATCAGAATCAGATTGAATACGATACGGGGCAGTATGAATATGATGAATCCGACCTTTCCGGAAATCACGCAGCAGCGGTTCTGGGAATATCGGAGGATGAGATTTTCAAAACACTGGTAACTCGAAGCAATACGAAGGAACTCTTCGTATTCGTCATTCCCGTCTCCGGTGAATTGGATTTGAAGAAGGCCGCTGCGGCAGCGGGGCAGAAGAAAGTGGAAATGATTCATGTGAAGGAACTGGTGGGACTTACCGGCTACATGCGAGGCGGCTGTTCGCCTATCGGCATGAAGAAGCTGTTCCCGACCTTCGTGGATGAGACCGCCATGCTCTTCGACCGGATTTACATCTCCGCCGGAAAAAGAGGAGAGCAGATCATACTGGCGCCGGATGACTTGATTCGGGCTGCAGAGGCACAGTATGCCGATTTGGTAAAAGAATAATATCATCGGAATAAACATTCTGCAAACACTTCCGAGAAGTACGTGCATAAGGCACTCCCGGGGAACGGACCGTTCTTCGGGGGTGCCTTTTATTGGGTAAAATTGTCCTCAATAAAAACAAACATTTGTTCTTTTTATTATTGACTTCCGATTTCCGAGAGATTATAATACATATATCAAAAGAAGAACAAATGTTCTTACTTGAAAATCTTATCTGGTTATGACAATATCCGGGGACTAAGGTACCGGAAAATGCTTGCAGAAGGGAGAATAATTATGAAGCTGATGGGGAGATATCGCGTAGTGAAGCCGGTTCGCTTTTTTGTATGTATCTTGATTATGGTGATGGGATTGTCCACTTTGCTGTTTACAGTATTCGGTCCCTCCACGGAAGCCGCAGCTGCTGATACCTATCGTCAGGTGGTGGTTCATGAGAATGAGACTATTTGGACAATTGCAGAGGAGAACTGCCCAAGTGGTACCGACCCGAGAATACATGTGAAGGAAATCTGTGAGATTAATGATGTGGATCCGGGAGAGATTCAACCGGGAGATGTGTTAATTGTTCCGGTGGAAGCGTAACGGATTTTAAAGCGCAATTATCAAAAGCTCTACATATATTTATATCACGATAAAGGCAGGCTCCCATGAGCCTGCCTTTATCGCACCGAAAGGTGATGAATGCTGATGTGAACTTGCCGGAAGTCGGCAAGCGGATGTGCTGTTAATTCTTGTTATCTCGATTGCGGTCGAATTTAACCACAACGGACTCCAGCGCCCGAACAATTTTCTCCAGCGCTTCCTGATCCTCTTGGGTAAAGCGTCCAACGGTCGGACTGTCAATATCCAATACGCCGATTATATTGCGAACCGCGAATTCCGGCGGCATTTCACAAGCGTTTACATCGGTGTACCGGTTGAACAACGGAATAACCAGTTCTGAACGGGAGGCGGTATCACAAGCGATGTGACCCGGGAATTGATGAACATCATCTACCCGGATGGTCTTTTTGTCTTGAACGGCAGTGCCGCAAACGCCTTCACCCGGTTTAATGTGGACACAAGCCGGTTTTCCCTGGAACGGTCCCAGAACCAGCCGATCGTTTTTCATGATGTAGAAGCCTACCCAGTTCACGTCGGAAAGCATATCGTTAAGAAGTGCGGAAACGTTTGCCAAAAGCGGCATGTAATGCGCATCTATTTTTGCCAGTTCCTGGATCTGGGAAACAGCGATGGTATAATCAATTTTTTCTCTATCCATAGTACATCCTCCTTGTCAGAATTTCTATCTTCTATAGTCTGATTTTATCCTATCTCTTCAGATAATTCAAGGAAGATGCAAACAATGAAAAAGAGAGATTCTTATAGAGGACGATATAATGAAACAGCAGCAATACCTATGCATTGATCTTAAATCATTCTATGCTTCAGTGGAATGCGTGGAGCGGGGTTTGGATCCCATGACAACACGATTGGTGGTAGCAGATCCGGAGCGGAGCGATAAGACCATCTGCCTGGCGGTATCACCGGCACTGAAAGCCATGGGCGTAAAGAATCGGTGCCGGTTATTTGAAATTCCGCCGGGAATCGACTATATTATGGCAGAACCTCGGATGCAGAAGTATATCGACTATTCTGCGGAAATTTATGGAATCTACCTGCGGTATATCTCCAAGGATGACATCCATGTCTATTCGGTGGATGAAGCGTTTTTGGATGTATCGCCGTACCTGTCCGCCTACGGCATGACGGCTCGGGAAACCGGAAAGATGCTGATGAAGGAAATCCGAAAGGAGCTGGGAATTCAGGCGACTTGCGGAATCGGAACGAACCTCTATCTGACAAAGATTGCATTGGATATTTTGGCGAAGAACGCGCCGGATTTCATCGGTGAACTGGACGAGGACTCCTACCGAAGACAGCTGTGGAACCATCGACCGCTGACGGATTTTTGGCGGATTGGGAACAAGACGGCTTCGAAACTGCAGAACATCGGCATCGATACCATGAGAAAGCTGGCCCATACCGATGTGGACTATCTGTATTCCATTTTCGGTATCGATGCCGAACTTCTGTACGATCATGCCTGGGGCAGAGAACCGGTTACCATGCAGGATATCAAGAACTATCGTGCCGAAACAACCAGCCGGACCAGCGGTCAGGTCTTGATGCGGGATTACAGTTATGAAGAAGGGAAACTAATCCTGAAAGAAATGGTGGATCAGCTGTGCCTACAGCTGACGAAGAATCATCAGAAGACAGCATCCATGACTGTGTACATCGGGTATTCCAACAAGTGGTCGGTACCGCCTGTACGAGGGAGTGCTTCTCTTTCCGTACCCACCGATTCTTCCGGAAGGTGGATTCCGGAAATGATTCAGGTATACGAAAGGGTGGTGAATCCGGCCATTCCCATTCGGCGATTCAACATCTCTTGCAATCGCCTGCAATCCGCCGGACCGTGTACCCAGTTAACGTGGAGTGACTTACAGGAAGACGAGGAGGAAAAAGACGTTCAGATTCAGCAGGTGATGCTGGACGTTCGAAAGAAGTTTGGAAAGAATGCCATGTTCCGAGGAATGGATTTGGAAGAATGCGCCACGACGCGGGAACGAAATAATCAGATTGGAGGACACAAAAGAGGGAACGGAGGTAAGGAAGCGGATGCGCAATCAAAAAGAATCTTATAGCGCTCATCACGAAAATGAATCCCGGCGGAGTGCCATGCCGGTGGCCAAAAGAGCAAAACAGTTTATGCCCTTCAGCGCAGTACAGGGACTTCAGGAAGCACTTCACCGAAAGGAAGCGGAAATTGAGGACTATGATACGATAGAACACATTTCTGAACAAGAAATGATAGAGGAATGTTGAGAAAAGAAACAAAAAAGCGTTGACAAAACCCGTGAGTTAGACTATACTAACCACTATAAGAGGTTAGATACGATTAACTATATTCTTTAAGGAGGCAACATCATGAGTGTGGTTATTGTCGGCGGAAACGAATGCATGGAATGTCGGTATAAGGAAATCTGTAAACAGTACGGCCATGAGGCAAAGGTGTTCACAAAGGAACGGGGAAGCGTTGCTCGGAAAATGGGATGCCCGGACCTCCTGATTATGTTTACCGGTACGGTATCTCACAAAATGATGAACAGCGCAGCGGCAGAAGCGAAGCGGCACTGCATTCCCATTGAATGGGCACATTCCAGCAGTGCATCCGCTTTGAAAAAGGTACTGGAGAACCATGCCGGGAGTTCTCCGCTGCCGGTATAGAAGCGCACTTTAAGTGGTTTAAAAATATCCTGATGAAACAGGGATGTGGACTGAATCTGTTCGACATCCCTGTTTTTGTGTGGTATCATTATTTCGTAAAGAAGCAGGAGAGTTCGATATGTACATTACAGAGAGGGAACAGCATCTGCTGTTCGACGAATACAACACACCTATTCATGTCCAAAGGCATTGCAACGAGGTGGCTCGGGTGGCTGGAATTCTGGCGGAGGCGCTGGACCGGCACGGATACCACATCGATGTGAAACTCGTTTACGGTGCCGCATTGGTACACGATGTGGTTCGCCCTTGGGATCAGCATGCCATTGAGGGCGGGAAGATTTTGGCAAGAATCGGGTTCCCGAAGGAAGCGGAATTGGTGCGCCGGCACATGACCTATGGGCCGTTTCACCGGGTGGAGGACCTGGAAGAAATTGATGTGCTGTGTTTGGCCGATCGAACGGTAAAAGAAAACCACTATGTGGGCATTGACATCCGAATGGACTATCTCCTGAAGAAACCAAACATGACTGAACAGAAGAAAGAAAGAATTAATCAAGCCAGAGAGAGCACCCGCCTTTTGATTCATCAGATTGAAGGCGTGCTGGACTGCACATTTGAACAGCTGTTCTCCTAAAGGTGTCGGCATGAGAAGTGAGAGGAAAGAATGAAACTGGAATTAATTGCGACCGCAACATTCGGCTTAGAGGCAGTAGTAAAAAGAGAAATACAGAACCTGGGATATACGGTAATCCGAACCGAAGACGGAAGAGTAACGTATCAAGGAGATGAACGAGCCATCGTCCGCTCCAACCTCTGGCTTCGTACGGCGGACCGAGTATATCTTCGAATCGGCGAACTGGATGCGAAAACGTTTGAAGAACTCTTTCAGCAGATTAAAGGATTTCCGTGGGAAAAGTGGATTCCGGTGGACGGGGCTTTTCCGGTAGTGGGAACCTCGGTGAAATCTACCTTGCACAGCGTGCCGTCCTGTCAGAGCATTATCAAAAAAGCTATCGTATCCCGACTTTCCGATTTCTATTGCGTGGATCGTTTCGAAGAATCCGGTGCAGAGTACCGGGTTCGTTTTTCGATTCTAAAGGATCACGTGACCGTAATGCTGGACACCAGCGGAAGCGGCCTTCACAAACGAGGATATCGAGTACGGGATGTGGCAGCACCGATGAAGGAAACTCTGGCGGCGGCATTGGTTCAGCTCAGCTATTGGAAGGATGGCGCCATGCGGCCGGAGAAATACCGGAATGACCCGCCGAGGATGCTGGTGGATACCTGCTGCGGTTCCGGAACGATTTTGATTGAAGCGGCGATGATGGCTCGAAACATCGCCCCGGGATTGAACCGCAGTTTTGCTGCAATGAAATGGGATTGGATTCCGGAATCCCTGTGGAAAGAAGAACGCAAAAAGGCATTCCAAGAGGTGGACTATGACGGAGAACTGTTGATTAAAGGCTTTGATATCGATGAGCGTGCGGTGGAAGCAGCTCGGGAAAACGCCGAGGAAGCCGGTGTGGGAGATGACATCCGCATCAGCAAGATGGACATGAAGAAGTTCCGTGCCGAGGAGGATCACGGCATCATCATCACCAACCCGCCTTACGGGGAACGAATTGGCGACGATGAGAAGATTCAGAAGATTTACCGGAAACTGGCGGGTATTCTGGAGAACCGTCCCACTTGGTCTCTGTTCCTGATTACCACGGATAAGAAATTGGAAGAGTCCCTGGGACGAAAGGCGGACCGGCGAAGAAAACTGTATAACGGCAGATTGGAAACTCAGTATTACCAGTTTCACTCGGCGAGACCGGGAAAGGAATAATCATGAGGGAAGATTTTACGTATCCGTCTTCTGACGGAAAAAACATGATTCACGGCATTCGGTGGACTCCGGAAGACAAACCGATTGCCGCACTGCAGATTGTTCACGGAATGGTGGAGTTTATCGCTCGGTATGAAGAGTTTGCGGAATATTTGACCCGTCAGGGCTTTGCAGTGGTGGGAGAAGACCATCTGGGCCATGGCGAGTCCGCAATGTCGGAAGAAGATCTGGGCTATTTCGGAAAAGGCGGAAACGGTTTTTTGATGGAGGATATCCATCAGCTTCGGAAGATGACCACGGAACAGTGGCCGGATATTCCATACTTTATGCTGGGACACAGCATGGGATCCTTCCTGCTGAGACAGTATTTGGTGGAAGGGGAGAAGGCTCCGTATGCCGAAGGGCTCTCCGGTGCCATCGTAATGGGAACCGGTTGGCAGCCGGACATTGCACTGAAGCTGGGAACCACCATTAGCGGTTTTGCGGAAATGTTTCGAGGAGATCGTCATCGCAGCCGTCTAATTGAAAAGATGGCGCTGGGTTCCAATAACCGAAAGATTAAAAATCCTCGTACTAAGGATGATTGGCTTTCCAAGGATACGGAAGTTGTCGATGCTTACGAAGAGAATCCGCTATGTCAGTTTCACTTCACGGTGAATGCCTATTACAATATGTTCAAGGGTATTCGGAAATGTCAGGACCGACAGCTAATGAAGCGGCTCCCGGAGAAGTTTCCAATGCTGTTTATTTCCGGCGCGGAGGATCCGGTGGGAAATTACGGAGACGGTGTTCGCAAAGCGTACATGGTCTATCTGGAGAATTCCGCTGCCGATGTGCACATTAAGCTATATGAAGAGGATCGGCACGAAATCCTGAACGAAACAAATCGGGAAGACGTGTACAGTTATTTGTTAACGTGGTTAAAGAATCGAATGTTGTAAGGAGCAGATGAATACGTATATTTTATTGGGAATAAAGATTTTCACGGCAATCGTATTGGCCGTAATATTCGGAAACGGAAGCGTAGTGATGTTCAACCGAATTCCGACACACTGGTTTGAGGAAATCGGAGAAGACGGACAGAAGTCCCTGCCGCCGGAACTTCAGGATCTCGGTGATGGGACAAGGCAGCGCCTGCCCAGTACCCCATGGAAATATGTGTTTACGGGATACTTTGGGATTATCGGAATATTTCTGGCCCTTCGGTTTAGCCTGCAATATGAGATTGCGGTGTTGTTCGTCTTAGCCATCGTGTTGGAAATGGCAATCTGCGACGGAAAATACCGAATCGTACCGGATACGTTCAGCATCCTTCTGGCGGTATCCGCGCTTGGCTTTGTGGGATTCCAGGAGCGTTGGTGGGAACCCGTTGCCGGAGCTGTTACCGGCGGATTTCTGGTGCTGATTGTCTACTTCTTTGGAAAAATAATTTATCGCAAAGAAATCATCGGCGGAGCGGACTTGAAATTTTTCGCTGCACTGGGGCTAATCGCCGGAAGCGGAGGCATTGTGATTCTGTTTTTGGGGACGCAGCTTCTGATGGGCGTCCATGCACTGACACTCGCACTTCGAAAGCGTCTTGAAAAGAATCATACCCTTCCGTTGATTCCGTACGGATTCGCCGCATTGACGGTCTATTTTTTGTTTTTGTGGGACGTGATTTCTTTTATTATTTTCTAATTTACGATATAATAAACGTATGGAAAAGAATATCCTATTAAAAATACAATACGACGGAACGAATTTCCGTGGCTGGCAGCGTCAGCCCGGGCAGCGAACGGTGCAGGGAGAAATCGAACATGTTCTCCAATACCTCGCGGGCCGGGAGATTTCAATTAACGGGACCAGCCGAACCGATCGAGGAGTACACGCTTTGGGGCAGTGTGCTTCTTTTGTGTGGGATTTTCCACTGCCAACGGAGAAACTGCCCTTTATTCTGAACAAGCGTTTCGGGGCCGGAGGCATCGGCCGCAGCGGTGCGCCGGGGGATATACGGATTCTGGAGGCTCGGGAGATGCCGCCGGATTTCCATGCTCGTTTTTCCTGCCGCGGAAAGACCTATCGGTATATTATCGAGCGAAGCGGGGATATTTTTCGCCGAAACATGGCCTTTCAGCTGGCGGATTCGCTGGATCACGCGGCGATGCGGGAAGGGGCGAAATTCATCGTCGGAACCCATGATTTTAAATCCTTCGAGGCGTCCGGCGGAAATCCACGGGAAACCACTGTGCGAACCATATCCGATTTAACCATCGAGGAGGAAGGAGACCGCACCGTCATCGAGGTGACGGGAGACGGCTTTCTGTACAATATGGTGCGTATTATGGTGGGCACACTGGTGGAAGTGGGCACGGGAAAAAGAACACCGGATCAAATCCGGTGCATTCTGGACGGAAGAGACCGACAGTTGGCGGGATTTACCGCACCCCCACAGGGATTATATTTGAAGGAGATTTATTTTAAATAGATGATGAACAACAATTACGAGCCGGTTCGGCTGGAAGACAATCGGTTGTTTCTGCTGGATCAGCGGAAGCTGCCCAATCATATGGAATACCTGGAAGCCGCAACGGTGGAAGATGTGTACGATGCCATCAAGGATTTGGCGGTCCGGGGCGCGCCGGCAATCGGGGTCGCCGCCGGATACGGAATGTATATCGCAGCGAAGAACGACCTGAATCAAAGCGGACACATCGGAGGCTTGGAACAGGACGGAGAATTTCTTATGCAGTCCAGACCGACGGCGGTAAATTTGGCATATGCCGTGAAGCGTCAGTTGAAAGTATACGAAGCGCTTCGAGATGCCGGCACATCGGAGGTGGATATTCTTCAGAAACTATTGGAGGAAGCCGTCGCCATTCACCATAAAGAATTGGAATCCTGCCGGCGGATTGCGGAATACGGATTGTCTTTGCTGAAGCCGGAGATGGGCATCCTAACCCACTGCAATGCAGGCGGTCTCGCAACGACCGGATACGGAACGGCGCTGGGACCGATTCATCTGGGACAAGAGCGGGGATATAACTTTCACGTATATGCCGATGAAACTCGGCCGCTTCTTCAAGGTGCGCGTCTTACCGCCTGGGAACTGCACCAATCCGATGTGGATGTTACGGTAATCTGCGATAATATGGCTTCCCTGGTGATGAAGGAAGGCCGAATCGACGCGATTGTTGCCGGCTGCGACCGCATGGCGGCCAACGGTGACGGTGCAAATAAGATTGGTACATCCGGTCTGGCGATTCTGGCCAAGGAATACGGAATCCCGTTCTACATGTTTGTTCCCACATCTACGATTGATATGGATGCGCATACGGGAGAGGATATTCCGATTGAGTGCCGTGACGGGGAAGAAATTCGGACCATGTGGTATCTGGAGCCGATGGCACCGGCCGATGTCTCCTTTTACAACCCGGCGTTCGATGTGACGGATCATGAGTACATCACGGCCGTAGTGACGGAGAAGGGGATTGCCCGTCCGCCGTACAGCGAATCCCTGCGGAAGGTAATGGAGGACTCCCATGTATAAAGTGAGAATCGATCAGTTTGAGGGTCCTTTTGACTTACTCTTGTACCTGCTGGAAAATGCCCGCATGGACATCTACGATATCCGGGTGACGGAAATTACGGAACAGTATATCGGCTATCTGAAGGAAATGGATGAATTGAACGTGGAGGTGGGCAGCGAGTTCATTGTGCTGGCCGCCGCCCTCATTCGGCTGAAATCCCGGATGCTCTTGCCGCGCGTGACGGAAGTGGATGAAACGATAGTGGAAGAGGATCCCCGGACGGAACTGGCAGAGCGACTTACGGAATATCTTCAGACGAAAAAAATCGCTGAGATGCTGCAGCGCCGGGAGAAAGAATACTCCGGCATCTACACGAAGCCGGCAGAGGATATTTCGGAATATCTCAATTCGCCGGAAGAACTGCTGAAGACGGATCCGGACAAATTTGTCCGGACCTTCCGTTCTTTTCTGGAGAAAAAGAAGCGGTTGGCGGAAGTGCGGAACCGGTATGAACGCATTCGTCGCAATCGCTCCTCCGTGGAGGAACGAATTGCGGCCATGGCATCGATGTTGGAACGGAAATGGAAAAATCAGGATTCCGTATCCTTCTCGGAACTTTTGGCACCCAATGCAGATCGGTACGACCGGACTCTGTCCTTTATGTCCTTGCTGGAAATGATAAAGATGCAGGAAGTGAATGCTACCCAGGACCGGGTCTATGGCGAAATTGAAATCACGAAGAGAACGAAGGATCAAACAAATGTACAGTAGAAAGAAATTGAAGTCCGCACTGGAGTCCATGATGTTCGTCTGGGGCGAACCACTGTCCGTCAATGACGGAGCGACGGTGCTGGAAACGGACCGAAAGGAAGTGCGAGAGCTTCTTCGGGAACTGAAAAATGAATATGAACAAGAGGGCCGAGGCATCCGAATTCGGGAGATAAACGATTCCTTCCAATTCGTAACATTGAAGGACAACGAGCAATTTATCGAGAAACTCTGCCGCCCGGTTAAGGTAAAGCGTCTGTCCCAGGCGGCACTGGAGGTTTTGGCCATCATCGCATACCGTCAGCCGGTTACACGGGGAGAGATTGATACCATTCGAGGTATCAAAAGCGAACGGGTAATCGACGGCCTCATGAACCGAAAGATGGTGGAAGTCTGCGGGAAATCCGATGGAATCGGCCGACCGAATTTGTACGGAACCACGGATGAATTTCTCAAAACCTTTGGGTTTGAAAGCTTGAAGGACCTGCCGGATATTGAAGGCTTCAAAATCAAGTCTGCTGCGGATGAGGAGATCGACGAAGAGGACGAAGACTATATCGGCCAGATTGAGATGAATTTTGACAGCGACGAGAATAACGAAGAGGGAGAGAAAATAGATGAGAATTAATAAATACATTGCGAGGTGCGGAGAAGCCAGCCGAAGAGCGGCGGATGAATTGATTCAGAAGGGAAAGGTATCCGTGAACGGAAAGGTTCTGAAGGAACCGGGATATGACGTGCAGGAAGGGGATGAGGTTCGCCTTTTCGGCAGAGTCATTACACCGGAAACCAAGAATGTATATTATCTTCTGAACAAACCAATCGGATATGTTACCACAACCATGGATAAGGAAGGACGTCCCACGGTACTGGACCTGGTTCAGGCAGAGGGAATCCGTCTTTTCCCGGTGGGACGGCTGGATTACAATACTTCCGGACTGCTGATTCTCACCAATGACGGGGACTTGTCCAATCGTCTGATGCATCCGTCTAAGGAGTTTCCGAAGACATATCGGGTTCGAGCTGCGGGAACCGTTACCTTGAACGATATCCGCAAATTGGAAAACGGCGTGGATATCGGCGGCTTTATTACGTCCAAGGCAGAGGCGAAACTGGTGCGCCACGATAAGAACTCCACCATTGTGGATCTGACCATACACGAAGGAAAGAATCGGCAGGTGCGCCGCATGTTCGATGCGCTGGGTTATCCGGTGCAGGAACTGGAGCGTATTGGCTTGGGAAATCTGGTAATCGGGCGCCTGGCCACCGGTTCCTATCGTAAGCTCAGCAAGGAAGAGGTAGAGTATTTGAAATCTCGGTAGCCTAGGCCTATTGATTTTTTCTTTTATGGCGCGAATTGGTATAGATAGCATTTATATTAAGAATTCTTGTTTTCGAACAAAAACAAAGGCAGTAGGGTATAATAATGAAGTACGTTACTGCTTTTTTTGTACAAGAAAGAATATAGTAGAAATGGAGAATTCAATGGAAAAGAAAAGATTCATGGTAGTAAGCGGTTTCCTGGGTGCCGGAAAGACCACCACAATGGTTGCGCTGACCGAATACATCAACAGCACCGGAAAGAGTGCGGCAATCATCGCCAACGATTTGGGTGCAAACTACATCATCGATGCGGAATATTCCGGTCGTCAGAATGTGGAAGTAACTCCAATCGGCGGAAACTGCATTTGCTATATTCCGGATACACTGATTGAGCGAATTGAAAGACTGAACAAGCAGAATCCGCGGGACATCGTTATGTCGGATATCCCTGGCTGCGGTATCGGTGCGCTGGATCACGTGTACGGAAACTTGGACAAGAATCATAAAGACGAATTTACCCTGGCACCGTTCACCGTTGTAACGGACCCGGAAAGACTGCGGATGATTATGCCGGAGAAGGCAGATATCCATCTGCCGGAAGAGCTGAAATTCCTCCTGGCGGCACAGCTGAAAGAAGCGGACTGCGTTGTTCTTAACAAGATTGATCTGATGACCGACGAGGAAGTAGACCGGTACGTGAAGTTCCTGGAAGAAGCGTGTCCGGGTATCCCGGTATTTGCGATTTCCGCAAAGGAGAAGAAGGGCTTGGAACCACTGGTGGATTACCTCCTAAGTGCGGAGAGCCGCGTAAATATCACCGATATTGGATACGGCGGCCCGGAATTCATTTCTGCCGAGAAGACCATGTCCTGGTTCAACCGGAACGTATTCATCACATCGAAGGATGGCAGCGAGTTTGACGGAAACCGGCTGGTAGATGATCTGATTGATGAAATTCGTGACGGCCTGATTGCCAACAAGAGAAACGTACCGCACCTGAAGGCCTTCGCTGTTGGCAAAGATCAGGATTACGCAAAGTTCAGCCTGATTGGCGTGGACTACGACATCATCCACGACCAGGAGCTGCAGGAAAAAACCGATAAACTCCGGCTGGTGGTAAATGCTCGTGCCGTATGTGAATCGGATCTGCTGCTGGATATCGTGGACGATGCATTTGATGCTATCGCAGACAAATACGATGTTAAGATTAAGCTGTTCTTCAACGAATGCTTCGGCATGATGGACGAAGGTAGAAATTAATTGCTATGGACAACAGAATTCATGAACAGATAAAAGAATATTACGGAGTCATTCTGGGCAGCAGCGACGACTTGAAAACCAACGCCTGCTGCTGCAGTTCGGCACCGCCCCGTTACGTACGAGATATTCTTCCTTTAATCGATGAGGATATTCTGAATCAGTTCTACGGCTGCGGTTCTCCAATCCCCATGGGTTTGGAGGGCTGTACCGCTTTAGACTTAGGCTGCGGCACCGGACGAGACGTATTCATCCTTTCCAAGCTGGTGGGAGAAAACGGACATGTCCACGGCGTAGACATGACCGAGTCTCAGTTGGCGGTTGCCCGTAAGTATCAGAAAAAGCAAGCGGAAAAGTTCGGCTATTCCAAGGTCAACACATCCTTTCATCTGGGATACATCGAGGATTTGAAATCCATTGGGATTGAAGATGAATCTGTGGATGTGGTGACTTCCAATTGCGTCATCAACCTTTCGCCTTTCAAGGAGGAAGTGTTCCGAGAGGTCTATCGCATTCTGAAGCAAGGGGGAGAAATGTACTTCTCCGACGTATTCTCCGACCGGAGAGTCCCGAAGGAAGTACAGGACGATCCGGTGATGCGAGGCGAATGCATGGGTGGAGCCATGTATCTGGAAGACTTCCGTCGATTGATGGAAAAGTGCGGATTCCAAAAGTACTACATCGTAGAACAGACCCCGATACAACCCCACGATTTCGATGTGGCTCGTTTGGTGGGCGATACTCAGTTCTATTCTTGCACGGTCCGGGCCTTTAAATGTTCCGCGTTGGAAGACCGGGAGGAGAACTACGGAGAGAGTGCCACTTACCTGGGAACCATGCAGGAAAACAAACGCTATATGGATTTCGACGAAAAAATACGCTTCCTGCGGAAACGCTCCGTAGGCATCAGCGGAAACGTGGCGGAAATTCTTCGAAAATCTCGTTTTAGCCGATATTTCCAAGTGGATGGAAACCGGGATGTTCACTACGGCTTGTACGATGAATTGGCCATGGAGGTCAATCCGGAACGATTTGTCGGGAATCAGGCTCCGGTGACGCTTTCGGATCTGAAGAAGGAACAGGAACGCTACGATGTTCCGGACATTATGAGTCAGGTGCGCGGTATCGACGAACTGGAATCGAAGGAGAAGCTGACCACCATGCAGGTGAACGTGGGGTACGGATGCAACCTTTCCTGCACCCATTGTTTCCTGGAATGCGGTCCGAAGCGCACGGAGATGATGAGTAAGGAAACCATGGATCAATGTCTAGACGCTTTCCGAAACGGTCCGTTTGAAGTGATGGATATCACCGGCGGCTCTCCGGAGATGAATCCGAATCTGGATTATTTGATTCGGGAAGCATCGAAGTCAGGTCAGGTTATGGTGCGTACCAATATCGTGATTCTCAATGATGAAAAATATGCGCCGCTAATCGATGTGTACGCAGAGAACAACGTACAGATTGTATGTTCTCTTCCGTATTATAAAAAGAAAACGGTGGAGAAACAGCGAGGAAGCGATGTTTTTGATCCGACGCTTCGGATTCTTCGGAAGCTGAACGAATTGGGCTATGGCAAGGATGAAAACCGCAAGCTTACTTTGGTGTACAATACGGATGGTCCATATCTTCCGCCGAACGAAATCATGCTGGAAGACACGTACCGGGATGTGCTCCGGGAGGAACACGGAATTGAATTTACCAATCTCATTGCGATCGGAAACGTTCCGTTGGGACGATTCGGCCGGGAACTTCGGAATCAGGGAAAACTGGGTTCCTATATCCGGATGCAGTCCGACAACTTCAACGAGGACAATATTCCGGGCGTGATGTGCCGAGACCAGATTAACGTGGACTACGATGGCTGTCTCTATGACTGCGAATATTACCACGTACTGGGATTAAAGCCGGAAGGTGCACAGCACATCTCTGAACGGGTTTCCGGTGAGATTACGCCTCGAAAGATTCATACCTGTGCGTTGTGTTACAGCTGCACGGCCGGGTACGGCAGCAGCTGCGGAGGAAATCTTTCCCATTAATAAATAACTCCGGAACAGTCCACATCTAACATGGTGTTCCGGAGTTTCGATATAATCTCCGATTCAACTATTCCCATAATTATGTTTTTAGGAATAGTTGCGTTTCTTCGATTTCGCAATCCTTCTTCTCTCTATTGTTTTGGATATCAATACCTCTTCCGGTTCCGGTATAAAGTCATCACTTTCGGTTCGTCTTTCCTCTGGCCATTCTTGCCGGATACCATTTCTGAAACCACAATGTGAACAACCCCATCAACAACGGAATCAAATTGTTTACGATGATAATTGTATTTGCAATTCCGGCGCTTCGAAACAGAAATGTCCATGCTGCTGTCAGCACATACAACAAGCCCCACGCTGCGGCAAGAATATAATTTGTCCGCATAAAAAGCGGATTTTGACGTGCACTTTCACCGCCATAATTATACTTTACATATGCGGCGCACAATGGTTCCTTTGTCAGGCAGGAAATCAGCCAGAACAAGCCAAATATCAAATAACCTGCATTTGTGGGAATATCCCCGTTTCCGGTGATATTGGCAGCAGCGGAAAGAATCGCAACGGCGAATATCGAGAGCCGGTCCCAAATCACCAATTTATGATTTCGCATCAAAAGCGGGATGGCAGCTGCCACGGTCAGTGCAATCACCGCCCCCGGTGCCGGATTAATCGAAACCGCAATCCAAAAGGCAATCCATGGAATCAGCATGGCTGCCATGGTCGGTTTTTTCTGCTCCGTCGTATCCGAACCTGTTGTCTCTGCTTTATCGACTGCAGCCCTGCTTCCGAAGAATTTATCCCAATCAATCATCAGAGAAAAATCCCCGGCCACCGTGTACATCTGTTTTCCCAATGCCTCGGCACCGCCGATTTCTCCGCGGGAAATCGCCAACCATACCGCAAAAGGCGTATCGATGCGAGTCGTCGAAGTAAGGCTGCCATCTGCAACAACCTCACTTCCCTCCTTGCCCAGCCGAATCTGATATGTATGATTCAAATCGGTAAAGTGCATCTCCAGCACCCGCTCTTTTCCGTCATACGCGTTTTTGTTATAGAGAGCAGCCATCTGCCGGGTAAAAACAAGATCTTCCGGTTCTTTCTCTCCGGTCGTCCGATGAATGCCCCAGCTGGCGTCGGCCATCTTTTCGAACACATCTTTTGGATATAGAAGCGTACGGAGAACGGCATCGGTTTTTGCCGATATCATTCCGGTTTCGGCGTATTCTGCACCGGCGACTTTTACTGCATCAAGATATTCCTCTGTTCTTGCGGAAAGTTCTTTTACCCGGAACAACTCTCCCTGACCGCAAAATACTGTTTCGTAATTTCCCTTGCCGAGGAAATGATCGAACATCCGCAAAACGCTGTCATAGTTTTCTTCTGCCGAGTAAAAACCGCAAGTCGAGATTAGCACGTGCCGCTTGCCTTCCATATTGTAGCGTGAATCGTGGCTTCCGCTTCCGTATCCGTCTTCACGGGAGCTCATAAAGGGAAGGCTCATGGGAAGCTGACGATCGATCAGGTTCTTTAAGATCCCCGGAACGTTGAAATAGTACAGCGGAAAAGACCAGAGGATAATATCCGCTTTCAGCTGATTGCCGATAACGGTCTGCATATCGTCCTTTATACAGCATATGCCGGGCGTTTTCTTCCAGCACGTAAAGCAACCCTTACACGCGTCGATATTCATGGAAGCGACATGAAGCTCTTCTATCGATATCTCTTTTCCGTTGTTCGCATATTCACTTTTTAGCCCTTCGATAAAACTATACGCAAGCTTTAATGAATTGCTGTTTTTGCCTTTTGGGCTTCCGTTAATCAAAAGTACATTCATGCGTTTTGTTTCCCTATCCTGTAATTGCCCAAAGAGCTCAAGTCATTACTGACTCGAGCTCCTCTGTTGTACTATTCCGTTACATTTTTTCCGTAACTGAACTCAATATTCTCTTTCGTCTTCTCGTCGATGGTATACTTGCCGCGCTCCATCGCCAGATTGCCGGTACGTGCCAGTTCCAGGATGTTGAACGGCTCCAGCAACTCCTGCAGGGCGTTAATCTTGTTCTCCTCCCCAATCATGGCCAGCGTCAAGGTGTCGGAAGATACGTCGATTACCGTTGCTCGGAAAATATTGCCAATCTGGATGATTTCGTTTCGCGTTTCATATTCCTTCGCTTCACATTTGAACAGCACGAACTCTCGGCGGATGGTCTTCGCCGGCTCCATCATTTTGGCGGAATACACCGGCACCATCTTGTTCAGCTGCGCCAAAAGCAGGTTCGCATGATTGTCATCCGCATACACCTCGATGGTGATTCGGGTCAGATTGGGGTCCGTAGTCGGGCCGGAGCAAAAGGAATCGATATTAAATCCGTTTCGGGAGAACAGCCGGCTGATAATAGAAAGCACGCCCGGACGGTTCTCTACCAGAACGGAAAAAGTGCGTCTGATTTCTTCGGTATTCTGAGTCGTATTCATTCTATTTTTACCCCCTAATTCAGCAGAAATTCTGTAATGTTGGTGCCGCCGTTTACCATCGGCCGAACCATTTCATCCGTTGCAACCGCACAATCCACCAGATATCCTCTTCCCTCTTTCTGTTCCTCCAGCGCTTCGGTAATCGCTGTCTGAAGCTCTTCGATATTGGTCACACGAGCCCCCTTCATGCCATAGGCCTCCGCCAATTTGACGAAATTCGGCCCGCGGTCCAGAATCGTCTGACTGTAACGCTTATCATACATCAAATCCTGCCACTGGTGCACCATGCCCAGTACGCCGTTGTTGAAAATAAAAGTAATTACCGGCAGTTTGTAGAACTCTTCAGTGGCCAGCTCATTGCAGTTCATCCGGAAAGAACCGTCTCCGGTGATATGAATGACCGTTTTCTCCGGATTTCCGGCTTTTGCACCCAGCGCAGCGCCCAGACCGAAGCCCATGGTGCCATACCCGCCGGAAGTCAGCAACTGTCCCGGATAGCTGAAGTGGAAGTGCTGAATCGCCCACATCTGGTGCTCGCCGACGTCGGTGGAAACCACCGTGTCCTTCGGAACCATGCTTTCGATGGTGGCCAGAATCTCCTTTGGCGTCATTACACCGTTCTCGTCCAGATCGTATTTGGTCTCGGTCGGGAACGAGAACACGTACTCCTTCCACTCGCTGTGGTCGTACTGAGGAACTTTCTCATTCAGTCTTTCCAGCACGATTTTCGCATCGCCGATGATATGGTGGTCTGTCTGAACGTTCTTGTTGATTTCGGCCCGGTCGATATCGATATGAACGATTTTTCCGTTACGGGCAAAAGAATCCGGCTTCAATGCCACCCGGTCCGAGAAGCGGCAGCCGACAGCAATCAGCAGATCGCAGCCGTCTACTCCGCGGTTGGATGCCTGAGATCCGTGCATGCCAATCATTCCTGTCGCCAGCGGATCCGCACCGTCCATGGCACCGCCGCCCATCAGTGTGATGGCCACCGGCGCATCCACCTTGCGGGCAAATTCCCGGAACTCTTCGTGAGCCCGGCTTCGTGTTACGCCGCCGCCACAGATTAGCATCGGCTTCTTGGATTCCTTAATCATATCTACCAGAATGTCGATATCCTTCTGATCCGGTTCCGGTCTCAGCAAACTGCTGGTGCTGGAACGGCGAATCAGCTTGCCCAGGGCACCGGTTCTGGAATGTTTTTCCTGGGGAATCGGCTCATAATCCACCTTCGCTGCAGTAACGTCTTTCGTAATATCGATGAGCACCGGTCCCGGCCGGCCGCTTCTGGCAATGCCGAAAGCCTCTCTCACCGTATCCGCCAGTTTGTCCACATCCCGTACGAGGTAGTTTGTCTTGGTAATCGGCATGGAAATACCGGTGATGTCCACCTCTTGGAAAGCATCCTTGCCCAGCATTTTCTGCCCTACGTTGCAGCAGATAAAAACAACCGGCGATGAGTCCATATAAGCAGTGGCGATTCCGGTGGTGAGGTTGGTTGCCCCCGGTCCGGAAGTGGCCAGACATACTCCCACCTTTCCGGTGGATCGGGCATAGCCGTCCGCCGCATGCGCCGCTCCCTGCTCGTGTGCGGTAAGGTAGTGAGTAATCTTGTCTTGGTATTTGTAGAGTTCATCGTAAATATTCAGAATTGTGCCGCCGGGATACCCGAACACGGTATCCACGCCCTGCTCCAGCAGGCATTCTACCACGACTTGTGCACCTGTCATTTCCATATGAATTGTTCCTCCTGATTGTGTATTACGGCCATCCGACGCTGTTTTCGGTCCATCAGACCGCCTTTAAATTAATAAATATTATACCATAAAATCGTGTTCATATTACAAAAAAATATATAAAAACAGTTGTTATAACCCAAAATAAATTGCGCTAAGGAAATGAATTCAAGTTAGCGATAATTGTTTACGGTAAAGCGCAAAACGCTTCTCATACGAAAAACTGCAGCTCATCCTCGCGAATGGCTGCAGTCTTCGGTTTTTCATGTATTAAGGAGTGACTGATAAACTAATATCGTCGACTATCGTTATTTTTGCGCATCCGTTCCGCAGATAACACGCTGAATCTTATCCATCAGGGCACCCACGTAGTATACGCCCACCAGCATGGAAATTCCTACCTGCAGTCCAAGACTCCACAATGAAGTCGAGGTGTCTAAATTAAAGGTAAGCATGGCGATGGCCCAACCGGCCAGCCAGGAAGGCATAAAGAAAACCTTCGGCAGCCACTGGGAAATGAGCACCACCAGGAAACCCAGCACGAACAACGTCATAAACAGAGTCAGGTCCCTATTTAGGGTGGTATGAGCCATTATCAGAGAGCTGATGATTCCCCAAAGGTCTCCCGCCAGGTAACCTGCTGCGATTTTGAAGGCATCCTTAAAACTATTTCCGTTCGTGCCGTAGATTCCGGCCGCTATCAGCGCGATGGGACCTACTTTTACCCCGAAATAAGGAGAAGCCACGGCCCAGGCCGGCGGCAGAATTGCCACCAACAGGGCCAGTGTTAATATTTCTTTTTTCTTCATACGACTCCTCGGACTATCTCATCGTGATGTAGCCGTGGTACTGAGTCATATTGTCGGAACGAGCGATGTCGGACAGGAAGATTCCGGAGATTCCATAGGACTTCTTCAGATATGGGAAATCCTCGGTCTCCGCCCAATCCGGTTTTGCCACCTTCTGAGCCGCTTCCTTTGTGGCCTTCTGCCAAGCGCTTGGACTTGGGAACCACATTTCTACGACGCGGTCGAATTCGCAGTCATTGACGGACTTGATGATTTTGCTGGAGAGGCAGCGTGTCACTTCGTCCTGAGAGGTGTACGCCGGGATGAATTCTTCCTTCAGCCATTTATCCCCTTCTTCCATGGAGACACCATCCGGATAGCGAACCATGAACTGCCATCTGTAGTTCGGACCGTCTTCCACGGTTCTGCCTTCCCCCTTGAAGTCCTCTTCCCACCATACCGGGATAAAGGCAAATATGAACGGAACGGTGCCCAGGTTTTCATTTCCCTTAGTAGCTCTTGCATCGTCTCCTTCGAAGTTCATTTCGTCTGCGGAGCTGTTACCATCTGCCGGGTCCGGGAGGTTGTTCTGCCATACCAGTACATCCGGCGGAAAATACTCGGTCAATGCCTTGTGGTGTACGAATTCGTGAATATCGTTCGGATTTGCCAGCCAGTAATGTTCCGTCATCTGCATTCTTACCGTACCGAAACGCTCGCCGCCTTCCGGAACCGGCAGAGCTTGATAGAACGCATACTTGGATACGTAAGGTCCGAACTGAGAAATGCTGTCCGGAATATGGTATCTGTAGAGCCAGTTTTCCAGGTGAATTCTGTAATCTTCCTTTGCCAAATCTACATAGATCAGGCTGCGTACCGGATAAAAATCAGGTCTTTTCATTTTAAATATCCTCTCTTTCATATACAATACAGGATGCACACCTCGGGTACATCCTGTAATCAGCGTATCATATTTTTATGATATTTTAAAGCTGCACTAGAAGCTGGTCGGGATTTCCGGCATCGGTTCACCCACGATTGCACGGGACATTTTGTCGGCCGGTCCATTCCACAGCATTGCGATAATCAGCGTCGGAACATAACATGGAACGAATCCTCCCAGAACGGAAACGATATACATCTGGAAGGTGCCGCCTCCGAATACCAGCACGCCCACCGCGGTCATAATCAGGTCCAGAATTACTACGAATACCGCTGCAACGACGAGGTTCAGCAGTAAACCGAACTTGAACGTTCCCGGTTTCGAATGCTTGATGGCGAAATCAAATCCCCACTTCGGTGCCGGAAGAAAGTTCACAAAGAAAGTAATGACATAGGCGAGGATTGCCATACGGATGAACATCGGTGCGGCGAGATTTCCTGCCAACACGAGAGAAATCAGCGTAATGAGGATGCTCAGCGGCAAATCCATAATCAGCGCATACACAGCGGTTAGTTTTTTGCTCTTATGTACCATTTTTTCGTCCTCCAATATTTTGTATGGTTGTTAAAAACAAAACGTATTATTATGGTTATATTTTACCCACAATAATACGTTTTGTATAATGCTTATTTTTTCATGTAATGAATAACCGATTGTTTATGAATGACGAGATCTTACCACATCTTCCAGCAGCTCTGTGAGGAACAATGTTTGCTCATTCACGCCTTCTTTCATTCGGGTCACACATATCTCATCAACAGCCTCCAATTCAATGTATCGGAGGGTTGGAGAGTGGATGCACCACACCCAATCGTCCACAATGGCCACGCCCATGTTGTTACGAACGCAAGTAATCACGGATTCGCTGTTGTGAACGAATTCAATTTCCGGAGTAAATCCGTAAGGTTCGCAATAGGTCGCAAGCAACCGGGTAATCATCTTTCCTACAATCTCCCAAGGGGCAAAAAACTTCTCGTGGCGAAAATCCGATGGATTCACGTCCGGAGCTCCGGCATGCTCATTCGCCGGAGAATAAATCAGAAGCTTTCGAGTTGTCGCCACCGTATTTTGATACAATTCATTAAAATCCGTCAGCGAATTCTTCATTGTAAGAGCAACCTGTATATTGTCGGTAAGAAGAAGTGTTGTTAATTCTTTTACACCGCAGCAATCAATGGCCAATCTCGTATTGGGATACTTATCGTGAAATCGTTGCAGCACCTCCGGCAGGATTTCGGCCAAATCCCATCCTTCCATGAAACCCACATGTATAACTTCCGGGTCCTGTTGCTGCAGCGCCGCGGCCTTGTACATGGTATCCCGAAGTTCCTTTTTATATTCCCGGAAGAATTCGTAATACAGTTCGCCTGCTTTCGTGAGGGTCGTCTTCTTGTTGTTTCGAATGAACAGTTTTACTCCCAGCTCTTTTTCCATCAGGGAAATCTGTTTGGAGATAGCCGGTTGAGACACGAAAAGTTCTTCGGATGTTTTCGTGAAGCTGAGATTGGTTGCCACTGCCATAAAATAGTCAATCTGTAAATCGTTCATCAGCGATTCTCCTCTTCTCCCTAAGAAAAAAGCAGCTGCAAAAGAGCTGCTTTTTTAGTTCATTTTCTTCGATATTAATGGTGGAACAGACGGAATCCGTTATAGCACATAACCATTCCGTATTTGTTGCATGCCTCCAGAACCAGGTCGTCTCTGGTGGATCCTCCCGGCTGTACAATATATTTGGCACCGCTGGCCTTCGCCCGGTCGATGTTATCCGCAAACGGGAAGAACGCATCCGACGCCAAAGTCACACCGTCCACCTTGTCCAGGAGCTGGCGCTTCTCTTCCAGCGTAAACGGTTCCGGTTTGGTCTCGAAGAGTTCCGTCCAGTCGATGTCTACGTTTGCTTCCGGCGTATCCTCCATTGCGATGTATCGATCGATAAAATTATCTTTGTTCGGACGGCGAGTTCCGGCTTTCCACGGGAGGTTCAGAACCTTATCCGTGAGGCGCAGCTGCCAGTTATCCGCTTTGCTTCCGGCAAGTCTGGTGCAGTGCACTCTGGACTGCTGTCCCGCACCGATGCCGATGGTCTGACCGTCGTAAGCGAAGGCAACGGAATTGGACTGAGTATACTTCAGTGCAATCAATGCAATCAGCATATCTTCCTTCGCCTCATCCGGCAGCTCTTTGTTCTCGGTCACGATGTTCTCGAGACAAGACGGCTCAATCTTTAAGTCGTTATGCTTCTGTGTAAAGGTCACGCCGAATACCTGCTTCTCTTCCATTTCCGGTGCTTCGTAAGCGGGATCGATTTGCAGAATCAGGTAGTTGCCCTTCTTCTTCTGCTTCAGAATCTCCAGCGCTTCTTCCGTATATCCCGGAGCGATAACGCCGTCAGACACCTCTCTCTTGATGAGCCGCGCACAGGTTGCGTCGCAGACATCGCTGAGGGAGATAAAATCGCCGAAAGAGCTCATGCGATCCGTGCCTCTGGCACGAGCATACGCAGTGGCGATTTCGGAATCATCCAGTCCTTCGATGTCATCCACGAAGCACGCCTTCTTCAGACGATCGCTCATCTTCCGGCCGATGGCGGCGGAAGTTGGGCTGACATGCTTAAAGGATGTAGCGGCCGCTTTGCCGGTCGCTTCGTGAATTTCTTTTACCAGTTGCCAGCCATTCAAAGCGTCCAGCAGATTGATGTATCCCGGTCTTCCATTGAGAACCTCAAAAGGAAGTTCGCTGTCATCCTTCATGGATACGAAAGCCGGCTTCTGATTCGGATTGCATCCGTATTTCAATTCGATTTGTTTCATCGCTTGTGTTCCTCCATCCGTGTTATATGATTCCTACAGGTTGATTTCCGTGCTGATGTTTTCATGCGGATGTCTGCGAACGATTGGATCGATTACATCCTGGACGAACTCGGTTACCTGGGAAGGGCATCTTCCCACGTACAGGGAAGGGTTCAGGCTGGCACGAATTTCCTCTTCGGAAAGGTCGAAGTCCGGATCGTTGGCAATCAGCTCGATGAGGTTGTTGCTGAGTCCGTCTCTCTTTACGCGAAGTGTCGCTTCGTGAGAGTGAACACGAATTCTCTCGTGGAGTTCCTGACGGTTTCCACCCTTCTTTACGGCTTCCATCATAATGTTCTCGGTTGCGATAAACGGCAGCTTCTCCATCACTCTGGATTCAATAACCTTCGGATATACCACCATGTCGCTGCTGATGTTGATGAACAGGTTCAGAATACCGTCCACTGCCAGGAACGCTTCCGGTACGGAAATTCTCTTGTTGGCAGAATCGTCCAGCGTTCTTTCGAACCACTGAGTCGCAGCGGTGATTGCCGGGTTCAGGGAATCGATCATGACATAACGCGCCAGAGAAGTGATTCTCTCCGAACGCATCGGGTTTCTCTTGTACGGCATTGCCGAAGAACCAATCTGATGCTCTTCGAACGGTTCCTCCATTTCACCAAAGGACTGAAGAATTCTCATATCGTTGGAGAACTTGGATGCAGTCTGAGCGATGCCGGAAAGTGTGGAAAGCACGTTGTAATCCACCTTTCTGGAGTAGGTCTGACCGGAAACCGGAACGCATCCGGCAAATCCGAAATCTTCCGCAATCAGCTGATCCAGTTTCTTTACTTTCTCCTCATCATTCTCGAAGAGATCCATAAAGCTTGCCTGAGTACCGGTGGTTCCCTTGGAACCCAGCATCCGCAGATCTTCCAGACGACGCTCCAGCTCGACGATATCCATTGCCAGTTCGTACATCCACAGGGTCGCTCTCTTGCCCACGGTGGTCAGCTGTGCCGGCTGCAGGTGGGTATATCCCAGGCATGGCAAATCTTTGTACTCGATGGCAAAACGAGTAAGGTTCAGTTCCACCTGAATGGCTTTCTCCAGAATCAGCTTCAGCGCATCTCTCATGAGAAGAATATCGGTGTTGTCGCCAACGTAGCAGGATGTTGCACCCAGATGGATAATCGGCTCTGCCTTCGGGCAGCGCTTGCCATATGCATAAACGTGGCTCATAACATCGTGACGAACTTCTTTTTCTCTGGCTTCCGCCACCTCAAAGTCGACGATATCCTTATTTTCCACCATCTCATCAATCTGTTCCTGGGTGATGTTCAGTCCCAGCTCTTTCTCTGCCTTTGCCAGGGCAATCCACAGTTCGTGCCATGTGGTGAATTTCTTCTGCTCGGAGAAAATGTACTTCATCTCTTTGCTGGCGTATCTTGAAGAAAGTGGCGATTTATATTCCATCTTATTATCCATGCTAGTCTCCCATTCTCTTGTTCAGAATACGAACGTCCTTTTCGTTGGTGTCCATATCAATCATCATTGTGCAAAGCGAAATCTTGTTATCCTCGTTGAGCCTCTTCCAGATGGTTTCGGTGAATACATCCAAATCCTCCGGAATCTCCACTTTCCAAGGTTCTCCCTCGAATGTCGGCAGCGGAGTGGCATTCCCCTCATAGGTGTGGATGAAACGAGCGGTTCCGTCCACCGGCGCATATTCATAGAAATAACGGCCGCATTCCTTGCCGATACCGTCGATATTCTTCAGGATGCTCATCTTGAACGTGCCATCCGTCATATCCACGATTCCGCTGATTCTAGGGGTAAAATGAGGTTCGTCCGGCTCAAACTCCCGAGTACGCAGAGCGGATTCGAAAGTACCTCCCTGATTCAGATGTTCTTCTACGGTATCCGTCTGATCTCCATTGGTAACAATCAGCTGATTTCCAACGGTCTTTACCGGATAATAGATGATTAAGGTCGGGTCCTCCAGCTTTGCCGGATCGTACGGTGCAATTGCCACCTTGTCCCCCTCCTGATAGAAGTAACGGTTTCGGCTGTTTTCGCTTCTTCCCATGATAAAATAGGCAACAGCAATCCGACGGCCGCTTGTGCCGATCATAATGCCTCTGCCCCAGTAATCATTGGAAGAGAGAAAACTCAGATCATGATTTTTGACTTTACTTTCCATTTTTCACCCTGTCCATATAACTCTGTAAAATAATAATAGCAGCTTGCTTATCAACAACTTCTTTACGGGATTTCCGCTTCATATTCGCTTCCATCAGCACCCGTTCGGCAATAACGGTGGTAAAACGTTCATCCTGCCATTCCACCTTGACGTCAGCCATTCCGGAGCTGCGCATCTTGTTCTCCAGCATGGTTCGGAATTCACGTACCTTCTCGGTCTGTACGCTGTCGGAGCCATCCAGATTAATCGGAAGACCCATTACCACGGTATCACAATCGTATTCCCGAACATAATCCATCACCTTGCCGGCATCCTTTCGAATGCCGACACGGTCTATGGTAGTTACGCCCTGGGCGGTGATATCTAATTCGTCGCTTACGGCAACGCCGATGGTCTTATCTCCTACATCCAGTCCTAGTTTTCGCATTACTTCTTCTCAACTCCCAGATAGCTGGTGAGAATCTCTTCCAGAAGATCGTCTCGATCTACCTTGAGGATGAGATGTCTGGCATTGTTGTGGCTGGTGATGTAGGAAGGGTCTCCGGATGTGAGATACCCCACCATCTGGTCGATGGCATTGTAATTCCTTTCCTGCAGCGCATTGTAGATGGTTTCCAGAATCTCACGGTTGGTCATCTGTTGTTCGTTGATTCCCTCGAAAACTACTGTATCTTTACTCATAGCAATACCTCCTTACTGAACCGCAATGAGTTCTTCCGCTTTTGCAAAAGCATCTTCCAATTTTGAAGCATCTTTCGCACCGGCCTGTGCCATTCCGGCCTTGCCGCCGCCACCGCCGCCGGCAACTTTCGCCACTTCCTTAATGATTTTTCCGGCGTGATATCCCTTGGATACCAGGTCTTCGCTGACCGATGCAATCAGAATAATCTTTCCGTCGTTCACTGCGGCGAATACCATTACAACGTTATCGGTGTGCTCCTTAATCGCGTCGGACATCTCTCGGAGCTGGTCCGCATCGGTGTTGTCAAAACGCTTCGTAATCAATTTGACGCCGTTCACATCCTTTGCCGAAGCAATGATGGCATCCACGGAGCCGGCAATCTGATCTGCTTTCAAGGCTTTCAGCTCTTTTTCCAGATCCCGGTTGTCCTGAAGCAGCTGTTCCGCTCTCTTTGGAAGATCCTTTTCGCCGGTCTTCAATACCGTCGCAGCTTCTTCCAGAATTGCTGCCTTTGCATCCAGATACTGAATCACCTGGGATCCGGTGACGGCTTCCACCCGTCGAACGCCGGAAGCCACGCCATACTCTGCGGTAATCTTGAATGCGCCAATCTTTCCGGTGTTATCCAAATGGGTACCACCGCAGAATTCTACGCTGTAATCTCCCATGCTGACTACCCGAACGATGTCGCCGTATTTTTCACCGAACAGGGCCATTGCGCCCATCTTTTTCGCTTCTTCAATCGGCATTTCCTGCATCTGAATCGGCAGGAATTCGTCGATGTGTGCATTGACAATATCTTCTACCTTTCGGATTTCTTCTCCCGTCATTGCCTCGAAGTGGTTAAAGTCAAATCGCAGGTAATTTTCATCCACATAGGATCCGGCCTGCATGACGTGGTCGCCCAATACATCCCGAAGCGCCTGTTGCAGCAGGTGGGTAGCGCTGTGCCCTCTGGAGATGCGATTCCGCTTTACGGAGTCGATTTTCAAGGTCACCCGGTCGCCTTCGGATACTGCATCCATTTTTTTGCTGTCATCGGCGTCCACAACGTGGAGGAAGATGCCGTTTTCTTTTACCACATCCACGATGTGATACTTCGCTTCACCTGCCGTTACGATTCCCGTGTCGTGGAGCTGGCCGCCGCTGGTTGCATAGAACGGTGTGCGGTTGAAAATCAGGAATTTGCGCTCCCGGTCATAGGAACCGCAGAACTGAACCTCTGCCTCTGCTTCGGTCTCGGTATAACCCAGAAATTCCGTTGCCGGAAGATGGGAGTACGCACCCGCATCCTTCCACGCTTCATCCGAGGTATCTCTCTGACCGGCTCTGGCGGTTTCCTTCTGGTTTGCCATGCTCTGGCGGAAGCCTTCCATATCCGGGGTCTTTCCGTTCTCTGCCAGGATTTCTTCAGTGAGCTCAATCGGGAATCCATAAGTATCGTACAACTTGAATGCCAATTCTCCGGCCAGAACCTTCTCGCCCTTGGCATCCATATCGCTCATATAATCGTTGAGAATGGAGAGCCCGTTCGCCAGAGTTTTGGAGAACTGGGACTCTTCGTTCCGGATGATTTTCTTGATGTATTCCTGCTTCTCCACCAGTTCCGGATAAGCGCCACCGGACACCTCAATCACCTTATCGGCCAGCTCTGCCAGGAAGTCATCCTGATTGATTCCGAGAATCATTCCGTTTCTTGCCGCACGGCGGATCAGTCTCCGAAGTACATAACCGCGGCCCTCGTTGCTCGGCAGGATACCATCGGAAATCATGAATACCATGGATCTCAGGTGGTCGGTAACGATTCGCAGACTGATGTCATTCTGTTCGCTGCCCTGCTCGTACTTCACTCCGGCCTTCTCAGCGACCGCATTCAGAATGTGGCGGATGGTGTCGATATCGAAGATGGAGTCCACACCCTGCATGATGCAGGCCATACGTTCCAGCCCCATTCCGGTATCAATGTTCTTATGTGCCAGGTCTGAATAGCTCCCGTCTTCCTCCTTGGAAAACTGGGAGAATACGTGGTTCCAGAATTCAATATAACGGTCACAGTCGCAGCCCGGTTTGCAATCCGGTTTGCCGCAGCCGTACTTCTCGCCTCTGTCAAAGAAGATTTCGGAGCAAGGACCGCACGGACCCAGACCGATTTCCCAGAAGTTGTCGTCTTTGCCCAGGCGGACAATGTGATCTTCCGGCATGCCCAATTTAACCCAGATGTCGTGGGCTTCGTCATCGTCCTGATATACAGTTGCCCATACTCGATCCTTCGGCATCTTGAGCCACTCCGTAATGAATTCCCATCCCCAGGTGAGACTCTGCTCTTTAAAGTAATCTCCGAAGCTGAAGTTGCCCAGCATTTCGAAGAACGTACCGTGTCTTGCCGTCTTTCCGACATTATCAATGTCTCCGGTACGGATGCATTTCTGACAGGTAGTCATGCGCTTCGAAGGCGGGGTTTCCACTCCGGCAAAATACGGTTTCAGCGGTGCCATTCCCGAGTTGATAATCAGAAGACTCTTGTCATTCTGAGGAATCAAAGAAGCACTCTTTCCGGCGTAATGACCCTTGCTGACAAAGAAATCTCTGAATAAATCTCGTATTTCATTCAGACCTAAATTTTCCATTGAATCTCTCCTATATATAAATATTCATTTCATTATATAATATTCACAAAAGACTTTCAAGAAATCCCGCCCATATTTTAAAAGGTTTCCGCGGTTTCTCCTACTTTTGCCGTATCATTGTTTTATATCAAAAATTTATTGCAAAAGGGTTCCGCTTGTGCTAACATTATAAAGCTATGATTGAAATATGGAGAGGTACCCAAGAGGCTGAAGGGACTGGCTTCGAATACCAGCAGGCGGGTAATTCCCGTGCGGGGGTTCAAATCCCCCTCTCTCCGCCATGCCCTGCGTGTGCAGGGCTTTTTTTATAGGGAATTATTATTCCATCTTTCGCCATTGTTCCGCTCCTTCATGATTCCTCCGGCATATCTTACATAGGAAGCTTATCTTCTAATTTTAATATATGGCTATTCATTTTTCCATATTTTGCAAGCATTTTCATGAATCCTTTACCGGTAAAATTGATATTTGCAGATCCGCAAACTTTACCTAGGAAGTAACGCTTGCGATGATCGGAACGCAGACGCCGTGCAGCATTGAAAAAGGCAGAAATTAGAGTGGCCGCTGGGTCGGATTGTGAAGTTGGTGTGAAACGTTATGCAGATTGGGTCTGAATTTCCGAAAATGCACAACACTTCACGGGAACTTCATAATGCATGAGATGACATACCGTCTTCCTCTCTCTTATTTTCTATTAATTTTTCCCGGGAAAAATGATATACTGAACTAGATATCCCGAGGGATTTCACTATACACATACGAAAGGATTTATTATGAATCAGGAAATAAAAAATCGGGAGGATATTGCCCCTTCCTATAAATGGAATATTGAAAAGATGTATCCGGATGAGTCCAAGTGGGAATCCGATCTGAAAGAAGCTTTGGAAGAGGCAAACGCCATCGCAGAGCTTCAGGGTCACCTGACGGAATCCCCGGAGCAGCTTCTGCATGGGCTGAATCTGTATGCGGCTGCCACACGGAAAGCGGAATACGCATTCGTCTATTCCAGAATGAAGCACGATGAAGACAACGGAAACTCTAAATACACCGGCATGAATAACAAAGCTATGTCGGTATTGGCGCAGCTGTCTTCGAAAACGGCTTTCATCATTCCGGAGATTCTCTCCGCCCCGGAGGGCCGCATTGAAGAGTTCGTTGAAGCCAATGATGAGCTGAAACTGTATCGCTATATGCTGGAGACTATCCTCCGAGGCAAACCTCACACCCTTTCTGCGGCAGAGGAACGGATTATTTCCTCCCTGAGCGAAGCATTGGATGCACCGGATGAAGCCTACTCCATGCTGACGGATGCGGATATGACTTTCGGTACCGTAATGGATGCCGGCGGAAACGAAATTCCGTTGACCCACGGCAACTTTATCACCCTGATGGAATCGGAGAATCCGTCGGTTCGGAAGGCTGCCTTTGAGACCCTGTACCGCCGATATCGGGAATACAACAACACGATTTCTACGCTCTATAATTACAACGTAAAAAAAGATGTGATACTGTCCGGATTGCGGAACTACTCTTCCGCCCTGTCGGCCGCCCTCTCTCCGGAGAACATCCCGGAAAGCGTGTATCACAATCTGATTCACGCCGTGCACGAGGCGCTTCCGGCAATGCACCGGTACGTGGCGGCTCGAAAGAAGGCGCTGAAGCTGGATTCGCTCCACATGTATGATGTGTACACGCCGCTGGTCTCCCTTCCGGAGAAACATTACACCTTTGAAGAGGCAGTGGACATCGCTTGCGAAGCACTGAAGCCTCTGGGAGAAGATTACGTCTCCACCCTGCGAACCGGAATTCTGGAAGAGCGCTGGGTGGACATTATGGAGAACAAGGGAAAGACTTCCGGTGCTTACAGCTTCGGAGTATATGACAGCGATCCGTACATCCTTATGAATTTCAAAGGCACTTTGAAGGATATCTTTACCTTGGTGCACGAAGGCGGACACTCCATGCACTCCTGGTATACCCGGAAGACGCAGCCGTATATCTACGGCGAGCATTCTATTTTTACGGCGGAAGTGGCCAGCACGGTGAACGAAACGCTGCTCATCCACTATCTGCTGCAGAATACGGATTCCCCGGAGATGCGGAAATACCTCATCAATTTCTATATTGACGAGTTTAAGTCCACCCTGTTCCGCCAGACGATGTTCGCGGAATTTGAGTGGAAAGCGCATCAGATGGCAGAAGCCGGCGAACCGCTGACAGCAGAGCTTTTGGACAGCACCTATGAGAAGCTGAACCAAGAATACTTCGGACCGGATATGGATTCCGACGAATTCATCCAATACGAATGGTCCCGGATTCCCCACTTCTTCCGCTCTTTCTACGTGTTCCAATACGCCACCGGATATTCCGCAGCCAATGCACTGGCGAACCGGATTCTCAGGGAAGGGGCACCGGCAGTTGCGGACTATCGGAAGTTCCTCACCTTGGGGGATTCCATGGATCCAATCGATTTGCTGAAGATTGCGGGCGTGGATATGAGCACGGAAGAACCGGTGAGAAGCGCACTGGACACCTTCGCCCGGTTGGTGGATGAACTGATTCGGGAAATCTAAGAAAAGTACTCAGTAAAAAGGAGAAAATGGGATGAAAAAACTGGATCGAAAGAAAATATATATCTATCAAAATGATGTACCGAAATCCTACGAGGCGCGTCAGCAGTTCACCGATGAGGTGACGAAGCGTGGCTACACCATCGTGGATTCCTACGATGAAACCGTGGGGCTGATTACCTGCATCGGCGGAGACGGGACCTTTCTGCGGTTGGTACACGCCTGCGATTTCCCAACCAGCCCGATTATCGGCATCAATACGGGGCATCTGGGATTCTTCCAGGAAATTCTGCCGGAGGATATTTCCGGCTTCCTGGATTCCTACGAGAAACAGGAATACACCTTGCAGAGTATCTGGCCCATCGATGCAATCATCGACACGGTGAACGGAACCTATCAGCTTCGGGGCGTGAACGAAATCGTCATTCGAGGTCCTCACACCCACCTCACCCACCTGGGCATCGAAATCGACGGTTCCCTGGTACAGGAATTCTACGGAGACGGGCTGCTGGTTTCCACCTCCATGGGATCCACCGCCTACAACTATGCTTTGGGCGGTGCCATCATTCCTCCGCAGCTGGATGCGCTGCAGATCACCCCAATCGCACCGTCCAACACCAATGCTTACCGATGCTTTCGTTCCAGCATCCTCTATCCGGCCAACATGACCATGCGTATGACGCCGATTAAGCGGAGCTGCGGCGACACGTTGGAAATCATCGTGGACGGCTTCGACTACCTCTACGAAGAGGTGCAGAAAATCACCATCAATCGTTCCGGCGCCGGCCTTCATCTGGTTCGGTTCCACGATTACAACTATTGGACGAAGCTGAAGAGCAAACTTCTATAACATCAAAGGAATTATATAGGAATAAAAATATGTCAAATTACAGTCATAGGGTAACCGAGGAAGAAGAACGGGAGGATTTGACCATTAATCAAATTCTTCGCCGCAATTTTAAATTTTCCAGCCGCTTCAAGACCAAGATTAAGTTTCAGAAGCTGGTGGATCTGAACGGAGAGCAGTCTCCCGGATATTTAAGACCTAAGGCGGGAGATGAAATTGTGGTTCGCCTTCCGGAGGAAACCAGCGATTTTCCCATGGAAGATATCCCCGTTTCTCCCTTGTATGAGGATGAAGATATCCTGATTATCGACAAGCAGCCGGGCGTAACGGTGCACCCCACCAAGGGACATCCCAGCCACACATTGGCTAACGGCATCATGAAATACATGCACGATACGGATCAATCCTTCAAGATTCGCTTTGCCAATCGCCTGGATATGGATACCAGCGGAATCGTTATTGTCGCAAAGAACGCCAACTCGCAGAACGATATTTCCCACCAGATGCGGAATCAGACCACGGTGAAGAAATATCGGGCGGTCGTATTGGGAGATATAAAAGAAGAATTCTTTACCATCGACCTTCCTATTGGCCGTCCGTTCGAGGATCAGGTGCAACGCAGCGTCATGGCGGAAGGCGGAAAGGATGCGGTAACGGATGTACAGGTCCTGGAACACTTCGGAGACCGCTATACCCTGGTGGAGTTGACGCTTCACACGGGAAGGACCCATCAGATTCGGGTACACCTGTCCCACATCGGGCACCCCATTGCCGGCGATCAGCTGTACGGCGGGGAAGATCCTCATATTCAGCGGCAGGCGCTTCACTCCTGTTATCTGAAATTCCTCCATCCCATGAGCCATGAGCCTTTGGAAATTCAATCCAAGCTGCCGGAAGATATCCAAAGATGCATTACGGAAATCAAAAACGAGTCCGAACATTAATCGGGCTCGTTTACTCATATATGCGATAGTTCTTTTTAGGAAATACTCTAAAGCGATCCGATCTCGCGGAAGAAGTCTTCCCCTCTGTATTTGAAATTCTTGAAGCTGCCGAACCGAAGGAGTTCGTAGAATACCGTTCGGCCCATGCAGAAGCTGCTCATGGCCATGAAGTACGGAATCTGCAGCAGGTAGAAAGTCAACATCCCGTTGATTCCGTCCACGCTGACCGTTCCGTTGCCCACCAAAATATAGGACGGCAGGTAGCTGGCGAAAACCAGAAAGAAGTAAGTCAGGTCCAGTCGGAACAGGGTGAGCTTGTTCCCCACCATCATCCGGCGGCTTTCCCGCAGGCACTCGATCACGCTCCGCTTCTCATCTTCTGCCAGAAGATAGTATGCCTGACTGTAGGCGTAATTCACCACGATTCCCGGGAAAAAGAAGCACATGAATCCCAGGGCGGTCAGCAAATAACGAATGACGCAGATTGCGGTTGCCCGGAAGTACACGGAAAATCCTTCGAATACCAATCGCGGAATCACTAACCGATTCCGCAGTGCAGACAGGGAATATACCGCCCGTCCCAGTTCAAAGGCACCGCTCATCAGAAGCACGTAGAAAAACAACACCACGGGGATCTGTGGCATGGCCACGGACTTCTGAATTTCCTCCGGCAGGTTGGACATGGGAATGGCCATGTATCCCGATGGGAAGTACCGGCCGACGACATTAATTAATATATCCGAAAAAAAGTAATATACGAAAATCCCGATAAAATAAATCCACCAGTAGCCGTTCAGGTTCATGGAAGCGGCCTGACGAATTCGCATGGGATTCGTTCGAATTCTGAAATAAGAATGTTTCTGTTCTTCGCTCATTTCAATTCCTTTCATTTGCAAATAGACTATCGGATATTTTATAATAAATGATATAAAATATCAAGTAAAAGTGAAAAGGAGAACATCATGCAAAATACCTGCTTGATCCTATTATCTTACATGGAATGTGTCACCCCGGATATGGCTCAGGAACTGGCGGAATCGGCGGATTACATCATCGCGGCGGATGGAGGTCAGAACCGAGCTCGGGAATTCGTACTGCAGCCGGACTGCGTCATCGGCGATTTCGACTCCACTACCCTGAACGAAGATTTCGACTGTCTCTACATCACCTACCCGGCGGAGAAAGACCTTACCGATACAGAGGCGGCGCTGACCCACGCTCTGGAAAAAGGCTGCCGAAACGTAATCCTCTTGGGCGGCATGGGCGGTCGGCTGGATCACACAATGGGAAATATCGGCCTTTTGGACAAATACTACAGTTCCTTCGACCACATGGAATTCATCGACGGCAAAAACAGAATGGAACTGCTGAAGGATTCCGGCCGCACGTTGAAGCGAGATGCGCGGTATAAGTATTTCGGCCTCGTCTCCTTGAATGCAGAGGCTTCCGGAATCGATATCCGCGGTGCCAAATACGAATTGACTGGAGCATCCCTGGAGCGGGCATCCACCCTAGGAGTAAGCAACGAATTCAGTGAAGACACGGTGGAGATTTGCGTCCGGGAAGGAACTCTGCTGATTGTTCGCTCCGCCGACCGGTAACGTTTGCAGTTTCAATATCTGAATTTCAATTCAAAAATCGGATAACCGTAGCATCATCGCTATGATTATCCGATTTTATTTTTACGAAATCTCTCAGGAACTTAAAGCTGAGAATCGTCCGTGCGTACTATTCCTCTCGAAGAGCGGCACCGCACTTCTTCTGCAGAGACTTCATGACTGCCGCCATCTTCTTGTCAATCTGCTTGGAGGTCATGGTGCTGTCATCGTTACCAATCCATACGCGGAATACCAGGGACTTCTTTCCTTCCGGAATCTGCTTTCCGCGGTACTCTTCGATGAATTCGTACTTCTTCACCATGTGACGAATCGCTTCCGATACATCATGCCACTTAACGGACTCATCTACCAGAATGGACAGATCCTGTTCTACCAGCGGATACTGCGGCAGATGGTGGAACTCGTTGGTTCTGGAGTTCAGCGGAATCATTTCATCGAAGTTCAGTTCGAAGAATGCGACCTGAGTTCTGCTGATTCCGGCCGCGTTCATGGCCTGAACGGATACCTGTCCCAAAGAACCGATGTTCTTACCCTTGTGGAATACGTTCAGATACACCTTGTCGTCTGCCCAGGATGGCTTTTCTTTCTGCTTGAAGGTGAGATCCTCCATGTGGCAGAAGCGGGACATGGATTCCAGAACACCCTTCACGTCAAAGAAGTCCTTCTTCGCATCTCTTCCCACAATAATTCCGGAGAGCAGTTTCTTGTGAACCGGCAGGATTTCCTCTTCGCAGGATTCGTGATATTCACCCTTGTGGAATGTCTGTGCCATTTCGAACACTCTGAATTCATCGTAGTATCTCAGGTTCTTTACCGCCGCTTCCAGCATGCCCGGAATCAGGGACTGACGCAGAATGGCCAGTTCCGGTGCCGGCGGAGTTGCCAGTCGAATGGCTTCCGATGTGTCAATCTTTGCCGCCTGAATATACTTTTCATCAATCCAAGGATAGGTGAAAATCTCGTTGAAACCGCAGCGGAATGCCAGGTACTCACGGATTTTTCTGTCCAACTGTTCCTTCGGCTGACGAACCGCATGCTCGAAGTTCACCGGCAGAGGCTTCATTTCGAAGTTCTCGTAGCAGTAAACTCTGGCAATGTCTCCCAGTACGTCGTCCTTGACGCTGACGTCGCCGGTGGAACGATAGGTCGGAACCACGCAGTGATAGGTGCCGTCGGTCAGGGTAACATCATAGCCCAAACGCGTGAGGATGTCCAGAATCTCTTCCGACGGAAGTGCTTTACCCAGACGTACGTCCAGGAACTCCTGAGTGACGTCAATTTCGTTTCTTGTAGTCGGAGTCGGATCCACATCGCCGAAGGCAACGATTTTGCTTTCCGGGAAAATCTCGCGGAACAGCTTAGCGGCCATTGCAATACCCTGATCCACACGCTGAGTATCCAGTCCCTTCTCGTAACGGATGGAGGCATCGGTTTTTTCGTCAAAACGCTTTCCGGTCTGGCGAATCGTTCCCGCAGTAAAAGTAGCTACCTCGATTACCACACCGGTGGTTTCCGGCAGAATGGAATCCTTGATGCCGCCGCGAATTCCCGCCAGAGCCATCGGATCGTGCTCATCGCAGATGACCAGGTCCTCTTCGGTAAGATCCAGCAGTGCGTGATCCAGCAGAGTCAGCTTCTCATCCTTCTTCGCATTTCGAACGATAATATGGGAACCGTCTACGTGAGTGCGGTCGAAACCGTGCGTCGGCTGTCCCACGGACAGCATGATGTAGTTGGTGATATCCACGATCGCATTGATTGGGCGCATGCCGGCATTCAAGAGTGCAGTCTGCATCCAGATTGGCGCCGGTTTCTCACATACGTTTTCAATCTCCAAGGCCGCATATCTCGGGCACTTTTCCGGGGATTCCACATCGATGCGGTATTCCGGCAGGTCTTTCGGCAATTCGGCTTCCGGCAGCGGCTTCAGCGGGCATTTGTAAATGGCCGCCAGTTCTCTTGCGATGCCGTAATGACCCCACAGGTCCGGACGGTTGGTAAGGGATTTGTTATCGATATCGAAAACAACGTCGTTCATGCCGATGATTTCGGAAACGTTCTGGCCCACTTCGCAATCTACGTCGCTGAGGTCGACAATCATGTGCTCATCTTCCAGCGGGAAGTAGGATTCCAGATACACTTCCGTCGCACCACAAATCATTCCGTAGGAAGGAACGCCTCTCAGTTTGGATTCCTTGATTTTTACCAATGAATCTTCGCCATGCCAGAATACTTCCGCACCCGGCTTAGAGACAACCACCATCTCCCCTTCGTACAGGTTGGAACCACCGCAGACAATCTGCTTCGGCTCGTCCTCGCCGCATTCCACAATGCATACCCGGAGCTGGTCGGCATTCGGATGTTCTTTTACTTCCAGAATTTTACCCACAACGATATCGTGGAACTTCTCAGAAGTGTCAATGACATCCTCTACTTCTACGGTTCTCATGGTTAAGTCGAAAGAAATCTGCTTCGGCGTCAAATCTTCCGGCAAATCGACATATTTTTTTACCCAATTTAATGATACTTTCATGCTAATTTCCTCCCTTTACTACTTGAACTGCTCAAAGAATCTGAGATCGGTGCTGTGGAAGAAACGAACATCATCGATACCATATCTCATCATAACAAAACGGTCCAGTCCGATGTTGGTGTAGAATCCGGTGTATACGTCCGGATCCAGGCCGGCTGCACGGACAACGTTCGGGTTGATGACACCGCCCGGAGCCACTTCAATCCAGCCGTTCTGATTGCAGACGCGGCAGCCCTTGCCGTGGCACACCTGGCATTCCATGTCAATTTCATATCCCGGTTCGGTAAATGGGAAGAATCCTTCTCTCATACGAACATTCACCTTGCGTCCGAATACCTTCTCCAGCAGAGCCTGAATCATTACCTTGCCGGAGGAGAAGGACAAATCCTTGTCCACAATCAGCGCCTCATATTGATAGAACGCTCTCTCGTGACGGGCATCCGTATTCTCGTTACGGTATACACGACCCGGATATACGAAACGTGCCGGTGCGCCGTGTTCCCTCAGATAACGAACGGAACCGCCGGTGAGGTGTGGACGGAGGCAAAGTCTCTCCGCCCCCTGTTTGTCCTCGGTACCCTCAATCCAATAGGTATCCATAGACTGTCTTGCCGGATGGTCCGGTGGGAAATTCAGATTATCAAAGGCGAATAATTCGCTGCTGATATCATCTTCACTAAATATTTCAAAGCCCAAGGAGAGAAAGGCATCGTTCAAGTCATACTGCATCTGCGTAATCGGATGGAGTGCACCCTGGCTAACAGCGTTTCCAGGTAAAGTCAAATCGATTTCTTCGTCAAGTGCACTCTGGTTCTCAACGATCTCATCTTCTCTTTCTTGAATTTTCTCAGCGAAGTGATTCTTAATCTCATTCGCTCTCATTCCAACGGTTTTTCTCATTTCCGGTTCCAGAGAGCCCAGGCTCTTCAGTACGGCCGTCAGTTCCCCTTTCTTTCCGGTCAGTTCCCGGCGAACTTCCTGAAGCTGATCCAGAGTTTCGGTCTCTTTGATCTTCTTCAGACCCAGTTCTTTAATTGATTCTAATCTCTCTAGCATGACTTAATCCCTCCTTGTAGTCTGCTTAATATAATTACCGTAGTATTTTATCATTAAAAATTGTTCAAATCAACAATTTATCTCAATAAAAACAGCCGGTGCACGCCAAAATGCACCGGCCTATATACGTATTACTCAAATAAAAACAATTCTTATTTGAACAGGATTCCACCGTACTGTACGAACAGCGGTGCGAACACCAGGGATACGATGGTCATCAGCTTGATCAGGATGTTGATGGACGGACCGGAGGTATCCTTGAACGGATCGCCGACCGTATCACCAACGACAGCCGCCTTGTGGCTTTCGCTTCCCTTTCCGCCGTATACACCGCTCTCGATGTACTTCTTTGCGTTATCCCATGCACCACCGGCATTGGCCATCATGATAGCCAGGAGTACGCCGGAAGCCAGAGCACCTGCCAGCAGTCCGCCCAGGGATTCGGTTCCCAGAAGCAGTCCGATTGCAACCGGTGCAACGATTGCCAGGATTCCCGGAGCAATCATCTCGTGAAGTGCTGCGGAAGTGGAGATATCTACGCAACGCGCATAATTCGGCTTGGAAGTTCCTTCCATGATTCCCTTGTCCTCACGGAACTGTCTTCTAACTTCTTCGATCATCTGGTTTGCAGCCTTACCGACGGAGCTCATGGTCATTGCAGAGAATGCGAATGGCAGCATTGCACCGATGAACAGACCAACGATTACCATCGGATCCAGCAAGCTGATCTGCTGCAGTTTCGCGGTGGTTGCGAAGGAAGCAAACAGTGCCAGTGCGGTGAGCGCAGCGGAACCGATTGCGAATCCTTTACCGATTGCAGCGGTGGTATTTCCAACGGAATCCAGTGTATCGGTGATATGACGTACATCTTCCGGAAGTTCGGACATCTCAGCGATACCGCCGGCGTTGTCGGAAACCGGACCGTATGCATCAACTGCAACGGTCATTCCGGTAGTGGACAGCATACCTACGGCAGCCAGTGCAATACCGTACAGGCCGGCAAAGTTGTATGCTACAATGATGCCGACAGCAATGAACAGAATCGGCCAAATGGTGGACATCATACCAACGGACAGTCCGGAAATGATGGTGGTAGCAGAACCGGTCTGAGACTGTTCTGCAATGCTCTTAACGAACTTGTGTGCATCAGAAGTATAAATTTCAGTGAGCTGACCGATGATAATACCAACCAGCAGACCGGCGATAATTGCCCATGCATAGTTCAGAGATCCCAGCATATTCTTGCTGAGGAATACGGAAGCGATAATTACGATAATACCGCTGACATAGGTTCCCATGTTCAGAGCCTTTGCCGGGTTCACGTTGTCGCCGCCGCGTACTGCCAGGATTCCCAGTACGGATGCAATCAGACCGATTGCGGCAATCAGCAACGGGAACAGCGCAGCAGTTGTTTCGTTGAAGATGGACATCTCACCGGACTCATTTACGGCAACAGCAGCCAAAGTAACGGCAGAGATGATGGATCCAACATAGGATTCAAACAGGTCGGAACCCATTCCGGCAACGTCACCTACGTTATCACCTACGTTGTCGGCAATAACCGCAGGGTTTCTCGGATCGTCTTCCGGGATACCGGCTTCTACCTTACCAACCAGGTCCGCACCAACGTCTGCAGCTTTGGTATAGATACCACCGCCCACACGGCCGAACAGCGCCATGGAGGAAGCACCCAGTCCGAAACTGGTTACACACTGCTGGATAGTTGCCATGTCCAGAATAACGAATACGACACCCAGTCCCAGGAGACCCAGTCCGGATACGCAGAGACCCATTACGGCACCGGAGCGGAACGCAATCTGAAGCGCACGCGGCATACCGTGAGTCATCGCAGCGTTTGCAGTACGAACATTTCCTTTTGTCGCAACGTTCATACCGAAGAATCCTGCCAGTACGGACAGCAGCGCACCAACTACGTACAGCACTGCGGATATCCAGTTAATGCAGAATCCGATAACAACGAAGAGAACCGCAATAACCACAACCATGGTCTTGTATTCTCTCTTGAGGAATGCCATTGCACCCTCGTGAATAAATCCGGCTATTTCTTTCATTCTGTCGTTGCCGGCGTCCGCTTTGCTTACCCAAGATGTCAGGCAAAAAGCAACAAGCAGGCCCACCAAGGCGCAGACAGGAGCAATCCATAAATTCATGTAGCCTCAAACCTCCTTAAAAAACAATTTATAGTAATAATATTTAACAATATTATGAGGCACTTTTAAAAGTGCCTCATAATATGTCTATCATGTTAAAAAGTGCGAGAAACCGCAGCCAACTAGTTGAACAATGTAACAATTGCCAAAGCTGCAACGATATAAACCACTGCCAACACAACGGTAATTCGTGCCAGAATGGAATCATATCCTCTGCTCTTTCTCTTTCCAAACAGCTGCTCTGCACCGCCTGCAATCGAACCGGACAGACCGGAGCTGTTGCTGGACTGCAGAAGAATTGCAATAATCATCAGCACACTTACAACTAAAAGAATCGCCATAAGCACGGTATGCATATTCATCCCCCCTTCAACACTATGTACTAGCTAAAAAATTACTCATGTATACTAACATTATATTGAACGCTTGTCAACAATAAGATTATCCATATGTTGATATTTCAAGGTTTACAGCCACTATTACTTGTTTTTGATAATAATTCGCACCGCAATATTTGTTTGTGAAAATAAATAAAATGAAAATTTATTGTTATTTTTCAATAATGTTTTTAATTCAGTACAAAGTGAAAAAGCAATTCAAAAGGCGTTCCCGAAGGTTCGCCTTTTGAAGTATCTTATCTCGTCATTCTAATTGCTATAAAAGCATTACATCATGATGCCCGTTTCTACCGTTTCATCAAAGCCGTGGGCCTTTAATGCGTTGATGATTTTCTGTTTATGCTCCGTTCCGAAGGCCTCGATGGTCACCTTCAGTTCCACCTTGTGGTTTCGGTCCACGCTGACGAACTGATTGTGCTCCAGCTTGACCACGTTGCCCTGCGCGTCCGCAATGGTCTGCGCTACGCGAACCAGCTCGCCCGGCTTATCCGGCAGCATGACCGATACGGTAAAAATACGATCCCGCATAATCAGACCGTTCTGAATGATGTTGGAGATGGTGATGATATCCGTATTTCCGCCGCTCAGAATGGATACCACCTTCTTTTCTTTGAAATCCAGGTGCTTCAGTGCCGCAACGGTAAGAAGTCCGGAATTCTCCACGACCATCTTATGATTTTCCACCATATCCAGGAATGCCACTACCAGTTCATCGTCCTCTACGGTGATTACCCGATCCACGTTCTTCTGCAGATACGGGAAAATGCTTTCACCCGGCGTTTTTACCGCCGTGCCGTCCGCAATGGTCTGGATGTGTTCCATGGTGCGAACTTCTCCGGCCTCCAGAGACCGCTGAAGGGAGTTGGCACCGGCCGGTTCTACGGCAATAATCTGAACATTTGGTTTCAGCAGCTTTGCCAGAGTGGACACGCCGGTAGCCAGTCCGCCGCCGCCCACCGGAATCAGGATGGCATCCACCAGCGGGAGTTCCTTGATAATTTCCATGGCGATGGTTCCCTGTCCGGTAGCCACGGTAAAATCATCAAACGGATGGATAAAGGTCATGCCCTCTTCTTCCGCCAGCTTCTTCGCATAGGCAGCCGCCTCATCATATACATTGCCGTACAGAACAACGGTCGCTCCATAACTTTCGGTGCGATTGACCTTAATCAGCGGTGTGGTGGTTGGCATAACAATGGTGGCTTTGCATCCAAAGGCTTTTGCCGCATATGCCACACCCTGGGCGTGGTTTCCGGCAGATGCTGCTACCAGGCCTCGACTTCTTTCTTCATCGCTTAATGTGCTGATCTTGTAATACGCACCGCGAATCTTATATGCGCCGGTAAGCTGCATATTTTCCGGCTTCAGATATACCTTGTTGCCGCACATTTCCGAAAAGTAATCGCTGTATACCAGGTTGGTGGGACGAACCACCTTCTGGACAATTTCCGTTGCTTGTTCAAAATCCTTTAGTTCTAGCATGCCATCCTCCTACAGTTCCATGATTGCGCCCTTCGACGAAGGACCTACCAGTTTCGCATATCTTGCCAGCCAGCCGCTTGTAACCTTCGGTGCCGGGGCACTCCATGCAGCTCTTCTCGCTTCCAATTCCTCATCGCTTAACTGCACGTTAATTCGATACTCCGGAATATCGATTTCGATGATATCCCCTTCCTGAATCAGACCGATGTTTCCGCCGGCTGCCGCTTCCGGGCACACGTGTCCGATGGAGGCACCTCTGCTGGCGCCGCTGAAACGTCCGTCCGTAATCAGGGCGACGGTTTTGTCCAGCTTCATTCCGGCCAACGCGCTGGTCGGATTCAGCATTTCTCTCATGCCCGGGCCGCCTTTCGGTCCTTCGTAGCGAATGACCACCACATCTCCGTCGTGAATATCACCGTTGTAAATAGCTTGAATCGCTTCATCTTCGCTGTCGAATACGCGAGCCGGACCGGTATGCTTCAGCATCTCCGGTGCGACCGCACTTCTTTTTACTACAGCGCCTTCCGGAGCCACATTTCCAAAGAGGATGGCCAATCCGCCGGTTTCGCTGTACGGGTTATCGATGCTTCGAATTGCGTTGTTGTTCAGAATCCGCTTTCCGTCGATATTCTCCGCTACCGTGTGCCCGTTGGCGCAGATGGCGGTGGTATCGATCAGGTTCTTTTTGTTTAGTTCCGCCAGCACGGCTTGAATGCCGCCGGCATTGTTCAAATCGTGCATATGAGTACCGCCGGCAGGTGCCAAATGGCAAAGGTTCGGCGTAACGGAGCTGACTTCATTGAACATGTTCAAATCCACCTTTACGCCCGCTTCATTGGCGATTGCCAGAAGGTGAAGCACCGTATTGGAGGAACATCCCAGCGCCATATCACAGGTCAATGCATTCCGAACGGATTTTTCATTGATGATATCTCTCGGGCAGATGTTCTTTTCGACCAAATCCATGATAGCCATACCGGCGCGCTTTGCCAGCATTACTCTCTTTCCGGTTACCGCCGGAACGGTTCCGTTGCCCGGGAGTCCAATGCCGATGGCCTCGCACAGGCAGTTCATGCTGTTGGCGGTGTACATGCCGGAGCAGGAACCGCAGCCCGGACACACGTTTTCCTCGAACTCGCAGAGCCCTTGTTCATCAATCAGACCGGCTTTGCGGGAACCTACCGCCTCGAACATCTTGGAGAGAGAGGTTTCTTCGCCGTTCACCAGGCCGCTCATCATTGGTCCGCCGGAACAAACGATGGATGGAATGTTGATGCGGCACGCGCCCATTACCATTCCCGGCACGATTTTGTCGCAGTTCGGAACCAGGACCAGTCCATCGAACTGGTGGGCCTTGGCCATGGTCTCCACGCTATCCGCAATGAGTTCACGGCTCGGCAGAGAGTATTTCATCCCCTCATGCCCCATGGCGATGCCGTCGCACACGCCGATGGCCGGAACCATAATCGGGGTCCCTCCCGCCATACGAACACCTGCTTTTACCGCCTCCGTAATCTTATCCAGATGAATATGTCCCGGAACGATTTCGCTGTGAGCGGAAATCACGCCGATCAGCGGGCGCTCCAGTTCTTCCTTGGTATATCCCATCGCATAGAAAAGGCTCCGCATCGGGGCCTTCTCCACTCCTTTTGTGACGTTATCGCTTATTTTTGTCATTCTCCAATACTCCTTTACGTTATTACTTCTGTGCCGAGTCGTCTTCTCCGCGATTCAGACCTTCGATGCCGGTAATTCCGGTACGGCATACGTCAGTGATATTATACTCCTCCATCACTTCCATGAAACCGTTAATTTTCGATGGAGTTCCGGTTAATTCGATTACCAGACTGTGCTTAGAGAGGTCGATAATCTTACCTCTGAAAATATCCACGATTTCCTTTACGGAACTGCGCTGTTCCGGCTCGCACTGAATTCGCATCAATACGAGTTCGCGGTACAAACTGTTTTCCCGGCTGAGGACAATGACCTCTTCCACCACTTCCAGCTTTTCCGTCTGAGTGATAATCTGCTGCATGGACTGCTCCGTCGCACTGAACATGATGGTAATCCGAGACAGCTTCGGATTGTTGGTTGGAGATACGGTTAGTGAGTCAATATTGAATCCTCTTCGGCCGAACATGCTGATGACGCGGGTCAGAACGTTGGCCTGGTTCTGAACGAGGACGCTGACGATTTCTTGTTTCAATGGTTTATACATGACGCCCTCCTATCCTACAATCATATCATCCACGCTCTTGCCGCCCGGAATCATCGGCAGCACGCGCTCATCCTGAGAAATAACGCATTCAATCCATACCGGACCGTCTTCCTGAAGCGCTTGGTAGAATGCATCTTGGAACTCTTCCGGCGTGGTTGCCCGGAATCCCTTAATGCTGAACCCTTCCGCCACCTTCACATAGTCCACTTTCCGATGCGGCGTGGTGTTGGAATATCGCCGGTCGTAGAAAATGGTCTGCCACTGGTATACCATACCCAGTACGGAATTATTCAGAATCACCGTGATAATCGGCAGGTGCTGCGTCTCCGCGGTAACCACCTCGTTCAGGTTCATCTGAAAGGAGGCATCCCCCGTAATATGTACCACCTGATGATCCGGATGGGCCATCTGAGTGCCGATAGCCGCACCGTATCCGAATCCCATGGTACCCAGTCCGCCGCTGGTGATAAACCGGTGCGGTTTCCGATGGTGAAGATACTGCGCCGCCCACATCTGGTGCTGTCCCACATCTGTTACGAAATACGCATCGTCATTTACGAATTCGGAAATGGTTGTCATGATATCCTTCGGATGAAGCGGACAGTCGGTCGCCTTGACGTACGGTGCCTTCTTCTTCCAGGAAACCGTCCGCTCCCTCCATTCGGAATGATCCGCTTTCTCCACAAAAGGAATGGCCTTTTCCAGAAATTCGTGAACGTTAGCGATGACTGCCTTGTCAATCATGACGTTTTTATTGATCTCACTGTTGTCGATATCCACCTGAAGGATGCGGGCACTGCGGCCCCAGGTTTTGGTATCCTGCGCCACGCGGTCGCTAAAGCGGGCACCCAGTGCAATAATCAAATCTGCGTGCTGAATCGCCCGATTGGCGGCGACGGAACCGTGCATTCCCACCATGCCCAGGCAGAGGTCCTCCTCGGTATCCATTACGCCTGTTGCCATCAGCGTATTGACCACCGGAATGTTGGCTTTTCGCGCCAGTTCCTGAACCAATTCACTGGCACAGGACTGCATCACGCCGCCGCCCACATACATCACCGGCTTCTCTGCGGCATTGATCATCTTCACCGCCGCCCGAATGTCGTCCTTCCGAATCTCCGGATCCGGACGAAGCGGAAGCGGTCTCTTGTTCTCGTACTCATAGGTGGCCGCTGTCACATCCTTTGTGATGTCCACCAGAACCGGTCCCGGCCGTCCACTCCGGGCGATGACAAATGCCTCCCGCAGCGTGTCCGCCAGGTCTTCGATTCGATTCACGAAAAAATTATGTTTCGTAATCGGCATAGTTACACCGGCAATGTCGATTTCCTGGAATGCGTCCTTACCGATTAATGAATCCGGCACGTTGGACGTGATGGCCAGCAGCGGAACGCTGTCCAGACATGCCGTAGCAATTCCTGTTACCAGATTCGTCGCTCCCGGTCCGCTGGTAGACATTACCACCCCGACTTTTCCGGTGGCTCTGGCGTATCCGTCCGCCGCATGGCATGCCCCTTGCTCATGCGCCGTGAGAACGTGCTTGATTCGGTCGCTGTATTTGTACAGTTCATCGTAAATATTCAGCGCTGTCCCGCCAGGATATCCGAAAATCGTGTCTACTCCGTGATCCAGCAGCACTTCGGCCACAATCTGAGATCCCGTCAATTTCATAGATATCACCCTTTCTTACGTCAAATTTTGCAGTTGAATAATTTAATTATAGTTACCGAATATAAATTGTCAACACAAATTTGTGTATTGATACAAGTTATGTATTATTTTTTAAACTTCTGAATATTTTTAGTTGACTTTTCACAAATTATAATGTATTCTGTACGAGAACTGAATATGCATTAGCGTTGACGGGAATAAACCTTTCGCAGAGACTTTCAGAGAGCATCCGGGTGGTGTGAGGATGCAGGATCGGTTAGGTGTCTCACCCCTGAGCTGACATTCTACAAGTGGGCTGCCTCATTACGGCGCGGCCAAGAAGAGTGGTACCGCGGATTATTTCGTCTCTTCGTTTCATCGGTTACGGTGAACAGCGAAGGGATTTTTTTATGGAACTGTTCATCGGGAGATTACATTATTAGGAGGAATTTGAAATGGATAATGCAAAAAAGTATCAGCCGGGTTACTATAACCCACCGGAAACGACCTACGACTGGGTAAAGAAGGATCATATCGAAAAAGCACCCTACTGGTGCAGCGTGGATCTCCGAGACGGCAATCAGGCGCTGGTGGTTCCCATGTCATTGGAAGAAAAGCTGGCATTCTTTAAAGTTCTGGTGGACATCGGCTTTAAAGAAATCGAAGTGGGATTCCCGGCAGCATCGGAGACCGAGTTTGAATTCCTCCGCACATTGATTGAAAAGGACATGATTCCGGATGATGTTACCGTACAGGTGCTGACCCAGTCCCGTGCCCATATCATCGACAAGACATTTGCCGCACTTCAGGGGGCGAAGAATGCGGTGGTACACCTGTATAACTCCACTTCCGTGGCTCAGCGGGAACAGGTTTTCCGAAAATCAAAGGAAGAGATTAAGCAGATTGCCATCGACGGCGCCAAGCTCATGAACGAGTATGCGGCCAAGTATCCGGGCACCAACTTCGTCTTTGAATACTCTCCGGAAAGCTTTACCGGAACCGAGCCGGAATACGCACTGGAAGTGAGCAACGCCGTAATCGACATCTGGAATCCGACACCGGACCATCCGATGATTCTGAACCTTCCGGCAACCGTAGAAATGTCCTTGCCGCACATCTACGCGAATCAGGTAGAATACATGCACAAGAACATCCATAATAGGGACGGCGTGCGTATCTCCCTCCACCCTCACAACGACCGAGGCACCGGCGTGGCCGATGCGGAGCTGGGTATTTTGGCCGGTGCGGACCGAATTGAAGGCACCCTCTTCGGAAACGGTGAGAGAACCGGAAATGCGGACATCATCACCATCGCCATGAACATGTACACCCACGGCGTGGAAACCGGCCTGGACTTCTCCAACATGCCGGCCATCGTGGAAGCCTACGAAGAATTCACCGGCATGACCGTGGGCCCGAGACAGCCGTATGCCGGCGAGCTGGTATTCGCCGCATTCTCCGGCTCCCACCAGGATGCGATTTCCAAGGGAATGAACTGGAGAAAGGAAAAGAACCTCCACCGGTGGACGGTTCCGTACTTGCCGATCGATCCCCACGATGTGGGCAGAAGATACGACGGCGATGTCATTCGGATTAACAGTCAGTCCGGCAAGGGCGGCGTGGCATACATTCTGAAACAGAACTTCGGTTTCGATCTGCCGAAGGATATGCGTTCCGAGGTGGGCTATATGATGAAGGATATTTCCGACAAGCATCATGAGGAGCTCTCCCCGCAGGAGATTCTGGACTACTTTGCCGCAGAATACATCAACGACTTCTCCCCGCTGGACATTACAGATGCTACCTTCAACCACTACTCTTCTACTAAGGAAGAAAATTTGTACAACGTAAAGGTACGCGCCGTGATTCACGGAGAAGTATTCCATCTGGATGGAGAAGGCAACGGTCGTCTGGACGCCATCCGGGATGCTCTGACAAAAACAAAATACGATATTCAGTACGATTTCATCACTTACGCAGAGAATGCCCTCACCGTCGGATCCAAATCCAAAGCGGCATCCTACGTGTGCATCGCCGATGAAACCGGAAAGAAGTACTGGGGTGTCGGAACTCAGCCGGACATCATTCTGGCCACGGTAAACGCACTGGTCAGCGCCATCAATCGTATGAACAAGGAAAAGAAATTCATGTAAGCAGGGGGCAAATACTTGAAATATAATATCGCAGTAGTACCGGGTGACGGAATCGGCCCGGAGGTCGTGGGTGAAGCCATCAAAGTGCTGAATGCCATCGGCCAAAAATACAATCATCAATTCAATTACACCACCGTTCTGGCCGGAGGTGCCGCCATCGATGAATACGGCGAGTGCCTGCCGGAAGCCACCGTGGAAGCGTGCAAAAACAGCGATGCCGTTCTTCTGGGTGCCGTAGGAGGCCCAAAATGGGACCATGTACCCGGCCCACAGCGTCCGGAGCGCGCCCTTCTGGGATTGCGAAAGGCCCTTGGGCTCTATGCCAAACGGTCGTCTGGACGCCATCCGGGATGCTCTGACAAAAACAAAATACGATATTCAGTACGATTTCATCACTTACGCAGAGAATGCCCTCACCGTCGGATCCAAATCCAAAGCGGCATCCTACGTGTGCATCGCCGATGAAACCGGAAAGAAGTACTGGGGTGTCGGAACTCAGCCGGACATCATTCTGGCCACGGTAAACGCACTGGTCAGCGCCATCAATCGTATGAACAAGGAAAAGAAATTCATGTAAGCAGGGGGCAAATACTTGAAATATAATATCGCAGTAGTACCGGGTGACGGAATCGGCCCGGAGGTCGTGGGTGAAGCCATCAAAGTGCTGAATGCCATCGGCCAAAAATACAATCATCAATTCAATTACACCACCGTTCTGGCCGGAGGTGCCGCCATCGATGAATACGGCGAGTGCCTGCCGGAAGCCACCGTGGAAGCGTGCAAAAACAGCGATGCCGTTCTTCTGGGTGCCGTAGGAGGCCCAAAATGGGACCATGTACCCGGCCCACAGCGTCCGGAGCGCGCCCTTCTGGGATTGCGAAAGGCCCTTGGGCTCTATGCCAATCTGAGACCGGCCATGATTTTCCAAGAACTGGCAGATGCGTCCCCATTGAAGCCATCCATCCTGGATGGCGGATTGGATATCCTGATTGTTCGGGAACTCACCGGCGGAATCTACTTCGGAGAGCACGTGACGGAGAGCGGCGAAGACGGCTCCGTCACCGCCTACGATGTGGAGAAGTATTCGGATTATGAGATTCAGCGAATTGCCCGGACAGCCTTTGAAATGGCATCTAAGAGAAACGGCCGGGTAACCAGCGTGGATAAAGCCAACGTGCTGGACAGCTCTCGCCTTTGGAGAAAAATCGTGAGTGAAATGAGCAGTGACTATGGCGATGTTGAGCTGGACAACATGTACGTGGACAATGCCGCCATGCAGCTGATCCGCGATCCGAAACACTTCGATGTGATCGTTACCGGCAACATGTTCGGGGATATTCTTTCCGATGAAGCCAGCCAGATTACCGGTTCCATCGGTATGCTGCCATCCGCCAGCCTGGCCGACGGAAACTTCGGAATGTACGAGCCGGTTCACGGCTCGGCACCGGATATCGCCGGCACCGATAAAGCAAATCCGATTGCCACCATCCTGTCTGCTGCCATGATGCTGAGATACACCTTTAATCTCAGCGAGGAAGCGGATGCGGTGGAAGGTGCGGTTCGCCGTTTCCTGGCCGATGGATTCCGCACCGCGGATATTGCCGGAACCGGCGATGCCATTTCCGGAACTGTGGAAACCGGAGACCGCATTGCGGGATACATTCAATAAAATCTGCGAATAAAGGTCTTCATAAGAAAAAGTTCGAACCATTCACTTGTGAATGGCTCGAACTTTTTTTACTCATATTCTCTAAATTATTCTGCCAGTTCGGCTGCGGTCTTTGCGATTTCTGCGAAATCCTTTACCTTCAGGCTGGCTCCGCCAATCAGGCCGCCGTTGATGTCGGTTTTCTCCAGAAGCTCTTTCGCATTGCCCGGCTTCATGCTTCCGCCGTACTGAATGATGAGCTTATCTCCGATGGACATGTCATACAATCCCTGCATCATTCCGCGAATGAATGCACACATCTCTTCTGCCTGTTCCGGTGTCGCAGTGTGTCCGGTACCAATGGCCCAGATCGGCTCATAAGCGATAACCACCTTCTCCGCATACTCCTGCGGAATTCCGGCAAAAGCTTCACCCAGCTGTCCGCATACGAATGCCTGCTCCTGCTTCTTCTCCCGAACTTCCAGGGACTCTCCGACGCAAAGGATCGGGGTGATGCCCTCTTCCAAAAGAACCTTTAATTTACGGTTCACCGTTTCATCCGTCTCGTTAAAGTATTCTCTTCTTTCAGAGTGCCCAACGACGCAATAATCCACACCGATTTCCTTCAGCATGTCCACGGAAATTTCTCCAGTAAACGCACCGGAATGCTCATAGTGAACGTTCTGCGCACCCAAGGAAATTCCGGTTCCTTCCAGCTCCTTCTTCAACGCTTCCAGCTGGGTAAACGGTGCAATAATTGCCACCGATTCCGGATTGGTCAGCTTCTGCGCCTTCAGCTCATGTACGTAATGAACGGCCTGCGCAGTGGTTTTGTTCATTTTCCAGTTTCCCGCAATTAAAAATCTTTTCATTCTTTGCAATCTCCTATCCTATTTCTCATCCAGAATGGCAATACCCGGAAGTTCTTTGCCCTCCAGGAATTCCAGGCTGGCACCACCACCGGTGGAAATATGTGTCATGGAATCTCCATATCCGAACTGCTGAACCGCAGCGGCCGAATCTCCGCCACCGATAATGGTGGTTGCGTCGGAATCTGCCAGGCATTTCGCAATTGCTTTTGTACCCACTGCAAACGGTGCCATTTCGAATACGCCCATCGGTCCGTTCCATACGATGGTCTTTGCGGTCTTCAGTGCATCGGTAAAGAGCTCAATGGTCTTCGGCCCGATGTCCAGACCCATACGGTCTTCCGGAATCCGATCTGCATCATAGCAATCGTAAGCCGCATCTTCTGCAAACTTGTCCGCTGCAACGGTATCCACCGGAAGAAGCAGCTGAACGTTGTTTTCTTCGGCTTTCTTCAGAATTTCCGGAACCAGTGCCAGACCTTCTTCGTCCAACAGGGATGTTCCGATGGAATAGCCCTGAGCCTTCAGGAATGTATATACCATTCCGCCACCGATAATCAGGATGTCCACCTTGTTCAGCAGATTGGTAATTACCGGAATCTTATCGCCAACCTTTGCTCCGCCCATGATTGCGGCGAACGGTCTTTCCGGATTGTTGACTGCCTGTCCCAGGAACTGCAGCTCCTTCTCAATCAGGAAGCCGGATACCGCCGGGATATAGGATGCAATTCCGGTTGTGGATGCGTGTGCACGATGAGCTGTACCGAACGCTTCCTGAACGAATACATCGCCCAGCTCCGACAGTTCCTTGGAGAATTCCGGATCGTTCTTCGTCTCTTCATTTCTGAAACGAACGTTCTGAAGAAGGGCGATATCTCCCGCCTTCAAGTTGCGCACCCGGTCCTTCACGTCCTCATCTACTACGCGGTCGGAGGCAACAAAGTGAACCTCTAGATTCAGGTACTCGGACAGCTTCTTGCATACCGGTTCCAGAGAGAATTCCGGCTTCGGTTCCCCCTTCGGTCTTCCCATGTGGGACATAAGAACGATTTTTGCGCCATTCTCGTGCAGGTAACGGATGGTCGGCAGCGCGGCCACAATTCTCGTATCGTCCGTGATAACGCCATCCTTCATCGGAACGTTGAAATCACAACGCATTACCGCTGTTTTTCCCGCCCACTGAATGTCTCTGACAGTTTTTTTCATAGTACACCTTTCTTTCTGTTGTACAAGGAATAACATTCAGAAACCGCGCCGAAAACAGCGCGGCTTCATCATTCATATTTTTTTACTTGTGATCTACCTGATACATATGACGAATCAGCTCCAGAATCTTTGCACTGTAACCGTACTCGTTATCATAGAATGCAATCAGTTTGAAGAAACGATCGTTCAGCTCGATACCTTCTCTGGAATCGAAGATGGATGTGTGTGCATCGCCGATGAAATCGCCGGAAACCACTTCGTCATCTACATATTCCAGAACGCCCTTCATGGTTGTCTCAGAAGCTTCCTTCACCTTCTTACAAATTTCTTCATAGCTGGTCGGCTTCTTCAGCATTACGTTCAGGTCGATAACGGAAACGTCAGAAGTCGGTACACGGTAAGAAATACCGGTCATCTTGCCCTGCAGTTCCGGAATTACCAGACCAACAGCCTTTGCTGCGCCGGTGGAAGACGGAATTACGTTGCCGAATACGCTTCTGCCGGTACGCCAGTCCTTCATGGAACGAGCATCTACTACCTTCTGCTTTGCGGTTGCCGCATGAATGGTGGACATCAGGCCCTGATCGATGCCCCAGTTGTCGTTGATTACCTTGCACAGCGGTGCCAGGCAGTTTGTTGTGCAGGATGCGTTGGATACCACGTTGTATTCCGGCTTGTACTCTTCGTGGTTTACGCCATATACGAAGGTTGGGGTCTCCTTATCCTTTGCCGGAGCGGAGATGATAACCTTCTTTGCACCGGCATCCAAGTGAGCCTGTGCCTTCTCGGTGGTGTTGTACGCACCGGTTCCTTCCATGATATATTCTGCACCACAATCTCCCCACGGAATATCGTGTGCATCGCCTTCCATGAATACCGGAATCTTCTTTCCGTTAACCATGATTCCCTTGTCATACTTCTCAACAGTTCCCGGAAATCTGCCAAATGTAGAATCATACTTCAGCATGTATACGATGTAGTCCAGATCCGAATTTCTCCAGTTGATTCCGGCAATTTCCACATCCTCCATGTCCATCGCTGCTCTCATTACGACACGAGAGATTCTTCCAAAGCCACTGATTCCAACTCTAACCATTTTTTCCTCCTTGCATTGCCTTTCTGCAATAAAACATTTTATAATTCACCAATTATTGAAGTCCGGGGAAACCATTTTGCCGCAGAGCTTCAAATAAAATGATGTTCACGGAATTCGACAGATTCAGGGACCGCAGACGAGTCTGCTCACTCATGGGAATCCGTACCGCTCCTTCGCGGTGTTCCTGAATGAAGTCCTTTGGAAGACCCCTTGTCTCTCTTCCGAAAAGAATCATATCACCATCCTTGTATTCCACATCGGTGTACTTCTTTCCACCGTGTGTCGTTGCCAGGAACCAGCGATAATCCCCATAATCCCGAATAAATGCTTCCAGACTATCGTGAACTTCCAAATCCACATACTGCCAGTAATCCAGTCCCGCCCGCCGTACGGATTTGTCATCGATGTTAAATCCCAAAGGACGGACCAAATGTAACCGGGTATTTGTGGCTGCGCAAGTCCTTGCAATATTTCCGGTGTTTTGAGGTATTTCCGGTTCAACCAGAACAACGTGATACATAGATACTCCCTTACAAAAGTCAATTCCAACCATATATTAACAGTTTTGTAATTATTTTTCAACCGTTAATGAACTGCGGCAGATTTCTTTTACCGGACAGTGGGCACAATCCGGCTTTCGGGCACGGCAGCAATTCCGTCCGTGAAAAATCAAAAGGTGATGTCCTCGGGTCCACCGTTCTTCCGGAAGAATCTGCATCAGCTGCTTCTCCGTTTCCAACACTTTGTCCGAATTCGCCAGACCGATACGGTTGGAAACACGGAACACGTGGGTATCCACCGCAATTTTCGGTACCCCGAAGCCTTCCGCCAGGACAACATTTGCGGTCTTCCGTCCTACTCCGGCCAAACCGGTCAAAGCGGTGAAATCTCCCGGAACTTCGCCTCCGAACTCCTCCGCCAGCTGCCGGGACATGTTGATCAGATTCCGGCTTTTGTTTTTGTAAAGGCCAATGGAATGAATGATTTCTTCCAAGGAAGCCGGTTCGGCCTTTGCCATGGCAAAAGCATCCGGATACCGTCGAAACAGTTCCGGGGTAATCCGATTCACGCTGACATCTGTAGTCTGGGCGGAAAGCATCACCGCACACAGCAGTTCAAAGTGGTTTTCAAAATGGAGCGCGCAGCCCGCTTCCGGATAGGCGCGGTCCAACAGGTCCAAAACCTGCAGCGCCTGCCGGGGATCCAATAATTTTGACATAATTATTTCCTTTCCGGTATTGACATTTATCGTACACAGATTATATAATTGTATACATAGAGACCAAAGTATTACAAGGGGGTTAAATATGGATAAGAAAACCGAAGAAATCAGCCAGCCTCTTTCGAACACGCTTTTCACCGCGATTCAGAAAGATATCCTTTCCGGAAAGATTAAATCCGGAGAGAAATTAACCGAGCAGCGAATTTGCAAGCAGTATGATGTCAGCCGCACACCGGTTCGCGAGGCGCTTCGTCAGTTGGAAGCTGACGGTCTGATTGAGAATATTCCGCATCGAGGCGCTTTCGCCATCGGCCTAAGCCGCAGGGATATCTCCGATCTTTTCGATCTTCGGGCACAGTTTGAGATGAAAGCCGTAGAATGGGCCATCCAGCGCATGGATGAGGAAGGCGTCGACAAGCTGAGAGAGAATATCGAATTCATGGAATTCTACACCATGAAGGGAGATGTAGAAAAAGTGTTGAGCTTTAACTCTCAGTTCCACGACATCATCTATAACGGCACCCAGAACCGGATGCTCTATCAGACGCTGCACACCTACCAGACGTATCTGAAGCATTCCGCACCGCCAAAATCATTCTCCGATGACTATCTGAACACTATATTGGCAGAACACCGGGCGATTTTCAGTGCTTTTGAAACCAAAAATCCGGATGAAGGCCGGGAAGCCATGCAGGTTCACATGGATCATTCCAAACTCCGCCGCATGAGCAAATTCTTCTAATCGAATAAAAACACCATCCAAACGGGCCGGGTTCACAATCCCCAGCCCGTTTCCTTATTTATTCTGTTTCGTCTGATTGTAGCGGCGAACGCATTCCAGAGATTTTCTTTCCAGTTCAAACTCCCCTTCGTCCGGCTTCAGAAGATTCATAACGCCTTTGCTGCTCATGGCCCAAAGAATCAATTCCTGTGCCAGCCACGGATTTTTCACCAGAACCGGTCCCAACATATTGGTAAAAATCAGGTTTTCGGTACGAGCCCCCTCTCTCCGGTCTTCGTAGCTGCAGTTACCGTATCCGTATTCCACATCTCCCAGCGCAATATCGCCGTTCAGGAAGGTATCCATCACCTGAATCTGGCTTCCGTTCAAATCGAAGCCCGTCTCCCGCATTTTGCAGATCAGGTCATCTCCCACAATGCTGTCCCGTTCCCGGCATTCCATATCCAGGTATCCCAGGCCGGTGACGGCGGTTCCGTCCAGCTTGCGAATGGTTTTTCCGAAAGACGCACCGGTGGTTCCCACCGCAAGAATCACGCCTCCCCGGTAGATGTAGTCGTCCAAATCTTCTTTTATCCGTGAAAAAGCGTTAACGATGTACTCACAGGATTTGAATTCTCCCGGGTTCAGCAGCAATATGTCCGTATTGTCCAAATCGATTTCATCGCCGAAGTTCACCACTTTGTGCACTTCCGCTTCCAGCCCCATTTTCTCGGCAATTCGTACCAGCGCCATCACATTGCCCCGATCTCCGTGGAGGTTCAGGATGTCCGGCCAGCACCATGTAATGTTCAACTTATTCATACTTCGGTAAATCCTCCATCATCTGCTCATATTTATGAAGCCACGTAATCAGATATACGTTGTCGCAATCGTACTTATCCAGTTCCGCAAAAATATCATCGTTTTCATCCGAAGGGATGACGGTGATCCGGTCTTCCGGGAATCCGCCGTAGATCAGCCGATTGGCCGTATCGTATGCCACCGCTTCGGAGAAGCTGATGCAGTGCTCGATATTGGAATGGAGCAAAGATTCCACATCGCAGTCAAAGGCGTAGAAGGTGTTGGTGTAGAACGGCTGGAAGTCTTCCAGCTGCTCCAGTCCGATGAGGAAAATCTTCCGTTCCTTATCCTGAGAAATGAAATCAAAAGCGGTGGTCAGGGTTTCCGGGTTCTCCTGCTTGATTCGAATGTATTTGATTTCCTTGGTCTTGTACGGAATCAGTTCCAGTCTTCCGGCGATGTTTCGGAAGGACTCGAAGGATTTGCTTACCGATTCCGCACCCACACCGAACATTTTGCAAACCGCAATGGCCAGCGCGTAATTATACAGGAAGAACGGCTGGTCGTACGGCATGTGAACGGAAACGCCGTCGCAGCGGAAGGTGCGGTTCTCGAAGTCCACATCCGTCACCTGAACGTCCGGCTGAATCCGGCTGTGGAACCCGCAGGAAGTGCATCGGAATTCCCCCACATTATCCACGTTGTAATAGTTAAAAGCAATCTTGTTGTTGCATTTCGGGCAGCCCATGGTCACATCGTAGAAACCGTTTTTCTCAAAGGACTTACTGTGGCGTTCCACGCTATAAGTCCGAACTTCCCCCGCATAGTCCTCCAGGGAAAGTGCTCTCGGCTCTTCGTTATTCACGAAGATTCTCATATCCTTGTTCACCACTTTGGCGATTTTCTTGTAGATGAAATCCGGCTCTCCGTTTCGCTGAACCTGGTCTTTCTGAATGTTGGTCACACACAGGTTCTTCGCCGGGAGCTGCTCATAGATTTGCGCCAAATACCGCTCGTCGGTTTCGAAGATCAGGTAATCCCCGTTCACACGACCCAGCATGGAAGAATCCCGAATCATGGCGGTAGCCACGCCGGTAATCAGATTGGCGCCCTCCAAGTTGGTGGTTACCTTCTTTCCGGATGCCCGAAGTGCGTGCACAATCAGGTTATTGGTGGTGGATTTTCCATTGGTTCCGGTGATGAACAGGGTCCGCTCCGGATCCACATGGGTGAAATGGGTAATGAAGTCCTTCTGCAGCTTCAGTGCAAAAGCTCCGGCAATATAGGTTCCGTTCTTTCCCAGAAGCCGGCACAGGAACAGGCCGAACTTCGACCCCCATAGAACAATTGTAAACCAGATTCGTTTCATGCTTTACTCCTTATAAATTCCCAGTTTATGTGCAACAGCATATATTTTTCCGCCCATCGGAATATTCATCAGCTCGTCCTTGGTGAACATCTTCAGTACCAGAATCATCCAAGCATAGATGATCGCACCCAACAGGATGCACAGCAGCGTGGTGACGGCATTTCCAAGCACACCGCTGAGCAGACGGTACGCAATCAGAATCACCGCACCCATCACGCCGCCGGAAATCACCGGCACCGCAATGCACTTTCTTTTGTTCATGCGAATGGTGATGGACTTCTTCAGCGTAACGTATATGATGATAAAAGCAATCAGCTGGCAGACAAAGGAACTGATCGGTGCTCCGTACATGCCGATTTTCGGATTGCTGATTAAAATCAAATTCAGAACGATCTTCACCACCGCCCCGGTGAGCAGCGCCACCGCCGGCGTATACATCCGTCCCAGACCGAACAACGATCCCTGCAGCGTGTGATTTACCGCCACCAGAATCATGGTCACCGCAGAAAGCTGGAACACCAGTGCCCCGTCCGGCGCATTGGGATACAGCAGCCGGAGAATCGGATCCGCCAGCACCGTAAAGCCCACCGCACACGGAATGATGATCAGCATGGAGACGGTGACGGACATGGAAATCTTCTCCGCCGCCTGTCTGTAATCCTTCTTCGTCAGCAGCGAAGTGATTTCCGGAATCAGCGCCGAATAGAAGGACAGGTTCACCGCCAGCGGCAAATTCGTCAGGGTGTCCACCTTGGACAGAATTCCCGTCGCCCGCATCGCCTCTTCCTCCAAAGCTTGCTTGCTGCCCAGAATTCCCTTAAACGCAATCTGAATGCAGTTGCTCACGGTTACCGTATCGATAAAAGCAGTTACGACGGAAATGACGGATCCGATGGTCAGCGGAATCGCCGTCCAGAAAATCAGCTTCGCCATGCGCCTGTTGCTCTTCCGGTCGGTCTTCACCGCATCGTCGGATTTCATCCGGTATTCCCCGATATATTTTCGATAATAGTGAATCAAGTAGGAGAAGGAAATCAGCACCGCCAGCGTGGTGGATACATTCCCTGCCGCCGCCATGATGTACGCATCCCTGCCGATTGTGGCATAGACGAACAGGATGGTCAGCACGCAGTTGAAGAACTGTTCCAAGGACTGAGAAATGCTGCTGGCCCCCATGGTACCTAAGCCCGCAAAATATCCCCGGATAACGGCGGATACGCAGACGAAGAAAATAGCCGGTGCCAACACCCGCAGCACATAGGCTACCGGCGGCACGTGCATGATATTCCCGGCAATGACATCCGCTCCGAAGTACAGGAGCAAGGAGCACGCCAATCCGATGGCACCGAATACCACCAATGAAATCTTGAACACCCGATGAGCATTGTTGTATTCGCCCAGAGCCGTTCGCTCCGATACCAGCTTGGAGACCGCGCCCGGAATTCCCTGGGAGGACAGTACCAACAGAACGGCGTATACCTGATATCCGGCCGAATAGTAACCGTTTCCCAGATCGCCGAACCCGTGAATATTGGTAATGGCCAGTCGGTACACTAAGCCCAGGAGCTTGATGACCAGCTGTGCCACCATCAGCATCAGTACGTTTTTGGCAAAGGAATTGCTTTTATTTTTACTCAAATTATTAAACCACCTTGTGTCTTAAATTAAACTACAAAAACTGAAATAGGAGATGTCTCCCCTATTTCAGTTTACATTATCCATTTCATTATAGACTATTGAACAGAAAAATTCAATTTACTATTTGCTTCGTCCACCCGAACGGTGTGACCCTCTGTCAGGTCGCCTCGGATAATCAGTTCTGCAATCTCGTTTTCAACGTGCTTCTGGATGTATCTCTTGACCGGACGAGCGCCGTAGACTTCGTCGTAGGATTCCATCGCAATCAGATGGGTAGCTTCCGGTGTCATTTCCACCTTCATATCCCGGTCGGCCAATCTCTTTTCCAGAGACTTCATGGTCAAGCCCACAATCTTCTCAATTTCATCCTGAGTCAGTGATTGGAAGACCACGATATCATCGATTCGGTTCAAGAATTCCGGCCGGAAGAAGCTGTGAAGCTGCTCCTGCGGCAGGTTGGATGTCATGATAATAACCGTGTTCTTAAAGTCCACGGTCCGGCCCTGGTTGTCCGTCAGCCGGCCATCGTCCAGCAGCTGCAGCAGCAGGTTGAATACATCCGGATGTGCCTTCTCAATCTCATCGAACAGGATAACACTGTACGGTTTTCTCCGTACCGCTTCCGTCAGCTGTCCGCCTTCTTCATAACCAACATACCCCGGAGGCGCTCCTACCAGACGGGACACAGAATGCTTCTCCATGTACTCCGACATATCGATTCGAATCAGGTTCTTTTCGGTATCGAACAGGGTTTCGCAAAGTGTTTTTGCCAGCTCCGTCTTACCAACACCTGTCGGCCCCAGGAAAATAAAGGAACCGATTGGACGGTTTTCATTCTTTAAACCGGCTCTTGCCCGAAGAATGGCTTCGGTAACCGCATTGATGCCTTCGTCCTGGCCGATGACCCGTCGATGAAGAATGTCTTTCAAGTGCAGGAGTTTCTCTCTTTCCGTCTCTGCCAGACGGGAAGCCGGAATTCCGGTCCAGTCGGAAATAACCTCCCGAATCTCTTCTTCTCCTACTTCTTCTTTCAGGAGCTTGTGTTCCTGGTCCTTATTGACCTTTTCCTTCAGCGCATCGATTTCCTTCTCCAGCTTCGGAAGGTCGCCGTATTTCAGTTTGGCCAGTTTCTCCAGGTCGTAACTCCGTTCTGCGGTTTCAATTTCGTGACGCAGTTCTTCCAGTTCCTGTTTCTTTGCTTTCAGATTCTGAATCCCCTGCTTTTCATTTTCCCATTTTGCCCGCAGTTCGTTGTTTTCTGACTGCAAGTCGGCCAGTTCCTTTTCAATCGTTTCCAGTCGAGTCTTGCTGCCCTTATCTTCTTCTTTCAACAAAGCCTGCTTCTCAATTTCCAGCTGCATGATTTTACGGGAAATGGTATCCAGTTCCGCCGGCATGCTATCGATTTCGGTCCGGATTCGTGCCGCTGCTTCATCCATCAGATCGATGGCCTTATCCGGAAGGAACCGATCACTGATGTACCGGTTGGACAGGGTGGCACAGGCAATCAGTGCATTATCCTGAATTCGAACGCCATGGTGGATTTCAAACTTTTCCTTCAAACCACGCAGAATAGAAATGGTATCCTCAACGCTCGGCTCATCCACCATTACCTTCTGGAAACGGCGCTCCAATGCCGCATCCTTCTCGATGTACTTCCGGTACTCATCCAAAGTGGTGGCGCCGATGCAGTGAAGCTCGCCTCGAGCCAGCTTTGGCTTCAGCAGGTTTCCGGCATCCATGGAACCTTCCGTTTTTCCGGCACCTACAATGTTATGAATTTCATCGATGAACAGGATAATCTTGCCATCGGACTTGTCAATTTCATTCAGAACCGCCTTCAGCCGTTCCTCGAATTCACCCCGGTATTTCGCACCGGCAATCAGAGATCCCATATCCAGGGAAAAGATGGTCTTGTCCTTCAGGTTCTCCGGAACATCTCCGTTTACGATTCGCTGTGCCAATCCCTCAACAACGGCGGTTTTTCCTACACCCGGTTCACCAATCAGTACCGGATTATTTTTGGTCCGTCTGGACAGGATTTCGATGGTCCGGCGGATTTCTTTGTCTCTTCCGATCACCGGATCCAGCTTTCCCTTTCGAGCGGATTCTACCAGATCGATACCGTACTTATTGAGAGCATCGTAGCTGTCTTCCGGATTCTGATTGGTTACCCGCTGGTTTCCTCGAACCATGGTAAGCGCCTTCAGAAACTCATCCTTGTGAATGCCGTATCGACGCATCAGCTGTTCCGTTTCGTTGTCGCCGGCCCGGAGAATGGCCAGATAGGCGTGTTCCACGCTTACGTATTCATCTTTAAATTCGGATGCAATGCTCTCCGCATTCATCAGCACTTTGTTCAGCTTCGTCGAAAGATATACCTCGCCGCCGCTGACCTTTGGCAGTTTCTCCAGACTTTGTTTCAGATCCTCCTTATATGAAGAGACGTTGACGTTCATCGCTTCCAGAAGCTTTGCAATCAAGCCGTCCGGATCGCTGACGATGGCGTAGTGCAGATGTTCCACTTCGATGGCTTGGTTGCCGTAGGACATGGCCAGGTTCTGTGCATCCATCACTGCCGACTGCATCTTCTGCGTATACTTTTCAATTTTCATTCCACTTCACCTCCGTGAATTTAGTTTTCATTTATATGAACAATCCTTGATTGATTGGTTGCCCTTTTTGCTTACAATAAAAATTTAGCACTCGACTGTGTCGAGTGCTAACAATTCTTGTGAAGATTCTGTGAAATTCTAATTCTATAAAATAATATACTGCAGCAAGAGTGCATAGACGCCGTTTACCATCGGATTAAGTATCTTATCCACCACACCCACAATCAGCAGAATCATGAGAATCGGGAAGCCGTAGTTGTACAGCGTATAGTAGAAGTTCTTTTCCCGCAGGTTAAAAATTTCCGTGATAATGCCGAAACCGTCCAGCGGCGGAACCGGAATCAGGTTGAATACCATCAATACCACGTTGACGATAACCACCTGCAAGAGTATGTTAAACAGCGTTCCCATAAGAGTTCCGTCGGACAGCTTATCATACGGTACGTTGATGTACACGAAGTGAACGATGAAGCTGAATACGATGGCGACAATTAGATTCATTACCACCCCGGCCAAAGATACCAGCAGCTCATCCCTTCTCGGATGCTTATAGTATCTCGAATTGACTTCCACCGGGATGCCCCATCCGAATCCACAGAACATCAGCGCCAGGAATCCTACCGGATCGAAGTGCGCCAGCGGGTTCAGCGTTACCCTTCCCTGCGTTCTCGGCGTCGGATCACCCAGGCGGTCGGACACAAATGCGTGACCGAACTCATGGAAAGACAGGCCGATGACGATTCCCGGCAGAGCAATCAGCATATTGAGGAAATAGGTCTTCGGATTGGACAGCCCGTTCTGAGCGATGTTTACCATCAGCAGGATGACCAGCAGAATGCCCAGTTGTTTCATACGATTTTTCATGCGTCCACCTTCTCTCCATCCAGACTAAATGTCTTCGTCTCCGTGATGCGAACCGAAACCATCTGTCCTTCCGTCAACGGTTCCTCCGATGTGAAGTTTACCAGCTTAAAGGTGTCCGTACGGCCGGACCATGCGCCGGTATCGTTCTTGCTGGGACCGTCCACTAGAACGGTAACAATTCTTCCCAGGTATTCGGAATTCTTTTTCGCCGAGCAGCGGTTCACGTCCTCTACCAATCGGTCAAATCGATCGTGTTTGATCTTCTCCGGAATCTGATCGTCGTATTTAGCCGCAGGAGTACCCACTCTCGGGGAGTAGATAAAAGTAAAGGCGGAGTCGTACTCCACTTCCCGCACCAGGCTCAGCGTGTCCAGAAAATCTTCTTCCGTCTCCCCCGGGAATCCCACGATGATGTCCGTAGAGATGGAAAGGTCCGGACAGGTCGCCCGAAGCTTTTCCACGATTTCCATGTATCGCTGCCGATTGTAGTGTCGATTCATGCGTCTCAGCACCTCATCGCTGCCGGACTGAACCGGGAGATGGATGTTGTGACACAGCTTCTTGCAGTCTCCGAAGCAGGCAATCAGCTCGTCGGAAAGGTCCTTCGGATGGGACGTCATGAAGCGAATTCGTTCCAGTCCCTCCACTTCATCCAAAGAACGAATCAGTGCCGCAAAGTTGTTTCCGTCCGCATCTCGGAAGGAGTTCACGTTCTGTCCCAGCAGCATCACTTCTTTCACGCCGTCTTTCACCAGGTTGATGATTTCTTGCTTTACCGCCCGAAGGGACCGGCTCTTCTCCCGTCCGCGGGTGTACGGAACGATGCAGTAGGTGCAGAAATTGTTGCACCCATAGGTAATATTCACCAGTGCCTTGTGCTTGAATTCCCGCTTCGATTCCTTTTCTTCCGGAATCTCTTCGTTGTTGGCGATGATTGAGAACTGCTTCTTTCCGGTGCGAATCCGCTCCATCAGCAGGTTCGGAAATTCCGCAATGGTCTGGGTACCGAACACGATGTCTACCCAGCTGAAGCTCTTCCGAATTTCCTCCACAATGTGCGGCTGCTGCGGCATGCATCCGCAAACGCAAATAATAAAGTCCGGGTTGTTTTTCTTCTGCTTCTTGAATTGTCCCAACATTCCGAAGAAACGCTTGTCCGCATGTTCCCGAACGCTGCAGGTATTCATCACCACAACATCCGCTTCTTCCGGATTCGGGGTATGGCTGTAATCCAGTGCTTCCAGCATTCCGGCGATATTCTCCGAATCGTGCTCGTTCATCTGACAGCCATAGGTAATAATGTGATAATTCTTGCTCAAAAGACTCATTCCTCTTCTATCGTTTTAATTCTAAATGTCTCATCCCGCAGCATTTCTTCCACGGTTTTCAGCGCATCTTTGTCCTTGGACCGGGCATTCATGGTCACATCCTCGTTGTGGGTCAAGGCATTCGCTGTCTCCGGCTTCTCCAGGTATATGATTCGATGGGCCCGCAGTTCTTCCGGAAGTTCTTCCGCTGCATCGCCCAGCACCAGGACAACGGTCTGCTCGGTTTTCCCCATCAGCTTCACGCATTTCTTCCATGCCGCTTCGTCCGCCGGATCCATTATGATGCAGCTGCGGCTGTGGACCGCCGTTTTCGCGTTTGCCGTAAAACGAAGTCGTTTGCACAACAGGATGTCCGGCAGTAAATCCGAATGACGGGTATCCGTCAGGTGATGCATTTCTTCTTTATTCCGAACGTAGAACACCACGTTGTGTGCCTGATACAGAAGCCGGTTGGCCAGGGCCAGGGCCGAAGGCGTTTCGCCGATCACCGCAATCCGCTTCCGGTCACTTTCCCGCATCTTTGGAATCGTCACGTCACTGAAGTAATCCATCGGTTCTTCCGGAGATTCCGAAGCCTCGTCTTCCGGATTTTCTTCTTCCGGATTCTCCTCCGGAACCGCTTCTAACTTTCCTTCGCAGCTGTTTTCGAAAACAACCGGCTGGGGGCTCGGTTCCTCCGCTTTTTCGAATGCACCCGATGCCTCCGGAGCTTCCGCTTTTGACTCGGTTCTTTCCGCATCTTCCTTTTTGTTTTTACCGCCGAAGCTGAGAGACGGTTCCTCCCGGCGAATCAGACGCTGAATATTGGAGCGGTGCATTACGATTACCGTAACCGCCAATACGACGGCCATCGGAAGCACCGACGAGTAATAGTATTCAATTAAGAACGGATAGGATACCGCCGCCGTGATGGACCCCAGGGACATCTTTCGGCTCAGTGCGGTTACCGCAATCGCAATCAGAATCAGTGCAAAGGCGCTGGGCCAATCCAGAGCCAGTGCCGCACCCAGGGATGTGGCCACCCCTTTTCCGCCCTTGAATTTATATAGGGCCGGAAAAATATGACCGTACACTACGCAAATGAATGCAATCATGGCACCGATATCTCCGTAATTCAAACCGATACGCACCGCAACGTATCCCTTCAACACATCAATGGCGAGAGTTGCCACTGCCGCTTTCACCCCCAGCACCCGAAGCACGTTGGTGGTTCCCGCGTTTCCGCTGCCCTCTTTCCGGATATCGATTCCGTGAAGCCGACCCACCAAGATGGCCGGGGAGATATTTCCCAGAAAATACGATACTATCGCAACAATAATGATTTTAAATTGAAACGGCATCCTTAATTGTCTCCTTTTTTCTCGTTATACACAAATTTCACCGATGTTCCTTCGAAATCATAGGCTTCTCTCAGTCTGTTTTCCAGATAACGAGCATAGGAAAAATGCATCAATTCTCTGGAGTTGATATTGAAGGAGAACAGTGGCGGCGCAACCCCAATCTGTGCTGCATAATAAATCTTCAGTCTCTTGCCCTTGTCCGACGGCGGCTGACGCATCATCACCGCATCTTCAATCAGGTTGTTCAGCTTGCCGGTGGTGATTCTTCTCATGCGGATTTCCTGAATAGCAGCTGCTTTTCGAAGAATATCGTAGATTCGGCGCCCCTGAAGAACCGAGGTGAACAGAATCGGTGCGTAGGAAGCGAACAGCAATTCGGCACGAACCTTTCGCTCGTAGTCCCGCATGGTGTTGGTTTCCTTCTCTACCAGATCCCATTTATTGATGACGATCATCATGCCCTTGCCGGCCTCGTGGGCAATACCTGCGATTTTTTTGTCCTGCTCCGTAATGCCCTCCATGGCATCGATCATCAGGATACAGATATCGCAGCGCTCAATGGCCGCGATAGCGCGGATGACGCTGAATTTCTCGATGGAGTCGTACACCTTGCTTCGTCTCCGAAGTCCCGCCGTGTCAATCAGGGTAAAATCATTTCCCTCAAAACTGAACGGAGTGTCGATGGAGTCCCGGGTGGTGCCGGCGATTGGAGATACAATCACACGGTTTTCTTTAGTCAGTGCGTTCACCAAAGAGGATTTGCCCACGTTTGGTTTTCCGATGATGGCCAGCTTGATGTTCTCCTCGTCTGCCTCGTAATCTTTGTCCGGGAAACCGGACACGATTTCATCCAGCAGGTCACCGATGTTCAGCATATTCGCCGAACTGATCGGAATCGGCTCGCCCAGACCCAGTTCATAAAAATCGTAGATGGTATCCGGCATCTTGGACGGATTGTCAATCTTATTCACCACGAGAATAACTTTCTTTCCGGTACGGCGCAGGATTGCCCCTACCTCGATGTCCGCCGTGGTGAGGCCTTCTTTTCCGTCCACCATGAACAGAATCAGGTCCGCCATATCCATGGCAACCACCGCCTGGTCTCTCATCTGGGAGAGAATCGGATCGTCCGTGCTGGCCTCGATACCGCCGGTATCGATGATGGCGAACTCTCGTCCGTTCCATTCCGTCTCCGCATAGATCCGGTCCCGGGTAACGCCCGGCACGTCCTCCACAATGGCCTTTCGTTCTCCGATAATACGGTTGAAAAATGTGGATTTTCCTACATTCGGCCGTCCTACGACCGCTAGAATTGGTTTACTCATCGAATATCTCCTCCGCAAATTGTGTTGGATCGAATTCCAACAGATCATCAATACCTTCGCCAACGCCAATATACTTAATCGGAATATCGAATTGATCCGTCACCGTGATGGCGATTCCGCCCCGGGCCGTTCCATCCAGTTTGGTCAAAACCAACCCGGTAATCTCCGCAATTTCCGAGAACTCCTGCGCCTGACTCACCGCGTTCTTACCGGTGGTGGAGTCCAGCACCAGCAACGTCTCTCGGTGCGCTTCCGGATATTCCCGGTCGATGATTCGGTTCATCTTCTCCAATTCCTTCATCAGGTTCTTTTTATTCTGAAGACGGCCCGCCGTATCGCAGATCAGCACGTCCGTTCCCGCTGCCTTTGCGGCCTGAATCGAGTCGTAGATTACCGCCGATGGGTCCGTGCCCTCTTCGTGACGAATAACTCTCACGCCGATTCGCTCGCCCCACTGCTGCAGCTGTTCCGCCGCCGCCGCACGGAAGGTATCCGCCGCCGCCAGCATGACAGACCGGCCGGATTTTTGGCACAGGTTGGCAATTTTTCCGATGGATGTGGTCTTTCCGCCGCCGTTGATGCCAATCATCAGGATAATCAGCGGGTTTTCCTTACACAGCTGATTTCGTTCCCCCTTATCCACCAGATCCGCGATAACGCTTTCCAACGCCTTCTGCACTTCCTCCGGTTTCGTAATGTAGCGGGCGTTCACCCGTTCCCGGAGCTGTTCCATAATCTTCTCGGTGGTATCAATTCCGATATCCGAAATGATTAGGGATTCTTCCAGCTCATCCAGAAAATCCTCATCCAGATTCGGGTTGCCCACGATTACGTTGGTAATCTTCTCTCTAAATTTCGCAAAGGTTGATTTTTCTTTAAAAATACCCATTTTTGTTCCTCACTGTTCCGGTTAGTCCAGATCCAATTCCCGCGCATCCTCCAATTTGAGAGACAGCATCCGGGAAATGCCCTGTTCCGGCATCGTTACACCATATAGCACATCCGCATGTTCCATCGTCACCTTTTGGTGGGTGATAATTGCAAACTGAATTTCATGGAAATTCTTTAAATAATCCGAGAAGCGCTCAATATTCGCTTCGTCCAATGCCGCTTCCACCTCGTCCAGAATGCAGAACGGCGTCGGTTTCGTCTTCAGTACCGCGAACATCAGTGCAATGGCGGTCATGGTTTTCTCTCCACCGGACATCAGGTTGATGTTCTTTAACGATTTCCCCGGCGGCTGCGCGATGATATCGATTCCGGAATCCAACGGATTCTGTTCATCCTCCAAACTGAGTTCCGCATGACCGCCGCCGAAAAGCTCTCGGAAGGTGCTCTCAAAATTCGTTTCGATTCGTTCGAAATTATCCTTGAACCGTTCCCGAATGGTTCGGTCCATGCTCCGGATAATGCCCTGCAGTTCATCCATGGCCTTGGTCAGATCCGATTCCTGGGTGGTCATGAATTCATATCGACGGCTCACATTTCGGTACTCTTCAATTGCAGAAATGTTGACGTCGCCCAGCTCCGCCATACGCAGCCGAATCTCCCGGGCTTCTTTGTTGCCGGAAGTGATGGCAAAATCCTCGGAACGCAGTTCCAGAGCCTCCGCGTAGGACATCTCGAATTCATCCCACAGCTTATCCTTCTGAGAAGCAAGCAGTGTCTCGTTCTTCGCATTCTTAATTTCCAGCTTATATTTCCGATCCTGCATGTCTGTGACATTTCGGGATATGGATTTCTGATTCTCGATTCCGCGCTCCTGATCCAACCGATTCCGGTCCATATCTGCGGTCAGCTGAACCTCTCGGTCTTCCAGCGCTTTCTTTTCCGCTTTCAGAGCGGTTTCCTTTTCGTCGGACTCCGCTCCGGAAGTGGTGAGCAGCAGTCGCTGTCGGTTCTGCTCTTCGTACTCTTCTTCGGCGGAATTCAACGCATCTTCTTGTTCGGTAATGTCGTCGATGATTCGCTCAATGGTCTCGTTCATGGCCAGAATCTTCTGTTCCTGTTCACCGAGCCGAACCTTGTAGGAAACCACCTGTTCCTGACACTCTTCGGAATCCGAAGAGTACCGTTCCACATCTGCACTCAGCTGTTCCGACTCATCTTCCATGCGTAGAATTTCTTTTTCCGCTTCGTCAATCTGATTCTTGTAACGAAGAATCATGTCCTCCGCCCGCTTCAAATCATCCTGTATATTCTCCAGTTCCTCGGAATAGCGGGAGGTCGCGGTATCGCTTTCTTTTACCAAGGATTCGGCGTGATCCTTCTCGCTCTTTAATACGTTGAGCTGGACTTCCAGTTCTTGAAGCCGCTGCGTCAGCTTCTTTCGCTCTTCCCTCGCCGCATCCCGGGAGTGAACGCATTCCTCCCGGAAGGCTTTTCCCTTCTTCTGAGATGCGTGAAGAGATTCAATTTCCCGGTCCAGTGCAGCAATTTCCTTCTTTCGCTCCAGAAGATTGGCGGATTTATTCCGATATCTTCCGCCGGTAATGGCACCGCTGGAGGAAATAACTTCTCCTTCCAGGGTCACGATTCGAAAACCGCCCGGCGCTCGCTTTGAAATCGCTACGGCACAGTCCATGTTGTCGGCAAGGATTACCCGGCCCAGCAAGTATCCGTAAATATCCCGATACGCCGGCTCAAAATCAATCATTTCCGCAGCAATGCCTAGATATCCATCCATGTGCTCTGCCGCTCCCGGCGATATCGGACGGCTGTGAATCGACGCAATTGGGAGGAATGTGGCTCTTCCCGCCCGAGTGGACTTCAGCCATTCCACGGCCTGTTTTGCGGAGCGGTCGTCCTCGCACACGATGTTCTGCATGGCACCGCCCAATGCGGTTTCAATCGCCAGCTCATATCCGTCCGGCACCGACATCAGCTCGGACACCGTCCCAATCACGCCCCGAAGGTTCTTCTGCATCACCGCTCGAACCGCGTTGTTGTATCCTTCGTAGTTATTTTCCATCTCTTCGATGGTATTCCGCCGCGCCGTCCGACGATTCACCTGAAGTAGAATTTCTTCCAGCCTCTTGGACGCTGCCGCGATTTTCTCCTCATAGCGGTGAATCTCCTCCGTGTGGGATTCCACCGTACGGCGAAGATTTTCCTGCTCCTCTACTTTTTCCGTAAAAGCAGTCTCCATCTCCTCCAGGCGTGCCCGGTTCTGCTGAAGTTGCTCTTCCCGTCCTTCACTCTCCGACGAAATCTGCTCCATACGGTCTCGCAGGGTCTTCTGATAATTCTTTAATGTGTTGATTTCCGCCTGCCTGGATACGTTCTTATTTCCCATATCCATCGCGGATTCCCGGTTCTGTTCGATGCGCTCCCGGAGAATTCCGGTTTTCTTGGTTCGCTCGTTCAAGCGCACCACCGCATCCTGAAGCTCCCGGCGATATTCTCTTTCGGTTTGCTCCAGCTCGTCGGCATCCTTTTCCATGGACTGCCGCTTTTTCTTTAAATCGTCCAGTTTCTCCGTCGTGTCGGAAATAATTTCCTGAAGGCGATTTAAATTGGTTTCAATATTGTTCAGCCGTTCGGAGTTAATCTGTCCCCGATTGGTAATCAGGTTCAGTTCTTCCGTCTTCTCTCGCAGCTGCCGATTACACTCCTCGTACTGCCGGCTGAGCTCTGCGTCCCGAATACGGCATTCTTCCACCTGACGGTCAAGCGCTGATTTTTGCTCCAGCAATTCATTGTATTCCCGCGTCAGTTCCTCCAGCTCGGTCTTTCCGCTTTCTACATTGCGTTCCAGGTTTCCGATGCTGTGCAGGATGATATTCACCGCCAGCACCTTATACCGATCTCGGAGCCGGATATATTCCTGAGCTTTCTCGGAATCCTCCTTAAGGCCGCCGATGCGGTCTTCAATTTCCGAAATGATATCGCGGACACGTTCCAGATTGTCCGATGCAGACACCAGCTTCCGCTCCGCATCCTGCTTGCGGGTTTTGTAGGAAACGATTCCCGCCGCCTCTTCGAAAATCTCCCGTCGGTTCTCCGGCTTGGTGCTGACAATCTCCTGAATCTTACCTTGACCGATAATAGAATATCCGTCAACTCCGATTCCGGTGTCCATGAACAGTTCCCTTACATCCTTCAGGCGGCAGTTGTTTCCGTTAATCAGATATTCGCTCTCTCCGGAGCGGTACATCCTTCGCGTTACCGCCACCTCGTTATAGTCAACCGGCAGCATTCCGGAAGAGTTGTCGACAACCAGAGATACCTCCGCCATCCCCTTCGGCTTCCGGCTGGTGGTTCCGGCAAAAATAACCTCATCCATCTTGTTGCCTCGAAGCTGCTTCGGGCTCTGCTCTCCCAACACCCATCGAAGGGCATCGCTGATGTTGCTCTTTCCGCTGCCGTTCGGGCCGACGATACAGGTGATTCCATCATTCAGTTCAATGCAGACCGGGTCCGCAAAAGACTTGAAACCCTGCATCTCGATTCGCTTAAATTGCAATGATTAAACCCCTTTCATCAGCACTTTTCTGGCTGCTTCCTGTTCCGCCGCTTTCTTGCTGTGTCCGGAACCGGTCGCCAGAACGGCATCGTCTACTTTTACCTGCACCGTAAAAACCTTTCGATGATCCGGCCCGCTTTCCGAAACCGGTTCATACTGGATTCTTACATTCTTATATCGCTCCTGCAGCTTCTCCTGCAGAGCGGTCTTATAGTCATGATATAGTTTTCCCTGCAGCGCCAGCAAGATATTCTCTTCGAACAGCTTCAGCACCACCCGGTCCGCGCAGTCGTAACCGCTCTCCCGAATAATCGCACCGATGATGGCTTCCACCGCATCCGCCAGAATGGAATCCTTCTCCCGGCCGCCGTACATCTCTTCCCCGTTTCCCAGAAAAAGAAAGTCGCCCAGCCCGACATTCCGGGCAATGGTCGCCAGCGAACGCTCGCAGACAATATTAGCGCGGGTCTTGGAAAGGACCCCTTCCGGCTGATTCGGCATTACCTCGTACAGCTTGTTTCCGATGATGGCATCCAGATACGCGTCTCCGATGAACTCCAGCCGTTCGTTATTTTCCGAATACGCCAAATCATGCTCGGAAGCATAGGAACTATGCGTTAGAGCATGAGCCAGCAATTTTTTATCTTGAAAAGAATATCCCAGATTGCGTTCCAGGACTGAGTAATCCTTCATCTATTCCTCTCCCGAAGATTTTTCCGTAATCGCATTCTCAATCAGTGCGGTAACGTCTTGTTCCACATACGGAACCGCCTTTAAGATTGCATTGTATACGGCATTCGCCTTGGAGCTTCCGTGAATCTTCAATACCGGGCCCTTCAGTCCAAGGATTGGAGCACCCCCCTCTTCGGAGTAGTCGAACTCTTTCTTGATTTCTTTCAGCTTGTTGTAGGACAACAGCGCGCCGGCTTTTGCCGCAAGGCCTTCCGTCATCTTCTGCTTAATGCGCTTCATCACCGCAAGAGCCACGCCTTCGGAACTTTTCAGGAACACGTTTCCGGAGAAACCGTCCGTTACCACAACATCACAGCATCCGAACGGCACATCTCGGCCTTCGCAATTTCCCTTGAAATTGATGTCCGCATTTCGAAGGAGCTCGAAAGATTCCTTGTGAAGAGGATCTCCCTTCTCTTCTTCCGCGCCCACGTTCAGAAGCATCACTTCCGGATTCTCGATGCCTTTCACCTTTTCCACAAAAATACTTCCCATAATGCCGTACTGAAGCAGGTATTCCGGACGGGACTCCGCATTGGCGCCGCAATCCAGAATCAGGGATGTATCGTTCATGCCGATCTTCGGAAAGAACGCTGCGATTGCCGGTCGCTTGATGCCGCGAATTCTTCCCAGAATCAGCAAGCCCGCAGAAAGCAGTGCGCCGGTGCTTCCGCCGGAAATGAATGCATCCACTTCCCCTTCTTTCAGCATGCGCATTCCCTTAGAGATGGAAGAATCCTTCTTCTTCCGAACCGCCATCGCCGGCGACTCGTTGTTGGAAATCACTTCCGTTGCATTTACGACTTCAATATTATCTCCGTTCCAGTTCAGGGCCTGCAGGCACTCGTTGATGCGCTCCTCCCGGCCGATGATGGAAACGGTACCGGAAATCTCCTTTGCCGCCTGAACGGCACCCTTTACGATTTCCTCCGGTGCATGGTCTCCTCCCATGCCGTCAATCATAATATTCATAGTTTTCTCCTGTTTTTGTTCAACAAAACCTAATGTGATATTATATCACACTTCTTTGGTCTTTGTCTTTTATAATCTATAAAAGAACGTTAGCGCAGGCGAAGTTGTCCGCAAGCCGCATCGATATCGGCACCCAAAGTCCGTCGAACCGTCACCGCAACGTGATTCTCTTCCAGGATTCTGCGGAAGCGCTGCACCGACTCTCTGTTCGGCGTATCGTAACCGGTACCCTCTACCTTGTTCAGCGGAATCAAATTCACGTGGGTTTGCCAGCCCTTCAGCCGATCCACCAGTTCCAGCGCATTCTCCCTCGAGTCGTTAAACCCATCAATTAAGGCGTACTCGAAGGTAATCCGTCTGCCGGTAACCTTCGCATATTCCCGGCAGACTTCCATAAGCTCATCGTATCCGTACTTGCGAGTCACCGGCATGGACTGCCGGCGAATCGCCTCATTCGGTGCATGAAGGGAGATGGCCAGGTTTACCTGAGGGAAATCCCCCATGAACTTTCGAATTCCCGGAATCACGCCGCAGGTGGACACGGTAATGTTTCGATAGCTGAGGTTGTATCCGTCGGGATGATGAATCAGTTTCAGGAAACCGGCCATGTTTTCATAGTTGTCGAAGGGCTCGCCGATGCCCATCATCACCACGTGGTTGATGTCCTCTCCCGTCAGGTTTCGCATGGCCAATACCTGGGCCAGCATCTCTCCCGCCGTCAAACTTCGGTCCAGCCCCTTTCGTGTGGATGCACAGAAAGTGCACCCCATCCGGCAGCCTACCTGGGATGAGATACAGATGGAATTTCCATAGCTGTATTTCATAAATACAGATTCCACCCGGCTTCCGTCCCGGAATTCGAAGAGGCACTTGCGCGTGCCGTCGGTGCGGGACTGCTGGTCGTATATCACCCGGGGAATATCGATGCAGTAATGCTCTTTTAGTTTCTCTCGAAAGGTTTTCGACAGGTTGCTCATTTCATCAAAGTCACAAACCCCTTTCGACAGCCACCGGAAAAGCTGCTTCGCCCGGAACTTTTTTTCACCCAACTCAGAAACGACCCCGACTAATTCGTCGGGATCGTTTCCAAGTATATTCTTTAATTCTGTATTTGAATTGTTCATTATACTCTTTCTACTGCAATGCCGGTATCGTGACCGTTAATATCGAATACCTCGATGCCTTCCTTCGCAACGATCTCGTCTGCCAGCGTCTCAGACATGATATGGTCCTTCGCTCCGTTAACGGCATTCTGAATCTCTTCGTCCGCAGCCAGATAGATTCGGATGTGGTCCATCATCTCAAAGTCGTGCTGCTTTCTCAGCTGCTGTACCTTGGAAATGATTTCACGAACATATCCTTCATCAATCAGTTCCGGTGTCAGAGTGGTTTCCAGAATGGTAAATACGTTGTTCTCCATGCCAACCACGAAGCCTTCCTTTGCGGAAATACGTACATCCAGGTAATTTTCCGGAATCTCGTAGTTTTCGCCGCCCAGGTTCATGGTTACGGATCCGCCCTGAACTTCCGCAATCAGCTTCTTGGCATCGCATTCTGCCAGCTTCTTGCCGAATTCCTTGACGTTCTTGCCCAATGCCTTTCCGGCTTCACGGAAGTTTGGTTTGATGGAGAAGTTCATGTATTTATCTAGTTCCGGTTCAAATACAACGTTCTTTACGTTGAGTTCTTCCTGAATCAGCGGAACCAGGTCGCTGATGATGGATTCGTAGCTTCCGTCGATGATGACTTCCTGAAGCGGCTGACGAACCTTCAGCTTTTCCTTTTCACGGGTTCCACGGCCCAAGTTCACCAGCGTTTTTACCAGACCCATTCTCTCCTCAACCTTCTCGTCAATCAGATTCTCATCTGCTTCCGGATAGTATGCGGTGTGAACGGTTTCTTTTCCGGTGAGCTTGATGTACATCTCATCGGAAATGAATGGTGCAATCGGTGCAATCAGTTTCGCAACACCCACCAGAATCTCGTAGGTTGTGGCGAATACACTCTTCTTATCCTCATTCATCTCTTCTGTGTAGAATCTTCTTCTCGCCCGGCGGATGTACCAGTTGGACAGATCCTCTACGACGAAATCGTTGATGGTGCGAACCATTCTCATATGCTCATAGGAATCCAGTGCAGCGGTGGCTTCCCGGATGCACTTGTTGTATCTGGAAATAATCCAGCGGTCCAGCTCCGGACGATTCTCGTACGGAACCTGAAGGGATGCCACATCCAAATCCTCCAAGTTGGAGTACAGCACGAAGAAGTTGTAGATGTTCTTCAGGGTTCCGAAGAACTTGCTGACTACTTCCTTAACGCCGTCCTCATCGAACCGGGTTGGGGTCCATGCCGGAGAGGTGGATACCAGGTACCATCTCAACGCATCTGCGCCGTACTTGTCCAGCAGTTCAAACGGAGAAACCGTATTTCCTCTGGATTTGGACATCTTCTTTCCTTCTTTATCCAGGATTAGGTCGTTAACCAGTACGTTCTTGTACGGTGCTCTTCCCATGATGAATGTGGAAATCGCCATCAAGGAGTAGAACCAACCTCTGGTCTGGTCGATACCTTCGCAGATAAAGTCTGCCGGGAACAGCTCCTTCTCGAAGCGTTCCTTATTCTCAAATGGGTAGTGCCACTGAGCATACGGCATCGCACCGGAGTCGAACCAGCAGTCCATAACTTCCGGGATACGGGTCATGGTCTTACCGCATTCCGGACAAGTGAGATGAATGTCATCCACGTACGGACGGTGCAGATCGATGGTCTCCGGATCAACGGCTTCGATGCCTTTTTCCTTCAATTCTTCTCTGCTGCCGATGCATTCCAGGTGACCGCATTCACAACGCCAGATTGGAATCGGAGTTCCCCAATATCTGGATCTGGAAATTGCCCAGTCCTTGACTTCTGCCAGCCAGTTGCCGAAACGCTTCTCGCCGACGAAAGGCGGGTACCAGTTCACGGTGTTGTTGTTCTCTACCAGCTGATCCTTCAGCTTGCTCATCTCGATATACCAGCCCGGCTTTGCATAGTAAACCAGCGGAGTGCCGCATCTCCAGCAGTGCGGATAGTTGTGGACCATCTTCTGCTTGGAGTATACCTTGTTCTCCCCTGCCAGATACTTGAGAATCTCAACATCCAGACCATCTTCCATTACGAAGCGGCCGGCCCATGGAGTCTCGGTAAATCTGCCCTTCTCGTCTACCGGTCTTGCAAACGGAACGTTGTAGCGACGACATGTGTTGTAGTCGTCTTCACCAAATGCATAAGCGGTGTGAACCAGACCGGTACCATCCTCGGTGCTGACATAATCCGCACATGCAACGAAGAACGCCTTCTTGTCTCCGTCTTCCATCTTTACGAAAGGCATGAGCTGCTCGTATTCCTGATACTCCAGATCCTTACCCTTCATGGTTTCCAGAACTTCGTACTTGCCTTCTCCCAGCACCTTGTCTGCCAAAGCCTGAGCGACAATCAGCACGTTGCCTTCTTCCGGTCCTTCCAGCATCTTTGCACGGATGTAATCCACTTCCGGACCAACGGTAATCAGCACGTTGGACGGCAGGGTCCACGGTGTGGTGGTCCATGCCAGAAAGTACTCGTTGTCCATGCCCTTGCGCTTGAACTTGCAAGTTACGGTCAGTACGGAAATCTCCTTGTAACCCTGTGCAACCTCGTGGGAAGCCAGACCCGTTCCGCAGCGAGCGCAGTACGGCTGTACCTTGTGACCTTCGTAAATCAGTCCGGCATCGAAGAACTTCTTCAGAATCCACCAGCCGGATTCAATATAATCGTTCTTGTATGTAATATACGGATCATCCAGGTCCGCCATGTATGCCATGCGGTCGGACATATCCGTCCACATGCTAGTGTACTTGAATACGGACTCACGGCACTTCTCGTTGAATTCCTTAATGCCGTACTTCTCGATGTCCTGCTTTCCGTTCATTCCCAGCTGCTTCTCAACCTCAATCTCAACCGGCAGTCCGTGGGTATCCCATCCGGCCTTTCTCTTAACCTGGAATCCCTTCATCGTCTTGTACCGATTAATGGAGTCCTTCAGAGTTCTCGCCATAACGTGGTGAATACCCGGCTTGCCGTTTGCTGTCGGTGGTCCTTCGAAAAAGACGAAGCTTGGGCAATCTTCTCTTTCCTTTACGCAGCGGTCCAGAAGGTCAATGTCTTTCCAATGATTGACCTGTTCCTCCTGGGTTTCTGCGACGGATTTTTCTGATAAATTCTCAAACATGTTCCAATTCCTTCCGTCGATTTATTGAATGAATAAAAAGAAATGCGATTATTCGGAGGCTTCCGGAGAATCATACTTCTTTTGACCCAATCTAAAATTAGTTTCTAACTAATACAATATAGTATAAAATTTATTAAAAGTCAACAATTAAAGCAAATGCAGGGAACAATTTCCTGCCCCTGCATTCGCAATTTAACTACTTTACTTTAACTTTCTTTGTTCCGGACCAAGATCCGTAGTATGTCTTACCGTTAATCTTCTTATAGCTTCGAATCTTCGTGTAATAATACTTCTTCTTAGAAAGTTTCTTAATGGTCTTGGAAGAACCTGTACTTGTATAGTACTTTGCCTTTTTCGTTCCCTTCTTCAGAACATAAATCTGATAAGTCTGACTACCACCACCAAGTTTCTTCCACTTTACGGTGAGTTTCTTCTTTCCGGCTTTGACAGAAGGAGTCTTCATCTTTGCCGGGGTGATAACGTATGTTTTCTTTATTGTTCCTTCATAATCATTAATTCCGGTAACGGTTACGGTATATGAACCCAAATTCTTTCTTCCGGAAGAATACGTTACCTTATACTGATCGGTCGGAACTTCATCATCATCTTCTCCGTACACTTCTACACGCGGAGTATGAACCTTTCCGTTATACGTATACTTCGATGCAGAAAGATATACATCTGCAATCTGAGTCTTCGTTTCCGGCTTTGGCGGTTCGGATGGTTCCGACGGTTCCGGTTTGGAAGGTTCCGGTTTTTCCGTGTTTCCTCCACCTTCACTCGGGTCGGTGTACTTCTTTACAACATTAAAGGAGAATTTCGCTTCGCCGGTGTATTTGGAACCGGTTCCTCTTACTGTAAAGGAATAAGTTCCCGGCTTAGAGATTTCACCGGTATCTCCTTCCAGAACATAGTCTTCGCCTTCATTCAGTCTGGTAGAAGTCTTAAAGCATCGAATTCCTTCGACTCTAAGCTGAACAGTCTGAGTAGCTGACAACAGACTAAGCTCCTTATCGTAAATCGGTTCCAGTGCTCCGTCAGTAGAAATATCACACTTCTTAATAGTAACCGTTCCCAATGTTCCGGATTTGCTATTGTATTCGCTGTTTCCCTGCACCTCATAAACGATGGTATATGTTCCCGGATTGTATCCGACTACCTTATCCAGTTCATCCGGTGAATACATATAGTTTTCGTCCTTCAGACCGATTGTCAATGTACCGCCTGTTGTTTCTGCTTTCTTGCAGAGCTGCTGATCTTTTCTGTTGTATTCCAAGTTTTCTTCCAGTGTTGCGGTAACTACCGGATCTTTCTTTTCTTCCGGCTTTGGATTTTCTGTAGAGCCACCACCTGTTCCCGGATCCGGAGTTTCGCCCGGATTTGGCTTCGGCTTTTCTGTTTCACCACCGCTTGGTTTATCCGTGGATTCTTCCTTCGGAGCATATACGGTATAGGTTACAGCCTTTTCGCCGGTAAAGTTTCCCTTTCCCTTTACGATAATGGTATGATTTCCCGGCTCGGTTGTTGTGGTATCTCCTTCCAGCGTGTAATCTGTTCCTTCTTTCAGTGGTTCATCATCAAGTGTTATGTTAAGAACCGGAGTAATTTCTTCCCCCTTATTGGTTTGATCGAATCGATAATTTCCATCTTTCAGACCAATAGACGCTGTTGTGATTTTAAGCGGCTGAACAGTGAAGGTCTTTGTAATGACATCACTGTCCGAATACTTATCATTTCCGAGAGCCTTGCATCTTACTTCATAGGTTCCTGCATTTTTTGCTTCCGGAATAGTTTCCGTCCAGTCTCCACCGTTTACGCTGTAAACAATCTTACAGCCATTCGAACTACTCTTGCCGGAGAAAAGAATAACTCCATTCGGAGAATAGGTGCATGTCTCTTCTTTGCTGTAGGATTCAGAAATATTTGCCTTTGGTTTTGCCTTTTCTCGGATTACAACGGTATGCTCCCTCTCCGGAATATCCGAATATCCCTCATTTCCTTCTACCTTATAGGTAATCTTGTATGTTCCCGGTTTCTGCACCTTCTTATAAGAATTTGACCTCCATTCTCCATCATTAATCTTGTACTTAAATGTTCCGTTCTCGCAAACGAGGAGATTGAAAATCGTAATAGCCTTTCCATTATACTCTTGGTCTTCGGCAAATTTAATATCAAATGTTGGAGCTGCGGCCGTAACGTGAATCGTCTTTGTCTTTTCCGGAATTTCCTTAAAATTCTTCGAGCTTGGAACCCGGTAGCTTACCGTATAATCCCCTGCTTTAGTTGCTTTCGGGCATTCCGTTGTCCATTCTCCGTCATTTACCTTATATTCAATCTTCTGTTCATAATTTATTCCTGCCATAAGAGCCGGAGACTTGTCGTTTCCCGTCTTATGAACGAGATATACTTTGTTGTCATAAACGATGGTATCATCTGCAAATTCTGCATCGCATTTTGGTTCTGCCTTTTCAATGGAGACGGTATATTCTTCTGATTCCATCGGGAGAACATAAGGCAGTTCTTCCGTCTTATACCGCACCTTATGCTCTCCTGCATCCATTGCAGTCGCTTCTAACGTCCATTTTCCATCATCTACTTTATAGTAAATTGAATTTCCGTTTCCTATTGCTTTTTCTACCAAGTTCTGGTTATTTCCGTTATACACAAGTCCCTTCTTAAAGGATACAGAGACTCTTGGCTGGCATTTCTTAATTTCAACTTCGTGAGTTTTCGCCGAAACGTCGCTATAGTTCTTATCTCCATCCACACGATAGGAAATAGTATATTTGCCCGGCTTGCTTTCAGTCGGAAGTGCATTAGACCATTTATCGTCCTTCGAGCTGGAGAACATCAGCGTACCACCTGTTGTTTCAGCCTTTGTTACCAGTTCAATATCCTTCCCCTGTGCATCGTAATCCACTACCAGATCTTCCGGATTCTTGAATTCAACATTTACTACCGGAGTTGCTTTCTTAATTGTTACAGTCAGTTCTTGTTCTGCCTTATCCCGGTAATAATCCGTTCCTTCTACCTTATAGTAAATTTTATACTCTCCCGCATCGGTCGCAGTTGGAATCTTCTCGCTCCAGTCTGTCTTTCTTGTTTTCCACTCGAATTTTTTCTCTTCCTCGTTGTATACGTATTCTTTCTTATCCATACAATACAGCAACTTGCCACCGGATGTTTTCGATTCGGAAACTAAGTTCTGAGATTCCTTATTGTATGTTAAATCTGCCGGGGTTACAGTTACTTCCGGGGTGTATTTCGCCTCTTCCCATTCTTTCTTTGCTTGGTTGACCTTATCCTTCAGCTCCTTCTCGTAAGCATTCACCTGCTTCAGCCACTCGTCTGCTGTGTAGACCGGTTCGCCTTCGTTTGAATCATCAACTTCAGAATCATGATATGTAGACATTCTCATTGCTACACATCCCCAGCCATTCAAGTCATAATCATCGTCTGGGAATACACCAAATCCAACGCAGTCATTCTCGTCGCATTTGCTCATAATATAATAATAATGCCCCAAATCTTTATCGCTATTGCTTTCACGATATCCTTCATCATACCATTTTTTTTCTTGTCGATACCATCCATCAAAAGGATCTTTACGACTCCATGATAAATTTTCCCCCCTTTCAACAACATAAATAGAACCATCGGAACCTAGCAAATGTGAAGTCTCGTGGAATGTTTCTCTCTGATAATATCCAACAAGAGAAGACATCATGGATTCCATAACGAGCTCCGGACAAATATATCTAATCGGAGATTTTCTTTCCGGAGCAGAAAATTTCTTATTGTCGTCTGATGCTCTTAATTCATTTAATTCGTTTAACCATGTTACCTGTAAACGAAGATTGTCAAAAGTAAACCATCGATCCTCTCTCCAATCCTTTTTAGGATCATTTAAAAATGCGTTATAGCAAGCCCTTACTTTTTCATGAATTTTTACAAAAGTTTTTGTTTCAGCTGCCAATTTTTTCTCATAGCCACTTTTTGAATGACTTTCCTTGTGTTTTTCGCACATTCGATCATCCAAAAATTTTGCAGGTCCTAGTCGATAATCTTCTACGGCCTTTTCATATTTCTTTTTTGCTTCTAGTATTTTTCCATTATTGTTCGCCGTTTCATCCTGCGTCACTGAAAATGCATTTACAGGAAACGAACAAAGAATCATTGAAAACACTAGACAAAAAATCAATCCTCTTTTCCTCATAGTTTGTTTTCCTTTCTTTAAATTGATATGAAGTGACCTTTGTTAAGAGAAAATATTCCGCTTTTGAAAAGTCACTACCCGAAGGTATCTTGTAAGCGCTCTAGCAAATACAGTTCCTGGCATTGGCCACTCTGATATACGCAGATTAATCCCGCAGGTCAATGGTCCACCGTGAGCTCTACCGTCTAAAAGCGCGGATCACAGATAAATCTGTGCCATCATAGGTTGTTCGTAGATAGCTGAACCTTAATCTTACAAGCCAAAGCGCTTGCAAGATACCTTCGGAGAAATAACGTACCATGACTTGTTGCCGGGATAGATCTTATTATGCTTCAGGCAGAATGCATTGATCTGCTGTTTGATTTTCTTTAGCATTAGCTTGTGGTCATCGCGCATCCTGAGATAGTCTCTGACAGCCTCATCCTGAGCAGTCGGTATATACACAGACTTGTATCCGCCATATGCCAAGCATCTGGCAAGATTCTCAGCATCGATGCGATCCGTTTTGACTCTCTTGCTGTTTCGCAGAATCGTGGTCGGAGCCATGATTACACATCTGATGTTCATGGCAGTCAGCTGATGGTATAGCGTATAACCGAGGCATCCAGCCTCATAGCCGCATACAAATTCACATTCCTCACTGCGTGAGAGACTGACTCCATCAAGGTATTTCTTAATGGCCTTTGCGTCCGGAGATATCTTGACTGTAGCAAATGTCTCCTGTGTAGTAACGGAAAAGCAGGAAAGTGTAAAGCTTGCTTTGTGGACATCCATCCCGACATAGATTATACTTTTCATAGTGACCTCCTTTGTATGCGGTAATCCCGTTTCTTGAGTAATGTAGTGACTATTCAAGTATACGGGTAAATCCACGTTGCTACAAATGTGAGGTCACTTCATATTGTCTAATTATTTCACCTTAACTTTTTTATTATATTCGCATCATTTCCGTATTTTGAAAAACTCTCAGGAGGCTCCTTGCTCCAAAACTTTGAAATATCAAAATTCTTTTCATTCAGTTTCTTATCCAGATTAGAACACCTAATTAAATCTCTTTGCCATAAGCACGCCCCCCTTTAATTCAGATCAATGAGGTCGTATAGTTCATTGAGTTCCGGAGCAATGCAGAACAAATCATTTTCTACTGCGTTTTTCAAAGAATCCTCAGCCTTCTTTAGATAGTCTGATGCATACACGCAGCTTATGTCCACTCCAACATCACGTACTTCCTTCTTCATGAAAGTATATGAATGCTTAGGCAAATCCATATCAAGCACATCTGTGTTATGAGTAGTAAAGAATAACTGTCTGTCATCTCCCAATTTCTCTATAATTATAGATAAACAAGCCTTCTCTAAATCGCTGTTTACAAACGAGAATATTTCATCGCAGTAGTAAAAATCATGCAGATTACAGATTGAAGACGCAATAATATATGCGATATCTATACCTGCTTTTGTACCACTTGAAAGAATTGCTTCATTTGCAATTTTTCCGTCCTGCATAATCACATCTCTGTTATCAAGTCGTATCACATATGAATTATCAACATCCTTAAGCTCTTCTACTTTGCGGATCGCCGGGTCAAGCGTTTTTAATACTTTTTCCAACACTGTTAGATATTTACTGTTCTTCCCAATGAGGGAATACGGGGTGTTTACGGTTATATCTCTTGGAAAAATGAAGCTCCAGCCTTCGGTGTTCACCTTGTCGTATGTTGTGTGTTCACATTTAATTCCGTCATCAAGCTTGGCCGCACAAGTTTCATATGAATCCATTTTATTTATACGAACGCTCTTAATTTCTATTGTAATATCACTATTGTCATATCCATCATCATTTTTCATGTTCGCTTTAAAAGTAAACCTATACAACCTGAGATTCATTGTAACAAAGTCAATTTCAAGATGTGCTGATCTTGAAAAGTCGCTAATCATATCAATGAATCTTGCTACTGCACCATCTTTGAAGTAATTCATAAACATCATAAGAATTCTGCCAAGTGATGTCTTACCGGTGGCATTGCCACCCATCAGGATATTGACCTTCTTGTATCTGAAGTTTGTTCTCTCGCTTAACCACTCATTTTCAACAGGAGAATTTACAATTTTCTTTGGGTACGACATATTGATTTCGAAATCATTAAAGCACAGAATATTATCTGCCTTAACACGCATAATTATCATAGCATTGATCCTTCCACTTATTAATTCTAAATCCAGGAACTAATACCAGTATAATACGATAATTTTCGAGAGAAAACAAGTGATGTTTCCTTAAATCCGGTTGTTTTCTCTTATTATATTTTCTTATTAAAGCTCTTCCACCTTATAGATATTATATCCCTCATAGTAATAGCTGTGATCGATTCCTTTCACATCAACAACCTGCTGTATTTCTTTCTTGAACATCAAGTCGAGCCATATGCGCATGCTTCTGCCATTCCCGTCTCTGAACGGATGGGCAATATTCACCGTTCGTATGCTTCCTGCAAAATCATATATTTCACCAAAAAGCACTCTGTGAATCTCCGAGAGTGCTTCGAAAGAACCCGGCGTTAGTTCATCAAGTCCATTAACCCAAACGCAGCCGCTCTTTCAGTTCCTCCAGCAGCGCCTCATGGTCGTGGTGCTCCAGCTTCGGGAACGCCCGCATCAACCGGCCGTAACCGAAATGCCGTCTCCGGCGACAAGTATCGCAGAACTCTTCCTTTCGTCGGTCCAGTTCCTTTCGTCTCTCCTCCATCTCGTTCTCCAATTCCGCTTTCGCCAGATAGCCCTGAACCTTCGCTTCATCTACTCGCTGCGCCGTCTCCAGTGCACCGGTTCCGATTCTCGTGCTGAGTTCATCGCTCACCGTGCGCATCTTTCGCCGCATCTCATCCAGCTCTTCAAAGCGCTTGTTCAATCCAATCAGGATAAATACGGATACCACAAAGTCCGCAAAGTACAGCACATATAAAAACACCATCAAGAAAAATGCGTAATGATGGGTCATCATGTGGCCGCACAGATCTTCAATGACCGGGTGGGCGTTTCGTACCACAAAGACGATGGCCAAGCCCCAGATAATGCTGAATTCCAGGCAGACATATCCGCGGAAATTGAACGGTTTATCCCGGTAATCCCAAAGCCGAACATGGAAGGACCGGTCTAGAATCCATCCCCCAATCAGCTCAATCAGCGTGGCCAAAAGCGCCCCGCATATGAAGATTTCCCAGAGGCTCAGCGCCTGCGGGTTCCGGGTGGACACCGCATCCATCAGCAGGAACAGTCCCACCACGCCGAACCCGTAGATGGGACACACCGGCCCATTTAGGAAACCCCGGTTTACCACCAAGCCCTTCTCCAGCGCCTGGTAGACCACTTCCACCACCCAGCCGAGAAATGAATATATGAGAAAATACCATGCTATCTGTACAATCGTCACCGGTCCAACACTCCCTTCTATCGTTATATCTGCTCATCCATCAACCGCTGCTGACTGTTTACCGGCTCCCCCTTCACTTCCTTCCGCCGATAACAGCCTTCCGAATCCAGCCGCCGGCCTTTCACGTTGTCCATGTAATTCAGAAGCAGCGTGTTCTTAATGCGGCTCCGCACCTTCGGATCGATTACCGGGAACGCCAGCTCCACCCGCTTCTCGGTGTTGCGCGTCATCAGGTCCGCTGAGCTGATGTACATCCGCTCCTTCTTTCCGCTGCCAAAAATATACACCCGGGAATGTTCCAGATACCGGCCCACCACATTCACGATGTGGATGTTCTCGGTACGCTTCGCCACGCCCGGCAGCAGGCAGCAGATTCCCCGGACAATCATCCGGATTTTCACGCCCGCCTCCGACGCCTCGGACAACTTGCGGATGACATCCGGATCCGTCATGGAATTTACTTTTATAAAAATACGGCCTTTCTTACCCTTCGCGGTTTCCGACTCAATCTGCTGCAGAATCGCTTGCTTGAAACCTTGCGGGGCGGCCAGAATGAACTTGTAATCCTCGAAATACCGATTCTTGCAGATGTTCTTGAAGAAACGGGATACGTCCTTCCCCAGCTGCTGATTATACGTAATCAGGGAGAAATCCGTATACAACTTAGCGGTGGTCTCGTTGTAGTTTCCCGTGCCCACCTGGGTCAGATACCGCTTTTCCCCCATCTCCTCCAGAACCACCTGACAGATCTTACAGTGCACCTTGTAGTCGTCCATGCTTTCACTGCCGTAATAGATCTTGCACCCGGCCCGTTCCAGACGGCGGGACCAGTTGATGTTATTCTGTTCGTCGAATCGGGCGCGAAGTTCGATCAGCACCTTCACCTTCTTGCCGTTTTCCGCCGCCTGTGCCAGGTATTCTGCAATCCGGGTATGGCTGCTGAGCCGGTAGATGGTCATGCGAATTTCCCGCACCCGGTCGTCCGTCACCGCCTCCTTCAGCATCCGGAGAAGGGGCATCATGGAGTCATAGGGATAGGAAGAGAGAATGTCTTCCCGTTTCGCATAATCCACCACCTTTTCGTCGAAGAATGTCGGCGTGCTTCTCGGGGTGTACAGCGGATAGGAAAGTGTCCGAAGGGTCGCTTTCGGCAAAACTTCCTTCAATTCATCCAGAAACCCGTACTCCAAAGGCGCCGTTGTGGTGAAGCAGTGTTTTTTCGGAATCTTGAATTTCGCAATCAATTCCGTCCGGAAGGAATCCGAGCAATCCCCCCGGATTTCCAGACGAACCGGTGGCTGCGTGCTCCGCTCCCGGAGCATTTTCTGAATCTGCAACCGAAAATCCGCTTTCAACAGTTCGTCTTCCTCGCCTTCCCGGAATTCCGCATTTCGAGTGATGCGAAGAAGTAATTTTTCTTTTGCCTGAAAGGGCAGCATCCACTTGTCGAAGAATTCCATCAGAACATCCGGCGTTCGGATTCCGACAAACCCTGTCGAACTGTTTTCCAACGCAAGAAGCGCCGGCATCTCCTCCGGAAAAGACACGATGGAATAGTATCCCTCATCCAGCTTTCCCAGCAGCACCGTCTGATTGTTCTTCAGCTCCGGCAGCCCATCGATTCCGGAAAGGAACCGAATGGATACCTGTTTCAGAAGGACATCCCGGAAGTACGCGAAGCAGACCTCCCGTTCCCGGTCGGTCAACTCTTCATTATTCTTGATCCATATGCCTTTCTCCCGAAGATTCTTTCGAACCTTCTCGTAGATCTGCTCCCGCTTGTAATACAGATACCGGGTGTTCTTGCAGATCTGCTTCAGCTGACGAGACGGACTCATTCCCGAAAGGGGGTCTTGACTCTCCGGTGCCACCCGGTCCAGATCCATTAAGCTCCCGACCCGAACCATGAAAAACTCATCCAGATTGCCGGAAAAAATCTTCACGAAATTCATCGCTTCCAACTCGGGAAGGGATTCATCCAACGCTTCTTCCAGACATCGCTCGTTAAACCGCAGCCAGGACAGCTCTCGATTCTGCGTATATCCTTTCTTGTATAATTCCTTCATGCCCTATCCTTCATATCGGAAAAGGCGCCCTGAAACAGGACGCCCCTCACTCAATCAATCTTATTTGTCAAAGCTGACTTTCACATTTTCCCGTTCAATCTCAGAAGAAACTTCGAACATCGTTTTCATCTCAAAATGGAACATGGAGCCGATAATGTTGCTCGGGAAAGATTTCAGACGTACATTGAACTTCTTTACGCAAGCGTTGTAATACTTCCGCGCATTGGCGATATCTCCTTCCACCGCCTGCAGCTGAGTCATCAGCTCCTGGAAATTCTGATTGGCCTTCAAATCCGGGTACTGCTCTGCCACGATGTTGATGGAACGAAGTGCCTGAGACAGGCCCGCTTCGGACTCGAACTTCTCGCTCGGGGTGGTTGCCGCACCCACTGCGTTTCTCGCCGCAATTACGGACTGCAGCGTTTCCGCTTCGTGCGCCGCATATCCCTTCACGGTCTCCACCAGATTCGGAATCAGATCGAATCTCTTCTTCAAATAAACGTCCATGGTCGCAAATGCCTCTTCCACATTTACGTCCCCACGAACAAAGCCGTTATAGGTGGAAATTCCCCATACGAGAATCACTGCCGCCACCACGAGAACAATAATCAAAGCCATAGCACACTCCTTTCTTCTGCGAGTTCGCATGTAAAAACAATATTTCGGGGCTACCAGGCACCGCCGCCTCCGCCGCCGAATCCGCCGCCGCTGAAACTGCTGCCGCTGCCACTGCTGCTGAAGATTCCGCCGCTGTTGCCGGAATCCGAGCTTTTCGCAATGCTTTCGTGAATTACATCGGTTACACCGGTAGATACGTGATTCAGCATGGAATCCATCATCACCACGTCGAAGTACGCATTCTCCGCCGTGTTATACGGAGAATACCAAGACGGTCTCTCCACCGGAATGGATTCGAACTTGCTGGCCCACTTCTTCGTCATGCCGAACACATATGCGTAAGGCAGAACGTTGTAGAAATAGGATGGATTTCCTTCCACCAATTCCTCAATTCGATCCAGTTCCGCATCCCGGATAAAGTTCCGGAAACCCAGCACCCGGCCGTAGAGTGCCGCACTCCAATCGCTTCTGGATTTCATGCCCAGAAGAACCAACGGTCCGATAACGAAGAATGCCAACAGAATGGTGGTGATCCGGCCGTCGTTATATCCCCACTCCGAATCCAGACAGAAGAACTGCACGTAACCCAGGACGGCAAAAGCGTATATCGTAACCCAAAGCGCGAACTTCAGTGCCACGCTGGACCCCTTTCGGCTCTTCCGATAATAGTAGATACTGACCAGTTTTCTTGTCAGCGCCAGGAAGAACAATCCCACCACCAGTCCGGCCGCCGCGGAATACAGGAGGGACAGCGTGGTGTTCAGGAACATCAGCAATGCCGTTGCCAGTGCCGGCACCAGGAAGAAAATCATCTTTCCGATTCGATCCGCTTTCCGGGACTTGGTGGTAAACAGCTTATGTCCGCCGGAATATTCGTCATCCACCAGGGACGGAATATCCTCAAAAGCGTGGTGCATTCGGTTCCCGATGTCCTTGGTTCGAACGGTTAATTTCTTCGGATCCTTTTCCTTCAGGGTCTCGTAATCCTTAAAAGCGGAACTTCCGAAAATTCCCCGGAAAAAGCGCTGAATGGAAGGCTTCTCCGACTCCGGCAAATCCCCCAGACGGGTGAACTTGAATTTGTTCTTCTTGTATTCGTCGATGTCGATATATCCTTTGTCAGCCAAATAGAAGAATGTAGCCGTCATATCGCTGTCATCCACGGTTCCGTCGATGATATACCCTACATCGATTGGCGTTAAGCCCTCCGGCGGGTAGAATTCCACGGTCTCCGTAATCTCCGGATTTCGTCCCCAGGTAATGCGCAGCAGCACCATAATCAGGGTCCCTGCCAGAACGAGAATCAGCAACAGGTTCTTGAGCCAGCCGTAGCTCAGCGATCCGGTCCAACTGCCTTCCGGAAGCACTCCGTAGACGGACGCGCCTGCCGATTTCGGTAAATTCTCCGCTTCATAGACAATCGTTGGTCCGTCCTTCTTCCAGGTTCCGTATTTATTGATGGTGGAACCATATGTACCGCTGTAATACTGAAGATCCTTGAATTCAAAATCCTTTGGCAGGTGAATGGTGACCTTCGCCTTATCAATCGGCGTTTCCCATCCTCCCGGAATTCCATCCAGATTCATATAATCCGCTTTGGAATCGTTATCCTGAATACCTTGAATCGTGTAGCGGATGATGTATGTCTGTTTTCCCTTCAGCGTCGTGTCGGCCGATCCCACTTTGATGACCTGATTTCCGGACTCCGCGTAGGTGTCGTATTCGTAGTTGTTGACCTTGATATCTTTAATCCGATACTTACTGCCTAACGGAATGTACCGATAGATTCCGTGGTGTGCTTCCTCCCCGAAGTCTACCGTAATGCGTTCCCGGTAATCGAAGGTCTGATTGATATTGGCATGAATATCCACATCGTATTCCGGTGTGGTATATCCGTATACCGTATCAGCATTTACAAATCCCGCAATATACAGAAAAGCTGCGAAGGCCACAGCAAATATCAAATAGCGGAATGTCTTTGTACTTGTCGACACAGGACTCTCCTTTCTCTGCGTGGTTTCGCAGCTTATACATATTTAGATTATATCATTTTCCGCTGAACTATTTCAACTTCATTGTGAAATTAGCGGCGGTTCAGGTCCTTGCGAACCAGGTTGATTCTGTTCTGGTTATCAATCTCGGTAACCTTAACCTCAACCTTATCGCCGATGTTCATCACATCTTCCACCTTCTCCACACGATGGTTTGCCATCTTGGAGATGTGCAGCAGACCTTCCTTGCCCGGCAGAATTTCGATAAATGCGCCGAAGTTCATGATACGCTTAACGGTACCGGTGTACACTTCGCCCACTTCCACATCCTTCGTGATAAGCTCGATTTCTCTCTTTGCGGCTTCCGCACCGGCCATGTCCTCACTGTAGATGCAGATCTTGCCCACATCGTCGTCGGAGATGTCGATCTTAACGCCGGTTTCCTCCACAATCCGGTTAACGGTCTTTCCGCCCGGTCCGATAACCAGACGAACCTTATCCGGATCCACACGCATGAAGATAACTCTTGGTGCATACGGAGACAGTTCTTTTCTCGGTTCAGGCAGCTCTTCCAGCATGTTCTCCAGAATATGCGCACGACCTTCCTTTGCCTGGTTCAGTGCCTGCTCCAGAATCTCTCTGGACAGACCGTGTACCTTGATATCCATCTGGAGTGCAGTGACACCATCCGGAGTACCGGTTACCTTGAAGTCCATGTCGCCCAGGAAGTCTTCCATGCCCTGGATATCGCTGAGGATTGCGTAACGACTGGTGCCGTCTTCGTTGATGCCCTCGATCAGGCCCATTGCAATTCCGGATACCGGCTTCTTAATCGGAACACCTGCATCCATCAGTGCCAGGCAGGAACCGCAGGTCGATGCCATGGAGGAAGAACCGTTGGAAGACAGAACTTCGGAAACCACACGAATTGCATAAGGGAATTCTTCTTCGCTCGGAATAACCGGAAGAAGCGCTCTCTCTGCCAGTGCACCGTGTCCGATTTCTCTTCTGCCCGGACCTCTGCTGGTCTTCGCTTCACCGGTACAGTATCCCGGGAAGTTGTACTGGTGCATGTATCTCTTGGTGGTGCGGTCGATATCGATGCTGTCCAGATTCTGTGCTTCGTTCTCCGGAGCCAGAGTTGCAACGGACAGAACCTGAGTCTGACCTCTCTTGAAGAGTCCGGATCCGTGTGCTCTCGGCAGCAGACCGGTCTCAGACCAGAGCGGACGAATCTCCGTCAACTTTCTGTTGTCCGGACGAATTCCGTCATCCAGAATCATCGCACGAACGTTCTCTTTCTTAATGTTGTACAGAACTTCCGCAACATCCTTTTCTCCTTCCGGGAAAATCTCTGCGAAATGCTCTTTGGTTTCCTTCTCAACCGCGTCCATGTTGGCCATGCGTTCCTGCTTCTCAACAGTCTTGATAGCGGTGATCATCTTCTCGGTGGCAAATTCACGAACGGCTGCATCGATTTCTTCCGTAGCCTTGAATACCTTGTATTCCATCTTTTCTTTGCCCACTTCGGCAACGATTTCCTCGATGAATTCGCAAAGCTTCTTGATTTCCTCGTGGCCGAACATGATGGCGTCCAACATTTCCATTTCCGGAACTTCGTTTGCGCCGGCCTCTACCATCATAATCGCTTCCTTTGTACCTGAAACGGTCAGATTGATATCGGAAGCCATTCTCTGCTCGTAGGTCGGGTTAATGATCAGTTCGCCGTCTACTCTGCCGACTACAACAGCGGCGGTCGGACCATCCCACGGAATATCCGATGTTGCCAGTGCGACGGAAGAGCCCAGCATTGCAGCGATTTCCGGAGAGCAATCGTGATCCACACTCCATGCACTTGCCACAACCACTACGTCGTTCCGGAAGCCCTTCGGGAACAGCGGTCTCAGCGGACGGTCAATCAGACGGGATGTGAGAATGGCCTTCTCGCCCGGCTTACCCTCTCTCTTAATATATCCTCCCGGAATCTTTCCGACACTATACATCTTCTCTTCGTAATCACAGCTCAGCGGGAAGAAATCGATATCCTGTCTCGGTTCCTTCGATGCAGTTGCTGTGCAGTTCACTACGGTCTCACCGTAACGAACCGTTACCTGTCCATTTGCCTGCTCGCATACCTTTCCGATCTCGAACTGCAGCAGTCTTCCGCCCAGTGCCGTCTTAAAGGTGCGATAATCTGTAAATCTTCCCATTAAATTAACAACTCCTTCCTGTTAATCACTTACTATAACTTTGGGATTTTTCTTATAATACAAAATAAAGCGGGAAGATTCCCGCTTTATCCAGTAACTATTTTCTGAGGCCAAGACGAGCAATCAGGCTTCTGTATCTTTCGATATCGGTATTCTTCAGATACTTCAGCAGATTTCTTCTCTGACCTACCATCTTCAGCAGACCTCTTCTGGAATGGAAATCCTTGTGGTGTTCCTTCAGGTGCTCGTTCAGATCGTTGATTCTGTAAGTCAGAATTGCAACCTGTACCTCCGGGGAGCCGGTATCTCCTTCGTGTGTCTTGTACTCTTCGATGATGTTGTTCTTGATTTCCTTTGTAATCATTTCGTTTCTCCTTTTCTTACAATTCACCTCAGCATCGCAGCCGCCGGAGCAGCGCACCGCCGAAGCAGAGGTATGAAAATTAATCAGCTCAAATATAATACCATAACCGAAGGGGTTTGTCTATAATTATTTCTGCTAAAAAAAGCTTTCATCCCCCTTATTTTTCCGACTCTACAAGTCTCCGAAAGGGTCCCAGTCCAAAGCGCCCTCGCTCGTAGATTCCCGGTTCTTTTCCATCGCCTCCAGAATCAACGCTCCGATTTCCGTTCGGTGATTCCGCTGTGCGATTTCCTGGCAATTTCTCAGAAACTCGCTGTCCGGATCCGAGTTCTCCAGCAAATACTGCATCCCCCGCACATCGTTTCGCCGAATCCCCATCTCCAGGAGCAGTTCCTTCTTCTCCTGAACGTACCGTTCAAAGATTTCCGGAAGCCGGGAATTCTCCTTCCCCTTCCGTTCCAAATAAGTCAACGCCGCAGCGGGCTGTACTTTTTCCGGCAGCAGCGCGAAAACCTCGGCACCGCAGGACAGATATTTCAGGCTTCCGCAGCTGCTGAAAGCGCTCCCGTGAATCCGCTCCACCGAATCCGGCAGAACAATCTCCTGCAGCGCTCCGCACTCCCGAAACATCTCGTAATCAATCTCTTCCACTCCCTCCGGCAGTGAAACGGACTTTAAATTTCTGCAATAGCTGAACAGCGCACGCCCAACCTTCTCAATGCGTACCGGCATATCGATGCGCTTCAAATTGATGCACATCCGAAAAGCATTATCCCCCAGCTCCTCCAGGTGTTCCGGCAGCGTCAGCCACTGAAGCTCCCACCGCTCATTGAAACAGTTGGCGGATATATTCCGAATATGGGCCGGCACGCTGTAATGCTCATACCGATTATCGTAACTAATCAATGTTTCCCGAAGCATTAATGTGGGCATATTAAACCTCCAGTTCCCGAATCTTCCGAACCAGCTCGTCCTCCCGGTCATTCAGCAGCAGCTCCTTATTGTATTTATAGTAGCTCTCCGACCCGTACGTTCCGATATATCCGGCGCTTTCCCGGTTTTCCGTCAGGGAGGTGACAAAAATAATCATTTCGTTCTCCCCATAGGCGTCCCGGATAAAATCAAATGCAGCTTCCAACCGGTTTCCGGCTTCTCCCGCCAACTTCTTTCGTTCTGCCTGATTCGGCGCAATAAATTCTCGAATCAGAGACACCGGATCCGATGTCGTTCCATCCATGGAATCTCTCTGCAAGGTGAGAGACAGATCCTCCAGGTATTTCAGATGGAGTTTCTCCAGTCGAAGCTCCTTGGCGGAAACGGATTTGGATTTTCTCTCCCGGCGAAGATTTGCACCGATAGCCTCTTCCGTCTCCCGCAGAATCTCCACCGCCTCCGGAACGGACGCGGCAGCCAGCCGGCGGTTGTTTTCTTTTATGGACAGGAGAAAGCGATTCAGCGCTTCTCCGCATTCGTTGACCTTTCGGAAGTTCCCCGAGAGCGAGTCCATCAGAAGGCGAATCACGGTAATCCGCTCGTCGAAGGATGATTCCTGCGCCCTCGTCCGAACGCCGTCCTCTACCGCGCCTTTCAGAATATCATCGATACGGTAATCCTTCCGGTAGCGATAGAACAGGTCGTAGTAGGCGGAGAAATCCCGGGCGATTCGTTCGTTCTGAACGTACTGGCGAATCAGTTCCGTGTTCACCGGAATGTCATGTTCCTCGTAGAGCTTCATCATGTCGGACAGATCCACCCAGCTCCGGGCAGTGACGAATTCCTTTCCGTCCACTGTCGTCTCCACAGAGTAGAAATCATCTTTTTTTATTTCCAAATAGGTGAGCACCGCAGTGTGCACCTCCTGGTTCTGTGCGTACTTCCACCAAGCGCCAAAATCCGGCTCCACATCGATTCGCTTCAAGCGGTCTAGCGTCGCCAGGTCGAACTCCCGCACGGAGTTGTTGTATTCCGGCGGATTTCCGGCGGTGACAATGACCCAGCCGTCGGGAATGGAGTGGCGTCCGAATACCTTGTACTGCAGAAATTGCAGCATGGACGGCGCCAGTGTCTCCGATACGCAGTTGATTTCATCCAGGAAGAGGATGCCCTCCGCCTTTCCCGTTTCTTCCATCACGTCGTACAGGCTGACAATGATTTCACTCATGGTGTATTCCGTGGTTCGATACTTCCGGCCGCCGTATTCCTTGTCCGCAATGAACGGCAGACCCAAAGCACTCTGCCGGGTGTGATGGCTCATGGAATAGGACACCACCGCGATGTTCATTTCCTCCGCTACCTGATTCATGATATCCGTCTTTCCGATTCCCGGAGGACCCATGAGAAAAATCGGCCGCTGCCGCTCCACCGGAATCCGGTATTCCCCGAACTCGTCCTTTGACAGATAGGAAATTACCGCGTATTTTACCTGTTTCTTTGCTTCTTCAATATTCATCTTTGCCTCCAAATACCACTTTCATTCCCCAGGAAGGAACCTTCGCTTCCGACGCCGCCGCATCGTCCTCAAAAATAAATGCCGTGTCGTAAGACGGTTTCCGGCGGGGAAAGATGCCTTTTCCGTCGGTAAAGTACAGCACGCCCTGAAGGTGCCGGAACTCCCCTCGTTCCACCAGGTTGTTTATATAATGGAAGGCCGGCCGATAATCCGTACCTCCCAGTCCTTTCAGTTCCATGTTTTCCAGATACCGGTGCACATCCTCTCGGGTGCGAAGGATGCGATCTTCCTGCACCGCCGCATCACATTGAATCAGGTGAATGTTGAACCGATTCTTGATTTCCCGGCTTTCCTGCAGCAGGTCGAAGGTACGCTGCACGAAACGCTCCACCAATTTACCTTGGGTAGACGCCGATGTATCGATGACGATGACGAAATCCGATATGGTTCGTTCATCGGCGTACTCCAACGGTTCCACCAGCGGCATATCGCCGTACAGCTCCAGCCCGTAGGTGTAGAAGATATAATCGAACGCGCTGTCATCCACCTTCAGGTTCTCCCGAAACAGGGTGAACTTCCGGAGAAAGGTGCTGTAATCCATGTGCTTTTCCGTTCGCGCGTTGAGGGCGGTGAGGAGTTCTCCCCGCTCCGCACCCCGGTTTTCCGTCTCCAAAGAGATTTTCACCATCTGGGCGATACGATCCCAATCCGGCACATCAGTCTCCCGCAGCAATTCGGTGGGATTCTCATCTTTCGATTCTTCCGAATCCTGCACGTCCTCCGGCTTCAGAAAATTAGAATTTTCCGGATACCAAAGACCGTGGTCGTCCACCCGGAACAAATCTCCCAGCTGATGCACTTCTTCTAACTTCCGATTTCCGGACGCCAGCCACCGATAAATTCGCTCTGCGGACAGGCCTTCTGTCTCCCGCCGAACCTGAGTCAGCGCCTCCCGCTGTTCTTCCTCCCGACAGTGCCGGAAGGAATCCATCTCAAAAGATTGAATCAACGCCTCCGCCGCCATGTCCGCCGCGATATCCCACAGCTGCCGATTTTCCGGCGGATTCTTATAGTGCCGGAACATGCAGTGGAGCAAAAGGTGCATGTAGGCGTACGTCATCTCCGATATCCCATCCCGTCCCATGGAAATCACGTAATCCGGGGAATAGTACAATGTCGCACCGTCCGTACCGAACACGCCCTCCCGATTCGCGTCGCACTTTTCCCGCAACGCAAAAATCGCCGAGTCCATAAAGCGCATGTTGGCAACGATTCGGTCCTTCGCTGCCCGGAGCACGTCCTCGGCGATTGAAATCATCTGATTCTGTTTTGTTTCGTCATTATTTCTCATGTAATGATGATACCACAAAAATATCATTATGCAAGCAACTGTACAAATTTAGTAAAGTCTTCATTTCGGAAACTCCAGCCATTCCGCCAGTCGATACTCATATTCCGGAGTTTCTCCCAATTCCGTATACCCGATTTCTTTGGCTAATGCCTCCATCTCTCTCCGAACACCTTCGGAAAGAAGGGCCGCCACGGCACCGGTGAGGGCGGTATTTCCCACGTAGTGAATTCGTTCCCGCACTTCCTCCGGAAGGATGCCCACTCCGGTAAGGTCTTCCTGCGGCAGATGGGATCCGAATTGTCCCGCAATCATCACCTCATCCAGCATCGAAGGATCCAGTCCGTTGTTCTCCAGAAGGATTTCGATGCCGGAGCGAATCGCCCCCTTTGCCAGCTGCACCTGGCGAATATCCTTCTGGGTAATGTTCACGGGGACCGGGTTCTCTTGAAGGCGCACGCTGCGCGTACCGTCCTCCGGATTCACTTGCAGATATTTTTTTCGTTCGTCCCCCTCCGGCAGCCGGTCCGGATGCACAAAGGCACCGCTTTTTCGGAGAACACCGCATCGAAGGAGTTCATTAATCCCGGCGAGGATGCCGCTTCCGCAGATTCCCTCCGCCGGGCCTCCTCCAATGACCTTCAAGTGAATTCCATCCGGCCGTATTTCCACATCTTCAATGGCTCCGGTCTCGCCTCTCATCCCCTGTTGGATGTTCATTCCCTCCAGGGCAGGCCCGGCAGCACAGGAGCAGGAGTTCATTTCGCCGTCTTGAGCCAAAACAATTTCGCCGTTGGTTCCGATATCCACAAAGAGCACGTTACCGGGAAGTTTCTTCAGCCCGCATATGTACGCACCGGCGACGATATCCCCGCCAATATAGGCGGATACCGCCGGAATGCAATACATCTCCGCTCCTTCCGGCTCCAAACCGATCTCTCCGGCGAAGCATCTTTGCGCTCCCTTTAATACAGGAAGAAACGGGGCTTTGCCAAGGGGCACTGCATCCGCACCCAGAAGCATGTGCACCATGGTGCAGTTCCCGCTGATTGCAATTCGTCGAATGCTTTCCGGGGAAAGCTCCTGTCGCCGGCACATTTCCTCAATCAGACGATTCAGATTTCCCACGATAGCGTCCTGCAGTTCTTTCCGGCCGAATTCCGGATGATCCTGCTCATAGCTGATTCGGCTCAGTACGTCCAAACCGAACTTCTTCTGATCGTTTACGGATGCCGCCGTGTCTGCCGTTTTCCCCGTTTCCAGATGAATCAGACGGCACACCACCGTGGTGGTGCCGACGTCCGCCGCAATGCCGTATTCGCCGGATTTCGCGGGGTCTTTCGATTGTTCCGTTGCCCATTCCGGAAGATGCCCCTCTGCCAGAACGGCATATTCCTTTTCTCGAGAGAGGGTTTCCACCTCCAGATCTTGCCGGACTCGCACCATGCAGGCCAAGCGAATTCCCTGCCGCTGCTCTTCCGGTGTCAGAAACATCTTCTCCGTTTTCGAGAATTCGGACTCCGAAGTGTTCGGAATCCGAACCTTGCACTTACCGCACACCCCTCTCCCGCCACAGGCGTTGTTCAGCTCGTACCCGCTGCGCACCAGCAGTGTCATAAGGTTCAAGCCGGAAGCGCACTCTAAGGTGTGGGTGCCGTTTACTTTTACGAAAGGCATGTTCTATTCCTTTTCCGCCATCTCGCGCATTGTGCGGTACAGGGTTTCCGTACCTTTCTGCAGGTCTTCGCAATCCGTCCATTCTTCCGGCACATGGCTTCTGCCATCCTTGCTCGGTACGAAAATCATGGCGGTTCGTGCGATGGAGGCCATTACCATGGCATCGTGTCCCGCACCCGAAAGGAGGTGCCATGTCCGGATGCCGGCTTTGTGGGCGTTCTCTTCAATCATCTCCCGAATTTCTTCGTCCATCTCCACCTGGTTGGCATGGACCTTCTGTTCCTTCGTATAGGACAGACCCTCAGAGTCCCGTACGCTCTTGTCCATGGATTCCCAGAACACCTTCAGTACCCGATCCACATTGGAAATCTTCCGGCTTCGGCAGTCTACTTTAATCCAAGCATCTTCCGCCACGATGTTAAACGCACCCGGCGCTACGTGAACTTCGCCGCAGGTGAACACGGTGTTCTCACCGATTTCTTCTGCCTTCGCCGTTGCCGCCGTTACGGCTCTTGCCACGGCCAGGAATGCGTCCGCCCGCATGTTCATCGGGGTATTTCCGGCATGATCCGAACGTCCGTGTACATGCACCTCAAAGCATCGGAATCCGACGATGGATTCCACGATGCCCACCTTTACATCTTCTTTCTCCAGAATCGGTCCCTGTTCGATATGAAGTTCCAGGAACGCTCCGATCTCTTCCGGCTTTCTCTGTGCCGTTTCAATCGCATTCGGATCCAATCCGTATTCCTTCATCGCTTCTGCCAGGGTTACGCCATTCTCATCCCGATGTTCCAATTCATCCGGATATAATTTTCCGCACATGGCTCTGCTGGCCATCAATCCGGAACCGAAACGGCCGCCTTCTTCCTCCGGAAGAGCGACGAACTCAATGCTTCTCTTCGGACGGAAACCCTCGTCATGCATCGTTCTCGCTACTTCCAGTGCCGCAACCACGCCGGCCGCGCCGTCATAACGACCGCCTGTTTTTACCGTATCGAAGTGGCTGCCCGTCATAATAATCGGAAGTTCCGGATTCGTTCCTTCCAACCGTCCGATTACCGTGCCAACGGCATCTTCCCGAACTTGCAGACCGGCCTGCTCCATTTCCCGCTTGATGTAATCCCGCGCCTGCGCAAATTCCTTTGTGTAGGTGTAGCGGGTACATCCGATGGTCTTCACGCTGCTGTAAGAGCCAAGGGTGTCAATGTCCTTCTGAATTCGATTCGTGCGCGTCCGATGTTCTTCGTAATTGTTTTCCATTTTTCTAACCTATCTTGTCTCAATATTTTTACACACCATTATACCAGTATTTATCAAAAAATGAAAATCGGATTCCCGAAAGAATCCGATTCCTCAACCGTTGAATTAACTATTCGATTACCAACAAGTCATCTAGAGTGACTTTGTACAATTTCGCCAGGATTACGATATTGTCCAGCGAAGGCAGTGCCAGACCCCGCTCCCATTTGTATATCGCCTGAGCCGAAATCAACCCAATCTGACGCTGAATATCCTGAACCGAAAAGTTGTGCTCTTTTCGAATCCGCTTTAACTGCTTCCCTGTAGCATCGACATTGATATGTGGTAAATTCCCCATAGTTACACCCCCATTATCAAATAACTTCATTCATATTATACCCCCCCCCATTTTAAAAATCAAATGTTAATTCCTTAAATTTTTAAAATTTTGGGGATATAAAAATTTTAAGCCGTCGCTTTTCCCTTTAAAGCAAAAGAAAAAAGCGGCGAATGTTTTCAACCGCTTTTTCATTCTTATTTTTTTGTCTTGAATTGTATTCCGAAAAACAATTAATTATTTTTCGCACTCTTCTTCCAATTCCTCTTCCGAGGCGGTCTCTTCTTTCACTTCTGCCTCTTCCGCTGCTTCTGCTTTTTCTTCGGTTACCTTCGCTTCCTCTACACTTGCTTTTGCAGCCTTCTTCTCCGCCTTCGCAATCTTCTTCGCTTCCTTTGCTCTCAGGATAGCCTTAGACTCCGCCTCAGAAAGGTAGTTGTCCGGATTCGCTTTTCTCACTTCATTGTAAATCTTTGCTGCCGCAAACACCAGAATCGCATAGACCAGATATACCAGGCACTGGGTCAGGATATAACCGATGGCGGTTCCAAAGTTGGACATAAAGGATGTGCCGTACTGGGAGAAGTAGTTGGTCAGGTAGGTAATCGTGCTGTACAGCATGTAAACGGTGTACAGCGTCAGCAGTCCGGAGATTACATACAACGTAACAGCAAATTTGGATTTCTTAAGCAGTTTCTTTTCCATTGAATTCAGTCCTCTTTCTATTTTCATAAAAAAATACAACTAATTATATCAATACCGCCGATTAGGCCGATATTTCGTGAATGATGGGCGAGCGTTTTCGATTATTCCATATGGGTCAGGAACGCTCTGTAGCAGCGGTAGGTCTCATAGACGTCCACTTTGCTGGAAACCTCCCACGGTGAGTGCATGCACAGGATAGCAACCCCGCAGTCGATGACTTCCATGCCGTAGTTAGCCATGATATAGGCGATGGTTCCGCCGCCGCCGGCATCCACCTTGCCCATCTCCGCCGTCTGGAATTGAACGTTCGAATCCCCCAGCACCCGGCGAATTTCTGCAATGTATTCCGGGTTGGCATCGCTGGAATTTCCCTTTCCGCCGGATCCGGTGAATTTGTTGAATACCGGTCCCTTCCCCATGTACGCCGCATTCTTTGTTTCAAACACGGAGGCATACAGCGGGTCGTACGCAGCACTCACATCGGAGGAAAGCATCTTGGAGTTCTGAAGCGTCCGGCGAAGAGAGATGCTGTCCGTATGTCCCAACAGATGAAGAACCTCTGCCGTCGTATTCTCAAAGATTCGGGAATGCATGCCGCTGGCACCGACGCTACCGATTTCTTCTTTATCTACCAAAATACAGCAGGATGTGCGTTTCGGTGTCTCATCTTCATCCAGGAACGCCATCAGAGATGTGAACGCACAGATTCGATCATCCTGACCGTAACCGATAATCATGCTCCGATCAAAGCCCAGCTCTCTGGTTTTGCCCGCCGGCACCACTTCCAGTTCCGCAGAAATGAAATCTTCTTCTTCAAAACCGTACTCTTCTTCCAGAATTCGGCAGATATTTGCGGTGATGGTGTCCTTCTTCTCTTTCTTCTCCTCTTCGCTGTCCGTTTCACCCTGCGGGATGCTTCCAACCAGAATATCCAGAGATTCCCCCTCCACAACCTTCGAGGCGGTTTTCGTCAACTGCTCCCGAGACAGGTGAATCAGCAGATCTGAAACGGTAAATACGGGATCCGTATCCTTCTCTCCTACGGAAATATTCACCCGGCTGCCGTCCTTCCGAACCACAACTCCGTGAATTGCCAGCGGAAGCGTCACCCACTGATACTTCTTGATGCCGCCGTAATAATGGGTGTCCAGATAAGCGAATCCACCGTTCTCATACAGCGGATTCTGCTTTACATCCATTCTCGGTGAATCGATGTGCGCCCCCAGAATGTTCATTCCGGCTTCCAAGGGCTCCTTGCCGATATGATACAGAACAATCAGCTTTTCGTTGTACATATAGTACACCTTGTCCCCGGCGGTCAGAGGCTCTCCCTTCTGCACCAAATCCCGGAGATTTCGGTATCCCTGTTCTTCCGCCATGGAAACAGTCAAGCGAGCACTCTCCCGTTCCGTCTTTCCTTCATCCAAGCAGGTCATATACCGACTGCACACCGAAGCCATTTCCTTCTCCTGTTCCGGAGAATATTGATTCCATAAAACTTCTTTTTGCATATACACATAAACCTTTCTATAATATGAATCTTCAATTCGCATTATACACATGAATTTTACGATAACACTCATGTGTGCGAATGTCAAGATTGCGTTCTCACGTGTTCGGTGTCATAATTATAGAAACCAAACTATAAATTAAACTTAAACATTTCAGAAACACGAGGTAAATTATGATTCAAACGGGACTTACTTGCAAGAAAAAGATTACGGTCACCCCGGAGATGACCGCTGCAGCGATGGGAAGCGGTGCGCTGGAGGTGCTGGCCACCCCATCCATGATTGCGCTGATGGAAGGAACCGCACAAGAGGCGGTGCAGAACCTTCTGGAAGACGGTCAGGGAACCGTGGGAACACGAATTGACGTGCGCCACTTGGCGGCCACGCCGGTGGGCATGGAAGTCACCTGCACTGCTGAAGTTACGGAGGTGGATCGCCGCCGCATCGTCTTCACCGTAAAGGCAAAGGACGAAAAAGAAGTAATCGGAGAAGGAATTCACGAACGTTTCGTCATCGATAACGAGAAATTCTTTGCGAAGTGCCGACAGAAATTGGAGAAATAAGCAAGGAAAAAGCTGCAGTGCATCGGGTGCCTGCAGCTTTTTGAATTCATATTTTTCTGTCTGAAGAGGTTCACTTTCTATTCCGCTTTGCCGGAAGAACCCAGAACGTCAACAATCTTATGACGAACCATTGCCTCGATAGCATCTCTTCCCGCCTTCAAGTACTTTCTCGGATCGAAGTCCGCCGGATTCTCGGTCAGATATTTCCGAACGGTTCCGGTCATCGCCAGACGAATGTCGGAATCGATATTAATCTTGCACACTGCGGAGCGAGCTGCCTCTCTCAGCTGGTCTTCCGGTACACCCAGTGCACCCGGCATGTTTCCGCCGTATTCGTTAATCATCTGTACGTATTCCTGCGGTACGGAGGATGCACCGTGAAGAACGATTGGGAATCCCGGCAGTTTCTTTTCACATTCGTGAAGCACGTCGAAACGCAGCTGCGGGTTCGTACCCGGCTTGAACTTGTATGCGCCGTGGCTGGTGCCGATGGCAATCGCCAAAGAATCACATCCGGTACGGGTGACGAATTCCTCCACCTCTTCCGGACGGGTATAAGATGATTCTTCTGCAGATACTTTCACTTCGTCTTCAATTCCGGCCAAAGTTCCCAGTTCCGCTTCTACCACAACGCCGTATTTATGAGCGTAGTCTACTATCTCTTTCGTAATCGCGATGTTCTCTTCAAAAGGCTTCGAAGAAGCATCGATCATTACGGAGGTGAATCCGCCGTCGATGCAGGATTTGCAGGTCTCGAAATCCGGACCGTGATCCAGGTGAAGTGCGATTGGAATGTCCGGGCATTCTTTCACTGCCGCCTCCACCAGCTTCATCAGGTATGTGTGATTTGCGTAAGTTCTTGCGCCTCTGGATACCTGCAGAATTACCGGAGAATTCTCCTTCTTGCAGGCTTCTGTAATTGCCTGAACAATCTCCATATTATTTACATTAAACGCGCCAATTGCATATCCACCGTCATACGCCTTTCGGAACATTTCAGTGGTCGTAACAAGTGCCATATTAATACCTCCCATTCAACCTATTGGTTAATTATGTGAAAATAACATTTCATGCTTCCGACATTATAACACAAAATCTCAGAAATAAACACTCATTAGAAACCATCCTCTAGTTGTTTTCCGATTTTTTCCATGGTAATGTTCTGAGCCTGCTCTTCTTTCTCTTTCTTCATTGCCTTTCGGTCTCGGGCATAATTCTTCTTCGCCCGCTTATATTTGGCCTCCAGCTTCAGCGCCTTGTTGTAGCTGACCCGGTCCCGCATGATTTCCGACGGCTTGTTGGTCGCAAAATATGCGCAGCCGGTTTCCGTAAAAGCAAGTCCTTCGAATTCTCGGCATCCGCCGAATTTGATGCACTGCACATCCGATGGCGTCACCCGTTGCCGGCTCAGCTTACCCGCCGGTACCGTGAGCATTTCCCCGTCCGCCACCACGTACAGGCGATCATTCACCGGGTTGTAGCCAAAGGTCTGGCAGAGGTTTCCCGGCGGATACCGAAGTCCCTGGTTAATCATGCGGAATGTCACGCGATTCCCCTGAATCCGACCCTTGTAGAACCGGATGGTTCCCGCTGACACCCAGTTGCTGCCGGTGCTTCGGGTATAGGTCCAGCAATTCCCATCCTTATCAAAGGTAAAGGTCGGCGGAAAGACGATGGTGGAGCCAAAGCGGAAATGAATTTCCTTCTCCACCTCCATGGTTTTGGGATTCACCCGCACCAGCGTGGTGTTGAGCACCTTTGTTTCCCGCACGTACCAAAGCTCATGGCTTTTTGGATTATAAGCCAGCGTCTGTCCGTGACCGGTGACAATCTCCGGTCCTGCTTTTATCGCCCCGGTATCCTTGGACCCGGCGGCCTTCTTTTTCCAGAAGCGAGACAGATCAATGCGGTAAATCCGCCCGGTCCTGGAATTGTCGCTCCCGCTCTTATAGGAAGACATCACCCAAGCGGTCTTCCCGTCCGGTGAAACGGCGATGCTCTGAGGGTTCGGAATCTCCGTGTACAGCAGAGACCGGAACTGCATGGACGGCCCGGAAACGGAATTCAGCTCTTGACTGTTGGTATAGGCGTGCCCGTAGTCGGTCATGGTTTCGTTGGCGTTATTTACCGTGTCGTATATCGAGGTGTCGTAGGGCTGAAGCGCCATCCCGCTCTGATGAATCACTTCGGCGCCATAGGCCTTACGGCCGGAGAGCAGGAGCATCATTCCCAAAAAAACGATGACGGCACCCCGAAGTTTCCGGCGATGCGTTTTTCTATTTTTTCCGGAACCGGACGGCCAGTTTCTTTCCGGATAACATAATCCGATCTCCATTCTCCAGAGTCACCTCCCTTCCTCTCTTGTAATTATCTACCGCATAGTAGCCGTATCCGCAGTGATATTCAAAGCGCACTTTGGCATCGGAATGGCGGAGGCAGGTAATGATGCCCTCCCCGGTCCGCTTTCCGGTGATATATTTTCCGGCAGGAAAATCTTCTCCTACCACATAACAATCCCGCTCTTCTTTCTTCAGTTCCGTCTGGGACAGCAGATAGGATTTCCCTTTCTTCGCATCCTTCGCCGGTGCTTCCGCGCTCTTGCGGATTTTTTCCGGAACCTTCCAGTCCGCAGGTTCCGGTTTATTATAATCGGTGAACTTTATACGGATGGTGCAGGTTTCGTTTTTTTTGCCGTTACGCCGAATCGTTACGTTGTCCCCCTCAATTTGCATCAACCGATGGGAGAATTTGCCGAACACGAAGCAGAACTCTCCTCCGGCAATTTCGGTGTTCTCATCATCTCTCAGCAGCGGAGCAATGGGGCTCACCCCCACTTGTTCTGCCGGTATCCGTACCTCGTAGCCCCGGTCGGTCTTTGCAAAAGCGCTGTTCTGCAAAGCGTCTTCATTTAGCTTCAGAATGGTTTGAACGTCCGGCACTTCGTTTGCTTGATTCTCCTTCCGGCTCCACTCGGAACGCTTCCGAGAAAACAAAATTTTCTGTTCCGCATCGTAATAGCTCAGCGTCTTGAAGAAAGATGTTTTTCCGTTCAGGGTCACCTTGGTGGTTCGGTTTATTTTCGCCCCGCCCTCCCCTTGCTTCATTTCAACGCGAATATGAACGGGGCATTTCTCCGCGGCGGATTTCTTTTTTTGTGAGAAGGCAATATCCCCGGATGAAATCTCCAGCTCGGTCTTTAGGGACATGTCCTGCACGCAAGATGTAATTCGCCGGGAGCGCTGGGCGGCCATCTGAAACATGGCCGCTCCGTCTCGGGGAACGAAGAAAAGAATGTAGGAGGCTGCCACCAGGCCGATCAACAATACATCCAGAAGCAACAGGCGCCGTTGCCGGCGAGATAAAGAGCGAACTTCGGCGGTGATTTTCGATTTGAGGCTATGCAATTTCTTTTTCAATGTCGCCACGGTTCACTCCTTTCTAAAACTCATAAAAATATCTTTTAATTATACCACAGTGCGGAATCTCCGCAATAGCAAAGGCACCGACAGGGTTTGTCGATGCCTTTTCCTGATAAAATTTATTGGTTGACTTCGTATGCTACACTCTTTTCACGCCGCATTCCCGTTCCATAATCTTGGCGAAGGAATCCACTACTGCGAGGACGATGCCAATGCAGTGCTTTTTCCGCTCCGGGTCCTTGAAATTGTAATCCTGAATCAAGGTTGGACAGATGGTGGTTTCGTATTTTTCGATGACATCATCGTTCAATTCCCGAACCAGGCTGCAACATTTCTGAAACTTCGGATCTCCCGGAACGGTCCGGCCGAATACTTTTCCCAGACACATGGTGGCCCCTGCAACAGCACCGCATACATTTCCCCCATCCCCGAATCCGAACGGGAAGCCGGTGCTCATGGCGATGGCTTCTTCCGAAATGCCCAGGTCATAGTACTTGTTCAGAATGTACACCAACGTCTCCGAACACATGTAGCCTCCGGTAAATGCTCCTACAGCCTTCTCTCTCAACTCATCCATCTTTATTTCCGAAACCATAATATCCTCCTTTTTCAAACAACAGAAAACGAAATTCTGCATCCTTACCTTCTCTACAGCTCGTGAACGATTTCGTCCAGATCCTTGGATTCCGTATGTCTCAAAGCCGGTTCCACGCCATCTTCCGCATAACCGATTGGAATCAATACCACCGGACGAATGTGTTCCTGAATTTTCAATCCGCTGTTGATTTTCTTCGGATTAAAATGTGCCACCCAGCAGGATGCGATGCCCTCATCCCACGCCGCCAGAATCATTTCATCTGCAACGATGGAAGCATCGATTTCTCCCGAATCGATGGTCGGATCAAACGGATTGTGCCACACTTCGTTCTGATCGTAGCATACCGCCAAAACGGTCGGTGCGCCGTATCTGCACTTGGTTGCAGAATCGATAGCGGCCAGTGCCGCCTTGCTCTTGCAGACAAAAATACGCTGCGGCTGAAGATTCTTTGCCGTCGGTGCTGCTTTTGCCGCTTCCAGAATGCGTTCCAGCTTCTCCGGCTCAATCGGCTGATCTTTAAATTTCCGAACCGAGAAACGATTCTTAATTACTTTTAATACTCCCATGACGCTCCTCCCAAAATTTCTTTAATAATCTCCATACAAGTATTTTGAAATTTGTGTTTTACACCTTGATTGTACACTATTCGTGAGAAAAAAGAATATCTTAATTTTCTTTTTTCTGTTTTTTTCAAGAATCATTTTCCGTACATGAGAGCGCAAAAAAAAGGAAGCGAGGCTTCCGCACTGGCTGTGCGAAAGCCTCCTTCCCTCAAGGATTGGGACATCACTTGTCTAATCTGATACCTTCGATTGCACTATCGAAAATAGTCTTGACATCCTCATCCGGTTCGCCGGTTGCCTTTGCAACGATTACGGCGATGACTGCACTTGCAATGAATCCCGGTACGATTTCGTATACGCCGGTAGAGTGCAGGAGTAACAGCCAGCCGATATCTACAACGAATCCGGAAATAACGCCGGCGATGGCGCCCTTGTAGTTAAAGTTTCTCCAGAACAGGGACAGCAGGATGGTCGGTCCAAATGCCGATCCAAATGCACCCCAGGCATTTTCAACTAAGTTCATAATTGCCTGTGCTCCGGATCCCTTCGAGCTTGCAATCAAGAATGCGATAACTGCGATAACAACAACGACGATTCTTCCAACCATCAGGGTTTCTTTTTCTGTCGCGTCCTTCCGAATCAGCGGCTTATACAAGTCGGATGTGAAGGAACTGGATGCGACCAGAAGCTGAGAGTCTGCGGTAGAAATGGATGCGGCGATAATCGCTGCCAGAAGCAGACCGGAAATTGCTGCCGGGAAGTACTTCCGAGCCATTACCATGAATACCGTCTTCTGTGCTCCGATAGGAAGCAGCTCATCTGCAATCAGCATTCTGCCGAAGTATGCAATCAGTACGGCGGATCCCAGAGAAATCAGAACCCAAATAATTGCAACGATGGACGATTTCTTAATCATCGAAGGCTTCTCAATGGACATGAACCGTACCAGTACGTGCGGCATACCAAAGTATCCAAGTCCCCAGCCCAGTCCGGAAATAATGTCCTTCCAGCTTGCATCAAATAAGCCGGTACCGAATACGCAGGTGACCATCTCTCCGGATGCATCCTTGTATTCATACACGTTGTTCAGAAGGCTGGTATCCAGATTCTGCTTCGTTGCCACAATTACAATCGGAACAGCCATTAATGCGGCCATCATCAGAAGTCCCTGGAAGAAGTCCGTCCAGCATACGGCTTTAAATCCGCCGAAGAAGGTGTAGAACACGATAACCAATGCGAAAATCGTCATCGTCACCTTTGCACTGACGCCCGGGAACAGCATCTCGAATACGGATGTGCCGGCTACATATGCCGATGCAACGTAGATGGTATAGCATACCAGGAAGATTACCGCACAAATCACCTGCAGTGTTTTCGATGAAGTAGCGAAACGGTTGGACAAATACTGCGGCAATGTGATGGCATCACCTGCTGCTAAGGAGAATGTTCTCAATCTCTTCGCACAGAATATCCAGTTCGCTGCAGTTCCCAGTGCCAAACCGATTCCAATCCACATCTGACCGAAACCAAATGCCAGAATGGAACCCGGCAGGCCCATCAACAACCACGCAGACATATCAGAAGCCTGCGCCGAGAGTGCCGTTACCCACGGTCCCATCTCTCTGCCACCCAGGAAGAAGTCCTCCTGGTCCTTGTTTGCTCCGTTAAAGTAGAATATCAACGCGACGCCCATTAGAATCACGAAGTATCCTACGAATGTGATTAATTCCCAATTCATGACAATCCTCTCTTTCAATTGTAGAAGAAAATTTTATAGAAGCATGTCCCACTGTGATCTTCTACCTTTTTCATAGTGACCATATCCTTAATAATTATTATAGTCACTTTGAACGGGTATACAAGCCCTTTTTGGTTCACATGCAGTTTCCGCATTGCAGGCATTGTATCCATGAATGTTTGTAACTTTCTTAACATTGTATTTTTTTATTTGATTGTTCTTTAAAATATACTCTATATTCCTTTAAATTCAAGTATTTCGACGCTTTTCCCCCTTGACTTATTTCCACAAAAGAGAGATAATAGTTGCATATTTATTTATATTTCTGTATTTTTATTTACTCGTTTTTTTGCGCACTTTATCATAATGCGGAACACAATCCGGGATGATGCTGTTCCCTGCATGAGGATTTATAAAGGAAGGTATACTAGAGATGACAAAAGTATTTATCGACGGCAGTTACGGAACCACCGGACTGCGAATTCATCAGCGGCTGCAGAGCCGAACAGATTTGGAACTGATTTCGATTCCCTACGAAGAACGCCACAGCGAATCCGCACGGCGAAGGGCCTATGAAGAAGCGGATTTTGTTTTTATGTGCCTGCCGGATGCCGCCGCCAAAGAAGCGGCGCCCAAGGCTGAAGCCTGTCACACCCGCGTAATCGATGCCTCCACCGCCCACCGCACGGCGGAAGGATGGGTCTACGGTTTTCCGGAAATCAGCGGTACCGAAACCATCGAAGCGGCACCCCTGGTGGCCAATCCGGGCTGTCATGCCAGCGGCGTCAATGCCTTAATCTATCCGCTGATTCGAAACGGGATTCTCTCTCCGGCGCAAAAGCTTCAATGTTTCAGCATCACCGGCTATTCCGGCGGCGGTAAAAAGATGATTGGCGAATACGAAAGCGACTGCCGAGATGAACTGATGGATGCTCCGCGGATGTACGGCTTGTCTCAACAGCACAAGCACCTCCCGGAAATCACTGCCCTGAACGGTTTAGAGTGCGCCCCGATTTTCTGCCCGATTGTATCTGACTATTCCTGCGGAATGGAAACCATCATCCCCCTCTTCGGGTCTGACATTCACGGCACCATGGAGGACATCCGGAATGCGTACCGGGAATTCTACACCGGTCCGCTGGTGTATTATAAGGAAGATGCAGATGAAAACGGCTTTGTTTCTGCCAACACCATGAGCGGACGGGATGACATGGAGTTGTCACTTTACGGGAATCCGGACCGCATGCTGCTGGTGGCTCGTTTCGATAACTTGGGAAAAGGTGCTTCCGGTTCCGCCATTCAGAATCTGAATCTTATGATGGGCGCTCCGGAAACTACCGGGCTGGTGCTGGGAGGTGAGCGATAATGAAATTGAAATACATTTCGGGAGGAATTTGTGCCCCCACCGGCTTTACCGCCGGAGCGACCCACTGCGGCGTTCGTCCGAATAAAAAGAAAAACGATCTGGCCATTATTCTCAGCGACCGAAATACAGACTGCGTCAGTGCCGGTCTGTATACCACCAATCGCGTCAAGGCCGCACCGTCACGCTGGGCGGCATCTCCAAGGGTTCCGGAATGGTGCATCCCAACATAGGAACCACCCTCACCAAAACCGCCGTTTTCGCCAACGACGTCAACTGGGGACGGATTATGGTGCCATGGGATATTCCAATATTCCTTTTAATCCGGAACACGTGCGAATCGATCTCTTATCGGAAGTCGGCGAAATCACGGTATGCCGGAACGGCGTGGGCGTGGACATTGATGAAGAATACGCCTCGGAAATTCTGGGAGAAGATGAAATTGTAATTCGCATCACCATCGATAACGGAAATGCTTCCGCCACCTGCTGGGGCTGCGATATCCCCTACGACTACATCAAACTGAACGGTAACTATCGCAAATAGCCTAAATTGTTTTTGGGAGAGAATTCATATAGAAAGGGGTTTATTAATATGAAAGATATTAAAGAGTTAGACCATCAATACATCACCGGCACTTACAATCGTTTTCCGGTAACTATCACCTGGGGCAGCAACGACATCGCCTACGACGAGAACGGCAAGAAGTACATCGATTTGGAGTCGGGGTACGGCACCAACTCCTTCGGTTTCTGCGATTCGGACTGGATCAATGCGGTGGAGGAGCAGCTCCACAAAGTTCAGCACACCTCCAATCTCTATTACACGGAACCATGCGTCAAACTCGCCGAGCTTCTGGCCCGGCGCACCGGCATGACGAACATGTTCTTCACTAACTCCGGCGGCGAGGCCAACGAATGCGCGCTGAAAGCCGCTCGCCGTTACCAGCACCTGCATAAAGGGCCGGATTGCTATGAAATTATCTCCATGAAAAACAGTTTTCACGGCCGGAGCTACGGCGCCCTCTCCGCCACCGGAAATCCGCACTACCACGAAGGCTTCGAGCCGCTGGTTCCGGGTTTCAAATACGCAGAGTTCAATGATTCGGAAAGCGTGGAATCCCTGGTGGATGCAAACCGCACCGCGGCCATCATCGTGGAATGCGTTCAGGGAGAAGGCGGCGTCAACGTGATGACTCAGGAATTTGCCGATGCGCTGACGAAACTGTGCCGCGAGAAGGATATCCTCCTCATCTGCGACGAGGTCCAAGCGGGCAACGGCCGCACCGGCACCCTCTATTCCTACGAGCAGCTTGGGCTCCGGCCGGACATCGTCACCACTGCTAAAGGCATCGGCGGTGGTCTCCCTATCGGTATCTGCATGTTCAATGAGAAAACCAAAAACGCCCTGGTTCCGGGAACTCACGGCACCACCTTCGGCGGAAACCCGGTAGCCTGCGCCGGCGCACTGAGCATCGTGGAGCGGCTGAACGATGGTTTTCTGGATTCGGTAAAAAGAAAATCCGCCATAGTCTTCGAGGCGTTCCGAGATGCTCCGGGTGTTGCGGCAGTAGAAGGTCTGGGCCTGATGATTGCCATCACACCGGCTTCCAAAAAAGCATCTGACATCGTCAATGAATGCCTGGAAAACGGTGTCCTGTGCATCACCGCCGGTCCTGCGGGGGAAAAGGTGCGCCTGCTCCCGCCGCTCACCGTTACGGAAGAACATTTGAAGCAGGCCCTAAAGGTTTTGCTCCGGGCTTTTGCGGAATAGCGCCTAAAGGGCGCCGGGTGGCGCCGAATCGGGCTTCGGACTTGGTGCAAGGCCAACGAAAAATCAGGGTTTCCGGTTTTTCGTGCACCAAGTCTTTTTGCAAACGGCGCTGAATCGGGTCTTGGACTTGGTGCAAAGCCAACGGAAAATCAATGGTTTCCTGGCTTTCGTGCACCAAGTCTTTTTGCAAACGGCGCCGAATCGGGCCTCGGACTTGGTGCAAAGCCAACGGAAAATCAAGGGCTTCCGGGTTTTCGTGCACCAAGTCTTTTCGTAAACGGCGCTGAATCCGGCCTCAGACTTGGTGCAAGGCCAACGGAAAATCAAGGGTTTCCGGACTTTCGTGCACCAAGTCCGAGAACTTCATAGAAAAAAAGCAGGTCTTCCCAATTGATATGTACCCTCTTTCCTGGACACCCAGGAGGGAGGGTGTTTTTATGCGCTATAGTTATGAGTTTAAATTAGAATGTATTAAATTGTATCGGCAAGGAGTCTGGCCTGAAACCCCAGAGGGTGTAACTGCGAAAAGGTTTAAAAATCAAATCCGAGAATGGGACAGAATCGCCATTGCTCAAGGAGAGGAAACTTTAAAGCATAATCCAAATAACAAAATATGGACTCCAGAGGAAAAATTAGAACTTGTTTCAAAGGTATTAGCTGGCAATTCGCGCTCGGCAGTTGCTTTGGAAAGTGGTATTAGCCCAGGACTGCTATACTCATGGGTTCGCAAATACAAAGAATTCGGTTACAATGGTCTTGTAGATAAAAAGAAAGGTCGCAAGAGCAGCAAGCCAGGTATGAGCAAGAAATCAATTGAACCGAAACCTCTCACTGAGTCTGAACGAGAAGAACTCATCAGACTTCGTGCTAAGAATGAAGCTATTAAAGCGGAGATTGAAGTCGTAAAAAAAAGATCGCCTTGAGGCACGAAAGATGGGAAGCTGCGCAACTCAAGGCGAAAAAGCAGCAATCATCAAGGAACTCAGAGAAGAAGGATACCAATTAAAGCACCTTCTCAAAGGTCTTAATATGTCTAAATCAACTTACTACTATGAACTTAGTAAAGTTGATGCTGTTGATTTGCGTAATGAAGAGTTAACAGAAGAGATTAAACGCATCTTCAATCATCATAAAGGAAGATATGGCGTAAGAAGGGTTCACAAAGAACTCTTGAATCTCGGTCATAACGTTAATCACAAACGCGTACAAAGAATCATGCACAGCCTGGGATTGTGTGGTAAGAGACCCAAAGAAAAGTATCATTCTTTTAAAGGAGAAGTTGGTAAGATTGCTCCAAACATAATAGATAGAGATTTCACTGCAACAGCACCACTTCAAAAATGGACAACTGACGTATCGCAGTTTAATTTCTCGTGGGGCAAGTGCTATCTGTCTCCAATACTCGACATGTATACCAATGAGGTAATCTCATATGACTTGTCTACGAGTCCTAACCTGAACCAGGTTAGCAATATGTTAGCTAAAGCTTTTAAGAAATTTAACTCACTGGAAGGGTTAATATTCCATTCGGATCAGGGATGGCAATATCAGCATCAACACTATCGTCAGGAGGGTGAATTGAAAAAGTAAGTTCCAGTTCAGCCAAAAAACTTTCCGCTTTGCAAAAGTAAATTCTGGTAGGGGGCTAAAATTAGAGTAAAAAGCGAAAATACCGTACAAATATGGCGAATACGGAAGG
>NZ_VUNA01000020.1 GCF_009695905.1 Mogibacterium kristiansenii
CTTGTCCGGCTGCGGAAATGCAGCTGCGGAAGCCATTGACTGTCTGGAATTGGACCACGTGGTGGGTTCTATTGCCGGCGATAATACCATGCTGATAATCGTGGACAAAGAAGAGAATGTCGCCGAGATTATCAGCCTGTTCGAAAACATGATTTCCAAGAGGGATAGAAATGATTAATCGAATTATCATCGATAATTTTGCAACCATAGAACACCTTTCCTTCGATTTAACGGAAGGGCTGAACATTATCACCGGTGAAACCGGTGCCGGCAAATCCGTACTGGTGGAAGCCATCAGTACTGCTTTGGGTGGCCGGGCGGACATTTCCATGGTTCGAACCGGAACTGCCAAGGCCCGCATTCAGATTGCCGGAACTTTAGAGGGGGAAGACGTCATCATCGTCCGAGAATTGATGGCCTCCGGAAAGAGTATCTCCAAACTCAACGGAGAAATGGTGACCCTGGCCCAGCTTCGGAAATTCTGCAGCACCTTTGTGGATATCCACGGCCAATACGACAACCAGGTGATTCTGGACCCACAGAACCATCTGGAGATTACGGACCGCTACCGCCACAAGGAACTTTCCGGCGAACTGGATACACTGCACGACCTCTACCAACAGTATTCAGAACGGAAGAAATCCTACAACTCCCTTCGCTCCGAAGAGGCGGAAGCACTTCGGCAGCAGGACTTCTACCGATTTGAATCGGACTACATCCGGAACCTGAATCTTTACGACGGCGAGGATGATGAGCTCAAGGAACAACTGGAGCTCATGAAGAACAGTGAAAAAATATATTCCGCGGTGAACGGAGCGTACGACAACCTCTATGAAAAGGACGAGTCCGTGCTTTCCGGTCTTCGAAAAGCCATCGACGGACTGCAGACCATCGCCTCACTCAGCGAAGATTTTGAGAGTTTCGCCCAGACTCTGGACGAGAACTACTACAGCATCGTGGACATCTCCGATGCCCTTCGGGACATGCGATCTTCCCTGAACTACTCCGATGCGGACATCGACCGGGCTTCGGAACGCCTCAGCATCATCGAAGATGCCAAGCGAAAATACCGCATGAGCATCCCGGAAATCATCGCATACGGCGAAGAGCTTGCGGGAAAACTAAATATCATCGACAATTTCGATGCCGAGATTGAGCAGCGGCGGAAGGATATGGATGAAGCCTATGCCCGGCTGGAAAAACAAGCCGACCGAGTCAGCGATCTCCGAAAGAAAAACGGGGAACAGCTCACCCAAGCGTTGACACGAGAACTGAAGGATTTGGCTTTCGCCAATTCCGAATTTGCCATTCACACCACGCGCCTTCCGGAAATCGGTCCAAACGGCTACGATGCCATGGAGTACATGATTTCCACCAACCCGGGAGAGCCTCTGCGGCCTCTTTCCCGCATCGCTTCCGGCGGTGAAATTTCCCGAATCATGTTGGCTTTCAAGCACATCATCGGCGACAACGATTCGGTGGAAACCATGATTTTCGATGAAATCGACACGGGAATCAGCGGAAAAACCGCCCTGGTGGTGGGCAAAAAAATGCGGGAGATTTCGGAGCATCACCAGATTCTCTGCATCACCCACCTGCCTCAGATTGCGGCCTACGGAAATTCCAACTTCCGGATTCAGAAGAGCCTTTCGGAGAATTCCACCCACACGGATATCCTCCGGTTGGATGAGGACGGCAAAATCCACATGCTGGCGGGCATGATCAGCGGAGATCCGGACAGCGCCAGCGCACTGGATGCCGCACGGGAACTGAACGCCTCTGCCGCAGTAAAATAAAAGTGAAGAGCCCTGTTTTGAGGCTCTTCACTTTTTTTTAGATGCATCACCCGTAACGGATTGTGTTTGGTTGTCGCATCTTCGTCCGATCTTCTAGTTATCCGCATCAGTATCTTTTTTGTTTTTATCATTATCCGTATTGTGTTTTTGTTTTCTAAATTGACTTAAGTACAAATCAATTTCCGGTATTTTCCGAAGAAAGCGGTACAATAAGTAAAACATGCCTGCGTAAATGAAGATGTTTATTACCAGAATCGCAAGTTGAAGTAATGTGTTCATATTCTTCACCTCTTTATTTTAGAACAGTTTTACGTGTAATCTCCATCCCTGTTCTTACATTATAAAGGATTTACGCTCTTGTGTATATTAAATTATTATTTTTATATTCCTGTTTTTTTGAATTAAATTTAACTTGTTTTCTGTTCCACCCCTACACATGCAGAATAAACGCTTCCAGGGCGGCCCGGTCGCTCAGATTTCCCCGCTTGATGTCCCGATCCGCGTTGTACAGCTGAATCAGCAAATCGCGAATTCTGTTTTTGCGGAATTTCTTCGCGGCGCCGTAGGCCTTCTTGAACCGGTATTCGTTGACGCCGATTTCCTTTGCCATCCGCTTTAGGTCCACCCCCTTCTCGATGGCCAGATGGGCATCGTACATCATCTCGAACTGACTGATGAGAAGGCCGATGACCTGAAATGAGGCTTTGGGGTCCTCATACAGGATGTGCTCCGTCAGGGTGATGGCCGTCTTCCGATTGCCGCTCATCAGGGCATCGATTAGGTGGAACACGAATTTGTCCGCATCTCCCGCCATCAGATCCTCGATTTCCTCGTTGGTAATCTGCTCTCCCTCCGTGGAATAGAGGATTTTGTGGAGATCGTTCTCCAAGTCGTCCAGGCGATAGACGCTCTCTTCGTTATAATAACCGGACAGGTCAATCAGGTAGTTCAGTTGGTTCCGGGTCATCTGTTTTCCCGCCGCCTTGACCCGCTTGCCGATAAACCCTTCCAGCTCCGCCCGGCTCAGAGTATTCATCTCGTATCCGGAAGATTTCTGCAGGAGCTTCTTTCCGTAGGCCGTCAGACCGCAGTTTCGAGGGCTGGAATCTTTGTAGTACTGCGCATCCACCGTCATAATAATCATGGAAGCGTACTCACTGTGATCCGCCCCGGCTGCGTACTCCAGCAGCCGGGCGCCGGGTCCTTCCCGGAATTCCTTCAGCTCTTCCTTCCCCTTCTTCTGGAAAAGCCACGGATAATTTCGAACGATCAGCACCCGGTGGCCGGGGAACATGGATGGGGTCCGGGCCATGCCGATGACTTCGTCGATATCCGCCTGGGCACCGTCGAATTCGTGAACGTTCTGCGCCTGGAACTCCTTCCCGCCGTACTTTTTCTTCAGCTGGTTCACCGCCCAGTGCACCAGGAAGTTTTCCTTTCCCGTGAGCATCACCACGTTGTTGAACATGCTGCTCCGCAAATCTTTTCGAAACTCTTTATATGACATCTAATTCATCATCCTATCTACTATAATCTTATTCCGTCGCACCCGCAGCCCGATGGCCCCGTGCCGGTCATTTCGGTACACCGGAATATTCCGCCGCTTCAGCTTCTCCAGCGTCTCCTGGTGAGGATGCCCGTAACGGTTCTTTTTCCCCACCTGAATCACCGCCGCCTTCGGGCGCACCGCATCCAGAAATGCCTCGCTGCTGCTGCTGTGACTTCCGTGGTGGGCCACCTTCAACACATCGCATCGAAGCTCCTGCGTACCTGCGTAGTATTTTACCATATCCGCCTCGCCTTCCTCAAGGAGGTCGCCGGTCACCAGGATGCGGATGCCCCGGTAATCGATTCGATAGACCCCGTTCAGGAGATTTTCGTCGCTGCTTTCCGCCTCCGTCACCCCGCCCGGCAGCTCTTCGGATTCCGGCCACAGGACTTTCACGGACATTTCATCGGAGATTCGAATCACCTCTCCCCGCCGCAGCAGCCGCGCCCCCTTGGGCGTCTCCGGAAGTCCCCGGTACACGCCCGGCAGCGCAAATGCTTTTACCGGCAAAACCTCCGATAACTCCTGCACCCCGCGATAATGGTCCATATGAAGGTGCGTGCAAATGGACAGATCCAGCGTCCGCGCCCCGTTTTTCAGCAAATAGGGCTGCAGCGTACCCGTGCCCACGTTCCGCTTGGAATCGCCGCCCCCGTCGATGAGTACGTTCTTGCCGCCGCTTCGCAGATGAATGGCATCTCCCTGCCCCACGTCGATAAAAACAACCTCGGCCCCGGCCAGAGGATTCCGAAATCCCAAAACCAGCAGCAGAGCGGGAATCGTCAGGATTAAAAAGAGACGCCGAAGATTCGTTCCATCCCGGCGAAGAACCATCACCCGAAACAGTTCGGAACTCAGGAACAGGAGTATCAGATAGAACAGGATGAGCTCCGCCGTCCCCGCGGAGGTGAAGCTCCCGCTGAGACTTCCGTTCATGTGGAGCATCCGATTCAGTCCCACCAGCAGTTCGGTGAGCCGGCTTATGCTTTCTGCCGGAATGCCGCCGGATGAAATCAGGCCGCTGAACAGAAACAGGATGACCCCGCAGGGAACCAGCACCGATGCCAGGAAAATAATGGGCAGGTTGATCAGTACCGTCAGCGGATTGAACCGATTGAAGGCGTATATCTGAAAGGGAATCATCATCATCTGGAGCGACATCAGAGAGGCAAGCCCCTCGCCCAGAAAATGGCTCAGCGGCCGGGTGAGGAAGGCCATTCCCAGAATCGCCAGGTAGGACATGATGAAACCGGTCTGAAACAGCTGATACGGCTGCACCATCAGCACACCAAAAGCTGCTGCGGCGGTGCCCGTGGTGAGGTCGAAGGCGCGATTGAGATACATCCCGCTCATGGAGAGGATGGCAATCAGCACCGCCCGCAGGGTAGACGGGCTCCACTCCGTGAGCTCGCCGTAGAGAATCAGCACCAGAAAAATCCCCATCGTAATCTTCCAATACTTCCGCTTCCGAGCCAGGGCGTTTAAGAGCGCAATTAAGAACCCCACGTGCAGTCCGCTGACCGCCAGGATGTGGGCAGTTCCGTTTTCCGTGAATTCCCGATAGGTTTCTTCCTCCAGTTCCCCTCGGTCGCCGAAGAGAATGCCCTTCAGAAAACCCCGCACCGTCGGCCGATGGCGAAATTTATCCAGAAAATCGTTTCTCCGCTGCTGCAGCTTCCGGTGGAAAACATCCGTCGGACGGCGGAATATGCTGCGTGTTCGGATTCCTTGCGCGTTTACGGTGTACACAATCCCCTTCCCCTTTAAATGCAGGCGGTAGTTAAAGCATCCCGGATTTCGGGCCTCTTCCGGAAGGGACAGTTCCCCGGACACCCGAGCAACGGTTCCCACGGAAAGGGGGCTTCGATTCTCCGAATAGTCTCGGCACAGAATCCGGCGGCGGCCGGAAGGAAGATGGGCGGTGCCCTCATAGGCGATGTACTTTTCCTGCTCCCGGACGTGGAGGATTTTCATTTCTTTGAAGGCGATTTGGTCCCGCTTCAGCAGGGTCTCGTCGGTGTAATAGCGGTTGTAGTTCAGTGCGAAATTGAAAAATCCCACCATCAGAAAAAGAAGCATGACGCGAAGCTGTTTTCGCGTCATGCCATACTCTTTACCCATCTGTTCCGAAATTGCGGCGAAGCTCCCGGCAATCCCGGCAAGCAGGAGGATTCCTTCCACCGGCCGGTGCCGCTCCAGACATATGTACCCTGCGGTAATTCCTGCAATCAGCATTCCCGTGTATATCATCAATTTTCTGCGATCCATGGGAACATTATACTGCAGGAACTTTTCCCCTTCAGTACACGTTTACTTTCATCGGGAATCTTTTAAACCCGCTTTGGAGTCAATCGACTCGCCTTACTCTTCATCGGCCCCGCTGTTTTCGAAATCGTGAATGTTGTACAAGTTGATATGCAGCTTGCCCTTTTTCAGGCTGTAGGTGATTCCGTCGCCGTTTGCATGCTGGTAGCAAGTCCGGCCGTCACTCATTTTCTGCTTTTTCAAACCGGCCTTCTTTACCGCGGCCAAGTATTTTTTTACCTGATCCTTGCTCACCTTCTTGTAGTAGATGTGAACATCCGGATCCTCGCCCCAATGTTCGGTATCGTAACGGAGTTTGCCGAACTTTGCGCCAAAGTCCGGAACCTTCGTTCCTTGATACTTGGACGGAACCGTTACCTTACAATGCATCTTCACGCCGTTTCTCACAGCGGTGATGGTGCACTTGCCCGCTTTTCGAGCAGTAATCTTGCCCTTGGAATTCACCGTCGCCACCTTCTTGTTGGAAGTGGTCCACTTAATTTTTCCGGAGCCGCCGGTAACTCTCTGCTGATAATATGCCGTATTATGAATGGTCGTTTTCTTGCTTCTGAGCTTCGGATTCCGTACGTATACGGTGCACACATACTTCTTCCCCTTGTGAACCGCGGTTACTTTGCACTTTCCGGCTTTCTTTCCTTTAATCTTTCCCTTGGAAGATACCGTTGCAATCTTCTTGGAAGAAGTCTTCCATTTCACCTTCGATGTCGCCCCCAGCAGTTTGTTGGTCTGGGAACTCTGCTTCCACAGCGTCACCTTTGTGTACTTGAGGTGCGGAACAACCGTTACCTTACAGGTAATTACCTTTCCGTTCGGGAATGTTGCCTTAATAGTGCACTTACCGGCCTTCAGGGCGGTCACTTTGCCATCCTGATCCACCGTTGCCACCTTCTTATTGGTGGTTTCCCAATACACGTCGATGAAGGATCCTGCCGGATTTTCATTGATTACCGACAGCTGCATTTTCTCGCCGGCCTTTATCTTCGCCGACGTCTTGCTCATGTCTCCGGAATCGGCGTATACATCCTCCTCACCATCCGGCTCTTCCGAATCGATCAAATTATCCGGATCGGTTGAATTCGGCGTACCCATTTCGGTTTGCGGAGTCCCGTTCGGGGGTTCGCTTCCATTTCCGGTATCACCGAATGCCACCATCGGAAGCATCGAGAAAAATACCGCTCCTGCCACAAGAATGGCAAAAAATTTCTTCTTCATGACAAACCTCCTTTCTGTTCATCATCGGGCTTGCTCTCCGACTCTGAATCCGTCGGCGCCCTATTGCGCAGTGCTTCGTACTGTCATTTTAAACTATTTGGTTATTTTTAACAGCACTCGAAAGAGTACATTTAACAAATCCGAAGATTCCGTTTAGACTTTTAAAATCACTATTGTGTCGTTTGAGTTTACGTTATAAAATTCCATTATAGATAAAAAAAAGAAAGGGTGGTCCTTCATGAGTACGAATTCAAGCAGCACCCATCTGATGACGGAAGGAAATATTCTCAAGGAAATTCTTCTGTTTTCCGTCCCATTGATTCTGGGAAACCTGCTGCAGCAATTTTACAATACCTTTGACTCCATCATCGTGGGAAAATTCGTCGGCGCCAATGCACTGGCAGCCGTGGGATCCAGCGGTTCCCTGATTTTTCTGATCATCTCCTTCGCCCAGGGTGCCGCCGTGGGTGCCGGGGTTATCGTCTCTCAATACCTGGGGGGACAGAATCGAAACGGTGTTCAGAAAGCGGTTCATACATCCATCGCCATCGCCCTTTTTCTGGGCGTTGTCATGAGTATCCTGGGGGTTCTGGTCAGCCGGCCGCTGCTCCTCTGGATGGATACGCCGAAAGAGGTCTTGCCGGAATCCATCGTCTATCTGAAAATTTATTTTGCGGGAACGATTTTTACCGTGCTGTATAACATGGTTTCCGGCATACTGAATGCTGTGGGAAACTCCAAGCGTTCGCTGATCTATCTGGCCATCGCTTCCATCACCAATATCGTCTTGGATATTGTCCTGGTAGCCCTCCTGCGGATGGGCATTGCCGGTGCGGCCATCGCTACGGTATTCAGCCAGTTCATTTCCTGTGTGTTCTCCATGCACTTCCTGCTGAAGACAAATGAATCCTATCAGGTTTCCCTGAAGAAAATCCGCTTCCACAAGATGGTGTGCATTCGGATTATCAAGGTGGGCCTTCCGGCAGGAATCCAGAACACGGTCATCGCCATCTCCAACGTGCTGGTACAGGCCAGCGTCAACGGCTTCGGGGCGACGTCGATGGCCGGCTTCGGGGCTTACCTGAAGGTCGATGGATTCAACATCCTTCCGGTGATGAGCATCAGCATGGCGGTTACCACCTTCACCGGACAGAATTTCGGCGCCGGAAAGCTGGACCGGGTGAAGAAGGGGATGAACAAGACCCTGTGGATCGGCATCATCTACACCATCGTCACCGGGGCTCTGATTCTGCTTTTCGCCGACCCGATTATGCGCCTGTTCACCGACGATCCGGGGGTTGTGGCCTACGGGAAGCAAGCCATGCACTACTTCTGTCCGTTCTACTGGCTGCTGAGCATCCTTCACGGACTGGCGGGAACCATCCGAGGAACGGGAAAGAGCATTCCGCCGATGGCAGTGCTGCTGATTTCCCTCTGCCTCTTCCGGATTTTCTGGATTCAGCTGATTCTGCCTCACTACACCACAATTGACGGTATCTTCGTGCTGTACCCGATCTCCTGGGCCGTGGGTGTCGTGCTGATGATTCTCTACACCATATTTGGACACTGGCTCTATCCGGTGAACCACAAGAACAAATTTCATCAAGAATAACAAAGGATTGCGACAATACAACGCGTCATACGAAAAAATGCGGCCCCATCCGGAGCCGCATTTTCGTATGCTCATTATTCTATTCGGTCACCGCTTCATCTTCTATCGGAACCACCGTCACACCCGGCATTTCCATTTCCTTCGGATTGATATCCGAAAGCGCGTATGCAACGTTGTACGCATGGTCGCCGCAGCGTTCCAAATCCGTTACCAGATTGGTGAAGATGACTCCTGCCAACGGATCGCAAGTATTTCCCATCAGACGAACGATATGGTGATCCACCAATTCCTTCTCCTGACGGTCCAGTCGGTTCTCCAGCTTCTCAATCCGCTGCAACGGAATGGTCTCTCCGGATTCAAATACATCTACCGCCAACTCCACGATTTCTACCGCATCTCTGGCCATCATGTACAGTTCATCCCGGGCATCCGGCGACATAAGGCTGTGCTTTGCCAGCATCTGCTCCGCATACTCCACGATGTTCACCGCATGATCCGACAGACGCTCGAAATCCGTTATGGTAATGGAGAACTCGGACATATGCTTTAAGCCTTCCGAACCGAAGGCGAAATCTCGAAGATCCGCCATTCCCTCATCGATCAAATCGTTGAGAATATCCACGCTGTCTTCCCGAATCCGAATCCGTTCCGCCTTGGACGTATCGTAGTCGAAGAAGCATTCCACCGATTCACGCAGGTTCTTTGCCGCAATGCGTCCCATTCTGGCAATTTCCAACTGGGTCTGACGAAGGGCGATACTGGTTGGCATCTTCTTCACATTGATCATGTACTGCAGCGAACGATCCATCATCCGTTCGTTCTCTTCCGGCAGTACCGGGATAAGACGTTCTACTATTTTTACCAGATACTTCATGAACGGCAGCTCGATGAATACCGCGATAATGGCGAACATCGTGTGGGTATTCGCAATCTGTCTTCCGATGTCGTTCGGGGACAGAGATTGGATTGCGGTGAGAATCTGTGGGAAGATTGCAATCAGAATCATCAGCACCACGGCACGAATCAGGTTAAATACCAGGTTCAGGATGGCCGAACGCTTTCCGTTCCGGTTCACCGTCAGGGACGCAATCAGGTTCGGTGTCACGGAACCGATGGCCGCACCGATTACCAGGTACACCGCCGTATGATAGCTCAACAGTCCCTGTACCGCAAAGGTCTGGAAGATAACCGTCGAGGAGGAGGAACTCTGCAGCAGCGCCGTGAAGGCCACGCCAAAGAGCACCGCCAGGAACGGATTATCCAGTCCGGAAATCACTCGGATAAAGGCTTCGCTCTGGGACAGAGGGGCAATCGCCGTCTTCATGATGGTAATGCCCACGAAGAGCATTCCAAAGCCCATGATTACCTCGCCCACATATTTTACCGTGTTGTTCTTAATAAAGAGGAATGCCACCACACCGAGGAACATAATCACCGGTGCGTAAGCCGCCAGATTGAAGGCCGTAATCTGTGCCGTCACCGTGGTACCGATGTTGGCACCCATGATAACGCCCAGCGCCTGGAACAAGGTCATCATTCCCGAGTTAACAAAACCGATTACCATGATGTCCGTCGCCGAAGAACTCTGCACCAGAATGGTCATCACCATTCCCACGAACACCGCGGTTATCTTATTGGACGTCGCTTTCTCCAGAATCGCTTGAAGATTGTCTCCGGCTGCATCCTTCAGTCCCGCCGACATGACGGTCATACCGTAAAGGAACAGCCCCACACCTCCAAGCAGCGAAAACGCATCAAGTAAGGTCATAATACATCTCCTAATCGTAAATCACTTAATTTTACATACGTGGTTATTGTATCATTTTTGGGGCTGTTGCACACTACTTTTGTCGCGGTAAAAATAATTTATTTTACAAACTTTTTATAGTTCCAAGATGTCCGGCGAATCCGACGCTGTGGTAACATTCAAATTTACGGTTTCATCATCTTTAATGTCCTGCGGCTTCGCCGGCTCGGTCTCGCAGAAAATTCGCGGCATGGTGAGCACCGCCTTGAACAGGTCGCCGTCGATTTCCACATGGAAATCGCCCTTCATCAGTTCCGCCAGATCTCCCGCGATGGAAAGGCCCAGTCCGCTCCCCTCCGTGTTTCGCGAATCGTCTCCGCGAACCGATCGTTCCATCAGATCCGATGCGGTGATGTTCAGCGGTGCCGCCGAGATATTTTTCACCGTCAACGTCACTCGGCTGCCTTCCGGCACCAGATCCACGTACACCCGGCTTCCTGCCATGGCGTACTTCTTCACGTTGCCCAGGAGGTTTTCCATAATCCGGAACATCAGCTTCCCGTCGGCATACACCATCGTGGATTCCTCGGTCCCGTGGAATACCGGCGTCAAGTTATTTTTCTCGAAGTCATCGGAGAATTCTCCCAGCGCCTGTTCTGTCAGGGTCTTCATATCCACGTTCATCCATTCCACCGAGATGTCGCCGCTACTGGCTTTGGCCGCATCGAAAAGGCTGTTCACCAGATGATTCAGCCGTTTGGATTTGGATTCCAGCACCTCCAGGTATTCCGCCGTCTCTGCGCTGCCCGGTTCTGCCTTCTTCAGCAAGTCCACATAGGTGATGATGGATGTGAGAGGGGTCCGAAGGTCGTGGGATACGTTGGTAATCAGTTCCGTCTTCATTCTCCGGCTTCGCATTTCCGATTCCAGTGCTTTCTCTTTCGCCTCGGAGATGGCGTTTACCTCCTGCGCCAGCCGCTCGAATTCGCCGTTTCCTTCCAGGTGAATTCGGTAAGAGAAGTCTCCCGCTGCCGCTGCGTGGATGCCCTTCTTCACCTCATCGTACTTTCGGTAATATTTCGGGAAGAAAAAAATCACCAGCAGAAGCGCCACCACCAATCCCAGCGGCGTGCAGGAAAGGAAAATCAGCAGAATCAAAGCAATGAGCAGCTTTCGGTAGAAGTTCTCGCTGCGCTCCGTCAGCGTCACCAGCCTCGGGTACAGCCGTCCCAGGATGGACCCGGAAAACAAGGTTTTGTTCTTCAGATTTCGAACCAAAGCGAGAAGGCTGGCCATTCCGATGCCCGTTACCAGAACCGTGGCCAAAATCATCAACGCCACGATTGCCCCGGCGGAAATCCAGGCGGCATCTCCCAGGAGATCCATATGGTATCCTTCCAGAATCATGCAGGCATTCAGGGTTTTGGCACCGTCCCCGGCAAAGATCTTCATGGGAAGTTCCCAATTGAAGTACGCCGAATACATTCCGATGGAAATCGAAATGTACGAAACCGCACAGAAAATGCAGATGCAGATGTGCAGCTCCGGCAGCCGCCGGTCAAACCAGTTCCGATGGATGGATCCGTCCGCTTCCCGGCGCCCACATCCTGCAACGGCCATTCCGATGCTGATTGCCAGCAAAACGGCCGCAAATATGACGATGGTCCACAGCACCATTTCCTTCGACGCAAAATCGCTTTTGCTGAATTTCATCTTTCCTTGCAAATCCCGAATTCTCACCAAGATCGGGGTCATGGGCACCGTTACCATCAGGACGGTGGACCACAGAAAGCAGCCCACCAATCCCACGTAAAAAATCATTTTTTTCTTATTCTCGTCCATCTGTTCCTCCTAGTACTTTTCAATCTTGTATCCGGTTCCCCAGACCACTTTCAGATAGCGAGGCTCCTTGGGATTGATTTCGATTTTCTCCCGAATGTGCCGAATATGAACCGCCACCGTGTTCTCCGGATTAAAAGCCGGCTCTTCCCACACCGCATCGTAAATCTGGTAGATCGTATAGACCCGGCCGGCGTTCGCCGTAAGCAGTGCCAGAATCCGATACTCCGTCGGCGTCAGCCGCACTTCCGTCCCGTCCACCGTCACTTCCTTGGTGTCATCGTTGAGAATCAGTCCGCCGCTTTGGAAAGTTTTTTCATTCCGCGGCTGATTCATGCTCCCCAAAGTGGTATACCGGCGAAGTTGGGACTTCACCCGTGCAATCAGCTCCATGGGATTGAACGGCTTCGTCACGTAATCATCCGCTCCGGCTCCCAGACCGCCGATTTTGTCATAATCCTCCGATTTCGCCGAAAGCATGATAATCGGAATGTTCTTTTCCTCTCGAATCCGAACCGTGGCCTGCATCCCATCCATCCGCGGCATCATGATGTCCATGATAATCAGATGAATCTCTTCCTTTCGCAGGATGTCCAGTGCCTCAATGCCGTCATAGGCCTCCAGCACCCGATATCCCTCATTTTTCAAATAGATGCCGATGGCACGCACAATTTCCTTATCGTCGTCACACACCAAAATGTTCATATCCGCTCCTCTCTTTCTTGAATCCATTATATTTACGGCATCTTAAGATTTTCCGATGTATTTTCTTAATTTTTTCTTAATTTTCACTGCTCCATATTTTATCACTTTTCTCTGTATTATTGATATGGATTGAGCTATAATAATAGCCATAAAAAGAGCGAGGGGAACGCCGGACGTTTCCGACTCGCCGTAATGTTGTTTTTTCGGAAAGGAGATTCCTATGAATAAATCAATTGACGTAATCGGTGTTCAGATGGATTTTGGTGCTTCCAAGAGAGGCGTTGCCATGGGTCCGGCCGCCATTCGCTATGCCGGACTTCTGGATGATCTGAAAGGTATGGGCTTCGACGTTCACGACAAGGGAGACATCCTCCCGCTCCTTCGGGGCAAAACCTCGGAGACCATGCGAAATTACGAGCAGGTCATCGACGTGAATCGCAAGCTGTACGATAAGGTGACCACGTCTCTGTCCCGAGGTCGTTTCCCGCTGGTGCTGGGAGGTGACCACAGCATCGCCGCCGGCAGTATCTCTGCGGTCAGCAAAGCATATCAGGATAAGGGCGGCATCGGTGTCATTTGGATTGACGCTCACGGAGACTGGAACAATGAGGAAACCACCAGCACCGGAAACATGCACGGCATGCCGTTCTCCGCAGTGTGCGGATACGGTCCGGACTGCATGGTGAATTACGGACAGGATCCGGCATATATTAAGGTAAAGAATTGCGTTCAGATTGCCGGAAGGGATATCGACCCGAAGGAAGCGGAACGGATGAAGGAGGCCGGAATCACCGTGTTCCCGATTAACATGATTGACGAACTGGGAATGCCAACGGTCATTCGCAAAGCCATCGAGATTGCCTCCGACGAAACCTCCGGTATCCACCTGAGCTTTGATATCGATGCGGTGACCCCGGAGGTGGCACCGGGCACCGGCACGATGGTTCACAGCGGCCTCACCGCCCGGGAATCCTTTATCGCCGTTGAGCTTCTGGCACAGTCCCACAAACTGCTGTCCATGGACATGGTGGAAGTGAATCCGATTCTGGATGAGCGGAACAAGACCGGCATCCTGGCATCCAAACTGATTCAGTCCGCACTGGGGGATATTGTATATTAAGATTTTTAAAGAGTAAAAGAGCTGCACGAAGGCCCTCCGCCGGTCTTCGTGCAGCTCTTTTCATTTCTATAATTTCAAATGGAGAGAATTGACGACGAAGCCCCGGTGAGGAGCGCTTCGTCGTCAATTTCTTCTGCTTTCCCGGAAAGCACCTAAATTAGAGCTTCGCAGTAAAGTTAAATTGCTTTCCGGCGGCAACGACGTGGTGCCCCGTGACGAAAGATCAAGGATTTGACGAGTGTGGGGCACCACGTCCATCCCTCCGAAGCACCGGCCGGCTCCAATGACGTGGTGCCCCACAACGAAGAATCAAAGCTTTGACAGGTGTGAGGCACCACGTCCATCCCTCCGAAGCACCGGTCGGCTCCAACGACGTGGTGCCTCGCAACGAAAGATCAAGGCTTTGACAGGTGTGCGGCACCACGTCCATCCCTCCGAAGCATCGGCCGGCACCAGCGACGTGGTGCCCCGCAACGAAGAATCAAAGCTTTGACAGGTGTGCGGCACCACGTCCATCCCTCCGAAGCACCGGTCGGCTCCAACGACGTGGTGCCTCGCAACGAAAGATCGAGGCTTTGACAGGTGTGCGGCACCACGTCCATCCCTCCGAAGCACCGGTCTGCACCAGCGACGTGGTGCCCCGCAACGAAAGATCAAGGATTTGACGAGTGTGAGGCACCACGTTATTGCGCTCCGGCGCAAAAAAATGAAGAACCAAAAAAGACCTGCGGCAACTTCTCTGTGGTCGCAGGTCTTTCACTTTTCAATCTCTACGCATTCTGCAGCGCCTGTTCCAGATCGGCAATGATATCCTTTGCACTCTCGATACCGATGGAGAGACGAATCAGGCCCGGAGATACTCCTGCTTCCGCCAGCTGCTCGTCGTTCATCTGACGGTGGGTGTGGCTGGCCGGATGGAGAACCATGGTTCGGGTCGCTGCTACGTGGGTGGCAATCTGCGCCAGCTTCAGGCTGTCCATAAAGCGCACCGCCGCTTCTCTTCCGCCCTTCAGTTCGAAGGAAATGACGCCGCAGGTCTTTCCGTCTCTCATGTACTTCTGCGCCAGTTCATAGTACTTGTCGCCCGGCAGTCCGGCATAGCTTACGTGCGAAACCTTCTCATGGGCATCCAGATACTCTGCGATTTCCTGAGCATTTTCGCAGTGACGTTCCATCCGAAGCGGAAGCGTCTCCAGACCCAGGTTCAGCAGGAAGCAGTTGTTCGGCGACGGAATGGATCCCAGATCCCGCATCAGCTGGGAAGTTGCTTTGGTGACGTACGCCTTCTTTCCGAACTGCTTTGTGTACACGATGCCGTGATAGGATTCATCCGGCTCCGTCAGTCCGTGATACTTGTGGCCGTACTTCTCCCAATCGAAGTTTCCGCTGTCCACGATTGCGCCGCCTACCTGTACCGCATGGCCGTCCATGTATTTGGTGGTGGAATGGGTCACGATATCCGCACCCCATTCAATCGGTCTGCAGTTCACCGGTGTCGGGAATGTATTGTCCACAATCAGCGGAACGCCGTGGTCGTGTGCCACCTTGGCGAATTTCTCAATGTCCAAAATGACCAGTGCCGGGTTCGCAATGGTCTCTGCCAGAACCGCCTTGGTGTTCGGACGGAATGCCGCCGCAAGCTCTTCTTCCGATGCATCGGTATCCACGAAGGTGCAGTCGATGCCCAGCTTCTTAAAGGTAACGCCCAGCAGGTTGAAAGTTCCGCCGTAGATGGTGGACGCCGCCACAACGTGGTCTCCCGCCTCGCAGATGTTAAAAACAGCGTAGAAGTTGGCCGCCTGTCCCGAGGACGTCAAAAGAGCCGCCACGCCGCCTTCCAAGTCGGCAATTTTTGCTGCCACCGCATCGTTGGTCGGGTTCTGAAGCCTCGTGTAAAAATAGCCTTCTGCCTTCAGGTCGAACAGGTCGCCCATCTCCGCCGTGGTGTCGTATTTAAACGTCGTGCTCTGATAAATCGGCAGAGCGCAAGGCTCTCCCTTCGATGGAGTGTATCCGGAGTGGATGCACTTCGTAGATAAATCGTAATTGCTCATAATTATGTACCTCTCAAAATCTCAGATGTTGTAATTATACTCTAGGGCGAAAAGCAATTCAATCAAGGACGCATTTCTGTTTTTTTATCATCAGATATTGATTCAATGTATATCCGGACGCACCTCTTCGAATTGGAACAATATTTACCTTCCGGATAGGGTAGTTGTTTCTAACTTTGTTCTATTTTTTTGAAGTTTATCTGGAAATCCCGAGGATTTGTTTATTTCACCCCTCTCCCATGGTAAAATAACATGTACTTTTATGTATTTATATGTAAAGGAATTAAGGATTAAAGACTATGAGCGATAGAAAACCAACCGATTATGAACTGATGCAGAAGCTGGCCCGCCAGATGGCGAAGGAGCGGCTGGAACGGGAGAAGGCCGCCCGGCGAATGGCGGAGAAAGCGACCCCGCCTCAGGCGACGGATTCCACCCGAAATGCATCGGACCAAACCACTGTAATTCGTAAAGACGATCTGCGAAAAGCTGCTTCCGGCACCCGGCCGGCGACACCGAGCCGCCCGTCCCCTTCCGGAAACAGTCCAAAACGCGATGTCGAGCAGTTCGATGATATCGCCGCCTTTGAACAGGAATTTATGGGCGGCGGAAAGAACAAGCATGCCGCGGAAACTTCGGCCTCGCCGGAAACCGACGGAAAGAAGAAATTTTCTTTTAGCCGAAAGAAGAAGGACGCCGGAAACAAGATGCCGGCACCGAAACGGCCGAGACCGGATGCGAAAGCGGGCAGCCTCAAAGAGAAGTTTTATAATTTCCGGGATGCTCATCCGAAGTTCGATGCGTTCATCTACGACTTGAACCCGAACCATTGGGTGGACAAGAACGGTAATCCTCTCTCCCGGAGAAAGAAGATTTTCAAGTTCGGAAGACGAACCGTTGCCACGCTGGTGTCTCTCGGAATTCTGTACTCTGCGGTGGTCATCATCACGGCGCCGAGCATCGATCCGAAGAACATCTACGATGCGATTTCTACGGATTCCATCGTCTACGACGATAATGGGGATGCAGTGGATTCCGTCAGCAACGGCCAGAAGAGAACCATCATCAAGTACAAGCAGCTGCCGAAGAACATGGTGAACGCCATCGTGGCCCTGGAAGATAAAACGTTCTGGGATCACCACGGTTTCAACTGGAAGCGAATGGTGGGTGCGGTCCTCCAATCCTTTACCGGCGGCGGAATCAGCGGTACCAGTACCTTGACCCAGCAGCTGGCCCGAAACGTCTACCTTCCGGATATCATGAGCCAGCGAAGCCTGCGGCGTAAGATCATCGAGATGTGGTACGCGGCGCGGATTGAGCACGCCCTTTCCAAGGAAGAAATCGTCACCGCATACCTGAACAGCATTTATTACGGCTACGGCAACTACGGTATCGAAGCGGCATCCGAATGTTATTTTTCCAAGGATGTAAAGGACCTCAGCCTGGTTCAGTGTGCGGCTCTGGCCACCATGCCTCAGTCCCCGGACACCTACGCGCTGATTAAAGATCCGTCGGGTATCACGGACACTTCGGATATGACGAAGATTACCGTGGGCGGCGAGAAGTACTACGCCAACGATATTGCCAAGTCCAGACGTCAGCTCTGCCTGTCTCTGATGAAGGACCAGGGGTACATTTCGGACAAGCAGTATCGGGAGAATAAGGATAAGAAACTGACAGACTTTATCGATCCGACGATTTCCACGGATAATGATAAAATCAGCACCTACTTCAAGGATTACATGGCCGACGAAATCATTCAGGACCTGAAGAAGGAATACGATATGGATGAGGAGACCGCTCAGAAGCTGGTATACAGCGGCGGTCTGAAGATTTATTCCACCATGGACTCTGAAGCCCAGAAGACGGTGGATGAGGCCTTTAAGAATCCGAGCAATTTCCCGTCGCTGCTGAACTTGCATACGGACAGCAACGGAAACGTGATCACGGACAAGGGTGCGATTTCTCTGTACAAGCACAGCAACCTGGTGAACGGCAAGGACGATATGACGCTGAAAAGCAGTGAATTCAAGGAGAACTCCGACGGCTCCGTTACCCTCAAGGCCGGAAAACGTCTGAACTTCTACAAGACGACGGTGGACAGCGGCACGGATTACAGCGTGGAGCTGAAACCTTCCTACACCAGCGAAGGCGGCGAATTCTACATCTACGCCACCGGCTATGTGAACATTCCGGCGGCGAACAAAACCATGGATAAGAACGGCAACGTCACCATCGATGCGGATTACATCAAGAGCAACCCGGATATGATTAAGAAATCCGGAAGCAAGCTGGTGCTGAAGGATGCGCTGATTACCATGGCGGATAAAGTCATTCAGCCGCAGGGTGCCATGGTTATCGCTGAAGTGGGCACCGGAGAGATTAAGGCCATGATCGGTGGCCGCGGCTCTCACGGAAGCGGTCTCTTCAACCGAGCACTGAATCCGAGACAGCCGGGATCCTCCATCAAGCCGCTGGCGGTATACGGCGCGGCACTGCAGAAGAGTTACGACTACTTGCAGAAGGATGAGAAATATCAGTACACGGATTACAACAACGACACCCAGGGAACGAAATATTACGGCGATTACATGACCGCCGGATCCACCATCGTGGACGAACCGCTGACCTTCGAAGGTCGGACCTGGCCGTCCAACTCCTACGGCGGATACAAGGGCCGGATTTCCATGAGAAGAGCCATGCAGCTTTCCTCCAACGTATGTGCGGTAAAAATATGGCTGCAGGTTGGTTCGGAGTATTCCGCAAATCTGGTGGAAAAGTTCGGCATCACCACCTTGAACCGAGAGGGCGACAACAACGATGAGAACGCAGCGGCTTTGGCGCTGGGTGGCCTCTCCAGCGGTGTAAAGCCGATTGAAATGGCACAGGCTTTTGCCGCCATTCCGAACGGCGGCACCCGCCAGTCCTCCATCGCATACCGGAAGGTTCTGGATCGGAACGGAAATCTCCTTCTGACTTCGGAATCCAAGGAGACAAAGGTATTGGATGAAGGCGTTGCCTACATCCTGACGGATATGATGAAATCCGTTGTTTCTCAGGGTACCGGTACCGGTGCGGCGCTGTCCGGCGTTCAGGCCGGCGGTAAGACCGGAACCACATCCAGCAACTACGATATCTGGTTCAACGGTTTCACACCGCACTACGCGGCAGCCCTTTGGATCGGTACGGACTACAACATCCAACTGTCCTCCGATTCCTCCGGCGCAGCGGCACTGTGGGGACGGATTATGAACAACATCGCGGCGGCAAAAGAAGGCTCCTATCCGAGCAAGCCAGCCGATGTGGTTCAGAAAGGCAGTGAATACTACATCAAAGGAACGGAAACCAACTCCGGCTCCTCCTACAACAATTCTTCCGGAACAAGTTCCGGCAAGAAGAACACCAATTCCAAGAAACCGGATTCCGGTTCCTCTGCGGACAACCCGTCCACCGGCGGTTCCGGAAGCGGCGGTGGCAACGGTTCCGGCGGCAGCAGCTCCGGCGGAAACCACAACGGCGGAAACCACAACGGCGGAAACACCGGTGGCGGCAATACCGGCGGTGGCGGCAATACCGGCGGCGGTGGCAATACCGGCGGCGGAAACACCGGTGGCGGCGGTAATACCGGCGGCGGTGACAACACCGGTGGCGGTGACAACACCGGTGGCGGCGGCGGTGGCGGCGACGCCGCCAACGACGGCCAATAACCGATACATCAAAAAATACGTAAGAAAACAGGACTGTCAAGCGACAGTCCTGTTTCTTTGCTATTGGGTTATTATCAAATCCGGTTTTCCCCTGATTCTATTTCCGTTCCGCCTTCTTCTTTTCGAAGAACTGAATCAGAACATCCTCGGATACCTCCGATTTTTTCGCCCGGCTCATCAGCTTCTCTACCACATCAATCGGGTTTGCGCCGCGGTTCACGATGCTGTCCAGTGCCATGGTAATCGGCATCTCTACATCATACTTTTTCGACAAAGCCATTGCTGCCGGAAGCGCATTCAGTCCTTCCACGACCTGACCGACTTCTTTTACCGCTTCTTCTACGGACTTGCCCTGTCCGATCAGATTGCCGCAACGGTTGTTCCGGCTGTGCATGCTGGTAGCGGTAACGATCAAATCACCGATTCCTGCCAGTCCGGTAAACGTCTGCTCCATGCAACCCATCTTCGTACCCAGTCTGGAAATCTCCGCCATACCGCGGGTAATCAGCGCCGCCTTGGCATTGTCGCCGCAACCGATGCCGTTGGCAATTCCGCAAGCCAGAGCGATGACGTTCTTCATGGCACCGCACAGCTCCACGCCAATTACGTCCGCATTGGTATATACTCTCATGCAGGTATTGGTGAAGACGTCCTGTACGTATTTCGCCGCATCCATATCCTCACTGGCTGCAACGATTGTGGTCGGCATATCCAGCGCAATTTCCTCTGCGTGTGTCGGTCCGGACAAAGCCACCACCTTCACGTTTCCGTGCTTTCCGTCCTTGTTCAGCTCATCCTCCAGAATCTGGGACATGGTCATGAACGTGCTCTCCTCCACGCCTTTGCCCACATCGGCGATAATCTGTCCGTCCACGATGTAATCCCGTGCCTTCGCGGCGGTGGAACGGATGAATACGGACGGGATGGCGAACATCAGCACGTCCTTATCCGTGCACACTTCCTCCAGGCTTCTGGTAAAACGAACACCGTCCGGAATTACCATTCCCGGCAGATTCTTATGTTTCCGGGTCGTCTCACAAGCCACCAGCTCCGCCTCCACGGCAGACCATACCAAAACATCGTGACCGCTGTTATACAGCATCCGCGCCAGAGACATGCCAATCGTTCCGGCACCCAGTACACCAATCTTTTTCATACAAATATCTCCTAACATAATCATAACGTACAAATTGAGTATTTGTATTATAACACGGTCTATGGGAAAACTCTATAATTGTCTAGGAAATGACATGTCCGTCCCGAATCGCTTCCACGATTCGGCTGACCAGGCTGACCCGGTTAAAAGGAGTGATCACGTAGAATCCGTCTGCCGAACGCGCTATCGCTTTCCCGATTTCCACGGATACCTCCAGAGCCAGATTTTCCGCCTCTTCCCGGTTCAAACCCACATATCGCTGAATCAGCGCCTCTTCCACCTCGATGCCGTTCACCTCGCTGTTCATAAAACGAGCATTTCGTTCGCTGATGACCGGAATAATTCCGCCCAGAATATAGCAGTTCAAAGATGTTTTTGCCCGTCTCAGATTCTCCAATCCCCGGCGGCTCAGCACCGGCTGCGTCAGCAGACCCTGCATGCCCTTTTCGATTTTCTTTTCCGCCCGGCCCAACTCCGCATCGAAATTAATCGCGTTGATATTCAGTGCGCCGAACACGTGGAAGGGATGAATTGCCCCTTTCTTTTCCAGACCGCGAATAAAGTGGGTCATCTTTCGGGAATTGAATTGGTAGACGCTCTTCACCTCGTCTCGCTCCGCGGTTGGAATCGGGTCTCCGGTGACAATCAGGAGGTTCTGCACCTCTGCGGCGCTGAGCCCCATGAGGAGTGCCTGAGAGGCGTTCAGATTTCGATCTCGGCAGGTCAAATGCGGGAGGGGCTCGATACCCTCCCGCCGGAGCATGCAGGCTACCAGGCTGGAATCCATCCGTGCCTTTGCCGTCGGGCAGTCCGCAATGGTAATCACATCGGCACCCACATCACAGAGCCCCTTGGCATTTTCTATGTATTTTCCTATATCCGCGTATCCCGATGGGTCGAATTCCACGGCAATGGGCTTCTCCCCCTGCCGCAGCTTTCGAAAGAACGCACTCTCCTTCATTTCCGGTGCCGCCGCTCTTGGAACCGAACGCAGTGTTCCGTCGGCTGAAACGCTCTTCAACGCTTCCGTCAGCGCTGCAATGTGCTTCGGCGTGGTTCCGCAGCAGCCGCCCACAATGGTCACGCCTTTTGCCGCCAGCTCTGCCAATTCACGGCCGAAATATTCCGGGTCGCTCTGATAGATGGTGCGATGCTGAATGACCACCGGGCTTCCGGAATTCGGCATCACGGAAAGGGTCAGTCCTTCCGTATTCATCTGCTCCAGCAGGGACTGCAGCTGCCGAACCCCGCTGATGCAGTTCAAGCCCACCGCATCCACGAAGGGCGATGCACCTGTTTCCTGCAGCAAATCCTCCCCAAAGAGTCCGTCACGGGTATATCCGCCGGGCAGCACGGCATAGGAGATAATCACATATGCATCCGGCACCCGGCTTCGAATGTACCGAGCACTCTCCAGGAGTCCGATGGTATTGGAATTGGTCTCGAACAGAAAATTTTTCGCCCCCAGTTCCAGAAATGCATCGATGATATACCGATATTCTTCCTTCGTGCGCACCTCATCCAGACCGGTCACCGGACCGATATCCGCAAAAACATGTGCGCCATAGGCTTCTGCCGTCCGGCCGGCCAGTCGAAATCCCGCCCGAATCTGCCGGAGCACCACATCGTTTCCGCCGGGATAGGCCACCCGGTTGGAGGAAAATGTATTGGTCTTAATGGCCCGAGCACCGGCTTCCAAATATTCCCGGTGGATGGCGGAAATCAGCAGAGGTTTCTCGATATTCGCCATCTCGCAGCCCTGCCCCGGCAGCTTCTCCGATGCGGAGAAATAGGTGCCCATTCCTCCGTCGAATACCATCGTCCCCCGGGACAGTTCCTCTCTAAAAGTCAATTGTTCCATATCTTCTTTCATCCCATCCTTCTCTAGCCCAGTACTTCCTTCGCAATTGCCACGGCACCCTGGGCATCCTTGGAATAGTAATCCGCGCCGATTTCCTCCGCATATTCCGGCGTCATCACCGCACCGCCCACCATGATTTTACATGGGTGACCGGCTTCTCGCAGGGCATCGATGGTGGCTTTCATGGCCGGTACCGTGGTGGTCATCAATGCCGACAACCCAATCAGGTACACGTCATTTTCCACTGCGGCATCCACCACCGTCTGCACCGGCACGTCACGTCCCAGGTCCAGTACGTCGTAGCCGTAGTTTTCCAGCACCACCTTCACGATATTCTTTCCGATATCGTGAATATCCCCTTCTACCGTGGCCAAAATAATCCGTCCTTTGGATACCTGCCGGGTACCGGAAGCGGCGATTTCCTTTTTAATCAAGTCCAATCCGGCGCATGCCGCCGTCGCCGCATTGAGGAGCTGAGGCAGGAAGAATTCCCCGCTTTCGTACAGCGCTCCCACCTTGTCCAGTGCCGGAATGATTCGTTCGCTGATAATACTCATAGCCTCTTCCTGAAGGAGAAGCTTCTTTGTAATCTCCCGGGTCTCCTGTTCCAGCCCTTTGATGACCGCCGCCTGCAGCGGATCTTCCTTCGAATCGCTTTTGGCGCCGGACACGCCGGATCCCGTTACGCCCTTGCCGGTTCCTCCGGCATCGCTCTTATTTTCTTTTGCCGCCTTCAGTTTCGCTTTCCGCTCCGCCTCTTCCGCCGCGTAATCCCGAATGTAATTTCCGCTGTCCGCATCCTCCCCGCTCAGCACCCGGAACGCCGCTACGGCATCCCGAATCGCCTTCTCGTTGATATTGACAATCGGAAAATCCAGTCCCGCCCCCATCGCCTGGGTGAGGAAACTGGTGGTGATGTACCGCCGCATCGGGAGGCCGAAGGAGATGTTGCTGACGCCCAAAGCACAGTGCAGGCCGAACTCGTCGTGAATCCGACGGACTGCCCGCAGCGTCTCTCGCGCCTGCTCCTGCTGGGCCGATACCGTCAGGGTCAGACAATCCACAATCACGTCTTCCCGCGGAATTCCATATCGATCTGCTTCCCGAAGAATCCGCTCCGCCACCTGAATTCGGCCCTCCGCATCTTCCGGAATGCCGTCCTCATCCATGGCCAGACCCAGCACCGCCGTGCCGTAGTCCGCCACCAGCGGAAGCACGGAATCCAGCCGCTCCCGTTCTCCGTTCACGGAATTTACTATCGGCCGTCCGTTCACCACCCGAAGGCCGGCCCGCAGTACTTCCGGATCCACGGAATCCAGCTGCAGCGGAATGTCCGTCACGCTCTGCACCGCCTGAATCACCTTTGGCATCAGCGCCACTTCGTCCACGCCCGGGGCGCCTACATTAACGTCCAGAATCTGCGCACCGGATTCGTACTGTTCCACCGCCAGCTTCTTGATGTAGTCCATGTCGCCATCCCGGAGCGCCTGCTGCAATTTCTTTTTGCCCGTCGGATTGATTCGCTCCCCGATGATATTCAGCTTTCCGTATTCCGCCACCGAACCGGCGGAGCATACGCCATTCCGGGATTTCGGAATCCGTCCTGCCGGATTGTAATGGCTGCTTTTATGGGATAGGGCACGGATAAAATCCGTATTGGTTCCGCAGCATCCTCCGACGATGCCTACGCCCTTCTCCAGAAACGGCACCATCTCTTCCGCAAATTCCACCGCGGTGATGTCGTATTTCCCGGTTCGCGGATCCGGCAGACCCGCGTTGGGCTTGATAATCATCGGCAGGTTTGTCCACTCCATCATGGACTCCGCAATCGGAAGGATTTCCTTCGGTCCCAGCGAGCAGTTGATGCCCAGCGCCGCAACACCCAGTCCTTCCAAGGTCAGCGCCATGGCGGCTGCCGAAGTTCCCAGGAAGGTACGGCCGTTGGCCTCGAAAGACATGGTGGACCAAATCGGCAGATTGGAATGCTCTTTCGCCGCCAGCACCGCTGCTTTCATTTCATACAGATCCGTAAAGGTTTCGAACACCACCAGATCCGCGCCGGCTTTCTCACCGGCCTCCACGATTTCCGCATAGGCCCGGTAGGCCTCTTCAAAGGGAAGTGTCCCCAGCGGTTCCAGCAACTCACCCAGAGGGCCTACGTCCAGCGCCACCATGCACTCCCGGCCCTGTTCCCTCATCAAGCGTACCGCTTCCACGGCCGTTTCCACGTTTCGCTGCACCACCTCATCCACGGAATACCCGCTGCCCTTCAGCTTGTTGCCGCTGGCACCGAAGGTATTGGTGTAGATGCAATTTGTGCCTTTCTTGATATATTTCATGTGGATATCTCGAATTTCTGCTGCATGGGTCATGCCGTACACCGCCGGATTTTCTCCCGGCTTCAGTCCGGAATGCTGCAAATCGGTTCCCATGCCGCCGTCCAAAATAATCAATTGTTCCTTCATGATTTCATCCTCACCTCTTGAATTCTATAACACTATTCATTTCAGTATAAATAATTCCGAAGAGGTGTTCAATTAGGTTCTTCCTATAGCCAGTTATTTCTACTGTTTTTTGATGGATGCCGATTCCGGAATTAGAGACTTTTTCCGGATTTTCTATTTACAATCTGTTTTCTCGGTGATAAATTATTGTATGACAACTCGTCATATTTGTATAACATCATACATCGCAATATATTTTTACGGAACAGAGTTAGGAGAATACCATGTCTCAGAATAAAACCAACTTAGCACAGCGAACGGCGGATACCCTTCGAGCCCAGATTCGAAGCGGAGTGGATTACGCACCGGGCAGTAAGCTGCCCAACGAAAACCATCTCTCACTGGAGCTGGGGGTCAGCCGAACCACTTTGCGGGAAGCCATCCGAATCCTGGTCGCGGAAGGACTGCTTCAGGTTCAGCGCGGAAAAGGAACCTTTGTCACGGAACGAAAAGACCAATTGGCCTCTACCCTTCCCTCCTTCGATGAAAAGAAGGTCACCCTGAAAGACCTCTACGAAGCACGGCTGATTATTGAGCCCGCTGCGGCCGCTCTGGCTTGCCAACGGGCGACGGATGAAGAGATTGAAGAGATTGTCCGCCTGGTGAAAGCCACCCAGGAACAGTTCACCCATGACTTCAACAATGAAGAAATCATCCAACGGGAAATCGCTTTTCACGATGCCCTGATTCGGGCATCCCACAACCGGTTCTTCGATCATTTTCTGCCGGTGGTGAATCAGACCATTCAGAAAACCTTTGAGCTGGAGTACAAATGGGATGCGGTAGCGGAAGGGGCCTACAACGACAACTTCATGATCATCGACTTTCTGCGAAAAAGAGATGCGGAAGCCATGCGCAGCGTCATGACGATTCACCTGCACCGTGCGCTTTGGACGGAACAGTTAATCTAAAAAAATATTGTTTTTATGTGAAAAACAACAAAAAAGCTATTGACATTGCGGTCAGACAAGTTTATTATGTTGTCATACAACATACAACTGAGTATGGTTCGCGGATTAATTGTTGGGATAATATATTAGGAGGAAAATTAGAGATGAGCAGTTACGAAAACCACAAGATTTATTATGAAGCCGATTGTGATCTGAGCGTATTGGACGGACAGAAGATCGCCGTTATCGGTTACGGAAGTCAGGGCCATGCCCATGCATTGAACCTGAAGGAATCCGGATGCGACGTTGTTGTCGGTCTGTATGAAGGTTCCAAGTCCAAAGCAAAGGCAGAGGCTCAGGGTCTAAAGGTTCTCACCACCGCAGAAGCCGCTAAATGGGCAGATATCGTTATGATTCTTACCCACGATGAGACACAGGCTGCAATGTATGCGAAAGACATCGCACCGAATCTGGAAGCCGGCAATATGCTGATGTTTGCTCACGGATTTAATATTCACTACGGTCTGATCAATCCACCGGCTGACGTGGATGTGACCATGATCGCACCAAAGGCTCCGGGACATACTGTTCGTTCCGAGTTCCAGGCAGGCAGAGGCACACCGGCACTGGTTGCCGTTCAGCAGGATGCCACCGGAAAGGCACTGGACAGAGCGCTGGCATATGCGGCAGGTCTTGGCGTTGCAAGAGCCGGCGTACTGGAGACCACATTTAGAACAGAAACCGAGACTGACCTCTTCGGCGAACAGGCAGTTCTCTGCGGCGGCGTATGTGCACTGATGCAGGCCGGTTACGAGACACTGACCGAAGCCGGTTACGACCCTCGGAATGCATACTTCGAATGCATCCACGAAATGAAACTGATTGTAGACCTGATCTACGAAAGCGGTTTTGCCGGAATGCGTTATTCCATTTCCAACACCGCTGAATTCGGTGACTATGTAACCGGTCCGAAGATTATCACCGAAGACACCAAGAAGGCGATGAAGGATATTCTCCACGACATTCAGGACGGTTCCTTCGCAAGAGGCTTCCTGGACGACATGGCCGGCGGTCAGGTTCACTTCAAGATGATGCGTCAGAGAGCATCGGAGCATCCTTGCGAATCGGTGGGTGAAGATATCCGGAAGCTGTACAGCTGGAACAAGGATGATGAGAAGCTGATCAACAACTAAGTCATCGATATATTTACATTCCATTCAAAACAGCGGGATCCTTTTCGAAGGGTCCCGCTGTTAATTTTGGTTCTTCATTGCCGGCGTGTCGTCGGAATTCCCGTTCAGGGCCGAGGACGTGGTGCCCCGTGACTAAGGAATAAGGGTTTGCGAGCGGTGAAGCACCACGTCGTGCCGGTCGAAACCATATCCGGTCCCAAGGACGTGGTGCCCCGCGACGAAGGAATAAGGGTTTGCGGGCGGTGAAGCACCACGTCGTGCCGCTCGTATTTCCGTTCGGGGCCGTGGACGTGGTGCCCCGTGACGAAGGAATAAGGGTTTGCGAGCGGTGAAGCACCACGTCCCACCGGTCGAATTCCTATCCGGTCCCGAGGACGTGGTGCCCCGCGACGATGGAATAAGGGTTTGCGAGCGGTGAAGCACCACGTCCCACCGGTCGAAGTCCTATCCGGGGCCGAGGACGTGGTGCCCCGCGACGATGGAATAAGGGTTTGCGGGCAGTGAAGCACCACGTCGTGCCGCTCGAAACCCTATCCGGTCCCGAGGGCGTGGTGCCCTGCGACGATGGAATAAGGGTTTGCGGGCGGTGAAGCACCACGTCGTGCCACTCGAAACCCTATCCGGTCCCGAGGACGTGGTGCCCCGTGACGAAGGAATAAGGGTTTGCGGGCAGTGAAGCACCACG
>NZ_VUNA01000021.1 GCF_009695905.1 Mogibacterium kristiansenii
AAAGAGCATTGGATTGCAGTCCTTTCGTAAGTTTGTTCGCTACTACTTAGAATGAAGCATCCAATGCTCTTTTTCAATGCCTAATTATTTATTTCGATTTTAATCCCACAAAAATTCGTGAAGAACCCATTTTTTCCCCTTTAAAGTTATATATTCCTTGTTCTTCAATACGTCAAGGCAAACTGTCAGTTTATTGTACAGTAAAAAAAAATCCGTCGCAAGTTTTGCAACGGATTTTTTTAAAATCTGCGATTTTCCTATTTCTCCTTCTTTTCCGAGGAGTCTTCGCCGGAAGCGTATGCACCGACAATCTTCCAGGAATCGTCATCTTGTTTTTTCAGCTTCAGCTGGATTTCCTGCTTCAGCTCGCCGGTTTCGTCCACCTTCTTGGAGAACGCATCCAGCATTTCCGGAATTATATCGGCATACACCTTTTTCATCAATGCCTTCTGACCCTTGGATACATAGAGGTTCGTCAGCTCATCCATGTGCTTCTCCATGTACTTGTTGGCAATCTTGTTCACCTCGCTGTCCACATTGATGTCGTCCAGCTTGTACGGATTGTAACCGTGGGTGGTCTTCACCGAAACCGTCGCCTCGTCATCCTTTAGTTCTACCTCGCCGATTTCATACTTCGTAATGAAGTTATCCTGCATCTTCTCGGTGAAATCATCGATGCTCTTGGCAGCTTTATCTCCCAGATCATTCTTGGACAGGCCGCTGGATGTGTAGAACACCTTAGACAGGTTCTCCAGATCCGAGAGCCCCAATTCCTTCTCCACGTCTTCCGTGCAGTGCTTTCCCGCATTGGAGAATACCCCGCTCTCCAGGCTCTGCATAAACCCGTCTGCCGCCTCTTTGACCTTCCCTTCTTCCTTGTTTCCGCAACCGGCAAATACCAGCACTGTCAGAAGCAGGGAAAGGACCAGTGCCAATTTCTTCTTCATACTCATATATATCCTCCTTCCATAACCACACGTATCGTCGTTTTCAAAAATTATATTATACTTCCCGGCTTTCCGCAATACTCCAAAGAGCACCCCTTTGAGATAAAAAAGGCAGAAAATCCACCGCTTGCACAGCGATGGATTTTCTATTGCCAGTATGTATTGTGCGATATTTGCGATTTAGAATTTCAGCTTGGAGAATTTGCTCTTCTTCGGATAGGCTTTCTCGGACAATTCGCCCGCCATCTTCTGAATGGCCTTCTTCTCCTTGGAGCTGAGTTTTGTCGGCACCTCCACGATGACCTTCACGAACAGGTCTCCGTACCGTCCGGTGCGAGGGTTCTTCACGCCCTTGCCCTTCAGGCGGAAATTGGATCCGGTCTGGGTTCCCGCCGGAATGGTGTAGCTGTAGGTCTCGTTGAAGCCCGGCACGCTCACCTTTGCGCCCAGCGCTGCCTGATCGAAGGAAATCGGCAGGTCCAGATACAGGTCGTCGCCTCTTCTCTTATAGGTACTGTGAGGACGTACATTCAATACGATGTACAGGTCTCCGTTCGGTCCGCCGTTGGTTCCCGGCTCGCCCTGACCCCGAATCGGGATTACGCTGTCGTTGTCCACGCCCGCCGGAATATTAATCTTAATCTTGACCTTCTTCCGAACTGCGCCGGCACCGTGGCAATCCGGACACGGCGTATCGATAACCTGACCGGTTCCGCCACACTTGGAGCAGGTGGTCACGTTCTGAATTCGACCGAACGGCGTATTGGATACCTGGGTCACCTGACCGGTTCCGCCACAGGCATCGCAGGTGCGCTTGGAGGTTCCCGGTGCGGTGCCTTCCCCGTTACAGGTCTTGCACTGTACCATCTTGGTCAGTTCCACTTCCTTCTCACAGCCGAAGACTGCCTCGGTAAAATCAATGGTAATCTCCTGCTGCAGATCCCGGCCCTTCATCGGACCGTTACGCCGCGCGGAACGCCGGCCGCCGCCGAAGCCGCCAAAACCGCCGCCACCGCCGAACATATCGAATATATCACTGAAATCGAAGCCGCCAAAACCGTCGAATCCACCGGCGCCGCCGCCGAAGCCGGCATTTGGATCCACTCCGGCATGGCCGAACCGATCGTATTTGCTCTTTTTATCCGGATCCGACAGAACGGCATAGGCTTCATTCACTTCTTTGAACCTCTCTTCTGCCTCTTTGTTGTCGGGATTCCGGTCCGGATGATACTTCATGGCCATCTTACGGAATGCCTTCTTGATTTCATCATCCGATGCGCCCTTTTGAAGTCCAAGCACTTCGTAATAATCTCTTTTTTCAGCCATCTTTCGTTCCTTTCCAAAATATATCTATTTCATTTGTCATTATCATGAAATGACAGCTGCCGGCAGTACGCCGGCAGCTTTTCTATAATACACAGATTATTTATCGTCGTCAACTACTTCGTAGTCTGCGTCTACTGTGTTTCCGTTATGTGCCGCACCGGAGTTCTGCTCTCCCGCTGCCTGCTGTGCACCCATGTCCGGTCCTGCCTGACCTGCGGCACCCTGTGCAGCCTGTGCTTCCTGATAGATTCTGGTGGAGATTGGATAGAATGCGTTGGTCAGCGCTTCCATCTTGCTCTTCAGGTCTTCGGTGGATGCGTTGTTGTTCAGCGCTTCCTGCAGATCCTTCTTCGCATTTTCCACTGCGGTCTTCTCAGAATCGTTTACCTTGTCGCCCAGCTCGTTCATCTGCTTTTCGACTTCGAAAATCATGCCCTCTGCCTGGTTCTTGGTCTCGATTTCTTCCTTGTGCTTCTTATCTTCTTCGGCGTATCTCTCCGCTTCCTTGATTTTCTCGTTGATCTCATCCTCGGACAGCTTGGTGGAGGAGGTGATGGTAATCTTCTGTTCCTTACCGGTGCCCAGATCCTTTGCACTTACGTTAACGATACCGTTGGCATCGATATCGAAGGTAACCTCAATCTGCGGAATTCCACGAGGAGCCGGTGCAATGCCGGACAGCTGGAACCTTCCCAGTGTGATGTTGTCGGAAGCCATCTCTCTTTCACCCTGCAGTACGTGAATGTCTACTGTGGTCTGGTTATCTGCTGCGGTGGAGAAAATCTGACTCTTCTTTGTCGGAATCGTGGTGTTTCTCTCGATCAGCTTGGTAGCGATTCCGCCCAGTGTCTCGATGGACAGGCTCAGCGGAGTGACATCCAGCAGCAGTACGTCATTGACCTCACCGGTCAGCACGCCGGCCTGAATGGATGCACCGACTGCAACGCACTCATCCGGGTTGATGCCCTTGAACGGTTCCTTGCCGGTTACTCTCTGTACCGCAGCCTGTACTGCCGGGATACGAGTCGAACCACCCACCAGGATAACCTTGTCCAGATCTGCGGAAGTAACGCCGGCATCTCTCATTGCCTTGTTCATCGGCTCGATGGATCTTTCTACCAGATCGGAAGTGAGCTGATCGAATCTCGCTCTGGTCAGGTCCATATCCAAATGCAGCGGACCATCAGCGGTTACGGTGATGAACGGCAGGTTAATCTTTGTGGTCTGTGCGCTGGACAGTTCCTTCTTTGCCTTCTCTGCGGCTTCCTTCAATCTCTGCAGTGCCATGTTGTCCTGTCTCAGATCCACGCCGTGCTCCTTCTGGAAGGAGTCTGCCAGGAAGTCCATGATCTTGTTATCGAAGTCATCGCCGCCCAGGTGAGTATCACCGTTGGTTGCCAGTACTTCGAAAACGCCGTCGCCCAGCTCCAGTACGGATACATCGAATGTACCGCCGCCCAGGTCGTATACCAGAATCTTGTGGGATCCCTCTGCCTTGTCCAGACCGTATGCCAGGGAAGCTGCGGTCGGCTCGTTGATAATTCTCTTTACATCCAATCCGGCAATTTTACCGGCATCCTTGGTTGCCTGCTTCTGTGCATCGGAGAAGTATGCCGGTACGGTGATTACCGCTTCGGTAACCTTCTCGCCCAGATAGCTTTCCGCATCCGCCTTCAGCTTTGCCAGAATCATCGCGGAAATATCCTGCGGTGTGTACTGCTTTCCGTCGATTTCTACGTGATAGTTCTCACCCATGTGTCTCTTAATGGATGCGATGGTTCTGTCCGGGTTGGTGATGGCCTGTCTCTTTGCGGTCTCACCTACCAGTCTCTCACCGTTCTTTGTGAATGCCACTACAGATGGGGTGGTTCTTGCGCCCTCTGCGTTAGCGATTACGGTCGGTTCTCCACCTTCCAGTACAGCGACACAGCTGTTTGTTGTTCCCAAATCAATTCCAATTACTTTGCTCATTTCTATTACCTTTCCTTCCTTGAAATTACTTTGTTACTGCGACCATAGACGGTCTGATTACTTTATCGTTCAAAGCGTAGCCCTTCTGCAGGACCTTACTTACTTTGCCGCTTTCCAGCTCTTCGTTCTCTTCGGTCATTACCGCATTGTGTTTCGTCGGGTCAAAATCCTGACCTTCCGCTTCCACTTCCGCCAGACCGGATTTCTGAAGCTCCGTTACCATTTGGGTAAAAATAAGTTCCATTCCCTTGGCGTATCCGGCAGGGTCATCCTCTGCGCTGGCCGCCAGGGCTCTTTCAAAATTATCCAGAACCGGAAGCAGTTCCATCACCAGCTTCTCGGTGGCATATTCCCGAATGTCGTTCTTTTCCTTCGCTACCCGTTTCTTGTAGTTCTGGAACTCGGCCATCAGGCGGACGTATTTCTCATTTCCGTCATCGGCTTTTTCTTCGGTTTTCTCTTCCGACTTTTCCTCGGTCTTTTCCGCCTCCGGTGCGTTATCCTCTTCCGGAGTCTCGGTCGCCTCCGCCGAACCGGCTTCTTTTTTTACTTCATCTTCCGGAGTCTGGGCTTCTTTTTTCTGCTCTTCACTCATCCTCTTTCTCATCCTTTCCATTGCTCAGCATAAACGATTGGCTGAGGTTATTTGTCAAATATTCCATAATCGAGGTGACCTCGCTGTAGTTCATACGGGTCGGCCCGATAACGCCGATTTTGCCCACCAGCTTGCCATCCACGTGGTAGGTGGCGGTAATCACGGAGCTGTTCTTCATGGCCTGTTCCGGATTCTCGTTGCCGATGGTGACGATTACGCCGTTGTCCCGGTTCAGAATGTCCCGGGTGAATTCCTCCTTCCGGCTCACCAGCTCCAGGAAGGATTTGGCCCGATCCATGTCGCTGTATTCCGGAATGTTGAATATGTTGGTGAGGCCTTCCATGTACAGGTTGACGTTCAGCATATCCTCCAAAGTTCGCATGAAGTTGGGCATCACATCTCCCGCCAGGGAACTCAACGCACCCAGGTCGGTGCCCACATCTTCGATGATGGAATTCTTCAGCACATCGTCGATGGTATGACCTTTATAATGGTAGGTCATGGTTTTGCTGAGAATCTCCAGGGCATCGTTGGTGTACGGCACGTTCAGGCGCAAGGTGGTGTTGGTCACCTTTCCGCTGTCTGCCACAATCATCAGGACGATTTTGTCATCGTCGATGGGAAGCAGTCGGATGAACTTCAGGGTGTCCTGCCGAGTGGACGGAGTCATGGCAAAGGATGCCAGCTTCGTGATATCGGACAGAAGCTCTGCCGCGTGGCGAATGGTTCGATCGAACTCGTTTCGGTTCACTTGAAGCCGTTCGTTGATGGTCTGCTTATCTTGAAGGCTCAAATCCGTCTTCTGCATCATGTTGTTCACGTAGAGCCGATATGCCTTATCGGAAGGAACTCGCCCCGCCGATGTGTGGGGATGGGTCAGATAGCCCATCTCTTCCAGGTCCGCCATCTCATTCCGAATGGTGGCCGGGCTCACGCCAAAATCATATTTCTTCGCGATGGAACGGGAGCCTACCGGTTCGGCGTTCTGCACGTAATCCGTAATAATTGCCTGAAGGATTCGCAGTTTTCGTTCTGTTAAATCCATTGTTCTGCCTCCTTCATTCTTTTTCGTTGTTAGCACTCAATATACTGGAGTGCTAATCACTGTCTATAGTGTACTCTCACCCTCCCAAATAGTCAACGAATAAATTGAAGTTTTTTGTGTTTTTTCTGTGATTAGTGTACAATACTGATGTTTAGACAATCAGGAGGAATAACCATGGATTACAAAAGAATTCTTACAATACAGGACATTTCCTGCGTGGGCCAGTGCTCCCTTACCGTGGCGCTGCCCATCCTCTCCGCCTGCGGACTGGAGACGGCCATTCTCCCCTCGGCGGTGCTGTCCACCCACTCCGTGGGCTTCCGGGATTTCACATTCCGGGATCTGACGGAGGACATTCCCGCCATCGAGCACCACTGGCAGCAGGAGGGCATCCGTTTTCAGGCGGTGTACACCGGCTACCTGGGAAGCGCCCGCCAGATTGAAATGGTCAAAGACATCTGTCGAAATCTTCTGGTGCCCGGCGGCAAAAAAATCGTGGATCCCGCCATGGCCGACCGGGGAGAACTGTATCCGGTCTTCGATATGGATTTCGTTCAGGAGATGAAAGAATTAGTGGGAGAAGGAGACATCGTGCTGCCCAACATTACCGAGGCTTCGCTTCTAACCGACACAGAGTATCGGGAGGAATACGATGAGGAGTACATCTGCGGCCTGGTGGATGGGATTCACCGGCTGGGCGCCGGCACTGTGGTGCTCACCGGCGTGAGCTACGACGCCCACAGCACGGGCGTCCTGGTTTCGGAGCAGGGAAAACAGACCTACTACCGCCACGAACTGCTGGACCGGGGCTGCCACGGCACCGGCGACGTGTACGCCTCTTCCTTTGTGGGGGCGTACATGCACGGCAAAACCGTCCCGGAGGCCGCCCGAATCGCTGCGGATTATACCCTGGCCTGCATCAAAAACACCCTGGACGACCCGGACCACTGGTACGGTGTGAAGTTCGAGCCGGTGCTGGGGGAACTGATTAAGGCACTAAAGTAAGCCGGCACCCGCCGGCTTTTTGGGTTGGCCGGGCCGGGGTGGGCCGGGTTTTCTGCTCTGTCCGCCCGAGGTTTGGGGCTCCGCCGGACTGGGTTTGGGGCTCCGCCGGGCTGGGTTCAGATGAAAAGTGATGCATGGCTCCTCATTTTTCCGCCTCATGCATCAACTCCATTTCCAGGGTTGATGCATGAGCACCCGTTTTTTTGTTCCATGCATCACTTCTCACCATTGCCGCCGAGCGTCAGCCCTTTAATTGCTCGGCGGCGGTGAACCAATTGATGCAGGAACATCATTTTTCAGCGTTCTTACATCAATTTCCCGATTTGTACCGGCGGCCCGTGCGAGAGCCGGGCCGCGTTCAGATGAGAAGTGATGCATGCCCCCTCATTTTTCCGCCTCATGCATCAACTCCATTTCCAGGGTTGATGCATGAGCACCCGTTTTCTTGTTCCATGCATCACTTCTCTCCATTGTTATTTCCAAAGGAAGAGAATTGACGACGAACTCTCCTTCTCCCCACCTTTCGTCGTCAATTCTAATCATCTCCTCATGCCTTATGCTCTAATATACATTCGGTTTTAAAAAATTTGACGACAGACCCTCGCTCTGGGGAAGTCTGTCGTCAATCTAATATTTTCTTCACATTTTTGTTCTAATTCAAGTTCTGCTCAATGGCAAAAAATCACTTCTTCCAACCCGAATTTCCTGCTTTCAAGGCCTTATCTCGCCCTCACCCCCGGCATTGAACTCTAATCTACCCGGCGGCCGCGGGGAAATTGACGACGGAACCTCCGGGATGAGCGTTCCGTCGTCAATTTCTTCCGGTTTCCTTTAAAGCAGCCCGGATTAGAGGCCCCTTTATAATTTTCCCTGCTCCCGCAGTTTTTTCTCCGCCTTTCGTTCCGGCATGATCTTCCTCACATTATTCCCGGATACCAGCATCAACACCCCGGCCAGCACCAGCGGTGCAATCAGCAATCTCGGAAAGGTGAGCGCCTGACCTGCGCTGTTTTTAACCACTTGCAAGTCTGCATTGTAGAACGTCGGATCGAAGAAACATATGCTGAACACCATGACCGCCACCATAAACAAGCTGACGCCAAAGGACATATAACTGACGAAGCGATACGTGCCTTGGACATCTTTCTTCTTCCAAATCGTGAAATATATTAGTGCAATTCCGAAGATTGGCACATCCGACACGTCCCATACGAGTTCTATAATTCTGTAAAAATATACCCCCCGTGGTATCCAACGTATACGGTTTTGCTCCGTGGAAAATCAAGTACTCTCCGTAATCCGAACGGAAGAGATACCAGGAAAGAATCCACAATACGATGAATCCGATTTCGTTGGCCACCACATACGTCTTTATATTTCTTAGCCGGTTTTCGTCCATGATTCACTCTCCTTTTCTTATGAATGTGCTTCTCCCATAGGTCTGTTGTCCAACAGAATTATATAATCTCCGCTACAAATTTTTCAAAAAACTCATAGTGTATCTCTTACCGTCAGAATACTTTATTCTGCTTGCCTCGTCAATAAATATTCATTTTTACTAGATATTGATTTCTTTCTTTATTTGCGCTATCTTTATGCTGTGAGTTGTTCCCGAAGGCAGTCTCTACCCAACGCTGTAATGGTTGAAGCAATTGCTCCAAGATTATTGTCTGATTGCCAACAGCATCGATATTATTCTGAACACAGACATTTCTCGGTTCGAAGAGAACAGACTAAATGCAGATGAGTAAAGAGATAATAAAACACCTGCTGCCTCATCTCTGAGACAGCAGGTGTTTTGCTTTCACGAAATGCTGTTTATATCGCTCACTATTTCGCCTTCACTTCTTTCCAGTACTTGCTGTACAAATCCGTGGTTTTCGTATCCAGCGTTTTCAGCGTATCGCACATGTCCAGGGTCTCATCCGTCGGGAAGATGGCTTCCTCTTTCCGGTACTTCTTTTCGATTAGCTTCATCGCCGCCTCGTTCGGAGTGGTGTAGTAGAGGTAATCGAAATTCTTTTTTGCCACCTTGGCCTTGCACATGTAATTGATGAACTTTTCCGCATTGGCCTTGTTCTTGGAGGTTTTCGGAATGGCCCAGGAATCCACGAAGAATTCCGTGCCTTCCTTCGGAATGACGAATTCCACATCCGGGTTCAGGTCCTTGGTGTAGATGTACTCGCCGTTCCACACCACGCCGATGGCTGCGGAGCCGTCGGCCAGCAGATCCCGGGCGGAATCGTTGGCGTATTTGTACACCAGCGGCTTCTGCTTCTTCAGCAATTCCGCTGCCGCCTTGATTTCCTTCTCGTTGGAGGTGTTCTGGTCATATCCCAGCAAACGCAGGGCGATCATGAAGTCGTCCCGGACGCTGTCCGGCATCACGATGCTGTCCTTGAACTTCGGATTCCACAAGTCCCCCCAAGAGTCTATTTTTACATCCCCCACCATCTTCTTATTATAAATGATTCCAGAAACGCCCACCATGTACGGCACGGAGTATCTATTGCCCGGGTCGAAGGATTCCGACTTCTTCATGTAGCGGGAATCGATGTTCTTCAGGGCCGGGAGATTCTTCTTGTCCACCTCCAGAAGCATTTTGTGGTGAATCATCTTCTCAATCATGTAGTCGGAAGTGATGATGACGTCGTAATCCGCGGTTCCCTTCTCGATGACCGGATACATTTCCTCTGCGGTATCGTAGGTATCCTGGATGACCCGGATTCCCGTCTCATCCTCGAAGTCCGCAATCGCCTCCTGGTCGAAATAGTCCCCGTAGCTGTAGACGTAAATCTCGCCGTTCTCGCCGCTTCGGCAGCCGGTGCAGAGCATCATTCCCAGCACGGCCACCGCCGCCAGCACCCATTTGATTTTCTTCATCTACGCAGCCGTCCTTTCATTCTTAATATTGTTCCAGTTGACCACCAGCAGCACCACCAGCGCAATCAAGAAGATTACGGTGGATAAGGCGTACAGGGATGGACGAATTCCGATTTTCACCTCGCTGTAGATCAGCGTGGAGATGGTGTTGATGCCCGCCCCTCTGGTAAAGTGGGTGATGATGAAATCATCGATGGACATGGTAAAAGAAAGCAGGAATCCCGATGCGATTCCCGGCAGAAGCTCCGGCAGCACCACTTTGCGGAAGGCGTATCCCCGGGAAGCTCCCAGGTCCAGCGCCGCTTCGAACAGGGTGTCCGTCGCCTTGTTCATCCTCGGCCGCACCGATAGAATCACGTATGGAATGCAGAACGTGATGTGGGAAAAAAGAATCGTGCAATATCCCAGAGAGATTCCGAACATCAGGAAGGACAGCATCAGCGCGATTCCCGTCACGATGTCCGCATTCAGCATCGGAATGTTGTTGCACCCCATCAGCACCATCTGGGTGCTCTGTTTCATCCCGTCGATTCCGATGACCGCCATGGTTCCGATAATCGTGGCAATCAGCGCCGCCAGCAGCGCGATGGAGAAGGTGTTCACCAGCGCGCCCAGAATAAGCTTGCTGTGGAACATTTCCCCATACCACTTCAGGCTGAACCGGGTAAATACCGACATGGACTTCGCCTCGTTGAACGACAGCACAATCAGCGTCAGTATCGGGAGATACAGGAACAGCATGATAATTACAATGTACAGATTTCCAAAGAATTTCTTCATATGAACGTTCCCTCCCCGGTTTTATCGAATTTCTCCAGCAGCACCATGCTGATAATAATGAACACCATCATCACCAGGGACAGTCCCGAACCCAGGTACCAGTTGGAGTTCACCGTGAACTCCTGCTCGATGATGTTTCCGATCAGGTTCACCTTTCCGCCGCCCAACATGTTGGAAATAACGAATGTGGTGAGGGCCGGAATAAATACCATGGTGATTCCGCTGACGATGCCCGGCACGCACAGGGGTAAAATCACTTTGCGATACATATAGGCTTTACCAGCTCCCAGGTCGTAAGCGGCCTCAATCAGATGGCTGTCGATTTTCATCACCGCATTGTAAATCGGCAGAATCATAAAAGGCAGGAAGTCGTAGACCATGCCCAGCACTACCGCGCCCGGCGTATTCATCATTTCCTGTCTCGGCAGACCAAGGGCTTGCAGGATTCCGTTGATGACCCCTGCTCGTTCCAGCAGCACCTGCCATGCCATGGTCCGGAGCAGGAAGTTCATCCACATCGGCAGGATCAGCACGAAAATCGTAAAGCCCTGTTTTCCGAACTTGCTGTCCCGAAGCACGATCGCCATCGGGAATGCCACGATCAGGCACACCAGCGTGCTCACCAGCGCCAGCAGCAGAGACAGCCCCAGCGCCTGCATGTGGTTGGCGCTGAACATGGCGGTGATGTTATCTAAAGTAATTCCTCCGCCTCTGGCCGTGAATCCGTAGTAGGCAATGGAGAGGATGGGAATGACCGTTCCGGCAATCACAAAGACGATGAACGGTGCCGACCATTTCTTGCTAAATGTCAATTTCAATCGCCTCCTCTTCCTGTGTCTTTGGTTTATGCATAATCTGAATGTTCTCCGGACGAACGTACAGTCCTACCATGCTTCCCACTTCGTAGGAATCGTAGTTCTGCAGGAGCCACTCAAAATCTCCTTCCGTATCCGCCTGCGCCAGCATCTCGTAGTGCATGCCGATGAACAGCTTGCTGGTAATCTTGGCGTCCAGAATTCCCTTTCCCGCCGGATGGATTTCCAGATCCTCCGGCCGAATCAGCACGTCCACATCCAGTCCCGGGGCAAATCCGTTTTCGCTGCCGTCGATGCACGGGAAATCCACGCCGTTGATTCGAACCAGATGATTCCGAACCATCTTTCCGGAAAGGATGTTGCTGTCTCCGATGAAATCCGCCACGAATGCGTTCTCCGGCTCGTTGTAGATTTCCTCCGGCGTTCCTTCCTGCTGAATCCGTCCGCTGTTCATGACAATGACCTTATCCGACATGGTCAGCGCCTCTTCCTGGTCGTGGGTTACGTAGATAAAGGTGATGCCCAGTTCGTGCTTCAGCCGCACTAACTCGTACTGCATCTCCTGTCTCAGCTTCAAGTCCAGCGCTCCCAGCGGCTCGTCCAGAAGAAGCACCTTTGGTTCATTTACGATGGCCCGGGCCATGGCCACCCGCTGCTGCTGTCCGCCGGACATCTGGGAGATCTTCCGGTTCTCGTAGCCCTCCAGGTTCACCAGCTTCAGGCCGTAATGCACCTTCTCCTTGACGTCCGATTCGTTCATTCCTTTTACCCGAAGACCGAAGGCCACGTTGTCTCCCACGGTCATGTGCGGGAAGAGGGCGTAGTTCTGGAATACCGTATTCAGGTTTCGCCGGTTGGACGGCACGTTGGTGATATCCTTGCCGTCAAAAAGAATCCGACCGCTGTCCGGGTTTTCGAATCCCCCTAGAATCCGCAGCGTCGTGGTCTTTCCGCAGCCGGACGGTCCCAGCAGCGTGACAAATTCTTTTTCCTGAATGGAAATGGTAATGTTTTTCAGGACTTCGTTCTCCCCGTAGGATTTCCGAATGTTCTCCAATCTAATCAGTTCCGCCAATGCTTTCTTCCTCCTTTGTTCTTTCCCGATGTCATTTCTTTAAAAGCTTGGGGGTGTACTCACCCAGATCAGCTCGGCCCCCGCCGGTGAGCTGATGTAATGTTCTTCGTCCGGATAGAGATAGAAGCTCTCTCCTTCTCCCACGGCATATTTCTCTTTTCCGATGTGGACTTCCACACTTCCGGAAATAACGTATCCGAACTCCTCGCCCTCGTGGGGATTGTCCGGTATGGTGGATCCCCCCTTCTTCAGGGTCAGCCGGATGGGTTCCATCTCGTTTCGCTGGGCGTTGGGGACGATCCATTCGATGCGGCTCTTTCTGGCCGAATCTTCTTTCAAGAAATAATCTTCCGCCGAGAACACCACCTGGGGGCGGGTCCGGTTGGCAAAGAATTCTCCGCAGTCCGTTCCCAAACAGGTGAGAATATCCTCCAGGGTGGCGATGGACGGGGAAGTGAGATCCCGTTCAATCTGCGAAATAAACCCTTTGGACAGTTCTGCTCGGTCCGCCAGCTCCTCCTGGGTCAGACCCCGTTCGATTCGGATTCGACGGATTTTCTCTCCGATTTCCATGATAACCTCTTTTTCTAAAAACATAGAATACTAAAAATGAAGTTTAGTATTTGTAAACTCAAACACTAAAAATTATACTTGACTCCGCAAGGAAGTCAAGTAAATTTTTTTGTATAGTATTCTTTAAATGTCCAGACCCATCTCTGCCAGAACGTCCACCATGGCATCCATTTCCTTGTTCTCGTGGAACTCGATTCTTCCGGCGTCGCTGAGCATTGCCAGCTTCGGATCGATCGGCAGCTTTGCGATGACCGGAATGCCGTATTCCGCACCGATGGCATCCGCAGAGCTCGGTCCGAATACCTCGACCTTCTTTCCGCAGTCCGGGCATTGCAGGTAGCTCATGTTCTCCACCATTCCCAGAATCGGAATGTTCATCATCTGAGCCATCTTCATTGCCTTCTCCACGATCATGGATACCAGCTCCTGCGGAGAAGTCACGATGATGATACCATCCACCGGAATGGACTGGAAGATGGTAAGCGGAACGTCGCCGGTGCCCGGCGGCATATCGATGAACATTACATCCAGATCGCCCCAGATTACGTCGGTCCAGAACTGGGTAACCGCACCGGCAATTACCGGTCCTCGCCAGATAACCGGATCCGTCTCGTTATCCGTCAGCAGGTTCAGAGACATGATCTCCATCTCAGTCGGTGTGGAAGCCGGAAGCAGTCCCATGTTGGACACCTCTGCCTTCTCGTGAATTCCGAACATCTTCGGAATGGACGGTCCGGTGATATCCGCATCCAGGATACCGGTCTTCAGACCATTTCTATTTGCAGCGATTGCCGACAGCGCGGTGACCATGGATTTGCCAACGCCGCCCTTTCCGCTGACTACGCCAATGACTTTTTTGACACTGCATCCCTCATGCATCTTTTCGTGAGGATCCTTCTGTTCCCCCTGTCTGGACGCACAATCTGCGCTGCATGTTTCGCAAGAATGAGTGCAGTTTTCTTCAAATTCTGCCATTTTGTTCCCTCCTATACATTACACAATATACATTCGCACGGGGTGATTATACCATATTCTCATCCCAAATGCACTGTACGCATTCACTATTAAATATATTCGTTGCCGTTCACCCGGTCCACGTACCGGCACGCGTGGGTAGCCGCCACCGCACCGTCGCCCACCGCCGTGGTGAGCTGGCGCACGGACTTGCTTCGGCCGTCTCCGGCCACGAACACGCCGTCCCGCTTGCCGCCGCAGTTTTCATCGATCTGATAGTATCCGGCGTCGTCCATCTCCACCAGTCCGCGGAAAGGCTCCCCGTTCGGCACCTGTCCGATGGCCACAAAAAATCCGTCCACCGGAAGCTCCGTCTCTTCTCCGGTCTTTCCGTCCCGCAGGGTCACGCTCTGAATAATCTTCTCGCCTTGCACGGAGGATACGGTCTTTTCCATGGCAAAAACAACATTGTCTTTGGACTCCAGTTCCCGAACCAATCGATCTTCCGCTCGGAAACGGTCTCGGCGATGGATGATGGTCACCTTCCGGCAGATGCCCGACAGGTAGATGGCGTCCTCCACCGCGGTGTTGCCGCCGCCGTAGACCGCCACTTCCCGGTTCCGGAAAAAGGCGCCGTCGCACACGGCACAGAAGGAAAGCCCCCGGCCGATGAAATCTTCTTCCCCCGGCACGTTCATCTTCCGCCGTTGCAGTCCGGTGGCCAGAATTACGGCAGTGCATTCCACCGATTCGTCCGCCGTCCTTACTTCATAGCTTCCGTCTTCCTTCGGCAGAATCTCCGTTACGCCATCCATGAAAATCTCGGTGCCGCAATCCGCCGCCTGCTGCTGCAGCTTCATGGCGTATTCCGCGCCGCCCATTCCCGGGGCCGCCGGAAAGTTGTCGATCTCATCGGTGTAGGTGATCTGTCCGCCAATCATCTCTTTCTCAAAGAGGGCTGCGGTCTTTCCCGCACGGCCAACGTAGATTCCCGCCGTCAGTCCCGCCGGGCCGCCGCCCACAATTACTACATCATATTTTTTATTCATCGTTATCACTCCTTGCATCCTCTCAGTACGCTGCTGACTTTCTTCTAAATTATATACAGTATATCGAATTATAAAGTGCGTATCTTGAGTATAGTCGTTTCTTTCCGCGGTGACAATATGATTTTTCTGTGATATTTATTTTCGGCGGTTGAAATCCCCCCGCCGAAGGAGTATTATGTTTATTAGCAAACGGGTTCGGTGAGTGCTAACCCTCCGATCCTGTTTTTATGGAAATGAAATAAATATAAATAGAAGGAAGGTATCACAAGATGAGCAAAAAACAGTTCAAAGCAGAATCCAAGCGGATGTTGGATTTGATGATTAACTCCATTTACACCAACCGGGAGATTTTCCTGCGGGAGATTATCAGCAATGCCAGCGATGCCATTGACAAGCGGTATTACGAAGAGGCCAAGAGCGGCAAGACCGGACTTTCCCGGGAGAATTTTGAGATTCGGATTGAGCCGAACAAGGATGACCGCACCCTGACCATTTCCGATAACGGCATCGGAATGTCCGCGGAGGAGCTGGAGGAGAATCTGGGAATCATCGCCAAGAGCGGTTCCCTGGGCTTTAAGACGGAGAACGAAGAGGCCGCCAAAGACACCGACATCATCGGACAATTCGGCGTGGGATTCTACAGTGCTTTTATGGTAGCGAAACACATCGAGGTAACTTCCCGCAAGCTGGGAGAGGAGCAGGCCCACGTATGGATCAGTGACGGTGCCGACGGTTATTCCGTGGAGGATGGCAGCCGGGACGAGGTGGGCACCACCGTTCAGCTGACTCTGCGGGACGACACCGAGGACGACAAATACGATGAGTTCCTGGAGGAATATCGCCTGCGCAGCCTGGTTACCAAATACTCCGATTACATCCGGTACCCAATCGTGATGAACGTGGAGAAGTCCAAGATGAAGGAAGCGTCGGAGGAGGAAAAGGCCAAAGAGGATTATCAGCCGGAGTACGAGACCTACCGGGAGGACGAGCGCCTCAACAGCATGGTGCCGATCTGGAAAAAGAAGAAGAGCGAGATTACCGCAGAGGAGTACAACGAGTTCTACAAGTCCAAATTCTTCGACTGGAACGATCCGCTGAAGGTCATCCACACCAACGTGGAGGGCGTGATTTCCTACGATGCCCTGCTGTTCATCCCGAGTCAGGTGCCGTTTAACTACTACACCAAGGACTTTAAGAAGGGGCTGCAGCTCTACTCCAGCGGCGTCATGATTATGGATCACTGTGAGGATTTGCTGCCGGATTACTTCAGCTTCGTCAAGGGTCTGGTGGATTCCCCGGACCTGTCCCTGAACATTTCCCGTGAAATGCTGCAGCAGGACCGCCAGCTGAAGGCCATCGCCCAGCGCCTGGAGAAGAAAATTTCAAGCACCCTTCTGGAGATGCAGGAGAAAGATCGGGAGAGCTACGACAAAATGTTCGAAGCCTTCGGCATGCAGCTGAAGTACGGCGTCTATGATCAGTATGGCGTACATAAGGATAAGCTGAAGGACTTTATCGAATTCTACAGCAGCACTACCGACGAGCTTGCCACCTTCAAGGAATACGTAAGCCGCATGAGGGACGATCAGAAATACATCTACTACGCAACCGGCGAATCCAAGGAAAAGATTGCCAAAATGCCGCAGATGGATCTCTTCAAGGAGAAGGGCTACGAGGTTCTGTACTGCACCGACGAGATTGACGAGTTCGCCCTGAAGATTCTGCAGAACTACGACGATAAGGAGTTCAAGAGCATTTCCGATAAAGATCTGGGCTTCGAGATGAGTGACGAGGAGAAGAAGGCACAGGAAGAGAAGCAGGAGGAAGCCAAGGACGTTCTCACCGCGGTAAAAGAAGCACTCGGGGACAAGGTAGCGTCCGTCATTCTATCCACTCGTCTGAAGGATCATCCGGTATGCTTTGCCTCCGGCGACGGCCTCTCCCTGGAGATGGAAAAGGTACTGAAGGCACAGGCGGAGATTACCGGCAACAAGGAAGTGGGCGCCATCAAGGCGGACAAAATCCTGGAGCTGAACGGAGACCATCCGTTCTTCGCTGCCCTGAAGGCCGCCGTGGATTCCGACAACAAGGAAAAGGTTTCGGATTACGCTCAGCTTCTGTACGATCAGGCTCTGATTATTGAAGGCCTGCCAATCGACGACCCGGTCGCCTTCAGCAACAGAATTTGCAATTTGATGAAATAGAATTACTTGCTCATGAATAAAACGAGGGCTGCGGCATGACGCCGCAGCCTTTGTTTTGGTTCTTCACTTTTTCAAATGTCAATTCGATTTATGCTTCCTTATCCCCATCTCCCTCAAAGTATGCGGCCACCTTCTTCAGGTTCTCGATAATCGGCAGGTGCTGCGGGCAAATTGCCTCACACTGGCCGCAGCCGATGCAGTCGCCGGCTTTGCCGCTGTTCAGCGCCGTTCTGCTGTAGAATTCCCGCTGAGTGGTCCAATCCGTCCGCGTCTCATTCTGGTCCGCGTTATACAGAGAGAAGTATTCCGGAATCGGAATATTCATCGGACATCCTGCCGTGCAGTAGGAACATCCGGTGCACTGAATCTCAATCCCTTCGTTGATCTTCGTCACCGCCTGCCGGATCAGCTCCTGTTCCTTTTCATCCAGCGGCTTAAAATCCTCCATGTATCCCGTGTTATCCAGCAGCTGTTCCATGCTGCTCATACCGGACAGCACCACGGCCACATTATCATGCCCGGCCGCATAGCGGATGGCCCAGGACGGAACGGACAGATCCGGATCGTATGCTTTGAACGCCGCCTCCACGCTCTCCGGGATCCGGTTCGCCAGCATACCTCCTTTTACCGGCTCCATTACGATGACCGGCTTGTTGTGCTTTGTAATCATCTCATAGGCTTCCCGTGCCTGAATTCCGGGACTGTCCCAATCCAGGTAGTTCAGCTGTATTTGGACGAACTCCAGCTCCGGATGCTCCGTGAGCACCCGATCCAGGAACGGTGCTTTGTCGTGGCAGGAAAAGCCCACGTGGCGGATTTTTCCCTCTGCCTTCATCTTTGCCACCATGTCGAAGGCGCCTACTTCTTGAAATTTTCCGTAGTTGTCGTGGCCCATATCGTGGAGAAGATAGTAGTCAAAATACTCCACGCCGCAGCGCTCCAGCTGTGCCAGGAACACCTCTTCCGGCGTGCCGTCCTTCACGTAGGCCAGGTGATATTTATCTGCCAGAGTGTAGCGGTCGTGGGAGTAGCGGTCGGTCAAGGCCAGCTTCACCACCTGTTCGCTGTTCTTGTTGTGGTACATCCATGCGGTGTCGAAATAAGTAAACCCCCTCGCAATGAAGGTGTCCACCATTTCCTTTACCTTCTCCACATCGATGTTGTCCAGCTCTCCCTTCTCCGTATCCGTTCTCTTCGGAAGACGCATCATTCCGAATCCCAGCTTTTTCTTCGATTCGATCACTGCCATCTGTATTCCCTCCCTTAAATCATAAAATAATCCGCACATAGCAAAACAGAAGTTCAATTGCTGAACTTCTGTTTCTATTGGTCGGGATGGCGAGATTCGAACTCACGACCTTCTCGTCCCGAACGAGACGCCCTACCAAGCTGGGCCACATCCCGACGTCGATTACATTGTTTATATTACCACAATGGTCCGATCGACGCAAGCCTTTTTTCTTTATATCTGGATTTTAATTAAATTTCATTCGTGCATGCTTTATTCGAATGCCTCCGGCAACTTAGTCACATCCACCCATTCCAGTGCTCGGGAGAACTCGAAGAGCTCATCGCAGCTTACTTCTATGGCGCTGTTGGCCGTGCCGCAGGCCGGGAAAACCGTGTCGAATCGGCGAAGGGATTCGTCGCAGTACACCTTCACATCATCGCGGTCGATGGCAAAAGCACAGACGCCGCCGATGGGATGACCGGTGAATTCCAGTACTTCCTCCGGTGTGAGGAATCTTGCTTTTACCCCGAAGGTGTGTTTGTATTTGTGGTTATCCACCTTGGCGTCCCCCGCCATCTGCACCACAATCGCACCCTCTTCCTTGTTGCGGAACGACAGGGTTTTGCAAATACGGGCACCGTCTACGTGCAGGGCTTCTGACGCCAGATCCACGGTGGCGCTGGATGCGTCGAACTCCATCACGCGGTCCGCCGCCTCAAACTGTTCCAAATATTCTTTTACCTTCTCAATCGACATGATTGCTCCTTCCCCTCTAAAGGTTTCCGTAAAATGCGTTCGCGTTTGAATCGATTAGATCTCCCGACGGCCTTCCATCGCCTTCAGCAAGGTGACTTCGTCGGCATACTCCAGGTCGCCGCCCACCGGAATGCCGTGAGCAATTCGCGTCACCCGAATTCCGGATGGCTTCAGCAGACGGGAAATGTACATGGCGGTGGCTTCTCCCTCGATGTTGGGATTGGTAGCGATGATTACCTCTTCCACCTCCGGCTCCTTCTGCAGCCGAACGATAAGGGATTTCAGGTTGATGTCCCCGGGACCGATTCCCTCCACCGGCGAAATGGTGCCGTGAAGAACGTGATAGCGCCCGTTGAACTCCCGTATCCGTTCCATGGCCAGTACGTCCTGCGGGGATTCCACCACGCAGATGACCTTCGGATCTCGCTGTGGATCCGAACAGATGGAGCAGGGATCCTGATCCGTCAGATTTCCGCACACGGAACAGTAGCGCAGGTTCTGCTTCGCATCCCGAATGGCGTTCGCCAGGCTCTCCACTTCCGGCGTACTCAAAGACAGCACATGAAACGCCAGTCTCTGTGCTGTCTTTCCACCGATTCCCGGCAGTTTTGAAAACTCATTGATTAATCGATTCAGCGGTTTTGGATACTGCCTCATGCTGCTCCTCCTAGAGTCCCGGGATTCCCAGTCCTCCGGTAATCTTGCTCATTTCCTGCTCCACAACGGTATCCACCTGTCTCATGCCTTCGTTCACTGCGGCAATCAGCAGGTCCTGCAGCATTTCCACATCATCCGGATCCACAACGTCCTTATCGATGTTCAGCTTGGTGATTTCCTTGTTGCCGTTGATTACCACTTCAACCGCACCGCCGCCGGCTGTGGAAGTAAACTCTCTCTCCGCCAGCTCAGCCTGGCTCTGCTCCATCTCTCGCTGCATTGCCTGCATCTGCTTCAGCTGCTTCTGCATATCGCCGCCGCCCATCTTGGTCTTTCTCTTTCCTGCTCTCATACCTTTGCCCATTTTTCTTTTCCTCCTCTGTAGTTCTTAATGTTAGTCAATTATTTCCACGGACGTGCCGAAAAGGATTCCGGCTTCTTCCGCAATTTCGGTAACGATATCGTCCTTCTGCTCCATCCGGGTCGGGTAATCCACGCCCCCCATCATATTGTAGTCGGATGGGACGATTTCATCCACGCCTTCATCCCCGATGCCGAACTCCGGTTCTGCCGGGTATGCCGGCACTTCCGGTATCGGTCTGCTCGGTTCCGCTGCCGGTGGGTTGGAAGGCTTCAGTGCGGTAACCGGCTTCACGTCCCGCGCCGGCGCTGTCCCGGTCGGTGCGCCCTTTCCGTCGTCGGACCGCAAGGTCACCACCGCGTGCTCTCCCAAAATCTGCCGGGCCGCCGCCTGAATCTCCGCCTTGCTGTCATTGGCCAAGTCAATCTTATTGGCCTTCACCAAAATCGACAATTCGCCGTTCCGGTAAGATTCGATTCGGCTGGTGCTGCCCACCATAATCCGAAAGCTGGCACCCGCATCCTGCGCCACGATATCCACAATCTGATCCCATACCGCTTCCGGGTCGAATCCGTCCTCATAAAAAGAAGTTTCCGCCGCGTCGGAGGTTTCCGGCACGGCCGCTGTCGGGACTGAAGCTTCCGATACCGGGACGGCCGGCTCCGCCGCTTCTTTTGGTTCCGCCGCCATCGTTTGTTCCGGCGACGACGCCTGCACGGTCGGAACCAGCGGCACCTTCTTGAGTTCTGCTTTTGCCAGCTGAAGCATCTCCGCGACTTTGGACGACGGCACCGCCTTGCCGTTCATCAAGTGCAGCGCTGCCGTTTCCAGAAGGATTCTCGGCTGGGTGGAGGAGCGTGCCAGGTTGATGTATTCCGAAAGAAGGCGAATGCTCACCTCTAAAGAATCCGCATCCATCTGACTTGCCTGAAGCCGCATGCGGCCGATGTTCTCCTCCGATGCATTGATTAGCCGTTTGGCATCGTCCACATACCGCACCACCATCAGATTTCGGTAATGCTCCAGCCAATCGCTGAATATCTGTTTCGCGTCGCAGCCGGTACGAAGGGCATCCCCCACTCGCTTCAGCGCTTCCGCCATGTTGTGCTCAATTACGTTCTGGGTCAGGCCCAGATAGAAATCCATTCCGGCGCTTCCCAGGTAGTCTTCCACCGTCTCCAGATCCACCAGCGCATCTCCGCCGCTGATGCACTGCTCCAGAATGCTGAGGCCGTCCCGCACGGATCCGTCGGCTTTCTGCGCCACCAGCGCCAGGGCATCCCGGGTGATGTTCACCTGTTTTCGCCGGCAGATTCGTTCCATGCCTTCAATGAGGTCATCCTCGGACACCCGGCGGAAATCCAGCCGCATGCACCGGGAACGGATGGTCTCCCGCACCTTCTCGGGATTGGTGGTGGCCAGGATGAAAATCACATGTGCCGGCGGTTCTTCCAAGGTTTTCAGGAAGGCGTTCTCCGCACTGGTGGAAAGCATGTGCACCTCGTCGATGATGTAGACCTTGTACCGGCCCACCATCGGCGGATAGTTCACTCGGTCGATCAAGTCCCGTATATCATCCACACCGTTGTTGGACGCGGCATCCATCTCGATAACATCCAGAAAACGGCCTTCCTTAATCGCTTTGCAGTTCTCGCATTCACCGCAAGGAAGCTGTCCGTCCGCCGGATTGCCGGTGCAGTTCAAAGCCTTCGCCAGAATTCGGGCCGTGGTGGTCTTTCCCGTTCCCCGGGTGCCGGTGAACAGGTAGGCCTGGCTCACATTGTCCGTTTCCAGCTGATGCTGCAGAATCCGCACGATGTGCTTCTGTCCGATGATTTCATTGAAACGCTCCGGCCGCTCCGACCGATACAAAGCTAGATGCATTTTCCCTCCCATAATATAGACAACGCCCTTAGATTACCTGCAGATTGGAGAAGACGGGTCTGCGGCACAGGGTAAGGACCGCTTATTGCTGCTTCCTCTCGGACCTGACAAGATTCACGGCTCACCCTTGCGCAGGGTCCCCTCGACCTGCAGGTAATCTAAGAGCGCTCGATTCTCACATAAACTCAGTGCTTATTATATAATTTAAAAATTTTATTGTCAATCTCTCTATGGCATAGTGGATTCTCACTGCAGGGTTCGCGCCATAGAAAGGGGCGATGCGCCCCATTTCCGGCCGCATCGCCCTTAAACTGTTCCTATTTGTTGTTCTATTTTCACCTATTTCTTCACCTGCAGCATGGAGCTCAGGAATTCTTGCAGCCGCTCGCTCTTCGGATGTTCGAAGATTTCCTCCGGCGTTCCTTCCTCCACAATTTTGCCCTTGTTCATGAACACAACTCGGTCCGCCACTTCCCGGGCGAAACCCATTTCGTGAGTCACCACCACCATGGTGGTATTTCGAGCAGACAACGTCTTCATCACGTTCAGCACTTCTCCCGTAATCTCCGGGTCCAGTGCGGACGTGGGTTCGTCGAACAGCATGATTTCCGGCTCCATGGCCAGCGCCCTCGCAATGGCCACCCGCTGCTTCTGTCCGCCGGAGAGACGGCCCGGAAACTCATTTCTCTTGTCCGGAAGTCCTACCAGCTTCAGGAGCTCCAGCCCCCGCGCCTCCGCATCGGCCGGATTCACGCCCTTTACTTTTACCGGCGCGTAGGTGATATTCTTCAAGCAGTTCATGTGCGGGAAAAGGTTGAAGTGCTGGAACACCATTCCTGTCTCGCAGCAAATGCGCTTCAGCTCCTTCTCCGACGGATATACCGCCTCCGGCTGTCCGCTCCTATTCTGTACCTGTCCGTTTTCCGAATCCACGAAAACTTCCCCGTTCAGAGCGATGCTTCCCCGGGAAATCCGTGTCAGGGCATTGATGCAGCGAAGGAGGGTGCTTTTTCCAGAACCGGACGGCCCGATGATGGCCACGGTTTCACCCTTCTCTACCGAAAGACTCACGTCATCCAGGGCCCGGCAGCCGGCAAAATCCTTCACGATATTCTTCATTTCCAGCAGTGCCATTCTAGGCCTCCTTTCCGTCGTACAAAGACGTCTTCTTTTCCAATCTCTCCATCACGCAGGTTGCCAAGAAGGAGAATGCCAGATACATAGCCGCCGCGATTACATACGCCATCAGCGAACCGTCTCTGTTCACGATGCTTTTGGAGACTTTCATAATATCCGCCAAGGCAATTGCCGACGCCAGCGCCGTGTCCTTCACCAGGACGATGATTTCGTTGGAAATCGGCGGAATCACGATGCGAAACGTCTGGGGCAAAATGATGCCGAACAGCGTCTGACTTCGACTCAATCCCAGGGAATGCGCGGCTTCGTACTGACCCGCATCGATGCTCTTAATTCCGCCCCGGTAAATTTCCGCAAAATACGCTGCATAGTTCAGCGCGAAGGTGATTACCGCCGTCGGAAACGCATCCATACGAATGTTCAGACAAATCGGGAAAAAATAGTAGAAGAAGAACAATTGCAACATCAGCGGCGTTCCCCTAAAAACAAGTACGTACACTTTACAGAACCACCGAAGGGGCGACAGCTTCGAATTCTCGCCCAATGCGATGGGCAGCCCCAGCGGCAGGGAAAAAATCAACGTCAACGCAAATAATTCCAAAGAGATGATTGCCCCTTGCAAAAGTGCCGGTGTAATTGTCTGTATGTAGCTCATAAAACTCCTCACAATCCTTCAGCGGGTCCGAAGACCCGCTGATTCATCAATACCTTATAGATTCATATGATAAAGCAAAGTGCAGTCATTCACCTTATCGTCCCATGCTGTCAAATCCAAAGTTGTCAAATCTCTAGTTGTCAAAACCCTAGTTGTCATACCCCTCGTTGATTATCAGGCTGCTGCCTTTGCCAAACCATTTCTCGCAAATCTTGTCTGCCGTTCCGTCATCGATGCATTCCTGAATCGCATCGTTCACCTTTACAGCCAATTCCTTATCTCCCTTTCGGAAGCCTACTGCGTACTTATCCGATCCGAAATCGAAATCCGACTGATACAGTTTGGTTTTATTCTTGTTGTTGTAGAGTGCATATACCTCATCGATGACGACGACGTCGATGCGGCCCGCCTTCATATCCAAAATCGCTTCATCGTAGGTTGGATATTCCGATACGTTATCCGCAAAAGAATCGTAGTTCTTATCCGCTTTGACGGATTCCAACGCTGCGGAATCCGCCTGAGTGCCCACCTTATAGTTCTTCAAATCTGCACTGCTCTTGATGTTGATGCCCTTATCCAGGGACATTACCAAAATCTTATTGTTGAAGTACTTGTTGGACAGCGTCATGCTCTTCTGACGATCCTTTGTCGCCGACATTCCGTTCCATACGCAGTCAATGTTCTTGGATTTCAGCTCCGCTTCCTTGGCATCCCAATCGATCGGCTGGAATTCCACCTTGATGCCCAGCTTCTTTCCAACAGCCTTCGCCAGATCGATGTCTACGCCCACCAGGTTATCGTCCTTATCCCGGAAGCCCATCGGTGCAAAAGTATCATCCAGTCCCACCGTCAGAGTACCCTTGTCTTCGATGTATGCGTAATCCGTGGCTTCCTTGGAGCTTCCGCATCCGCTCAGCAGTGCCATTCCGGCAACCAATGCAATCGTTGTCATCAGATAGATAAATTTCTTCATTTTTCCTTCCCTTGTCCTTTTCTTAATTTTTCTTGCCGTCGCTCTTTGTACGGCGTATTTTTGTTTTATCACTTTATCGTGTTAAAGTACTAATGTGATAGTGTTATAATACCAAAGGTCGGTTCTTTTGTAACCGGTAAACCACCCGTGCCTTCCCTGAATCCTTGAAAAACCGTAAAATACCATATACGGGTTTTCAAGGATTTTTAGTATGGGAGGAAATGTATGAACAAAATGGTCAAAATTCAGCATC
>NZ_VUNA01000022.1 GCF_009695905.1 Mogibacterium kristiansenii
ATGAGAGAAGTCTATGGTCTTAAGCAGAGCGATAGCGAATAACATCTATACTATTTGCGGTACCCCATCTCTGGAACGCCGGTACCCGGCGTCCCGGAATGGCGGTTTCACCGCACAGGAATATTCACGAAGGTTCCTTCGTCCGGGTGTACAGTGTTGGCCGCAAGAAGATTCGACCTCGTTCCTCTCGGAACACCTGGTGGAGATCAAAACCGCTCATTATTCAAAGAACAGGAGTAGTTTCACATGCAAAAAATAAGAAGCAACATAAAGATAGTAGCAGTTGCATCGGATGTGATTGTATTAGCATATTTTGGGGAAGACTCTTAATTGCTGTACCATATTTTTTTCTATTAATGATTTCTTGCATAGCTATTATGGGGATGACAGGTTGGTGTGATTTATTAATGTATGTACCGCATATTATTATCATTGGGTTAATAATCTTTATTGCAACTAGGCAACTTGCATATGAAAATAAGAGCGACACACAAAACGAAAATGGGAATATCTAAAGTTAAAAAGTCAACGCAAATTGCAATTTTTCAAAAAAAGAAAAAAAAGATATTACAAGGGAGGGAGAATTATGGATCAAAAGAAAATTGGTGCATTTATTGCAGAGATGAGAAAAGCGAGACAGCTTACGCAGCATGATCTGGCAGATATCATAGGAATTAGTGATAAAACTGTAAGCAGATGGGAAACTGGCCGCGGAATGCCTGAGGTTTCTTTAATAATTCCTCTTTGCAATGAACTTGGTATCACTGCCACTGAATTATTGTCCGGCAATAGAGCAAGTGACAATGGCGTGTCCAAAAATGTCTGTAAATAAAAATCCTATGATAGCTAACTAACATAACTACGAGCGAAGTTACTCATCATAAATGTACTTATTCATTTTGTAATCCTCCAATTATGATTGATTATACCTACAATCCAATCATTCCGGCTGATTACAAAATAGGGTAGAGTGAGATTTTTTTCTCACCCTCCCATTGCACCGTACGTACGGTTCTCGTATACGGCGCTACATCAATATAGAATCAAATATTACTCAGATAGTATTGCAACGGGTCGACCAATCCTGGTCGGCTCTTTGTTTTGCGTCCAAGTATCTCTGGACTGATTGCAAAATTCACTACATACATTCCGCTTCTTCTGTACCATCCTAGTCTGCTGTTCGCAACCTTGAAGATTTCTTCGTGCGTAAATCCACATCCTATGATTTGGTTCAGTTTCTGAAGGTTTAGGTATATGCGCCTCGATTTCTTCCACTGCTTGAGTATTACCACTCTCACTTTATGGCGAAGCCATTGCCCATATTCTTCTAGGAATATCTTCATACTGCCAATTCGGTAGTAGTTTATCCATCCACGTATCAACCAGTTGAGTTGTTCGAAAGTGGATTTCATAGGTCTTGCAACAGCTTTTCTTCTACAAAGTATTGCACGAGTTTTAGCGTATAACCTTTTCTTGCGGTCATTTGCCGGCTTGCATTTCCATCCATCTTTGGACTTCCAAAATGTAAATCCAAGAAAGTTACTTTTTGTTGGTCTGACAACTTTTGTCTTAGTTGCACTTACCTTTAGCCTAAGCTTACGCTCTAGCCAACTCGTAACAGACTTCATTACTCTGTCTGCTGCCATTTCGCTTTTGACGAAGATGTTACAGTCATCAGCATATCTGACGAAGTGAAGTCCTCTTGCTTCCAGTTCTTGGTCTAGCTTGTCTAGGTATACATTGGATAGTATTGGACTGAGCGGTCCACCTTGAGGTACACCCTCTTTGCTAGGACTAATCAGTCCATTCTCCATTACTCCAGCTTGTAGGAACTGGCGAACTAGTCGCAGTGTTTTCGCATCATTGATACGTTCTCTGAGTATCGAAATTAATTTGTCGTGGTTTACGGTATCGAAATATTTCTCAATATCCAAATCTATTACCCATTCGTATCCTTCGTTGAGGTATACCAGTGCTTCTTCTATTGCCTGTTGACAACTTCTGCCTGGGCGAAATCCGTAGCTGTGTTCTGAGAAGTACTTATCGTAGCCAAGCGACAAGACTTGTGCCGTAGCTTGTTGTACCACTCTATCTACAACCGTCGGTATTCCTAGAGGTCTCTTTTTCCCGTTGGATTTGGGTATATAGACTCTTCTAACTGGTATTGGCTTGTATTTGCCATTGCGTATTTGGGATTTAATTTCTTCCCTATGCTTGGCAAAGTATCCGTCAAGTTCTTCCACGGACATTTTATCTATTCCGTATGCACCCTTGTTTTTCTTGACTGATTTGATGGCCTTATTGATATTTTCGTCTTGTAAAATCCATTCAATTAATTCCATTTGTTGCTCCTCCTTCTGCTTGTAAAGATGTTAGAAACCATCCCCTCTACCTTTTGCTTCCGTGGGCATACGTTTCCACTTGTTAAGCATATCCTCGATTTCGGACTGTTCTAACCTTGCTTACAGCGATTTGCAATATATTGACATTAGACCCTTTTCCCTTTGGTTCTTAGGGATACTATGGTCTCAGCTGACTCCTAGGTATGAGCTTTTTTTCGCACGTACTCACTGTACGCTACCTAGGCCTCCCAGGGTAAGACACAAGTCTTTCACCGCACAACCTCTGGATTTACTCTCTTGGCGTTACGTTTACCTTTTGGGCTTCGATTTGTAATGCAATCTCGCCCGCCATTTAGCCTCGTATCCAGTTTCTGTTCGTAGGCTCAACGGTTTTGCTACTCCACTTCCTCCCCCTAAATATTGCTGTTTTCGGCTTGTGGTTCGCTACACTTGGCGGTAAATACCCGTGACGGGACTTTCACCCGTAAGACTTGCGCCATGCCTGGCACACATCCAAAGGGAGAGGACTTCCTTACGAAGCCTCTCCCTTCAGGCTCTCTTTTTGCGATATGGTGGAGATAGTGGGAGAATCCCGCCGTCAAGGACGGCTGACGCCGCCGTTCCGGGCTTCGCTCCTTGACAGCGGTTTTCCGGGTGTCTTTTCCAGTTTACACCCGGATACGAACCCATTGATTTTGGACGTGGGTTCTCCTCCCTCTTTTCTATGCATCACAAAAAAGTGTAAGTAAAGAGTATCAACCAGATACTTGGAAACTTGCACTTATTTTTTTACTATAAGGAGAGTAATTGGTCTGACGTGCTCTTTTTTGGATTTCGCATCCGTAACACAAACTGTCAACCATCTCCTTATTGGAAACCGTCGATTAAGCAGGTTGGATCAAGCATCCGTGTAACGAGCAAAAATGATTGGCAATAAGTGCAGGTGGAACAATTGCTTAATATTATTTAGGAGGAAATACTTATGCTTAGTGTTGGTATCGATGTTTCTAAAGAGAAAAGTACTGTGTGTGGTATGCGCCATTTAGGTGAAATTGTATTTGGCCCATTTGAAATTGCACATACAGAATCCGACTTATCAGAGCTTGCACGTATGATAGTGCGGTTGGATGATGATACACGCGTTGTTATGGAGGCAACCGGAATATATCATCTACCAGTAGCAACATTTGTAAGGGAACAGGGATTATTTGTATCGATAATCAATCCTTATGAGATGAAAATATATCGTTCTCAGGATATTCGAAAGGTCAAAACAGACAAGAGAGATTCCATGGTTATTGCAAACTATGGAGTTGATAAATGGATTAATTTGCGTGAATTCACTCCTCAAGAGGATGTATACGCAGAACTAAGACTTCTGGGAAGACAGTACAGATTCTATATGGAATCAAGAATTGAACAGCTTCTTAATCTTACACATCTGCTTGATTACACTATGCCTGGACTTAAGAGCTGCTTTAGCGGCTGGAGTGAGTATTCAGGTAAGGATAAGCTATGTGATTTTGTTGAAGAATATTGGCATTACGACAACATCATTAAATTCAGCGAGTCGAAGTTTGTGGAGAGGTATCAGAAATGGACAAAGAAAAAGGGATACCAGTTCAGCGAGACAAAAGCAGTTCAAATCTACAGACTCGCGAAGGAAGGCATCCCGACTGTTCCTTCTAACGCACCATCGACCAAAATGTTGTTGTTAGAAACTACAAAAGCACTACGCGAAATTAACAGTGCTTTGTTTGCTATTTTAACACGTATGAAGGAATTAGCAAAGACACTTCCTGAATATCCTGTTGTCAGAGCTATGAGTGGTGTTGGAGATGTTCTCGCTGTTAAGTTAATGGCTGAAATCGGAGATGTTCGTAAATACCATAGCAGCAAGTCTCTAGTAGCATATGCTGGTATAGATCCCCCTCCATATGAGTCCGGGAAGTTAATTGGAACAAACAGACACATAACTAAACGAGGATCTTCAACATTGCGAAAAATCGGATATGAGGTTATGCGTTGTGTAAAAGCAAATGGAAGATCAGAAGATGATCCAGCAGTATATGATTTTATGCTAAAGAAAGAATCTGAAGGAAAAGCAAAGAAAGCAGCAAAGATAGCAGCCTTAAATAAATTCTTAAGGATATACTACGCTCGAGTATTGGAGGTTTACGCATAGAAAATGCATTCAATATGGAAACTGTGACTGACCTAGTCAGTAGTTTTGTTATGCCTAAATTTAGGAACCTGCTAAGAGAAAAACCCCTTGACTTCTCTTAGCAGGTTTGTGATGTGGTGGAGATGGTGGGGGTCGAACCCACGTCCAAAAATATTTCCGAAGAACTTTCTCCGAGCGCAGTCAGTGCTTTGTCATTCGCAGTATCCGCCGTGACGCTGACACACTACGGAACTGCTATCCTGTAAGTCCGCTGAAATACCAGGAGCTCTCCCAGCGGTTTCCTGCATTCATGACACCGGATTTCAAGCCTGCAGGTGAGCCTGAAGCGGCGCGCGGGGCTGAACTATGCAGCCAGTGCGAAATTGTTGTTATTTTTAGCGTTTATATTTAACGGCCCCTTTTTACGTGGACTGGGCGCCACGGCTCGCTTATCCTTGTTCCACATTCCTGTCGAAACCATTACATCCCCGGAATGTGTGACGGATGTCACACTATTTTTTCTTCTATAAATTATACAACATCTTCCCGGTAAAAAAAAGATACTGCCCCTTCAATTTTCCGATTGTCCGAAGGGAATTCGTTTTTCCTGAAGGAAATTCGACTCTCCTATCGGTGACGGCTTTCCTTGATGGCCCGGTCCATCTTGCGGTCCGCATCTTTTTTTGCGATGGAATCTCGCTTATCGTACAGCTTCTTACCTCTGCAGATGCCGATTTCCACCTTGCACCGCCCATCCTCGTTGAGGTACACGTTCAGCGGAATGATGGTGAGACCGGATTCCTTGATTTTCTCCGCGATTTTGTTGATTTCTCGGCGGTGGAGAAGCAGCTTTCGTTCCCGAAGGGGTTCCACGTTGAAGCGGTTGCCCTGTTCAAAGGGGGAGATGTGCATTCCGCAGATTTTCATCTCTCCCTTCTTGTCGATGTAGACGTAGCTCTCCTTGATGCTGCACCGACCGGCCCGAATGGATTTGATTTCCGTTCCGGTGAGCACGATTCCCGCCTCAAGAGAATCTTCCACAAAGTAATCGTGGCGGGCCTTCTTGTTATTTGCGATTAGTTTTCTGGATTTCTTTGCCATTCCGGTTCCTACCCTGCTTCCTCCTCAAATTAGAAAGTCTTAATCTTGTTGAACGGGAACAGGCGGAGTACGGCTTTGCCCTGGATCTGGTCCTTATCCACGTATCCAACATCCGTATATCGGCTGTCCACGCTGACCACCCGGTTGTCGCCCATCACGAAATAGTGGCCTTCCGGCACGTTCCAGGTGCCCTCTCCGGTGGTGTATCCGTCCTTGAGATAGTTCTCTTTGTACTTCTTTCCGTTGATGTACACCTTCTGATTCTTAATCTGAATCTCATCCCCCGGCAGTCCGATCACTCGCTTGATCAGCAGCTTGTCCTTGCCCTCCTCGTCCGGAAGATCCGACTTGAAGATGATGATATCTCCCCGCTTTGGGGCCTTGCTGCGATAAGCCTGACGGTACATAATCAGGTAATCGTTGGGATTCATGGTGGACTGCATGGACGTCTGCTTCACGATAGTCGGTCGGATAAAGTACAGTACCGCACCGGCGATGACCATGGCAATCACCAGATCCTTCAAAAGTGCCGGAAGCATCGGTGCATTTTCATTTACAATTTCATTCTTGCTCATTATTTGCTCAATTCCTCTAAAATCTCTTCAAACTGCTCCGGAAGCGGAGCCTCAAAAACTCTCCCGTTTAAATACTCCAAAGGGCCGTCGCAATTCCGGAATTCCAACCGGAAGCTGTGGAGCAGCTGGGTGCTCAGGTGGCAGGATTCATACAACCGATGGTTGAATCCCTTGGCCGGTCCCTTGGCGTACTTGCTGTCTCCGATGACCGGATGTCCGATGCTGGCCAGGTGCGCACGAATCTGATGCGTTCGGCCCGTTACCAAATCCACCTCCACCAGCGTGGAATTTCTCAGCGGCTGAATCGGGGTGACAATGGTCTCAATGGCTCGTCCCTCCGTCTCGTTCACATCGTAAATCGCCACGGTGTTGGTGTCGGAATCCTTCTCCAATCGTCCGTGAAGCTCCAGCTTTTTTTCTAAGTTTCCATAAACAATCGTCCGGTAGAATTTGGATATCCGATCTTCCCGGATGTACCGGTTCAGCGTGCGAAGCGCATCGCTGTTTTTACCGAACAAAACCAAACCCGTGGTGTTGCGGTCCAGTCGGTTGGCCGGTGCCGGAGAGAATACCTTTTCCGTTCTTGGATTGTATTCTCCTTTCTCGATGAGATAATCCTTTACCTGATTGGCCAGATGGTTCTTCTTTTCGTTCCGATCCCCATGGGTCAGCAGTCCGAAAGGCTTATTGGCAATCAGGATGTTGTCGTCCTCGTAGATGACGGTAAAGGTCTTCTTGCTCTTCCGCCGGGAAGCGGCCTTCTTCGGGGCCGACAGGGCGGCAATTCGTTCGTCGCTGAGGTACAGTGTAATCTCATCGCCCTCTTCCAGAACGTAATTGTTATCCTTCCGCTGACCGTTCACCTTGACATCCTTCCTGATGATTTTATAAATGGAGCCCAGGGTGGCCCGCTCTAAATATTTTCGCAGGAATCGGTCCAGACGCCGCTTGGAGTCGTTGGCCGTCACTTTGATTTTCTGCATGTATTTCTGCGTTCCTCTCCAATCAAATATTCAAAACATTATATCACAGATACCCCGGTGTTTCAAATCTCATATGGCTTCATTGCAATCTCTCGCCTCCGGTAGTATAATTGTATCCAAATGTTATTGGCTAACACAAAGGAGAAGAAATGAGGGGTTTCAAGGATTTTTTTCATGAAACGAATGATATTGCACTGGCAATTGTAATTGTTCTGTTGGCGGCCGGCCTGATTGGGTGGCGAATTCGGATTATTCTGCAGTATCCGGCGCAGCTGGCAAAGGAAGCCACCGTTTCCGGAAACACGGAGACCGAACAGATGCAGGCTTCCGATTCATCCAAGGATTCCGCAAAGAAATAACCCTTATACACTGGAGGTTTTAAAATGTTAGATAATTACAATCTGACCATGCTCACCGACTTCTACGAAGTCACCATGGCAAACGGCTACTTTCAGTCGGACATCCGGAATCACGAAGCGGTATTCGACATGTTTTTCCGACGGGTTCCGGACGACGGCGGATTTGCCATCATGGCAGGTGTGGAACAACTGATTGCTTACATGAAGAATCTGAAGTTCACCGACGAAGATATCGACTATCTCCGCAGCAAGAATTCCTTCTCGGAGGAATTTCTGGAGTATCTCCGGAACTTCAAATTCACCTGCGACGTGTGGGCGGTACCGGAAGGAACACCAATCTTCCCGCATGAACCGATTGTCATCGTAAAGGGCCCGATCATTCAGGCCCAGTTCGTGGAGACCTTTATCTTGCTGACAATCAACCATCAGACGCTGATTGCCACGAAATCCAACCGAATCGTTCGGGCCGCTCAGGGCCGTCCGGTAATGGAGTTCGGCACTCGCCGAGCACAGGGTGCTTCCGCCGCCATCGACGGCGCGCGTGCTTCCTACATTGCGGGCTGCGCGGGAACGGCCTGCACCATCGCGGATCGGGACTTCCACGTTCCGGCGCTGGGAACCATGGCCCACAGCTGGGTTCAGACCTTCGATACCGAATACGAAGCGTTCCGGGAATACACCCGAATCTATCCGGACAACGCGGTGCTTCTGATTGACACCTATAACGTACTGAAATCCGGACTGCCGAACGCCATCAAGGTGTTCAAGGAACTGAAGCCGAAGAAGATGGGAGTCCGCATCGACAGCGGCGATATCGCCTACCTGACGAAGAGATGCCGGAAAATCTTAGACGAAAACGGACTGGAAGAATGTTCCATCGTCATCTCCAACTCCCTGGACGAGTACCTGATTCGAGATGTCATCATGGAAGGCGCGCAAATTGATTCCTTCGGCGTGGGCGAACGGCTGATTACTTCCAAATCCGAGCCGGTATTCGGCGGCGTCTACAAGCTGGCGGCCGTAGAGCGCAACGGTGAGATGGTTCCGAAGATGAAAATCTCCGAGAACGTGGATAAGATTACCAACCCGGGCTTCAAGCACGTCTACCGCCTCTACGAGAAGGAGAGCAACAAAGCCATCGCCGACGTAATTACCATGGAAGGGGAAACCATTCCGGAGCAGGACGGCTACGAAATCTTCGACCCGAACGCCATCTGGAAGAAAAAGACCCTCAAGAACTTCTACGTTCGAAGCCTTCTGGTTCAGCTTTTCGACAAAGGAGAATGCGTCTACGAATCCCCGTCCCTGGACGAAATTCGGCAGTACTGCAAAGACCAGATTGAAACCCTGTGGGAGGAAACCCTGCGTTTCGAGAACCCCCAGACCTATTACGTGGACCTCTCCAAAAAACTTTGGAGCATCAAGCAGGACATCCTGCACCGCTATACCGACTTATAAAAAAACAAAACCGGTGCGCCGCACGTTTCCGTGCAGTGCACCGGTTTTTGCTCTTCTTAAAGAAACAACCTTATAAATACCGATCTTCCGGATGGTCATCGACGATGTCCTTTGATTTCAAGGATTCTTCCGGAACCTCCTCTTTACTCTCTGCGGAGGCAGTATCCTTGGATTCTCCGGATTCACTCATTTCCTCCGCCTTACGGTCTTTTCGTCTGCGAACCAGGAATCCGATAATGAGTGCCAAGAGCATCAGAATCACGCCAATGGCGATGGTTGCTCGGTTGGAGATGTAGAATCGGGACAGGAACCAGCCCTTTTCGATGTTCTCGTGAACCACCAGCGGAGTGCTTCCCACTTTCCTTCCGTCGCAGTACACTTCCAGAGTACCGACTTTGTCGCCGGATTTCAGCGGCGCTTTCACCACATCCTTGTAATTCTCCTTTACGGAAATGCTGTCGGCGGAGCCGTCCTTCGGATAGGTCAGCACCGTTCCCTTGGCATAGGTTTTCACCAAGGTGCGGGCGCCGTACTTCACCCGAACATTTCCCGCGCTCTTCTTCGGATTGGTGGCTTCCTTGGTGACGATTTTCTCCGTGCCGAACTTCAGGAGTTTGGCACCATCTTTGGCCCGGGTTTCCATGTTCGCTCCGAACTGCACCAGAATCATCTTCAGCCCCTTCTTGTCATACATCAGGGCAACGCTGCAGTCATCGTCCTCCCAGTAACCGGTTTTTCCCGCAACGACACCGGAACCCTTTTTCTCAATCAGGTCCAGGTGAGTCTCGAGGGTACGGGCGTGGGATTTATTGGTGGCATCCATGTGGTACACCTTTGTTCCCGCGATTTTGAACACCGTCTTGTTTGCCAGTGCGGCGCGAGCAATTTTGACGTAATCCGCCGCCGTGGTGTAGTGATTCTTCGCCTTTAGGCCGTTGGGATTCACGAAGTGCGTTCCCCTGCAACCCAGCTTCTTTGCCCGTGCATTCATTTTTGCCGCAAAAGTCTTAATGCTGCCGTCCCCGTCGGCCTGTCCCAGTGCATAGGCCGCATCGTTTCCGGATTCCAGAAGCAGTCCGTACATCAGCTGACGCACCGTCACCTTCTCTCCGGCCACCAGGTTCATGGTGGACCCGCCCATGGAGGCCGCTTTTTTGGAAACCGTCACTTCCTGATTCAGATCCATGGTCTCCGCAACCACCAGCGCCGTCATCAGTTTGGTGGTGCTCCACGGCTCTACCCTTTGGTCGGGGTTTTTCGCATACAGCATCTCATCGGTAGTCACGCTGTACAGCGCTGCCGACTTGGCATCAATCACCGGTCTTCTTGTATTTTCATGCACTGCCGCCGATGCTGCGGTCGCCCCGCTTGCAAAGAGCATCAATGCGGTCAGCAGGATTGCAATATTTCTTCTGATTCTTTTCAAACTAAAAATAACCTTCACCTCTCAATTCCAAGATTCCGTACTTCCTATGGTTCGATTACGGTCAGCGCCCCCGGAAGCACTCGGACCTTTATTTCTCCGGTTTCCCGTATTTCTCCGTCCGCCACGTACTTCATCCGTCCCTGATTCGGCTTCAGAATCACTTCCTCCGCCCGCATGGGAATGATGTATTTGTCGACGCCCGAAATCGTCTCCAGGCGCCCTGCCTTAAAGGCCGGAAATACCCGCATCAGATACCGCCGGGTAATATTCCGCACCAGCAGAAGTTCAATTTTTCCATTGTCCAGCAATGCGTGGGGACAACTCTCCACACCGCCGCCGCAGAAGCGCCCGTTGGCCGCAGTGGCCAGCATCAGCGGTCCGTTGTGAATTTCCTTTCCGTCGGCGAACACCTGCAGATCCGTTCCCTTCTTTTTCACCAAATTCACCAGCACCGCCAAAAGATAGGAGCCGGTGCCGTGCACCAGCGGAAGCTCTTTCAGGTCGTGGGCCAGGATTGCCGTATTCCCGTCGAATCCGATATTGATGCCGTTGATGGCATAATCCTTCATTTCCTGCTCGCCTTCCCGCCAGGTGTATTCCAGTACATCCACCTTTCGCAGGCATTCCTCCCGTTCTCCGGCCTTCAGCTGCAGCTCCATATTCATGAAATGCTCCGGATGGTTGAAGCACCGAACGTAATCGTTTCCGCTTCCCACCGGCACGATGCCCAGGCGAGCGTTTGGATGATTCAACAGGCCCTTCGCAATTTCCTGAATGGTTCCGTCTCCTCCGCAGGCAAAGACGTTCACTGTCTCGCCCTCTTTCTCCGCCGCTGCCGCGATGGAATCCGCCAGCACGGTGGCATCCTGCTCCCCTTCGGTGCAGTAAATGCGCAGGTTATCCGTCTCATAGGCTTTCAATTCCTCTCGCACCCGAGTCGCCCCTTTGCCGTTCCCGGATGCGGGATTTACAATAAAAGCATATTTCATGAAGTCATCCTCTTTCTATCATTGAATTATTTTCTGAATCAGTTTCGGAGGTGCCGCCGGTTCCGCCGAGATCCGAATTGCCGCTTCCAGAATGGTTTCAGCCTCCTCCAAGCGTCGGGAATCGGCACCGTACAACGTTGCCAACACGTCCCCTTCTTTTACGAAATCGCCGATGCGCACGTGCATCCGAATTCCCGCCGTAAAATCAATCTCGTCTTCCTTCCGAAGTCTTCCGGCCCCCAAATGCTGGGATGCCCGCCCGATTTCCCGGGTGTCCGTCTCCGCGATAAAACCGGTTCTTCCCGCAAGAACGTCCCGAGAATACCGGCTGCTTCCCATCCGTTCCGGCTCTTCAATAATACGGTCATCGCCCCCCTGGCGTCGAACCATCTGCCGGAACTTTTCCAGAGCCCGGCCGTCCGACAGAACCTGCCGGGCCGTTTCTTTTCCTTCTTCGAAGCTTTCCGCCCGGCCGCCGATCCAGATCATTTCACCGGCCAATTCCAGGCAGAGCTGCCGCAAATCCTCCGGACCGCCCCCCTTTAGCACCTGAACGGCTTCTTCCACTTCCAGGGCGTTTCCAACCGCCCGACCAAGCGGCTGGCTCATATCGCTGATCACCGCCACCATCTTCCGGCCGGCTTTCCGGCCGATGTCGATCATCAGGTCCGCCATATTTTCCGCTTCCGCAAGGTCCTTTAGAAGGGCGCCGCTTCCGCACTTCACGTCCAGCACGATTCCGTCGCTTCCCGCCGCCAGCTTCTTGCTCATGATACTGGATGCAATCAGTCCCGGACTTTCCACCGTGCCCGTCACATCCCGAAGGGCATAAATCTTCTTGTCCGCCGGGGTAATGGATCCGGTCTGGGTGATTACGGCCAATCCCAATTCTTCCAATTGCCGGTGGAATTCCGCCGGCTCCAGTCGGGTCCGAAATCCCGGAATCGCTTCCAGCTTATCCGCCGTCCCCCCGGTGAATCCCAGCCCTCGTCCACTCATCTTCGCCACGGTCACTCCTGCCGCTGCGGCAACGGGTGCCACCACCAACGTGGTTTTATCCCCTACGCCGCCGGTGGAGTGCTTGTCCACCTTCACGCCGGGAAGGTCCGACAGATCCTCCACGTCGCCGCTGAACTCCATGGCCTCCGTCAGGGCAAAGGTCTCCGCTCGGGACAGCCCGCGAAAATAAATGGCCATCAGCAGCGCCGACGCCTGATAATCCGGAATGCGGTCCTTTACGTAATTTTCGATAAAAAAACGAATTTCTTCCGGCGTCAACTCTTCGCCGTCTCTTTTTTTCGTGATAATATCCACCATGTTCATGGAATCACCCCCATATCCGTTTCGGCTTTCCGCCCAGGTAATCCAAGGAAGTCAGGTAATACCGAATTCCATCCTGTTCATATTTGATGCCTTTTTCAAAGGCGTGCATTCCGTGCAGGTGTCCGTAGACGCAATCGCTCACCGGATATTCCCGCAGGAGTTCCGTCATGTCCGATTCCTTCCGAGCCATCTCCGCCGGCGGGTAGTGAAGCGCCGCAATGATCCGGTCCGGAGAGGATTTCATGGCGGCATTCAAGCTGTTTCTCATCCGCCCCAGTTCCCGAGTCCATATCTTCCGATCGTGTTCCGTGAAATCGTCGGACCCCGGCAGCACCCAGCCCCGGCTTCCGCAGATGGCAATCCGCTCTCCGCCGGTTTCCTCTTCCGTCAGCAGGACGCAGTCGTTCTGAAGGAAGTGAATATCCTCATACAGGGTATTTAAATAGGTAATCCGGCTCCACCACAGGTCGTGGTTTCCCTTCAGCAGCACCTTCCGCCCCGGCAGCCGGTGAATCCACTCCAGGTCCGGAAGCGCCTCCTCCAGGGAGAGTCCCCAGGACAGGTCTCCCGGCAGAATTACCACGTCCTCCGGAGAAATCAGCTCATGCCAATAGTCCGAAAGTCGCTTCTCATAATCCTCCCAGCCCGCACCGAAAATGCTCATGGGTTTATCGATATTCTCATGGAATGACAGATGCAAATCTGCGATTGCGAAAATCTTCACGTTTCTACTCCTTGATTTCTTCCAGAATCCGGATGATCACCGATGAACCGTATCCCATCTGCTCCAGTTTTCTGGCAACGCGGGCCACGGATTTCTGCTCCAAAGGGCGTTCCGCTCCCGCCAACGTTTTCTCCGCCACAAGCCGTGCCAGAGCGCATTCGTCCACCCGGTTTTCGTACATGTAATCGTCGATTCCGTTCTGAATCGTTTCCGATTCGATGCCCTTATTTCGAAGTTCACTGCGAATTCGAGTGCTTCCTCTTCTTTTCCCAAAAGCATATTCGCAGTAGGCCCGCACGTAGTCCGAATCGTCCAAATATTTCAAATCCAGAAACCGCTGCAGGGTCTCCCGAATCTCCGATTCATCGTATAACTTCTCCTCCAAATGCTTCCGGGCTTCCGCCACGGTGCGCATCCGAGGTGCCAGGTAACGGGTCAGTTCCTCCGCGGCACTCCTCCGATTCTCTTTTTTCTCTTTTTCCATTACAGCCTTTCCATTTCTATTTCTTCCGGAATGTCTTCTTCCCGGACGCCGATGCAAACTGCCGCCGCCAAGTCGAAAGGCATGGTGATATCTCGGATTTCCCAGAATTGATCTTCCGAAACCACCCGGTTCCAGAGGACGGAAGGGGCTTCCGAGAATACGGATTCCCCCTCAGCCTTGCGGAGAGCCTCCCTCCGTGCCCAAATTCGGAAAAACTCCGCCTCGCCTTTTTCTTTTACCTCCAGATATTCATCCTTGTTGTAAAACCGAAAGGCCAGCTTGAGAAAGTTGGAGGGCTGCCACTTCTGAATGTCCAGACCGCACGGTCGGTCGTCCATCAGCACCGCCCAGTATTGTCCCGTATGGGAAACGGAGAAATCCGGACCGCCGGAGAGAAAGGGTTTGCCCTTCGCCGTCGTCTGAATTTCTTTCGACATCCGGCATGTCGGGTCCGAACCGCTTTCGCCGGTATACCGCGCCAGCGCCTCTCTCAGAAGACGGCGGCTTTCTTCGCGACTGCCTTCGTAATTAAGTGCGTAATATATCTTCATCATTTCTACTTTCCGGACAGCATCTGTATGCCTCGAGTCAGTGCTTTTCCCGAAGCCACACGAATATCCGGCTGAATTCCTTTCTTGTTAATTGGGGTGCCGTCCGGCAGGAAATACTCTTCCGTGGTGAATTTAAAGGCGGATCCGTCCTCCAGCTTTTCCACGCTCTGAATGACGCCCTTTCCGTAGGTTTTCTCCCCGATGAGCTTTCCGCCCCGGTTCACCTGAACGGCGCCCGCAAAGATTTCCGCCGCGCTGGCGGTATTGCCGTTCACCAGCACCACGTACTCAAAATCCGCGCACTGCCCGTCGGCTCGGGCCACTTTCTTCTTCCCCTGATTGTTTTTTTCAATCAGAATCTTTCCGGATGGCAGGAGCAAGTCCGCACACTTCACCCCTTCATCTTTAATGCCGCCGGGATTGTCCCGCACATCGATGACCACGCCGGTCACCCGGCCGTCCATCAGGCGCTCTTCCGCTTCTTTCAGTTCCTCCGAGGTTCCCTCCCGGAAATGGCGGATTCGAATGTACCCCAGTTTCTTCCCGTTCTCCGCTTTCAGAAACTTGGAATCCACGCTGTCCTCTTCCACCTCCTGCCGAGTCAGCGTTACGGTCACATCCTGACCGCCCCGTTTCAGCTTCAGCACCACGTCGGTTCCCGCCTCCCCGCCGATTCGGTCGGAAGCATCATCCACGCTGTGTACCTTTTTTCCGTCCACGGAAAGAATTCGGTCCCCCTTTCGCAGGCCTCCCTGCTCCGCCGGTCCATCTTTAATCACGTGGGCAATCAGGAGTTTTCCCTTCTTCTCCTCCACGCTGATTCCGATGCCGGAATAGGACTCGGAATACCGCCGCTCCAGCTTCTCGTAATCCTCTTTGTTGTAGTAGGCGGCATAAGGGTCCGGCAGGGATTGAATTACCGCCTGGGACAGATACCGGTCGCGTTTCTTCTTGTCGATGGAATACAGTGATTTGTCCCGTATGGATTTCTGCATCTTGTAGTACTTTCCGTACTGTGCGTCCAAATCCTTGTAGTAATTGATTTTCCCAGCGGATAGAACTCCCGCGCCTCGGATTCCGTACACGAACGCGAACCCCAGCATTAATGCGGTCACCATTCCCAGGAGGAAGGAAACCATTATTTTTTTTCGTTCATCTCGCATTGCTTTCCGTTCCTCTCCGTCGTTTTTCTATCCCACAAAATCTTCCGTCGGTGCCATCTCCGTCACCATCAGCTGCACTTTCCGGGTATCCCGCCAGGTATTGATATCCAGCGTCCCGTACACATCCAGAAATTCATGGTTCTGCATCATATCGAAGTACCGCTTGGCATCGTGGAAAAGGACACAGTCCAGATCCCCGATCTGAAAGCGGGCGTATTTCGTATCGTTTTTCAAAAAATGCCAATTCTCCGGCATCACGTAGGTAATCCGGAACTTCGGTGCCTCGTTGTCCTTTCCGCAAGGCTCAAAGCATCTCAGTGCTTCCGCCAGCTCCAGGCTCACTTCATCCGGCTCCAAATCCAAATCGTACGTAATCTCGTCTTCGAACAAAGCGGGATCCTTCTCCAGCATCTCTGCCAAATCCCGATTCAGATTCTGACGCAGGGATTCAATCCGATCCGGCTCCACCGTAAAACCACAAGCCGCCTTATGCCCGCCGAACCGCAGGAAGCAGTCCCGGTACCGGTTCAGCATCTCGTAAATATCCACCTTGTTCACCGACCGCCCGGTTCCCTTGTATTCATCCCCATTCGGCGCCACAATCACCGTCGGCCGCTTCGCTTCTTCTTTGATTTTTCCTGCCACAATTCCGAGGATACCCTCGTGCACATCCTTCGCTTCAATCAGCAGAAAATTTCCCTTCCGATACTCCTGTCGCGCCTTTACGATGCACTGCCGATAGGCCTCTTCCTGCCACTGCTTCCGCAAATTGTTTCGTTCAATCATGGTTCGGCAATAGTTCTCGATTTCGTCCGGCTTCTCTGCCAAAAATAGTTTTACGCCCAGGTCTGCATCTCCCACTCGTCCCGCCGCATTGATTCGCGGGGCGATTCCGAAGGACACGTTGGTGGCCGTCAAGTTCCGGCAGTCCAGCCCCGACAGCTCGATGAGCCGGCGAAGTCCCGGATTCCGGCATCCCCGGTTAATCCACTTCAATCCATACTTCACGAAGGATCGGTTCTCGTCCAGCAACGGCATGATATCCGCGATGGTTCCGATAGCCACAAATTCCAGCACCTCGGAAATCACCCGGCGGGGAATCTCCCGCTTCCGGCTGACCGCCAGGCCCAGCTTATAGGCCACGCCCACGCCGGCCAGACCTTTAAACGGATAGGTGTCTCCCGGTGCCCGCGGATTGATGATCAATTCGTTCACCGGTTCATCCTTCATGTTGTGGTGATCCGTCACCACCATGTCAATGCCTAGGCTCCGGGCATAGGCAATTTCATTCGGCGAAGAAGAACCGCAGTCCACCGTGACGATGAACTCCCCCCCCTCTTCCCGAATTCGGTCGATGGATTCGTTATGAAGACCGTATCCCTCGGCAATCCGGGACGGGATGTAGTAGGTAATATTGTCCGTCAGACACCGCAGTATTTTGAGCAGCACAACCGTGGAGGTAACGCCGTCGGCATCATAATCTCCGTAGATAACGATTCTCTTTCCCGCATCGATGGCCTGTAGAAGCCGATCCACTCCTTTATCCATATTGGTGAGAAGGGTCGGCGCATAAGCCAGCTTTGGGGTTTCCGCCAGAAATTCCGCCTGGGTTTCCGCCCCGGTAATGCCTCTTTTTTCCAGTATCTCTCTGATGATCTCCTGATTCGGGTTCATTTATTCTCCATTGGTATTAATAAATGCTCTTCGGATCCACGAAACTGCCGTTCTTCAGTAAGCTGTAGTGCAGGTGCGGTCCGGTGGACCAGCCCGTGCTTCCTACGTAGGCCACCACCTGTCCCTTCTTCACGTAAGCCCCCTGGGACACCGCAAAACCGGACAGATGTCCGTACAAGGTCGTGTATCCGTTTCCAATATAAATCTGCATGCAGTTTCCGTAGCCGCCATAGGAGGAAGCCATGGTCACCACGCCGCTTCCCGCCGCATAGACCGGAGTTCCGGTGGATGCCGCGATATCGTATCCGCTGTGGTAGGTCCGCGTTCCGAAAATCGGGTGGATTCTCCATCCGTAGTAAGAGGTCAGCGGACCGTCACACGGCCATACGTAGCCGCCGGAATTAGTCGGCGCCTTCTTGTTGTGCTTCTGCAGGAGCCGTTCTGCCTCCGCCTGCTTTCTCCGGGCTTCTGCCGCCAGGGATTCCGCCTGAGACTGCAGGTTCTCCTGCTGCTTCCGGTACGCACCGGCCTGATCTTTGTATTTTTCCTTCAGGGCTTCCAGGTCTTTCTTCTCCTGAACCAGCTTTGCCTCTTCCGCTTCCTGCTGTTTCTTTAGCTTGTTGATTTTCTTGTATTCCACCCGAAGCTTCCGCAGAAGGCTCTGGTCGCTGTGCAGCAGCTTCTGTACCATGGACATGTTGGTAATCAGCTCGTCAATGCTGTTGGAATTCAGGATGACGTCCACATATCCCACCGTTCCGGTTTTGTACATGGCCACCAGCCGGGAATTCAAATTCTTCTCCTGCTTCTTCACCTGAGCCTGCTTCTTCGCCAGTTTTTTCTTGGTCTTGGCCAACTTGGCTTCCGCTGTCGCGATTTCAGTCTGCTTTTTTTCAATCGCGGTCACCGCTTCTTCCAGCTTATCTTCTGCCGCATCTGCCTTCTTGCCCGCTTCTTCCGCCTGACGAGAGGCTTCTTCCGACTGCTGCTGCTTGTCCTTCGCTTCCTTCTTGGCTTCCGCCGCTTTTCCGCCATAGACGGACACTGCAGAGGCAAAAACAAGAATTCCGCAGAGCAGCAAGCTGAGGCCTCGTCTAAGTTTTCTTTGATTTCTCATCATACGCATCCGGCCCTCCTACTTATCCAAGAACTTTCGGATGGAAATGATACTGCCGCAGGTACCGATTCCCACGCCCAGTGCCAGGAATATAATCAGCAAATTCGGCATCAGGTATTTCGCAGAAATCACCGGTACCGACAACACCCGAAGGATGTCCGGTCCGATGCTCTTCACAAAACGAATATAGAGTGCGCCCAGAATCCCGGTAGCCACTGCCGCAGAGACGGTACCCAGGATGATTCCTTCCAGCACAAACGGCGCCCGAACAAACCAGTCCGTCGCTCCCAGGTATTTCATAATTCCGATTTCCTTCGCCCGGTTGAACACCGTGAGCTTGATGGTGTTGGCCACCAGGATGACGGAAACCACGATGAGGAATGCCATCATCACGATGGAGCCCACCTCCACCGCACGGGTAATCTTGCTCAGCTTCTCCACCGTATCCTGATAGTATTTAATATCGCTGACGCCGGCAATTTCCGGTGCTTCCTTTGAAACCCGGTCGGCGCTGGCCTTGTCATTGACGTAGACCATATAGGAATTCGGCAGCGGATTCTGCTGCAGGTTGTCCAGCAAATAAGCGTTGTCTCCCCACCGTTCCTTCATGATTTTCATGGCATCCGCCTTGGAACGGTACTTCACGCTGCCGACACCCTGAATGGCTTCCAGGTTCTTTCCCACGGTTTCGTTCTTCGCATCGTCATTGGCATCATCCAAATATACCTCGATGACGTTGTAGTCCTGCTGAATCACTTCCGCGAATAAATCCACATTTACAAACGTGGAGAAGAAAAGGCCCAGAATCAGCATCATGGCCGTAATCGCCAGCGTTGCCGTAAAGCTCATTCCCCGGTTGCGAAAGACCTGTGAAAATGCTTGTTTTATGGTATATCCTATTCTAGAAAACATATGGAGATTCGTCCTCCTTTGTACTGATTTCATACAGGTGCTCCGGAGTGATTCCATAGGTTCCCTGCTCGTCCCGAACAATCTGACCGTCCTTGATGGCCACCACTCGCTTGTTCATCTGATCCACGATATCCTTGGCATGGGTCACCATCAGAATGGTGGTGCCCCGCACGTTAATCTTCTCCAGCAGCTGCATGATTTCCATCGCCGTTACCGGATCCAGATTTCCCGTCGGCTCGTCGGCAATCAGCAGCTTCGGGTTGTTCACGATGGCGCGGGCGATGCCCACTCTCTGCTGCTCGCCGGCGGAAAGTTCGTTGGGATACCGGTCCGCTTTGTCGGCGATGCCCACCAGATCCAAAGCGAAGGGAACTTCCTTCCGAATCACCTTCTTTTTCTTATGCCGCACTTCCATGGCGAACGCCACGTTCTCGTAGACGGTTTTCTTCTCCAACAGACGGAAATCCTGGAAAACCATTCCGATCTGCTGCCGCAGCTCCGGAATCTCCCGATGGGTCATCCGTGTAACATCTCGGCCCCCGACCAAAATCGTGCCGCTGTCCGCCTCGATTTCCTTCAGAATCAGGCGTACAAAGGTGGTTTTTCCCGCACCGCTGGGTCCTACCAGAAATACGAAATCCCCCTTTTCAATGTGCACCGTGGCATCCTTCAATCCCACGTTGGTTCCGTAATTCTTGTTTACTTTATTAAAAACGATCATTCTTCCTCCTTATTTTCAGACACACGTATGTATTATAACATAAACCGGCGTCAGAATCATTTCACCGGAGCTGTACCCTCCTCTGGCACGTCAGCCTTTCGGCATCCGGAATTTCTCCGCCGGATGTCCGCCTGCACTAATTTGTAAATGGCTGAGAACAGCGGAATGAAGAACAGCATTCCCAAAATACCGAAGGCACTGCCGCCGATAGTCACCGCCGCCAGCACCCAGATTCCCGGAAGGCCGATGGAACCCCCCACGATCCTCGGATAAGTCACGTTATTGTCAATCTGCTGCACTACCAGGAACAGAATCAGGAAAACAATCGCCTTGGTGACAGACACGGAAAGAATCAGGACAAACCCCACTACCGCACCGATCAGCGCGCCCACAATCGGCACCAGCGCCAGCACCGTAACGATAACGGCAATCATTCCCGCATACGGCATCCGGAAAATCATCATGGCGATGGCCAGCATAATGCCCAGCACGCAAGCATCCTTCACCTGTCCCACGATAAAGCTGCGGAAGCTGTTGTTCAATACGTCCAGCACCTCAAACAATTTCGATTCTGCCACCGGGCAATACGTGTGAACGACCCGGCGAAACTGGCTTCCGTACTTCTCCTTGCCGCTCAGCAAATAGAATGAAAAGAACAATCCGATAAAGAGGGTTGCCGCCACTCCGGTCACCTTCTGAAGCACTCCGGTGACGTTATCCAGCCAGCCGATATTGCCGCTCTGCAGAATATGAATCGCTTTCTGAACCAGCTCTCCATTGAGCTGCATTCCCGACACGCTTTGCTCCAGCATCGCACCGTATTTCGCCAGAGCCGGAACCGATTTCAACAAGTGGACCACCTGATCGATGGCCGCTCCGCTTCGGGCAATCAGCAGGGATACGCAGGTGGAAAGCTGGGGTACTAAGATACCGATAATGCCGGCGATAATCAGCACCAAAAGAAGGTAGGCGCAGATGATGCACACCGTCCGCTTTGCCCGCTGTGCACGCCGCCCCCGAAGGACCCGATCGTAATTTTTCTCAAAGAATCCCATGAGAATATTCACCGCATAGGCGATTATTCCTCCCACAATCAGCGGAACCATTGCGTTTCCGAACATCACCAGAACCTTCTCCATGCGGGACCAGTAATATGTCAAAAGGTATAGGATAAACACGGTAAGCCCCAGACGGAAATAGACATTTCCGGTTAGCGTCTGAAATTTCGTTTTCTTTTCTTCTTTCATCAATATCGTCTCTTTCTCTATATCTAATTTATATGTGTGCAACTATATCACAGCCGGTATGGAACTTCAACCGGACGACCGAAATCATCCGGTCCAAATTGGTACCGTAAGCGGGCTTTTATAAACCATACATATATTTTCCTCCCAATCTTATTTCTGCAGTGAAAAAGCCCCCGGAAGCAATTCCGAAAGAGGATAGCTTTTCAAGTGTTCCTCATCTTTACCGGTAATCACGCGCAAATCCGGTTCAAATTCCATCAAGACCTGGCGGCAGATTCCACACGGCATCGCCTCTCCCACTGATGATGCGATAGCCAATGTTCGGAACTTCCTTTCTCCTTCCGAAACGGCCTTTGCCACCGCGCCTCGCTCAGCACAAAGGGTTGCCCCGAAGGAGGCATTTTCCACATTAACGCCGGTATATACTTTTCCGCTTTGGGTCAGCAGTGCGGCACCCACTTGGAATCCGGAATAGGGTGCATAGGCATTTTCCTTCACATCATTGGCAATCCGATACAGTTCTTTCTCATTCATATCCGTCCGTCTCCCTTCACCCGAATCGATTTCATTTCATTCACGGAACTTTATTATATCATCTGAATCAACGATAAAAAAAAAGATACCGTGAACTTTTCACGGTATCTTTTGAAATTCATTTTGATTCTAAAACATCAATTACTCGATGATTTCAGTTACAACGCCGGAACCTACGGTTCTTCCGCCTTCTCTGATAGCGAATCTCAGTCCTTCTTCGATAGCAATCGGAGTGATCAGGGAGATATTCATTACTACGTTATCTCCAGGCATGCACATCTCAGTGCCTTCCGGCAGCTGCAGATCTCCGGTTACGTCAGTTGTTCTGAAATAGAACTGCGGTCTGTATCCATTGAAGAACGGAGTGTGTCTGCCACCCTCTTCCTTCTTCAGTACGTATACCTGAC
>NZ_VUNA01000023.1 GCF_009695905.1 Mogibacterium kristiansenii
GTCAGGTATACGTACTGAAGAAGGAAGAGGGTGGCAGACACACTCCGTTCTTCAATGGATACAGACCGCAGTTCTATTTCAGAACAACTGACGTAACCGGAGATCTGCAGCTGCCGGAAGGCACTGAAATGTGCATGCCTGGAGATAACGTAGTAATGAATATCTCCCTGATCACTCCGATTGCTATCGAAGAAGGACTGAGATTCGCTATCAGAGAAGGCGGCAGAACCGTAGGTTCCGGCGTTGTAACTGAGATCATCGAGTAATTTCAGATACCGCTTAATAAAGCTATAGAAAGGATGCCCTTTGCGGCATCCTTTTTGTTTTGGGAATTCTCACGAAAACACCCCGAACCGCCCGGAAAACATGATATAATGAATTCATCTTTTTATCAGGAGAATTACCATGAATATTCAATTCAGTTTGGGGAAAAATATACCATATACAGCCATTGAAATATCCGATGAGATTACGGCGGAAGAATTGGCGGAACGGTATCGGGAGGAGACACCGTGGCCGGTAGTGGCGGCCATCATCAACCATGAGGTGAAGCCGCTGATTACGCCGATTCATAAAAACGATACCGTGCAGCTGCTGGACATCCGGAACAAGCAGGCCTATCTGATTTTTCAGAACAGCTTGATTCTGCTGTTCATCTGTTCGGTGCGGCAGATTCTGGGAAACGTGCACGTGGAGGTGATGACGTCCCTGAACGACGGGCTGTTTCTTCAGGTGATGCGTCACGGAGAGGATGGCGAGTTTCAGGTAGTGGACATGTCGGAAGATGATGTAGCGCGAACTTATTTTTATATGAAAAAAATGGTGCAGGAAGATCATCCCATTGAGGCGAAGATGTTCCGGCGAAAAGAAGCCATGGAGATTCTGAAGGAGACCGGCTTGACGGAGAAGTATCGGAGTCTGCAGCGGGTGAAGGTGGATGAAACGGTACGGATCTATACCTTGGAGGGATACAGCGACTTTTTCTACAACTACATGGTGCCTTCTACCGGGTATGTGTCCAAATTCGAGCTGATGAAGTATCGGGAGGGGCTTTTGCTGCGGCATCCGTCGGCGCAGAACCCGGGAGTGATTCCGGACTACGTGGATGAATATCGGGTGTACAACGCTTTGAAAGAGGAGCGTCAGTGGAATCATCTGCTGGGAGTGCAGTATCAAGCGGATATCAACGATCGGATTGAGTCCGGGGCGTACCGGACGCTGATTAAGTTAAGCGAAGCGCTGCACGATAAGAAGATTGTGGAGATTGCGGATCGGATTTCAAAGGAGGAGAAGAAGGTGGTGCTGATTCTAGGGCCCTCTTCTTCCGGAAAGACTACATTTGCCCATCGGCTGATTATTCAGCTGATGGTGAACGGCATGAAGCCGCTGTACATCGGAACGGATGACTATTTTGTGGAGCGGGAGGACACCCCGCTGGATGCAGACGGTCAGAAGAATTACGAGAACATCGATGCCCTGGATCTGCCCCTGTTTAATCGTCAGATGAAGGACCTTCTTGAGGGCCGGGAAGTGGATATGCCGGTGTTTAACTTCAAGACGGGGCATAAGGAGTTCGGAAAGCGGAAGACTCGCCTGGCGCGGAACGGGGTGATCGTCATTGAGGGAATTCACGCCTTCAACCACCTGCTGACCCGGCAGCTTCCGGAGGAGTCTAAATTCCGGATTTATATCAGCCCGCTGACTCAGATTAATCTGGATTCCCACAACCGGATTCCAACGACGGATACTCGGGTAATCCGCCGAATTGTTCGGGATAACCGAAACCGGGCTCATACCGCCGCCATGACTCTGCACCTCTGGCCGAAGGTGCGGGAGGGAGAGAATAAGAACATTTTCCCGCTGAGCAACGAGGCGGACGTGTTCTTCAATACGGTGCACGTCTACGAGATGACGGTGCTGAAGAAGTACGCGGTTCCGCTGCTGAAGGAGGTGCGGCAGGAGGAAGAAGAATATGCGGAGGCCCAGCGGCTTCTGCGGCTGTTCCGCTACGTGGACAGTTTGGACGATGAGAGCATTATCGCCGGGGACTCTATTCTGAGGGAGTTCATCGGCGGCAGTATTTATACGGATTAGATGGAGTAAAAGAATGATAAAGATCGCATTCCATACCCTTGGGTGCAAAGTAAATCAATACGAGAGCGAAGCCCTAATGGAGGCTTTTGCAAAAAGAGGGGCGGAGATTGTCCCGGAGACCGAGATTGCAGACGTGTATTTGGTAAATACCTGTTCGGTTACCAGCATTGCGGATCGAAAATCCCGGCAATTTATCCGCCGCATGAAGAAAAAGAATCCTCACGCTCTGATGGTGGTTACCGGCTGTTATGCCCAGGTTTCCTCGGAGGAACTGGAGGCCATGCCGGATGTGGACCTGATTATGGGCAACAACCTGAAATCCGAGATTCCGGACCGGGTCTGCGAACTGCTTCAGGCGCGGGAGAACCGTGAAACAGCTGTACCGCAGAAACGGAAGGAAGTACTGGCGTACCGCGACCTTCGGGGATACGAGGATATGGGCATCGTCACCGCCAGCGAGTCGGAGATGAGCCGGGCATATATCAAGATTCAGGAGGGCTGCAACCGCTTCTGCTCCTACTGCCTTATTCCGTATGCCCGGGGCGTAGTTCGGAGTCGTCCCCTGGAGGAAGTGCTGGAGGAGGCCAAAATGCTCCTGAACAAGGGATTCCGGGAACTGGTGCTCACGGGCATCAACACCGCCCTGTACGGCACGGAACCGGAGTTCGATTTCCAAAGAGAGCCGGGAGAAGAAGGTCTGAATGGGCTGGAAGCGGTGATTCGGCGCCTGGATGCCATGGAGGGGGATTTCCGGATTCGTCTCAGTTCCCTGGAGCCGACTGTGGTGGACATTAAACACATCGAGCGCATCGTGCAGTACGATAAGCTGTGCCATCACCTGCATCTGTCCCTTCAGAGCGGAAGCGATGCTATCCTGGAATCCATGAACCGCCACTACAATCGGGAGGATTATTTCAAGATTGTACGGTCGCTGCGGGATTTCGATCCTTGTTTTGGCATCACCACGGACATCATCGTGGGATTCCCGGGGGAAACCGAGGCGGACTTTGAGGACACTTTGGATGCGGTTCGTAAAAGCAATTTCGGCAAGGTCCACGCCTTCCGCTATTCCGCTCGGAAGGGCACCAAGGCGGCGGGCTTCAAGGACATGATTTCCGGACGCGTGAAGAGTCGGCGGGCCGGCGCCCTGGAAGAACAGGCGGACGAAATATCCAAAGAATTCTTCCGACGGAACCTGAATCGGGAAGACCGGGTGCTGGTGGAGCGCCACGAGAACGGCATGGCCACCGGGTACACCGGGAACTACATTAAAGTCTATATTCCGGATGAAGAGGAAACCCTGGATGCTGGCGGTTTCGTATCCGTCCGGCTGATAGAGCTATACGAGGACGGCTGTCTGGCTGAGATAACCGGGAAAAGGAGGTAAATCATGAGTGACTGCATTTTCTGTTCACTGGCGAACGGCGAGATCCCAACCGATATGGTCTATGAAGACGACCGCATTGCGTGCTTCCGGGATGCAGACCCGCAGGCTCCGGTTCACGTGCTGATGGTTCCGAAGGAACACATCGCATCTTTGGAAGAGTTGGATGAGAGCTATCGGGATCTGATGGGCTACATGATGGTGAAGATTCACGAAATCGCTGCTTCAGAAGGTCTGGAGAACGGTTACCGTGTGGTAATCAACACGGGCGAAGACGGTCAGCAGACGGTAAAACATCTGCACATCCATCTTCTGGGCAAAAGAAAAATGACCTGGCCACCGGGCTAAACCGGGACAATTCGGACATTTTGACCGAGGCGAGGGAACCGCAAGCCGAAGCTGCGGTTCCCTTTTTTTATGGGAAATTATGGTAAAATAAAGAAAAAAACCTTGATTTTGTAAGGAAAAACGAAAAAATGAACGTGATAAAACGCAGAAACAAAAATGCTGGGAAACCCCAGAGACAGTGTACAGCGGTGGCGCCGTGTAAGGCTTGAAAACAAAGGGTAATGCTTAGAAAAGAGTTGGAAAAATCCGAAAAAAATTTATAAAAAAAGCTTGCGTTATAAGATGATATCCGTTATACTAATAGAGCTTGTTTAAGGCGATGAAGCAGGAAGTTGCTGAGCTATCAGGTAATTTCTGCCGAGAATTGTCCTCGCGAGACGGGGGCGAAGGGGTTCGCTACTTTTGTTTTGAGCATTCATTTGGGAAACGCTCGAAAGAGTGTAGGAGCAAAACGAAAGCCCGGGGCGAATGAAGTGGAGTCCTGTACAAGCATAGCGAAAACAGTACAAATTATAGGAGGATCTACAATGAGTGAATTACAGAAAATCAGAATCAGACTGAAGGCGTACGATCACGCACTGCTGGACAAGTCCGCTGCGAAGATCGTAGAGACCGCACAGAGAACAGGCGCTGTTGTATCGGGACCAATTCCGCTGCCAACACAGAAGGAAGTGGTAACAATCATCAGAGCGGTCCACAAGTATAAGGACAGCAGAGAGCAGTTCGAGCAGAGAACTCACAAGAGACTGATCGACATCACGAACGCAACCACTAAGACGACTGATGCGCTCGCTAAGCTGGACATGCCTGCAGGCGTTGATATTGAGATCAAGCTCTAAGCTAGATTAGGAAGATCACATGAGAGGGCAATCCGGCCAAACCAGAGTGATCCGCTGTAAGAAAGTAGGAGGAGAAATATGAAGACACTGCTTGGAAAGAAAATCGGAATGACACAGATTTTCACCGAAGACGGCCAAGTTGTACCGGTAACCGTTGTTGAGGCGGGACCTGAAGTCGTAACACAGATCAAGACTGTTGAGACTGACGGATACAATGCGGTACAGGTTGGTTACGAAGACCAGAAAGCTCACAGAGTGAACAAGCCGATGACCGGACATTACGAGAAGGCCGGCGTTGCTCCAAAGAAGCATCTCGCTGAGTTCAGAATCGAAGACGGCGAGACTTATGAGCTGGGTCAGGAAATCACAGTAGCTGATTTCGAAGAGGGAATGAAGATTGACATCACTGGCATTTCCAAAGGTAAGGGAACTCAGGGTAATATCAAGAGACACGGACATCACAGAGGTCCGATGAGCCACGGTTCCAAGCATAAGAGACTGGCCGGCGCACTGGCAGCCGGAACTTATCCTTCCAGAGTATTCAAGGGCAACAAGGCTCCGGGAAGAATGGGAAGAGATAAGATTACCGTACAGAACGTTGTTCTGGTAAAAGTTATTGCTGACCGTAACCTCATGCTGGTAAAGGGCGCTGTTCCTGGAAAGAAGGGCGGAGTCGTAAGAATCAGACCGGCAATCAAAGGTCAAGATAAGTAAGAAGGCAGAAAGGAGGAAACAAAATGGCAAACATTAAAATGCTGAACATGGCCGGCGCTGAAGTTGGCGAAATCACATTGAACGATGCGATCTTCGGTATCGAGCCTAACGAGTATGCTGTACACGCTACCGTTAAAAACTATCTGGCAAACCAGAGACAGGGAACTCAATCTGCCAAGACAAGAAGCGAAGTAAGAGGAGGCGGACGTAAGCCTTTCAGACAGAAGGGAACCGGTCGTCACAGACAGGGAAGCACAACGGATCCATCCCAGATTGGTGGTGGTATCGTATTTGCGCCGAAGCCAAGAGATTACAGCTATGCAATTCCGAAGAAGGTAAAAAGACTGGCACTGAAGTCTGCGCTTTCCGCAAAGGTTGCTGAAAACGAGCTGATCGTTCTGGACGAGCTGAAGTTCGAAGCTCCGAAGACAAAAGAGATGGTTAAGGTCCTGGAGAATGTCAAGGCTGAGAAGAAGGCACTGATCGTACTCGCTGAGAAGGATGAGAACGTAATCCGTTCCGCTTCCAACCTGCAGGGCGTAAGAACTGCTCTTGTCAGCACGATGAATGTATATGAGATCGTTAATCATTACAGCCTGATTCTCACAAAGGCAGCCGCTGAGAAAATTGAGGAGGTATATGCGTAATGAAGACAGAATATCAGACAATCATCAAGCCGATCATCACCGAAGAGACGATGGATCTGGCAAGCGACAAGAAATATGTTTTCCAGGTTGCTAAGGAAGCAAACAAGACTGAAGTAAGACAGGCTGTTGAGAAGATCTTCGGCGTGAACGTTGCGAAAGTCAACATTATGAATGTAAACGGTAAAACAAAGAGAATGGGAAGATATGTCGGTAAGACAGCTGACTACAAGAAAGCTGTTATTACTCTTACTGCAGACAGCAAAGAGATCGAAATCTTCCAGGGACTGTAATATAGGAGGTATGTAAGAATGGGAATCAAGAAATACAATCCAACATCTCCAGGCCTCAGAGGAATGACGGTTTCGACATTCGAGGAAATCACCACTGATAAGCCTGAGAAAGCTCTTACAGTCACCCTCAAGAAGCACGCAGGAAGAAACGTAAGAGGTAAAATCACCGTTAGACACAGAGGCGGCGGTACAAGAGCAAAGTACAGAATCATCGATTTCAAGAGAAACAAAGATGACATTCCGGCAACTGTAAAGAGCATCGAGTATGATCCGAACAGATCTGCAAACATTGCTCTGGTATGCTACGCAGACGGTGAGAAGAGATACATTATCGCTCCGAACAAGCTGAAGGTCGGCGATGTAATCGTATCCGGTCCGGATTCGGATATCAAGGTTGGAAACGCACTTCCAATCGCTAACATTCCGGTTGGTACCATTATCCACAACATCGAGCTGAAGCCGGGCAAGGGTGCTCAGATGGTAAGATCTGCCGGTAACGGTGCTCAGCTGATGGCGAAGGAAGGCAACTATGCACAGGTTAGACTGCCATCCGGCGAAGTTCGTATGGTAAGAATCGACTGCAGAGCTACCATCGGCGAAGTTGGAAACATCGAGCATGCTAACATCCAGATTGGTAAGGCTGGACGTAAGAGACACATGGGTTGGAGACCGACCGTAAGAGGTTCCGTAATGAACCCGAACGACCACCCACACGGCGGTGGTGAAGGCAGAGCTCCAATCGGACGTAAGGGTCCGGTTACTCCATGGGGTAAGCCTGCGCTGGGTTACAAGACACGTAACAAGCATAAGGATTCCAACAAGTACATCGTTAGAAGAAGAAATGCCAAATAGGGAAGGAGCATATAATGGGAAGATCGCTTAAGAAAGGCCCTTTCGTTGATAAGAAACTCCTCAAGAGAATCGTTGAGATGAATGAGGCAAATGAAAAAGAAGTAATCAAGACATGGTCGAGACCATCGACGATTTTTCCGCAGATGGTAGGACACACAATTGCTGTTCATGACGGACGCAAGCATGTTCCGGTATACATCACGGAAGACATGGTTGGACACAGACTGGGAGAGTTCGCTCCGACCAGAACATACAAAGGCCATGCCGGTGACAAGTCAAAGTAGTAGAAAGGAGAAATTGACATGGAAGCAAAAGCAACTGCGAAATATGTAAGAATGTCTCCAAGCAAACTCAAGCCTGTTACCGACCTGGTAAGAGGAAAGGATTTGAACGAGGCACTGACCATCCTGAAGTTCACATCCGGTAAGGGTGCTGAGCTGGTGGAGAAGGTTGTACAGTCTGCTGCAGCAAACGCAGAGAACAACCACGATATGAATCCAGATGAACTGTATGTTGCAGAAATCTATGCAAACCAGGGCCCGACAATGAAGCGGTTCAGAGCCGGTGCTCAGGGAAGAGCATCTATGATTCTGAAGAGAACCAGCCACATTGCTGTGACTTTAAGAAGCAGAGAAGATGCAGAACAGAAGGTAGAAGGAGGTTCGCCAGATGGGTCAGAAAGTTAATCCACACGGTCTGAGAGTCGGAGTTAACAAGGATTGGAACTCCAAGTGGTATGCAGGAAAGAACGATTTCGCAGACTTCCTGATTGAAGACCAGCAGATCAGAAATTATGTAAAGAAGACTCTCTATGCAGCAGGCGTTGCAAGCGTTGTTGTTGAGAGACCGGCAGCAGACAAGGTAAGAGTTGTTATCCTGGCTGCAAGACCGGGAATGGTAATCGGCAGAGCAGGAGATGGCGTTGAAGAGCTGAAGAAGTCCATCGTTAAGATGACCGGCAAGACCGTAGAAATCTCCATCGAAGAAGTTCGCAGATCCGAGCTGGACGCACAGCTGACTGCAGAGAGCATTGCACAGGCTCTGGAGAGAAGAGTTTCCTTCAGAAGAGCCATGAAGCAGGCAATCCAGAGAACCATGAAAGCCAATGCAAAGGGTATCAAGGTTCTGTGCTCCGGAAGACTGGGTGGTGCGGAAATCGCCAGAAGTGAGAAGTACAGCGAAGGAAACGTTCCGCTTCACACTCTGAGAGCAGATATCGATTATGGTTTTGCAGAAGCAGACACTACATACGGAAAGATTGGTGTTAAGGTTTGGATTAACCATGGCGAGATTCTTGATAAGGGTCTCAAGGATGCAATTCCGGAATCCACCACGAACGACAGAAGAGACAGAAAGTCCAGAAGAAACGAGAAGAGAGATCGTAAGAAATCCTTCGGAAATCGTAGAAGGGACAGCCGCGAGGCTAGACCTGAGGTAAAGCCAGCTACAACAAGAGTTAGAAAAGCTCCGAAGGTAGAGGCTCCGGCTCCGGAAGCTGTAACTGAAGAGGTTCAGACAGAGAGCACAGAAGCATAGTATTAGAGAAAGGAGAGACTTGCCATGTTAATGCCAAAGCGCGTTAAACGCAGAAGAGTCCACAGAGGCAGAATGAAGGGCGTTGCAACTAAGGGCAACACCATTACATATGGAAGCTACGGTCTGATTGCGGAAGAGTGTGCATGGATCGATTCCAAACAGATCGAGGCTGCCAGAATTGCGATGACCAGATCCATCAAGAGAGGCGGAAAAGTTTACATCAAAATTTTCCCGCATAAGCCAATCACAAAGAAGCCTGCAGAAGTTCGAATGGGTTCCGGTAAAGGTAGTCCAGAGTACTGGGTTGCAGTAGTTAAGCCGGGCAGAGTAATGTTCGAAATTGAAGGCGTAACAGAAGCACAGGCAAGAGAAGCTATGAGACTTGCTGCTCATAAGTTGCCGATCAAGTGCAAATTCGCTGTAAAGAAAAAGGGTGGTGACGAATAATGGATCTGAATAAAATTAGAAAAATGACGGACCAGGAAAGAACCGCTGAGCTTGAAAAAATGCAGCAGGAGCTGTTCAACCTGAGATTCCAGCACGTTACCGGCCAGCTTGAGAATCCGGTTCGTATGAGAGAAGTGAAGAGAGATATCGCTCGGGTAAAGACGATTATCCGGGAAAAAGAGCTTGAAGGACCACAGGCATAACGGAAAGGAGGATGGACAATGGAAAGAAATAGAAGAAAGACAAGAGTTGGCATCGTTGTCAGCGACAAGATGGATAAGACTGTTGTCGTTGCTACAGAAGAAATCGTCAGACATTCTCTTTACGGTAAGGGTGTGAAGAGAACGAAGAAGTTCAAGGCACACGATGAGAATAACACATGTGGTATCGGCGATACAGTAAAAATTATGGAGACAAAGCCTCTGTCCAAGGATAAGAGATGGAGAGTTGTCGAAATCGTTGAGAAGGCTAAATAAGGAGGCGACAAATGATTCAGACAGAAACTAGACTGAGAGTTGCCGACAATTCCGGAGCAAAGGAACTTCTTTGCATCAGCATCCTCGGCGGAACAGGCCGTAAATATGCAAACATCGGTGATGTCATCGTTTGCGCAGTTAAGGATGCAACTCCTGGTGGAGTTGTCAAGAAGGGCGACGTTGTAAAGGCTGTTATCGTTAGAAGCAAGACCGGCGCTAGAAGAGATGACGGCAGCTACGTAAAGTTCGACCAGAACGCTGCAGTTATCATCAAGGACAGAACCGACAAGAATCCGGTTGGAACCCGTATCTTCGGACCTGTAGCTAGAGAGCTGAGAGATAACGGCTTCATGAAGATCGTGTCATTGGCACCGGAAGTACTGTAGGAGGTGTAACAATGCAGATTAAGAAGAATGATACAGTAGTAGTAATCGCAGGAAAGGATAAGGGTAAGACCGGAACCGTGCTGCGCGTACTGCCGAAGAAGAATAAGGTTGTTGTTGAAGGCGTTAACGTTCAGACCAAGCACGCAAGAGCAACCAGAACATCCAATTCCGAGATTAAGCACATCGAGGGACCAATCGATGCATCCAACGTTATGTTCTATGACAAGGAAGCAAAGGCCGGAACCAGAGTTGGCTACAAGGAAGAGAATGGAAAGAAAGTACGTTACTCCAAGAAGACCGGTAACGTTATAGACTAGTGAAAGGAGGAGAGACAGTGGCAAACAGACTGAAAGAAAAATACAGAACAGAAGTATTTGAAGCACTGAAGGATAAGTTCAATTATTCCAATCCGATGGAAGTTCCGAAGCTGGAGAAGATTACCATTAACATGGGTCTGGGCGAAGCAAAGGACAACTCCAAGATCATGGAAAGCGCTGTTAAGGAAATCGCTCTGATCGCCGGACAGAAGCCGGTTGTTACAAAGGCTAGAAAGTCCATCGCTAACTTCAAGGTTAGACAGGGTATGCCGGTTGGTGCAAAGGTTACACTGAGAGGCGACAGAATGTATGCATTCGCAGACAAGCTGTTCAACATTTCTCTTCCAAGAGTAAGAGACTTCAAGGGTGTAAACAGAAACTCTTTTGACGGCAGAGGAAACTATTCCATGGGCGTTAAAGAACAGCTCATCTTCCCTGAAATTGTGTATGATGATGTTGAAACCGTAAAGGGAATGAACATCGTGTTCACGACAACGGCTAAGACCGACGAAGAAGCTCAGGCACTTCTTGAGCTGATGGGCATGCCGTTCGCAAAGTAATTTAGGAGGAGAAAATGGCTAAGACATCGCTAAAGGTTAAACAGCAGAGAAAGCCTAAGTATAAGACTCGGGCTTACACAAGATGCAGAGTATGCGGCAGACCGCACTCTGTTCTGAAGAAATACGGTATCTGCCGTATCTGCTTCAGAGAGCTTGCTTACAAGGGCGAAATTCCGGGCGTAAGAAAAGCAAGCTGGTAGGTTTAAGTTGCGAAGGCCCGTCACTGAATTGCAGTGCGGGAACCGCGTGAGGAAAGGAGAATTACTGTTATGGCAATGACAGACCCAATAGCAGATATGCTGACAAGAATCAGAAATGCCAACACAGCTGGACACAAGACAGTAGATATTCCGGCATCCAAGATGAAGAAATCTATTGCTGAAATCCTGAAGAACGAAGGATTCATCAACAGCTACGAGGTCGTTTCTGACAGTGCACAGGGCACTATCAAAGTTGAACTCAAGTATGGTCCGAACAGAGAGAAGACCATTTATGGAATCAAGAAAATTTCCAAGCCAGGACTGAGAGTATATGCGAAAGCAGATCAGGTTCCAAAGGTTCTGGGTGGACTCGGTATCGCAATTCTCTCCACATCCAACGGTGTGATTACTGATAAGCAGGCTCGCAAGCTGGGTGTTGGCGGAGAAGTTATTTGTTACGTTTGGTAGGAGGTATAGAAAATGTCAAGAATTGGTGTTAAACCTATTACTATCCCTGCCGGCGTAGAAGTAACGGTAGACGATAATAATCTGGTAAAAGTAAAAGGTCCGAAGGGCGAGATGGAGAACAGCGTAAACGCGGATCTGGAAATCAAGATTGAAGACGGCGTACTCACCGTCACTAGACCGACCGATGACAGAATTCACAGAGCGCAGCACGGTCTGGCTAGAACTTTGATTCACAACATGGTTGTCGGTGTAACCGATGGCTTCCAGAAGAAGATGACCATCAACGGTGTAGGTTACTCTGCATCCAAGAAGGGCAACACTCTGGTTCTGAAACTCGGATTCTCCCATCCGGTAGAGATGGTTGATCCGGAAGGTATTGAAACAGAAGTTCCGGACGCTACAACTGTAATCGTCAAGGGTTCTGATAAGGCAAAGGTAGGAAACTACGCTGCAAACATCAGAGCATGGAGAAAGCCTGAACCTTACAAGGGTAAGGGAATCATCATGGAAGGCGAAGTTGTTCAGAAGAAGGAAGGAAAGAGCGGAGCTAAATAAGAAGGGAGGATTTGAAAAATGGCAAAAGCTAGCAGAAATGATAGAAGACTCAAAAGACACGAAAGAGTCAGAAAAAACGTTTTCGGAACTCCCGAGAAGCCAAGACTTTGCGTTTATAGATCGAACTGCAATATTTCGGCTCAGATTATCGATGATGTTAACGGAAACACTCTGGTTTCCGCATCTTCTCTCGATAAGGAGCTCAAGGCTCAGCTGGAGAACGGTGGAAACAAGGATGCAGCGAAGGCTGTAGGCAAAGCAGTTGGTGAAAGAGCAGTCGCTAAGGGCATCAAGGTAGTTGCTTTCGATAGAGGCGGATACCTGTACCACGGCAGAGTTAAGGAACTCGCTGACGGTGCTCGCGAAGCTGGATTAGAATTCTAAGGGAGGACAAGGAATGCGTAGCAAAATTGATGCATCCAAGCTGGAACTCACTGAGACCATCGTAAATATCAGACGTGTTGCTAAGACCGTAAAGGGCGGTAGAAACATGAGATTCAGTGTTACTATCGTTGTCGGCGATGGCGAAGGTCACGTTGGTATCGGACTCGGTAAGGCTCAGGAAATCCCTGAAGCAGTAAGAAAAGCTACTGAGGATGCGAAGAAGAAACTGATTTATGTACCGACAGTAGGAACAACCGTTCCTCACGAAACACTGGGAATCTTCGGCGCAGGAAAGGTTCTGATTATGCCTTCCGCACCGGGAACCGGAGTTATCGCTGGTTCTTCCGTACGTACCGTACTGGAAGCTGCCGGAATTAAGGACGTTAGAGCGAAATCGCTCGGTTCAAGCAATACTGGAAACATGGCACTGGCAACTATCGAGGGTCTGAGAAACCTCACCACCATTGATGAAGTTGCAAAGCGTCGTGGTAAGACACCGGAAGAAATTTTAGGATAGGAGGCAAAGATATGGCAAAGACATTAAAGATTACTTTAGTCAAGAGCACCATCGGCGCATCCCCTAAACAGAAGAAGACCGTGGAAGCACTGGGCCTGAAGAAGCTGCACCACTCCGTAGAACTGGCAGATTCCGCTGCAGTTCGCGGTGCAATCGCAAAGGTTTCCCATCTTCTGAGCGTTGAAGAACTATAAGGAGGAATGTGACCATGAGACTTCATGAATTAAAAGCAGCTGAGGGCTCCACAAAGGCTCCAAAGAGAAGAGGCCGCGGTACCGCTACCGGCCAGGGTAAAACCGGTGGTAGAGGTATGAACGGTCAGAAATCTCGTAGCGGCGGCGGAGTAAGACTCGGCTTCGAGGGTGGCCAGATGCCACTGTACAGAAGACTTCCGAAGAGAGGATTCACCAATCCGTTCACAAAGGAGTATTCTGAAGTAAACGTACAGGATCTGAATCGTTTCGAAGACGGTGCTGTTGTAGATTGCGCAGCTCTTGTTGAAGCAGGAGTTGTTAAGCAGGTAAAGGATGGCGTTAAAGTCCTGGGCAACGGCGAAATCACAAAGAAGATCACTGTAAAAGCTGAAAAGTTCAGCAAGAGTGCTGTAGAAAAGATTGAAGCAGCAGGAGGAAAGGTAGAGGTGCTCTAAATGGAGTTACTGAAGACTCTCTCACAGGCATGGAAAGTTGAAGAGCTTCGGAAGAAGATTCTCTTCACACTCATGATGTTGGTTGTATATCGAATCGGATCCAATATTCCGGTTCCGGGAATTAACAGAGCATACTTATCACAAATGTTCTCTGGAGAGACAGGTCTTCTGGATCTTTTCGATCTGTTTTCTGGTGGATCGTTCAGTAATTTTACAATTTTCGCGCTGAGTATCACACCATATGTTACAGCATCTATTATCGTACAGCTTCTGACAATTGCACTTCCTTACTTTGAAAGACTTTCGAAAGAAGGAAACGAAGGCCACAAGAAGATGGCGACAATCACCCGATACATGACGGTTGTCCTGGGTCTGATCCAGGCAATCGGACTGACGGTGGGCCTCTTCAAGAACGCGGTCGTTGATAAGAGCGCATTTGCCTCAATTACGATAATTATGGTATTGACAGCAGGTACAGTGTTCCTGATGTGGCTGGGTGAGCAGATTAACGAGTATGGTATCGGCAACGGAATCTCACTGATTATCTTTGCCGGTATCGTGGATCGCTTCCCGACATTCGTCAGAAATACTTACGCTCAGGTATCGGAGGGTGCGATTAGCGGAGTTGCTGTATTAACATTATTGATTGTATCTATTATGCTTGTAATGGTAATCATACTGTTCGAGCAAGGCGTTCGAAAGATTCCGGTGCAGTATGCAAAGCGAGTTGTGGGACGTAAAATGTATGGGGGACAGTCAACACACATTCCGATGAAGGTGAACCAGGCCGGAGTTATTCCGATCATCTTCTCGCTATCGCTGTTACAGTTCCCGCTGATTGTTACATACTTCGCTCCGAAATCAGCATATGCGGACTTTGTCAACAAGTACATATCACCGTCCGGAGACCCGGGTCTCTGGATTTATGTAGTATTAAACGTTGTTCTCACAATGTTCTTCACTTACTTCTACACCGCGATTACATTTAATCCGACAGAAGTGGCAGAGAATATGCGTCAGAGTGGCGGCTTTGTCCCCGGTATTCGTCCGGGAACGGCAACAGTGGAATACCTTTCCCGTGTAATGTCAAGACTGTGCTTCAGCGGAGGCCTGTTCCTGGCAGCGGTATCGGTGATTCCAACTATCGTCAGCAATTTTACACCGTTTGAAATGACATTCGGAGGTACTTCCCTCCTGATTGCCGTAGGTGTTGCAATCGACACGGTGAAACAGATTCAGAATCAAATGCTGATGAGAAACTATCAGGGATTCCTGAAATAAATATTGCTTCGTGGAACACAGAGGAGAGATGAAATGCTTAGAGCTGTTTTGCTGGGACCTCCGGGAGCCGGAAAGGGAACCCAGGCCGTAAGACTGGTAGAAAAGTATGAGATTCCGCACATTTCTACCGGCGATATCTTCCGGAAGAATATTAAGGAAGGTACCGAGCTGGGGAAAAAAGCGCAGGAGTACATGAATGCAGGTGCGCTTGTACCGGATGAACTGGTTGTTGATCTGGTAAAGGACAGACTGCAGCAGGATGATTGTAAGAACGGATTCCTGTTGGATGGATTTCCAAGAACGATTTTCCAGGCAGAAAAGCTGGATGAATTCCTTTCGGAATCCAATCTGAAAATGGATATCGTAATCAACCTCAAGGTTGAAAAGGAAGCTTTGATTAAGCGACTGACCGGCAGAAGAGTCTGCAAGGACTGCGGTGCAAGCTATCATATCGTCAACATTCCTCCGAAGAAGGAAGGTGTCTGCGATATCTGTGGCGGTGAGCTGATTCAGAGAAAAGACGACAACATTGAGACTGTGGAGAACAGAATCAACGTCTATGAAGAGCAGACCGCTCCGCTCATTGGATATTATAAGGAAGCAGGTTCGCTGGTTGACTTTGACGGAGAAGCTTCTCTGGACGAAGTTTTCGATGCAATCGTTCAGGCAATCGGTGAGCAGGAATAATTCCTGACGTTATAATTAAAGGAGACTGATATTATGGCGAAAAAGAATGCCATCGAGGTTATGGGCACAGTCGTGGATGCTCAGCCTAACGCAATGTTCAAGGTAAAGCTGGAAAACGGTTTTGAAGTCCTTGCACACATTTCCGGAAAGATTCGTATGAATTACATTCGAATTCTCCCGGGCGACCGCGTTAGAGTAGAGCTTTCTCCGTATGACTTGACTCGTGGACGCATTACCTGGCGTGATAAGAACAATAACAACTAAGTATAAGGAGGAACTAACATGAAGGTAAGAGCTTCAGTTAAGCCTATGTGTGAGAAGTGCAAAGTAATCAAAAGACACGGTAGAGTCATGGTTATTTGTGAGAACCCTAAGCACAAGCAGAGACAAGGCTAGTTTTATCAGATATTAATAAAAACATATTAATATAAGGCACTGCTTTGCCGGGAAAGCGGTGTGACTATTCAAAATTGCAACCCCTGTCTATATCGCCCCCGGAGTGGTGATGGAAGATGGGAAAGGAGGAAGAAATGGCAAGAATTGCCGGAGTTGACCTGCCAAGAGATAAGAGAATCGAAATCGGTCTGACTTATATTTATGGTATTGGTCTGAAGACGTCTAAGGATATCCTCGCTAAAGCGAACGTAAATCCAGACATCAGAGTTAAGGATCTGTCCGAGGAAGATGCCGGAAAGATCAGAAAGGTAATCGAAAGCGATTACATCGTAGAAGGTGACCTGAGAAGAGAGACTTCCCTCAACATCAAGAGACTGATGGAGATCGGAAGCTACAGAGGCATCAGACACAGAAGAGGTCTTCCAGTAAGAGGACAGAAAACCAAGACGAACGCTAGAACTCGTAAAGGACCTAAGCGTCTGGCTGGTAAGAAGAAATAAGGTGAGGAGGTAGAGAAATATGGCTGCTAAAAAGCAAGTTAGAAAGAAAAAAAGAGAACGTAAACACGTTGAAAGAGGCCAAGCTCATATCCAGTCCACCTTTAACAACACACTGATTACTCTGACTGATATGGACGGTAACGCTCTTTCTTGGTCCAGTGCAGGCTCCAATGGGTTCAAGGGCTCCAGAAAGTCCACACCATTCGCTGCACAGAGTGCTGCAGAAGTAGCTGCGAAGGCTGCTATGGAGCACGGTCTGAAATCCGTAGAAGTATTTGTAAAGGGACCGGGTTCCGGTAGAGAAGCTGCTATCAGAGCACTGGAAACCGCAGGCCTGAAGGTTGTATCCATCAAGGATATTACACCGATTCCGCACAACGGATGCAGACCGCCTAAGAAGAGAAGAGTCTAATCGGAAGGAGGAGTAATACATGGCTAGAAATAGAGAACCGGTACTGAAGAGAGCAAAGGCACTTGGCATTGAGCCTCAGTACCTGGGAATTAATAAGAAATCGAAGAGACAGGTTCAGCAGAGCAGAAGAAAGAAGAGCGAGTACGGTATTCAGCTGACTGAGAAACAGAAGGTTAAGTTCTACTACGGACTTCAGGAAACTCAGTTCAGAAACACCTACGAGAAGGCTACCAAGAGAGCCGGCGGTGCAGGTGAAAACCTTCTGATTATGCTGGAGAGCAGATTCGACAATGTAGTATTCAGAATGGGATTTGCTGCAACAAGAAGAGAAGCCAGACAGCTGGTTTCCCACGGACACTTCCTGGTAAACGGAAAGAAAGCAAACATTCCTTCTATGGAACTGAAGGCTGGAGACGTTATCTCCGTAAAGGAAAAGTCCAAGTCCTCTCCGAAGTTCAAGGAGCTGAGAGACATGGTTATCACCACTCCACAGTGGCTGGATATTGACCTGGACAAGCTGGAAGGCAAGATCCTGACTGCTCCAACTCGTGCTGACATCGATTTACCAATCGAAGAGCGTTACATCGTAGAGTTCTACTCTAGATAATGCGTTTAATGTTTTTACATTTTGCTGGTAAATTAATGGGAGGAAGAGAATGATCGAGATAGTAAAGCCAACAATCACTAAAGAAATCGATGAGAATGGCCACTATGGTAAGTTTGTCGTAGAACCTCTGGAAAGAGGATACGGCACAACATTAGGTAACTGTATGAGAAGAATTCTCCTGAGTTCCCTGCCAGGCGCTGCTATCACTTCGGTAAAGATCGATGGAATTCTTCACGAGTTCTCGACGATTCCTGGCGTTAAGGAAGATGTGACGGAAATTATCCTCAATCTGAAAAGACTGGCAGTTCGCATCAACGGAGATGAGAACAAGAGAGCCATCATTAACGCAGTGGGTCCGAAAGAAGTAACAGCTGCCGACATCATTGTGGATGCGGATACGGAAATTTTCAACCCGGATCTGCACATTGCAACGCTTGCAGATAATGCGACACTTGTAATGGAGATGAATCTGACTTCGGGAAGAGGTTATGTTCCGGCGGAACAGAACAAAAAGGAAAATACTCCGATCGCAGAAATTCCAGTGGATTCTATTTTTACTCCTGTGAAGAAAGTAAACTTCACGGTAGACAATACGAGAGTCGGCCAGGTTACAGACTTTGACAAGCTGACCCTGGAACTCTGGACAGATGGATCGATTACACCGGAAGAAGGCGTTTCAATTGGTGCGAAAATCATGCAGGAGCATCTCAACTTGTTCATCGGACTGGGTTCCGATGTGGATGAGATGGAATTCATGATCGAAAAAGACGAAGACCGCAAGGTTAAAGCACTTGAAATGACAATTGAGGACCTTGAATTGTCGGTTCGTTCATTCAACTGCCTCAAGAGAGCATCCATCAACACCGTTGAGGAATTGACCCAGCGGTCCGAGGAAGACATGATGAAGGTCAGAAACCTCGGAATGAAGTCACTTGTAGAAGTGAAGAACAAGCTGGCTGAGCTCGGATTGAGCCTCAAGCCAAACGACGATAACTAAGCGAAAGGAGCATACTGATGAAGGGTTACAGAAAGCTGGGCAGAAATTCTGCACACAGAAAATCCATGCTGAGAAACCTGGTAACCGATCTCTTCAGAGAGGGTAGAATCACTACCACTGAGATGAGAGCGAAAGAAGCCGGCCGTATCGCTGAAAAGATGATCACAAAGGCTAAGAAGGGTGATCTTCACGCACGGAGACAGGTACTCGAATATATCTTTGACGAGGACGTTGTAACAAAGCTGTTTGAAGAAATCGCTCCGGGATATGAAGATAGAAATGGTGGTTACACCAGAATCCTCAAGCTCGGACCGAGACAGGGAGACAACGCAGAAGTCGTATATCTGGAACTGGTATAAGATATGATTTAACAGGCGGAGCGGGCTGAGCCCGCTTCCGCTGCGTATACTTGAATAAGTAAGATGAAACGTCTTTAGATAACCTGCGGTTTCAAGGGGTCCTGCGCAATGGATGCCCGTGAACCTTGTCAGGACCGAGAGGGAGCAGCAATAAGCGGTTCCGTCCGTGTGCCGCAGATCCACCTCTTGATGGACTGCAGGTTATCTAAGGACGTTTTTTTATTGTTTTAAACAGAAAAGCCGAGATGAATTTATAAAAATACTTATATTTTATTGACAAAAGAACGTAATCGGTAAACCACCCGTGCCTTTACAAACAAAGAACAAAAGAAAACGAGGAACCTCTTGCGAGAATTCCTCGTTCTTTGTTTTCTGTATTTCAACCAGGCCAGCATCGCTGCTGGCAAGGCTA
>NZ_VUNA01000024.1 GCF_009695905.1 Mogibacterium kristiansenii
TTGACCGGTTCTGCACTATGAAGTTTTCAAGGTTCTTGCTGTCTCATTCGAAACAGCTTATTCATTATAGCGCTTCAGTTGGCTCTTGTCAAGCACTTTTTTCAAACTTTTTTAAAAAGTTTTCAGTACTCACGAGCGCGTCCAATGCCATAAAAGCCTTGGAGCCTGCACGCTGCGCCTCCGAGAAGCGTTCGCTTTTCGGTGACGACAGGATAAAATTATACGCGCGTTACGGGCACTTGTCAACAACTTTTTAAAACTTTTTTACATAAATTCCATTTTTTGTTTATAATCCCCTATTTGGCGACGTATACGTTTTTTCTTTCCGAGATTTTCCTTCTAGGGAGGCGAATACCCGCCGCTACATACACCTCGTCATACAAAAACGCCCAGCACTTGCCGGACGTTTGTGCATTTCGTATTTGTTTTTGCAGGCTACTTTTTCTCCGGATCTTTGGAGCGACGGCGTTCTGCCAGGCGCATCATGGATTCTTCCTTCTCGATGGCTTTTTTCGCCTTTGTGATTCGTTCTCTGGCCTCCTTGGTCTCTCGAATGCCTTCCTTCGCTTTCTGCATCGCCCGCTTCTCATCGCGCTTTGCATCCGCCAGGCGTTCCTTGTTTCCCGTCAACATATCCGGCGTTCGATACTCGATGGAAAGGGCAATCCGGAAGCGGCACATGCCCAGCAGGAACAGAGCGGTGCCCACCAAAGTCAGGATTTTGAAATCCAGGAGCATCATGTTGTAGAACATGTATACGCCAAACAGGGTCATCACGATGCCCAGGGCCTCCGTAAAGCGATCCAGCGGCGATTGCGTCCGGAAGTTGAAGTTCACCGACGAAACTGCTTTTAGCCCCTCCAGGGTCATCCACAGGGCGAATACCGCCGTGATTGCCACATCCTCCGTCACCTGTCCGGACAGAAATACGCAGCCCAAAATCACGGAAGTAAATCCTTCCACGTTCACTTCTTTCTTCGATTCATAGGAACTCATATTGGTCACTCTGTTCACCACCAGCTCGCAGATGCCCATCAAGAGAATCGCCATGCCAACGATAAAGGCAACTCCCACAAACGGCACGCTGGCGTTTGCGATGCAGAATGTTCCGACGCCCACTACCAGCAGGCTTACAAGCATCATCAATGATCTCATGTTTTACTTCCTTCCAACTTTTAGTATTTGTAATATTACCATTTTCAACCGCCCATTTCAACCGGCTCCCGCCGCACTGCAGCATCCGCCGTGCAGCCAATGACTTTGCGCCGGCTTTGGTTTTTAGCGGATAAAATTAGTTGCGATGGGTTCTTCCGATTCCGGGAATTCGATGCCGACGGCTCTTCCCGCTTCAAAACACTTAATCATCCACGCCATGTTCCGGCCCAGGGTCCGCATGGTCTGCATTCCCTCCAGGTCGTGAAGCACTTCATCCGGATTGTTTCCGTGAACGCCGTTCCAATACTGGGAGGATACGACGGGCATTTGAGATATGGTAAAAAATTTATTCAAACGATCGAAGGTGGCCGTTGTGCCGGAACGCCGACAGGATGCGATGGCGGCCGCCGGTTTTCCTTTTAGGTAGGCGGAATCGCACGCGTAAAATACCCGTTCCAGAAGGGACACAATCGCGCCGGAAGGTCCGCCGTAATATACCGGAGAACCTACCACCAGACCGGAGCAGTCTCGCAGCTTCTCGATTACCGTATTCACCGGATCTCCGTCCATGATGCAGCGGCCGGTTCGGCTGCAATATCCGCACGCTTTGCAGCCCGGGATGTTGACTGCGCCCACATGAAGAATCTCCGTCTGCAGTCCCGAATCCTCAATGGCATCGGACACTTCCCGCAGTGCCGTGTGAGTGCATCCGAACTGATGCGGGCTTCCGTTCAGCAATAGTACTTTATCCATCTTTTTTCTCCTCTGCTGTCCCTCACGATATAAAAGGACAAAAAGCCGGATGCATTGCACCCGGCCTTCATTTTCTCTTCTGTTCCGATTAGTTGCCGGCAACCTGGGCAGCTACTTCTGCAGCGAAGTCATCTTCTTTCTTCTCGATTCCTTCACCAACTTCGTAACGGATCATGGAAACAACTTCCATATCCTTGCCGATTTCCTTAGCCGCATTAGCAACATACTGCTGTACGGAAACATCGCCATCCTTTACGAACGGCTGGTCCAGAAGGCATACTTCCTTCAGTTCCTTCTTGATCTTTCCGGCAACGATTCTCTCTACCATTTCTGGCTTCTTTCCTTCGTTCAGAACCTGCTCGGTCAGGATTTTCTTCTCGTTCTCCAGATATTCCGGATCAACGCCGTCTTCGTTGACGAACTTCGGATTCATGGAAGCAACCTGCATTGCAACGTCCTTACCTACAGCAGCGATTTCATCTGCAGCAGCATCGGTCTTGATACCAACGATTACGCCAATTCTTCCGCCGCCGTGGGTGTAACCAACGTATACCACGCCGTCTTCCTCAACCTTTGCTAATCTTCTGATGCTCAGGTTCTCACCGATCTTAGCAACCTTTGCAGTCAGAGTTTCCTGTACGGTTCCTTCACCGAAAGGCTCTGCCATGAACTGCTCCATCGGCATATTTCCCTTTGCCAGAACTTCCTTTGCCAGGTCCTCAACGAACTCGATGAACTCTTCGTTCTTTGCAACGAAGTCGGTCTCGGAGTTCACTTCAACGATGGAAGCAGTCTTGTTTCCTTCACCGAAAGCAACTCTTACCAGACCTTCTGCAGCGATTCTGCCGGCCTTCTTCTGAGCCTTCATGATTCCCTTTTCTCTCAGGTAATCGATTGCCTTTTCAATATCACCGTCTGTTTCAACCAGTGCCTTCTTGCAGTCCATCATTCCTGCGCCGGTACGCTCACGCAGTTCTTTTACGAGTGCAGCTGTTACAGCCATGTCTTTGTCCTCCTGTTATCAATATGCAATTTGAAAAATGCGGCTCCCCCGGATAACATCTGAAGAAGCCGCCACCTTTCGGTTAATTATTCTTCGTCTGCAGCTTCCTCAGCAGCTTCTTCTACATCTGCTGTCTCTTCTGCAGCGCCTTCGTCAAAGCTCTCGCCCTGCTTAGCTTCTACGATAGCATCTGCCATTACCGATGTGATCAGCTTAACCGCTCTGATCGCGTCATCGTTTGCCGGGATGATGTAGTCTACATCGTCCGGATCGCAGTTGGTGTCTACGATACCAACAACCGGAATTCCCAGAATGCGAGCTTCCTTAACGGCAATCTTTTCCTTCTTCGGGTCAACAACGAAGATTGCACCAGGCATTCCCTTCATGTCCTTGATTCCGCCCAGGAACTTCTCCAGCTTCTCAGCTTCGTTTCTGATTTTCAGGATTTCCTTCTTCGCATACTTGTTGATAGTGCCATCCTCTTCCATCTCTCTGATCTCGTTGAGACGTTCGATTCTCTTGCTGATGGTCTTGTAGTTGGTCAGCATTCCGCCCAGCCATCTCTCGTTAACGAAGTACATACCGCAACGATTTGCTTCGTCCTTGATTGCAGCCTGAGCCTGCTTCTTCGTGCCGACGAACAGTACCGGCTTACCGGTTGCGCCAACCTCTCTCATGAAATCATACGCATCGTCGATCATCTTGATGGTCTTCTGCAGGTCGATGATGTAAATTCCATTTCTCTCTGTGAAGATGTACGGAGCCATCTTAGGGTTCCATCTTCTGGTCTGGTGTCCGAAATGAACACCGGCTTCAAGTAACTGTTTCATAGAAACTACTGACATTATAATACCTCCGGTTTCGTTTCTTCCATCGTGCGCCTTTGCCTTCAACCTTCCTTCTTTTATAAAAGAAGGCACCGCGGCATCCTCACGATGTGCAAAATATAAAATATTGCGGCATAAAGCCTGCGTGTGGAAACACGCTCATATATTATATTGTAAAGAGTTCTTGATTGCAAGTTTTTTTTCAATTATAATAGTCATGTCTTTTTTTGAGGGAACCTCCCTCAATCACTACGTTTTTTATATTTAATTTAAGGAGCTGTTTTAATGGAAAAGTATTTCAAACTTAAGGAAAACGGCACGGATGTCCGCACCGAGGTCATCGCCGGCGTTACCACCTTCCTGTCGATGGTGTACATCCTGGCGGTTAACCCGAACATCCTGTCCGCAGCCGGAATGGATTCCGCGGCTGTATTCACCGCTACCGCTGTTTCCGCGTTCTTCGGCACACTGTTCATGGCATTCTTTGCCAACTACCCGGTTGCTCTGGCTTCCGGAATGGGTCTGAACGCATACTTTGCATTCTCCGTGTGCATCCCGATGGCAAAGGCGGGAATCAACGACCCATGGAAAATCGCACTTACCGCAGTACTGGTAGAAGGTATCATCTTCGTCCTGCTGTCCCTCACCAATTTCCGGGAAAAGCTGGTTAACGATGTACCGTCCAACCTGAAGTACGGTATCACCGCCGGAATCGGTCTCTTCATTACCATCGTAGGTCTCAAGGGTGCCGGCGTCGTAATCGGAAGCGAATCCACCCTGGTAGATCTGGGTTCCGTATCCACCCCGCAGTTCGTTCTGGCAATGATTGGCTTCGTCATCATCTGCGTACTGGTTCACTACAACGTTCCGGGTGCCGTGCTCTGGGGCATCCTTCTCACTTGGATTATGGGCATCATCGCTCAGCTCACCGGCTGGTATCACGTTGACCCGGCGAAAGAGGTATACTCTCTGATTCCGAGCCTCTCCGGCGCATCCTTCATCCCGAAGGCACCGACCATGTTCGCCTTTGATTTCGCATGGGTGGGCAAGAACATCGTGGAGTTCGCGGTAATCGTCTTCTCCTTCCTATTCGTTGACCTGTTCGATACCGTTGGAACCCTGATCGGCGTAGCTTCCAAGGGCGGCCTGCTGGACGAGAACGGAAACCTGCCTCGCGCGAAAGGTGCTCTGCTCTCCGATGCATTCGGTACCATCCTGGGTGCTTGCTTCGGAACTTCTACCGTAACCAGTTACGTAGAGTCCACCGCAGGTGTTGCTGCCGGCGGAAGAACCGGTCTCACCGCAGTGGTTACCGGCGTGCTGTTCCTGATTTCCCTGTTCTTCTCGCCAATCTTCCTGGCGATTCCGGGATTCGCTACCACTCCGGCGCTGGTATACGTTGGTCTTCTGATGCTGACTTCGGTTAAAAACATGGACTTCGACTCCGACATTGCCGACACGGCCGGCGGTTTCATGGCCATCATCATGATGCCGTTCACTTATTCCATCGCAAACGGAATCATGTTCGGAATGATCACTTGGGTTCTCCTCAAGGTCATCACCAAGAAGGCAAAGGACATTGCTCCGGTTATGTGGGTTGCATTCTTCCTGTTTGCACTGCGTCTGGGAACGCTGGCATACGGAATCGGCTTCCATTAAGAACCGCCCGGGTTTCCGGGATGGTTAAGCTAGATAGTGAAAATCCTGCCACTTCGGATGAAGCGGCAGGATTTTTCGTTTGTAAAGATATTTGAGATTGTGAGTAAAATCAAGCATACGCTGCTTCACTTTACATCCTATTCCTCTGCCAGCCAGATGGCGGCTTTTACCGCTTTGTGCCAACCCTTTAGGAGAGCCGCCCGCTTCGCCTCGTCCATCTCCGGGCGGAATACGCGTTCCACCTCCTTGTTCTCGATGATGTCGTCGGTGGAATCGTAGTAACCCACCGCCAGTCCCGCCAGGTACGCCGCACCCAGGGACGTGGACTCGATGGATTTGCACCGAACGATTTCCGTGTCCGATACGTCCGCCTGGAACTGCATCAGGAAATTGTTCCGACAGGCACCGCCGTCGACTTTAAGGACCACGATGCGCTGCCCCAGATCCTCTGCCATGGCAGACAGCAAATCCTCGTTCTGATATGCCAGGGATTCCAGCGTCGCGCGGACAATCTGGTTCCGATCCGTGCCCCGGGTGATCCCGAAAATCGCCCCCCGAGCATCCGGCTCCCAGTACGGAGCACCGATTCCCGTAAAGGCCGGCACCATGTACACGCCTTCGCCGGTGCCGGCTTTCAAAGCCATTCGCTCCGACTCCGGCGATTCCGACATGAACTTCATCTCATCCCGCAGCCACTGAATGGCGGCGCCGCACACGAAAGCGGAACCTTCCAAAGCGTAGCTTACTTTGCCGTCCAGCCCCCAAGCGATGGTGGTAAGCAGTCCGGAATCGCTGAACACCGGACGGTCGCCGGTATTTAGAAGAAGGAAGCTGCCGGTACCGTAGGTGCACTTCGCCTCGCCCACTTCAAAACAGGTCTCCCCGAACAGGGCCGCCTGCTGGTCTCCCGCAGAACCGGTGATGGGAATCGGACCGCCGAAAAGTTCCGAAATGGTCTCCCCGTAATGGCCGGAGCATTCCACCGGTTTCGGCAGCATACACTTCGGAATGTCCAGCAGCGCCAGGATTTCATCGTCCCAATCCAGCGTATGAATATTGAACAGCATGGTGCGGGCCGCGTTGGAATAGTCCGTCACATGCACCTCGCCGCCGGTCATTTTCCAGATCAGCCAACTCTCGATGGTTCCGAAGAGCAGTTCTCCCCGCTCCGCCCGCTCCCGAGCGCCATCCACGTGGTCCAGAATCCACTTAATCTTCGTCCCGCTGAAATAGGCATCAATGATCAGGCCGGTTTTGCGGCGAATCATCTCCTCGTATCCCTCTTTCTTCAGCGCCTCCGCATAATCCGAGGTTCGCCGGCACTGCCACACGATGGCGTTGTAAATCGGCTTCCCGGTGACCTTGTCCCACACCACCGTGGTCTCCCGCTGGTTGGTAATTCCCAAAGCCACAATATCCCGATAATTCAGATTGTGTTTCAGCATCGCCTCCTGGGCTACCGAAATCTGCGTTGCCCAGATCTCCGTGGCATCGTGCTCCACCCAGCCCTCTTTCGGAAAATACTGGGGAAACTCCCGCTGCGCCGAACTGATGGTGTTGCCCTGCTTATCGTAAATCACGCAACGGGCACTGGTCGTCCCCTCGTCCATCGCCATGATGTATTTCTTCATCTTTCACCTCACACTTTCCCGGAACCCGACGTCACACGAACAGCGCCATGATTCCGTTGCTGATATCGATTCCCCGCTCCGTCAGTCTCAATCCCTCGTCGGTCATCTCCAGAAACCCGCCGGCCTCGTACTCCCTCGCTTCCGGCAGCGCCTCTCGAAAATATTCCCAGAAAGCCTCCTCGCTTCCCAGAATGTCCCGGTATCGAACGCCCTCTTCTCGCCGCAATCCGGTAAAAACAGCCTCCGACATATCGTCCCCTTCCGAGTTTTCGTGCACTTCCATAAAAGCAAGTTCGCCCCGGTCCAGCATTTCCGAGTAGGCCTTCAAATCCGTCTCGTTCACCATCCGCCGGTGTCCCGTATAAGAAGAAGCCCCCAGTCCCAGACCCACGTACTCCGCCATGTTCCAGTACTTGGAGTTGTGCCGAGACTCATAGCCCGGCCGAGCGAAATTGGAAATCTCGTAATGTCTGTAACCCTTCTCCCGAAGAACCTGAATCCCCCGGTGATACATCTTCCGATCCGTTTCGTCCGGCACTTCCCGAAGTTTTCCCGCTTCGAAATCTCGGAAAAAGGATGTTCCCTCCTCCAACTGCAGGCTGTAGAAGGAAATGTGTTCCGGTTCCAGAGCGGCGATGGCTTCCAGATCCTCCATGGCATCGGAGACATCGGTTCCCGGTATGGCAAAAATAAGATCCAAGTTGATGTTATGAAATCCGGCTTCCCGGGCCATTTTCACATCCCGGCGAACCTCTTCCGCCGTATGAATCCGCCCCAAATACCGGAGCCGCCGGTCATCCATGCTCTGAACGCCCATGGACAGCCGATTGATGCCGACGTTCCCATATCCTGCCAGACTTTCTTCCGTTAAGGTTCCCGGGTTGGCTTCCAGGGTCACTTCCGCACCTTCCGTAATCCGAAAGGCTTTTCGAACTTCTTCCAGAATATGTCCGATCTGTTCCGGCGTCAGGAGGGACGGCGTCCCTCCGCCAAAATAGATGGTATCCGCCTCCGGAACCTCTCGGCTCCGAAGACGGATTTCTTCTATCAGATGATTCACATACTCCTGCCGAACCTCAGGCCCTGCCGGGCCGGACAGGAATGCACAGTAGTTGCATTTTTTTACGCAGAAGGGAATGTGGATGTAAATTCCCGCCTTATTCGGTGTCGTCAAACTTGAGCACCTCCGTAAACGCTTCCTGCGGCACTTCCACGGTACCGAACTGGCGCATCCGCTTCTTTCCTTCTTTCTGCTTCTCCAGCAGCTTCTTCTTCCGGGAGATATCGCCGCCGTAGCACTTGGCGATAACGTCCTTCCGGTAGGCGCGTACCGTCTCTCGGGCGATGATTTTGCGGCCCACGGCAGCCTGAATCGGCACCTCGAACTGGTGCATCGGAATGATTTTCTTCAGTTTTGCGCAGATGTTCCGGCCTTTAGCGTAAGCTTCCTCTTCCGGCACGATGGAGCTGAAGGCATCGATGACTTCCTTGTTCAGAAGGATGTCCAGCTTCACCAGCTTCGCCGGGCGGTATTCCTGGAATTCGTAATCCAAGGAGGCGTAGCCCCGGGTACGGGATTTCAGTGCGTCAAAGAAATCGTAGATGACTTCGTTCAGCGGAATATCGTAGGTAAGGAGCACGCGAGTCTCCGTCAGGTATTCCATGTGGGTCATGTTGCCCCGGCGGCTCTGGCACAGGGTCATGATGCTGCCCACGTAATCCTTCGGCGTCATGATTTCTGCTTTTACGATTGGCTCCTCGATGCGGCTGATCTCCGCCGGATCCGGCAGGTTGGTCGGATTCTGAATCATCCGTTCCGTGCCGTCGGCCATGATGACCTTGTAGATTACGCTAGGCAAGGTGGTGATGACGTCCAGGCCGAATTCCCGTTCCAGCCGCTCCACGATGACATCCATATGCAGGAGGCCCAGGAAACCGCAGCGGTAGCCGAAGCCCAGGGCGGCGGAGTTCTCCGGTTCAAACTGGAACGCCGCATCGTTTACCTGAAGTTTCTCCAGAGCATCTTTGATATTCTCGTATTTCTCGCCTTCTGCCGGGTACACGCCGCAGTACACCATGGACTGGGCTTTCTTGTATCCCTTCAGCGGCTTGTCCGTCGGCTTGTCGGTGTGGGTGATGGTATCGCCCACCCGGGCGTCCGCCACCCGCTTGATGCTGGCGCACACGTATCCTACTTCACCGGCCTTCAGCTCTTTGGACGGAACCATCCCCGGAATGCAATAGCCTACTTCCGTTACCTCGTAGCTCTTGCCGGTATTCATGAGCTGAATGAAATCTCCTTTTTTTACCGAGCCGTCGAAAATGCGGGTGTAGATAACCACGCCCTTGTAGCTGTCGTAATAGGAGTCGAAGATGAGGCCCTTCAAGCGGCCGTTCGGATCTCCCTGTGGCGGCGGAATTACCTGAACCAGCTTCTCCAGCATGTCGTCGATTCCCATGCCGGTCTTTGCCGAAATCAGCGGCGCATCCTCCGCATCGATTCCGATGATATCTTCGATTTCTTCCTTGGCTTCATCCGGGCGGGCGCTGTCCAGATCCATTTTGTTCAGCACCGGCAGAATCTCCAGGTCCTCGTCCAGGGCCAGGTAGACATTTCCCAAAGTCTGCGCTTCCACGCCCTGGGTGGCATCCACCACCAGCACGGCGCCGTCGCAGGCAGCCAAAGAGCGGGACACCTCGTAGTTGAAGTCCACGTGTCCCGGTGTGTCGATCAGGTTCAGGATGTACTCTTCTCCATCCCCGGCCTTGTAGTGGAGGCGGGTGGTCTGCAGTTTGATGGTGATTCCCCGCTCCCGTTCAATATCCATATTGTCCAGATACTGTTCCTTCATATCCCGGGACTGCACCAGTCCCGTCTTCTCAATCAGCCGGTCCGCCAAAGTGGACTTGCCGTGGTCAATATGAGCAATAATACTGAAATTTCTTATATTCTTCAGATAATCCATTTTTCCTCCGATAACGTCTATATTTATTCATATTATATTATACGCAATTTGCCCTTAAAATGATACAAAAAAAATATTTCCCCGGATTGCAAAAAATCCTTGAAACTTCGCCATTCCTAATATATAATGAGCGTTGCGAATTAATACTATTTTAGAGAAAAGTGGGGTAAACAAAATGGCAAACATTAAATCCGCAAAGAAAAGAATTAGAGTTATCGACAAGAAGACTGCTCGCAACGCTCGTATCAAGGGTCACATGAAGCAGGCTGAAAAGAACTACCTGAAGGCTCTCGCTGCAGGTAACGTTGATGACGCAACCAAGGCATTTGTTGTTCTGGAGAAAGAGCTGATGCAGGCTGCTTCCAAGAACACAATCCACAAGAAGACCGCTTCCAGAAAAGTCAGCAGAATGGCTGCAAGACTGAACGCTCTGAAAGCACAGAACTAATTCTCACCCGTCCCCACATTGCGTACCAGTTAAGTGCGCCGGAACGATGGACTTGTCTCACCATCGTTCCATTTTTTATTGCCTTTTTTTGGCAGGGCCGGGCGGCGGGCCCGCGGTGTGGTGGGCGCGCGGAGTGCCGCCCGGCTCGCGCCCGCCGCGGACTTGGTGCACAGATCCCCGCAAGCCCTTGTTCTTCCGTCCCCTTTGCACCAAGTCTTCGGACATTTTCGGCCCGCACCCGCCGCGGACTTGGTGCACGAATCCCCGCAAGCCCTTGTTCTTCCGTCCCCTTTGCACCAAGTTTCCGGACATTTTCAGCGTGCGGCCGCCACGGACTTGGTGCACAGATCCCCGCAAGCCCTTGTTCTTCCGTCCCCTTTGCACCAAGTCTCCGGACATTTTCGGCCCGCGGCCGCCACGGACTTGGTGCACGAATCCCCGCAAAGCCTTATTCTTCCGTCCCTTTGCACCAAGTCTCCGGACATTTTCGGTCCGCGGCCGCCGCGGACTTGGTGCACGAATCCCCGCAAACCCTTGTTCTTCCGTCTCCTTTGCACCAAGCCTCCGGACATTTTCGGCCCGCGGCCACCGTCACCTTTTCTAATTCTAAGGTTGACAAGCGCGCAATTATGTTGTATCATTCCATCTGTCAACTTTTACAGTAAGTAGGTTGACAGCACTCGAAACAAGTTGACACAATTTACATGGGATACAATGAAAAAAGGAGATTATTATGTATAACACCATTACCCGCACACAGGTGCTGACCCGGTCCGCACTGTTCATCGCCGTCACTGCCGTATGTTCCTGGATTTCCATTCCGATTCCGGGCACATCCGTTCCGATTAACCTGGCCACCTTCGCCGTAATTCTGGCCGGCCTCATGCTGGGTTCCCGGGACGGCGCCATCGCCATGCTGGTATTCCTATCACTGGGCGCCATCGGCGTTCCTGTATTCCACAGCTTCACCGGCGGTATGGGAATCGTTTTCGGCCCGACCGGCGGCTTCCTGATCGGCTACATCGCTCTGGCCTTCTTCGCCGGACTCGCCACAAAAGAATCGGAACATCCGGTTCGGAACTACATCCTGTTCACCGTAATCGGCGAAGTCGTTCTTTACGCCCTGGGAAGTGCATGGTTTATTTTCCAGGCCGGAAGCAACATCCAGACCGCGCTGATGGCATGCGTTGTTCCGTTCCTTCCGGGCGATGCGATGAAAATGGTCCTGGCATATCTGGTAGCCGGCCGCCTCAAAAAGGTCATCGCTTAATACCCCATAAAAAAAACATTCGCCCCGGCCACAGTTTTCCGGGGCACCCAAAATTGAATGTTGCGCATAAGCCGTCGCCGCTTCCCCCACTCACTAACAGAAGGCGGCGGCTTTTTTCTCGCCGGCGCGGTTTGCGCTCGGTTTCCCGCAATCCCTTTATTCTTCGTTTTGATGCGCAAACCCGAAGCCGGGATTTTCCTTTTTTCCCGCTGCAGCGCCGTCGCGGTTTGCGCTTGGCTCCCCGCAAACCCTTTGTTCTCCGTTTTGATGCGCAAACCCGAAGCCGAAATTTTTCTTTTCCCTCGCTGCAGCGCCGGCGCAGTTTGCGCTCGGCTCCCCGCAAACCCTTTGTTCTCCGTTTTGATGCGCAAACCCGGTGCCCGGCGCCGGACGCCGCACTCCATAAAAAACTCCTGCAGAAATCTGCAGGAGTTTTTGCATCTAATTTGATGATGTAATCTTATTTGTAAGATTCGATCATTGCCTTGAATGCCGGCAGGGATCTCTTGATCATGTCGTTGGATACGCAGTAGGACAGTCTGAAGTATCCCGGGCACTCGAATCCGTCTCCAGGAACAACCAGCAGGTTGTGCTCCAGCTTTGCCTTCTCGGAGAATGCAACTGCATCGCCGTTCGGTGCTTTTACGAACATGTAGAATGCGCCGTCCGGTTTTGCCATTTCATATCCCATCTCGGAGAGGGAGTTGAACAGCAGCTGTCTGTTCTCGTCATATGCTTCCAGGTTCGGCATCTCGCCAACGCAGCGTCCGATAACCTTCTGAATCAGGGTTGGAGGGCAAACGGAACCGATCTCACGAGCGGCACCAACGATGGAGTTGAATACCTCGTCCCACATCTCACACTTCTCGCCAACGAAAACGTATCCGATACGCTCGCCCGGCAGGGACAGAGACTTGGACCAAGAGTAGCATACGATGGTGTTGTCATAGATTGTTGGGATGAACGGAACCTTTACATCTCCGTATACCAGTTCACGGTACGGTTCATCTGCGATGATGTAAATCGGGTGTCCGAATTCCTTACCCTTCTCGGTCAGCAGAGCTGCCATCTTTGTCAGGGTCTCTTCAGTATATACAACGCCGGATGGGTTATTCGGGGAGTTCACGATAACCGCCTTGGTGTTCTTTGTGATTATCTTCTCCAGCTCTGCAAAGTTAATCTGGAAATGCTCGGTGTCTGCCGGAACAACCTTCAGCTGTGCGCCGTCGCAAGTGAAGAATACGTGATATTCCGGGAAGAACGGAGCAATTGCGATGAACTCATCGTCTGTGGAAGTGGTCAGAGCCTTTGCTACGGAAACCAGTGCCGGAGCGCATCCACAAGTCATGAACAGCTCGGAAGCCTTTGCATTTACATCGAATCTCTCGTTCAGGTTGTCTGCGATAGCCTGTCTTACATCTTCGTGACCTGCAGCAACGGAGTATCCGTGCAGCTTGATGGAGTCATAGTTCTGTGCCAGGTCAGCGATGGCCTCGTTAACCTTTGCCGGAGCAGGAATGCTCGGGTTGCCCAGGGAGTAGTCGAATACATTCTCCGGTCCTACGATCTTTGCCTGCTCCAGACCATAAGCGAAGAGCGCTCTGATTCCGGAAGGTGCTGTTCCCAGTCCATAATACTTTTGATTAACCATTTTGATCTTCTCCTTTCAACAAGAAAAAACTTAGTCCCATGTTGTAACCCGATTATAACATATAGTTTCACTATTAACAAATGTTTCACATTCAAAAAACTTCAGTGTGTTATAATATAAATGCTCTGTTTTCTTGCAGAGTGAAAGGATATCTATCTATGACAGCAAAGAAAAAAAATACACAAAAACACATGAAGCGGAAGTCCCCTCGGAAGAAAACCCGCCGCCGAACTTCCCGCAAAAATAACCGGAAATTTCAAAAGTGGCAGCTCGCCCTCATCGCCATCGGGGTTCTTCTGATTGCCGGGGTGACCGGGCTGCACCTCTACTCTCACCCGACCCAAATCGGTTCGGGGAAATACACCCACGCGGCAAAATTCGACAACGCTCTGGTTATCGACGGCATCGACGTGTCCTACGCTCAGGGCGACGGCGCATCCCATAATTGGAATCAAGTAAAAAGAAGCGGCGTGGATTTCGTATTTATCCGTGCAGGCTACCGGGATTCCTCCAAAGGAAAGCTCCATGCCGATTCGGAATTCAAAGAAAACATTCAGGGCGCCCGGAAAGCCGGACTCATGGTGGGCATTTATTTTTACTCGCAAGCTACCACGAAGAAAGAAGCCCGGGAGGAGGCCCGGAAACTGGTGAACGCGGCGGACGGGTATCAGATCGATTTGCCTCTGGTGATGGACTACGAGCTGTACCCGAAGGGGCGGCTGGAGAAATTTATGAACGGCAAGAAATATAAGGCGGCAAAGGGAACCGAGATTGCGGAAGCTTTCTGCGAGGTCGTTCGAGAGGCCGGATACGAGCCTTCCGTATACTCCAACTACAACCTGCTGATGCACAAGGTGAACCCGAAGAAAGTCGCCGGCTTCGCCCGGGTATGGCTGGCTCACTACAATTCCTCCACGGATTATCCCCACAATTATACATTCTGGCAGGCGTCCTTTGAGGAGAAGGTGCACGGAATTTCCGGCACCGTGGACCGGAACTTCTGGTATTTTGGGCCGAATGGGGAAGCCACGCGGGGTCGACGAGCGGCCGGCGCGCGCTCCATCCGGGACTGCACGGTGCAACTGGAAAAACACAGCTTCTATTACATCGGAAAGCCGATTCAGCCGAAGCTGATTGTGAAGGACGGAAACACACCCCTTCGTGAAGGAACGGATTATCAGGTGGGTTACGTAAAGAACGCGTCGGCGGGAACCGGCTATGCCATCGTGACGGGAATCGGCAAATACAAAGACCGCATTTCCACCGGTTTCCGAATTAAGACGCTTCTGTAAGACGGAAAGGAGGATGAATGAAACTGATTTCTTGGAATGTGAACGGCTTTCGGGCTTGCCTGAGCAAGGGCTTCTCGGAGTTTTTCCGGGAGGCGGACGGGGATTTCGTCTGCCTGCAGGAAACCAAAATGCAGCCGGGACAGGCGGACTTCCACCCGGAAGATTATTACGAATATTACAACAGCGCGGAAAAGAAGGGCTACTCCGGCACCGCTATTTTTGCCCGTAAGGCCCTGGGGGAACCCCTCTCCGTGCACTACGGCATGAAAGGCAAGCACGACGACGAAGGGCGCCTCATCACCCTGGAATACCCGGACTTCTACCTGGTGTGCTGCTACGTGCCCAACGCTCAGAGTGAGCTGAAGCGCATCGACTACCGCATGGAGTTCGAAGACGACCTTCGAAATTACCTTTTGGAACTGAATCGGACGCACCCGGTCATCTACTGCGGGGATCTGAACGTGGCTCACGAGGAGATTGACCTGAAGAATCCGAAATCCAACCGGGGCAACGCGGGCTTCTCGGATCAGGAACGGGGTAAAATGACGGAGCTTCTGAATGCCGGGTTCACCGACACCTTCCGGTATTTCTATCCCGACCGTACCGGAATTTACTCCTGGTGGTCCTACCGGTTCAACGCCCGGAAGAACAACGCCGGATGGCGGATTGATTATTTTATCGTTTCCAATTCCCTGCAGGACCGGATTCGGGACTCGAAGATTTTGACGGATATCACCGGCAGCGATCACTGCCCGGTGGAATTGGATATTGAATTCTAGAAAAGAAAGGAACCCTGAAGATGAAAAAGAAATTATTGATCATGCTGCTCCTGGCAGCACTGACCCTGTCTGCGACCGCCTGCGGAAGCTCCAAAGAAGAAGAGGATCCCGGTGCCCAGAAGCAAGCGGTGACCGATTTGGATAACGATATGCTGGAGTCCTATCTGAACCAGTACAATATGGATGCGGAGAACCCGATTCAGTCCGACGACCTGACGCAGGAGGACGGTTCCGCCAGCTGCAAGGTAACGGATCTCACCGTCACTTTCACCACCAAGGACGATGACCTGCAGGTGGCGGTTCAGGCGAAGGATCTGGAAGATGAAAACCTGGATGTGGTGGTTCGGGATTTGATTATCGCCATGGATCCGGAGCTCACCTACGAAGAGGTGAAGGATATGTTCTCTTCCTTCCGGGAGGATGGCCGCACCTCCTACGATATGGGCGAGGTGAAATGCAAGTTGAAGAAAAATTCCGACGGATATCGGTTCATTATCGAAAACGACTAAGTAAAAAAAAGGCTTGCTCCGACGTCTTGGAGCAAGCCTTTTTGAATGCAGTCATTTAAGTTCTAGTTCTTTTTTCTGTACCGAACGATGCCGAACAGGCCGGCGATTGCCAGAAGGGCTACCCCGCCGTACAGCACCGGATTGAAATCGTCTCCGGTTGCAATGGTGGTTTTCTTTGCCGCCGTTGTTTTCTTCGATTCCTTGCTGCCGTTGTTTTCGGTGTCGGTCGGATTCGATGGGTTTTCCGGATTGTTTTGATCCGCGGAATCGCCCGGTTTCTCCGTAGTACCCGGGTCGCTCGAATCGCCCGGATTGCTCGAATCGCCTGGGTCGGTCGGACCGGCCGGATCCGTTGGAGGCACCTTTTCCTCTTCTTTTACCGAATAGGACAGGGTTGCCTGCAGCGATGCGGTTTCTACCATCGCACCGATCATTCGCTGGAACTTCTTTCCGTTCACCGTCACTTCCTGCGCCGGACGATACTGCTTCATCTCCTGCAGCCACTGAACCTTTGCGGATGCGGTAATCGAAGCATTTTCGGAAGGCTTCTCATCGGAAACCAGTCGGAATTCCTCGCCGTTCCGAATCGTCGTCTCCGTATCTTTGTAATTCTTCTCCAGTGTCATTCCCGTTGGAATCTGAAGGGAATACTCCCCGTCATAGTCTTCCGCTTCGGTAAGCTTTATCCAACCGGTCTCCCACTTTCCGGAGGTTTCGTCTTTCCGGAATGTCGTATCTCCCTCAAAGGAAATGTTGGAAGACTTCGGTTCCGCCTTCAGCACTTTGTCGGTCTTCGCGTGCTCGTACAGCACATTTCCCAGTGCATTTGTGGTGGAATCCGTTAGGTCATTGCCTTCAATGCCATAGTCGTGCAGCGTCAGCCACACCGCATACTGCGTTCCTTCCACCGCCTGCTCTTCTGTAACGAAATCCGTGCCGCCGATTATTTTGGAATAATACTCCGTCGCCGTGAATCCATAATCCGAACAGGACACCACGGAATTGGCGGCCTTGAAGAATGGCTTCTGTTGGATGGCCTTTCCGGTTTCCTTTTCCGGCTCAGTTCCGCCGATGACCATTTTGATTACTTCCTGGTTAAACTTCACCAGCGCTTTGTAATTCGCTCCATTCTTGTCTTTCAGCGAGGCCAGTGTGAAAGTGTGCCCCTTCAGTTCCGGGAATGCCTTTAGTACATCCGCAGAAGGCACCAGCATCGCATCGAACTGCGCGTCCGTCGGAATGTAGTCCTTAGAATCGGCCACGATTTCGTACATGGATTCCCCGTTATACGGATATCCGGCGTAAAGGACGCTTTCCAAGCGATCCATACACTCCTCGTATTTCTCCTCACTGTCGAAATCCGATGCTTTCAAATAACCATTCAGATATTTCGGTACCGAAACATCTCCCAGGCTGTCAGTGTCGTGCGGCCAGAGCATCTGGTTGTTCATGCAGTATACCACCATCTTTCGATTGCCATCTGCCGAATTTGCCACGGAGTGAATCCCATTCTCGAAAGAAATGGTCACCGATTCCTCAGAATCCGATCCGCTTTCCGCACCAAAGACGGCCGTGCTATTCCCCAATGCAACGGCCGGTACTGTCAATCCAATCGTCAGGATGAACGACAGCAGACTTTTTAAATACTTCTTATTCATTTTTTTGCTCTTCACGAATTTTTGTGGGATAGTTATTTGAAACTATCCCTCATTTTTAATTGGAATGCCCCGAGCGACCCGCGCTGCGAGGACTTTTTTGCAGGTATTGTCCTCGCAGCTATAGAGCGTGCGT
>NZ_VUNA01000025.1 GCF_009695905.1 Mogibacterium kristiansenii
AAGATGCATACATTCATTTTAAGGATTTATATATGTGGTATCCAGTTGCAGGAACAACGGTACCATATCTCAGGAATTGCGGTACCCGTTTACTGGAACAGTGGTGCAATTCTGGCAGGAATCTTCAAAGAAAAACCCACAGCCATACGGCAGTTGGGGGAATGGATCGGCAATGCGGGTCTCATCGGTGGGCTGGTTGTATAACAGTCTGGAAGAGACCCGAAGATATGCAAGGCTGACCGCAGAAGTTACTCATAATCATCCGGAAGGCATAAAGGGTGCGGAAGCGGTGGCGTCGGCTATTTTTATGGCGCGAAACGGAGCTTCCAAGGAGGAGATAAAGAAATATATCATTCAGGAATTTGATTATGATCTTTCCAGAACCTGCGACGAAATCAGACCGGGATATCATCACATCGAATCATGTCAGGAAACGGTGCCGGAAGCATTGACGGCTTTCATGGAAGGGACGGATTTTGAGGATGTAGTCCGGACGGCGGTGTCTCTGGGTGGTGACTGCGATACCTTAACCTGTATTGCCGCGAGCATTGCGGAAGCATTCTACGGCCTCCCGGATAATATGAGAGGTGAGTGCCGGAAACGGTTGCCGAAAGATATGCTCGGGATTCTGGATCGATTTGATGAACGAAGGGGTGATAGAAGATGAAAAAGTTTGCATTGAGAAACTTGGTTTTACTGCTGTGTTTGATGATGGTGATATCCTTTACGGGATGCGCCTCTGAGGCCAAAAAGGCGATGGATGAGAGTGTGGATACGGCAAACGAATTGCTGGAGAAAGATGCAGAACCATTTGATGCGGAAACGGAAACAGCGCTTGAAAAGGCGGTGAAAACCAGCGAAGAGGCAGAGGATGACGATGCGTATAAGAAAGTAAAGAAGGATATCGATAACGCAATCAAAGCCTATCAAGACAGCGTGAAGCAGCAAAAGCAGGTAACCGAACCGAAAGAAAAATTCCTGGTGGAGAGAGCGAAGACCGTCAAAAGTATTACAGCGGTGGAAGCGGCCACGGAAAAAACAGATGCGAATACACTCATGAATAAGAAAGGCGGATATTACGCATATGTGGCGATGAAATCATCACTGATTGACGACAGCTATGATGAGGGAGAGTCTCCGGTAGAAGCCGGCACGGAAGGCGGCGCGGTAATCGAGGCCTTCCATACTGTTAAGGATGCAGAAGCAAGGGATGCGTATCTTTCCGGATTTGATGGAGCGGGCATGCTTTCGCCGGGTTCCCACAGAGTGGTAGGAACACTTGTGATTAGAACATCCGATGCGCTTTCGGCTTCGGATCAGAAAAAACTGGAGAATCGCATTGTTGACGCGCTTATCAAACTGGAATAAAGTGTAAGTTCTGAGATTCATTGAGCAGGAAAGGCATCTCTTCGGAGGTGCCTTTTTTCTTATTACGTGCCGTTTACGTGATGGATTCTTTGCATAACCCTACACAGAGAACCGACATACGTTCACTCAACGCACAAAAGGGAATGATAAAATTTACAAATAAATGTATATAGTTGCATTGCTATATAAGTTTGGGGATCCAATTACGTCATTACTTTTGCCGGTGCGATGCACCCGACAAGGAGATGAGATTATGATTCAACTGATAGATGTAACGAAAGCGTTTAAGAACAACGTGGTTCTGGACGGAATTTCCATGGATTTTCGGGACGGGGAGCTGACGGTGCTGATCGGTCCCAGCGGATGCGGAAAGACGACCACGCTGAAAATGATTAACCGGCTGATTCCCGCCACCGGCGGCCGGATTCTCATCGATGGAGAGGATATCGAATCCATCGACAAGGTGAAGTTGCGCCGAAATATGGGATACGTAATCCAGCAGGGCGGACTGTTTCCCCATATGACCATACGGCAGAATATCGAAATCATCGAGAAGCTGGAAGGGAAGGATGAGTATCAGATTCTGAAGAACACGGAGCGGCTGATGGAGATGGTGGATATGGATGCGGGAAAATTCCTGGACCGATATCCCAGCGAGCTGTCCGGCGGGCAGCAGCAGCGAATCGGCGTCATCCGTGCCCTGGCCAACGACCCGGATTACGTGCTTCTGGATGAGCCTTTTTCCGCTCTGGATCCGCTGACCAGAAGTTCCTTGCAGGATGAGCTGTCCGACCTCCATCGAAAGATGGGAAAGACCATGATTTTCGTCACCCACGATATGGACGAGGCGATAAAGATTGCAGATCGAATCTGCATCATGAAGGACGGCCGCATTCTGCAGTACGATACGCCGGAAGAAATTCTGCGACGTCCGGCGAATGATTTTGTGGCGAACTTCGTGGGCGCGAACCGAATCTGGGGGTCGCCGAAGTTCATTCGGGTGGAAGATTTTATGATTCGGCATCCGGTGACCTGCGATGCCTCCCTTTCCGCGGAGCGATGCATCACCAAGCTGACGATGCGGCACGTGGATACGCTGCTGGTGACCGGAAAAGAAGGACAGCTGCTGGGCATCGTGAACCGGAAATCCCTGTACGCCAACCACCGGCCGGACAAGCCGGCGGGGGAGATTATGCTGCCGCCGAAATGCACAGCTCATCCGGAAGACAGCATTCTGGATGTACTGAAGATGATCGACCGGACGGATGCCAGCAACGTGCCGGTGGTGGACGCCCTGGGCAGGGTTGTGGGACTCCTGACCAACAGTAATCTGGTTTCGACGCTGAGCCGCCAGTATCTGGAGGATATGACGGAGGAGGTGCGTGGCAATGATTAAGATGTTCGAATACTTCGGGGCCCATTCGTCTCAAATTTGGAAGTTAACGTTAGAGCACATTGAAATGACTGCAATTGCGGTATGCATCGCCGTCCTGATTGGCGTGCCGCTTGGAATCCTGATCAGCTATGTTCGAAAGCTGGACAAGCCGGTGCTGGGTCTGGCCAACGTAGTGCAGGCGATTCCGAGCATGGCCCTGTTGGGCCTGGCAATTCCACTGCTGGGCATCGGCGTGCTGCCGGCCATCGTTATGGTGATTATCTACTCGCTGTTGCCAATCGTGAAGAACACCTATACCGGAATTTCCGGAATCGATCCCCTTATGGTGGAGGCGGCCAACGGAATCGGGCTGACGCCGAGGCAGGTCCTTACCAAAGTGAAAATCCCGATGGCACTGCCGGTGATTATGGCCGGCGTGCGGATTTCGGCGGTGACCGCAGTGGGCCTCATGACCATGGCGGCATTTATCGGAGCCGGCGGCTTGGGGTATCTTGTTTTTGCGGGAATCCGAACCACCAATAACTACCAGATCCTGGCGGGAGCGATTCCGGCGTGCATTCTGGCGTTGCTGGTGGATTTCCTGATGGGCCTGGTAGAGAAGCTGGTGACACCGATCAGCCTGCAGAAGAGCGGCGGTCTCTCTCGGAAGCAAATGAAGCGGAAGCGCAGACGGGAAAAGCTGACTCTGGGGACCGCGGTGGTCCTCATCTGTGCCATCATCGTGGGCGGAGCGGTGAACAGCCGGCTCGCGGGACGGGAAAAAGAAATTACCGTGGGCGGCAAGGATTTTACCGAGCAGCTCATTCTGGTAAACCTCTACTCCGACTATATCGAGGCGCATACCGATATCCACTGCGTGCGGAAGGAAAACCTGGGAGGAAGCCAAGTGTGCTACCAGGCGCTGAAGAAGGGCGATATCGATATGTACGTGGATTATACCGGCACCCTGTACGGAAGCGTGCTGAAGCATGACGGCACCGACGATATGGAAGGCGTGTACAACACCTGCGTCAAGGAGATGAAAAAGAAGAATATCTCCCTGACCCAGCAGTGCGCGTTCAACAATACATATACCTTGGCGGTGAGCAAACAAATTGCCAAGAAGTACAATCTGGAGACCATCCGAGACTTGGTGCGGAAATCCTCCCAGCTCCATCTGGGGTGCACCCTGGAATTCCAGAACCGTCACGACTGCATCGATGCACTGAAAAAGGCGTATCCGAGCCTGAAGTTCAAAAAGATATCGGCGATGGACGGTTCGCCGCGTTTTGTGGCACTGGACAATAAGGAAGTGGATGTAATCGACGCCTTTGCAACGGATGGAATGCTGATGAAATACCATCTGAAGGTGCTGAAGGATGAAGACCACGTGTTCCCGCCGTACTATGCGGTTCCGTGTTTCAATTCCGATACCCTGAAAAAATATCCGGAACTGCAGCGGGTGGTGGACGAGCTGGCGCCGAAGCTCACCGACGAGGTGATGATGAAGCTGAACTATCAGGTAGATGTGCAGGGAAAGGAGCCGAAGGACGTGGCCAGAGCGTTCCTGGAGCAGGAGAATTTAATCTAGCGCATCCCCAGCGGATTGCAAAAAATTCGTAAAGCATATTGAAAGCAAAACGAAAATTTGGTAGAATACTAAAGCTAAAAGGGAGTAGCTAGCCGAAAGTGTTCACTTTTTCGTCAGTACAGTTATTTGATAATAACTCGGAAAGTGATTAAATAGCGAGACTTTTACTGTTAGATGCAGTAGGAGTCTCTTTTTTTTTATGCTTATTGCCTACTGCAAGGGAATAAGGAAAGCGAGGTAGAAAAAATGTTATTACAGGCGGGTGTTTTGATCGTCGGATTTGTTTTTCTGGTAAAAGGCGCCGATTGGTTCGTGGAAGGATCGGCCAGCATTGCGAAGAGGCTGGGAATTCCTCAGCTGATCATCGGTCTGACCATTGTGGCCATGGGCACCAGCATGCCGGAAGCGGCGGTGAGCATTACTGCGGCACTGAAGCAAAATGCCGGCATCACCATCGGGAACGTGGTAGGAAGCAACATTATGAACGTATTTATTATTCTGGGAGTTACAGCGCTGATTACCAATGTGACGGTGCAGAAATCCACCCTGAAATATGAGATGCCGTTCATGATGGCCATCACCGTAGTTATGCTAATCTGCGGAATGACCGGCGGAACCGTCACCTTCGCAGAGGGCGTCGTGCTGTGGGCACTGTTTATCGCATATCTAGGGTACCTGTTCGTCATGGCAAAAAAAGGCACCGATGAAGAGGATGGCGATACTCCCATTCACCCGGTATGGAAATGTCTTCTGCTGATGGTAGTCGGCGGAATTCTGGTTGTAAAAGGAAGTGATTTTGCCGTCAGCGGGGCGTCCGAGATTGCCCGGTATTTCGGAATGAGCGAGCGTTTCATTGGATTGACCATCGTAGCGCTGGGAACGTCCCTTCCGGAACTGGTAACTTCCGTGACCGCGGCGAGAAGAGGAAATGCGGGAATTGCCATCGGAAATATCGTGGGCAGCAATATATTCAACATTCTGTTCGTCATCGGCACAACCGCGCTGATCTGTCCGGTTCCGTTTGAAAGCAAGTTCGGAATCGATACCTTGATTGCGATTCTGGCCGGTGTGGTTCTGTGGGCCGGCACCGTAAAACACAAAGAATTGAGAAGACCCTGCGGCATTGCGATGATGTTGTGCTATGCGGGATACTTCACATATCTTTGCATGGCGTAATAAAAAATTCTCATCATCGGAAACGTCCGGTGGTGAGATTTTTTATGGTTTTATAAATTTGAAAATGTGAAGTAAAAGTATTTTATTATTCGTATTTGTCAAGTTAATTATAAAAGTGTCATGTTTTTAAATTCTTTGTATCCTTTTTTAAACATGTAGTAATTTTTCGGTGCAAAATGGATAATAAATTAACTATATATGTGTAAGTATAAAAAGATTTCTGCCGGTGTGAACAACGTGTGAAGAATATGAAAAATGAAAAAAGCACGGCGACCGATTTTTAAACGAATATAAAACCAGGTATAAAAATTATTAATAATAAAGCGGATTTTAATTAATATAAGTGTAATAATTATTTAACAAACTATCTGTTTTTCGAGGGGTTCATTCTTTTGACGAGGATATTAATTGGTGCTATAATCATTAAAAATGTTATGCATAAGTATTGTTTTCAGGCATTTGGTTCTACAGATATCGGAAAACGTGGAATGCGCATAGAACAGGAGGTTAACAGTCTATGGAATTGCAGATTCACGATTTGGTTTCATCCATCCGTAAAGAGGGTGTCGATGCAGCCAATGAGCAGGCAGAGAAGATTATCGCTGAAGCCAAACAAAAGGCGGAGGAGATTATTTCCAATGCAAATGCAGAGGCCAAGACAACAAAGGAAGCTGCTACAAGAGAAATTGAAACACTCAGAGAGGGTGCCATCGAGAATGCCGAGCAGGCAAAGAGAGATGCCCTGATTTCCTTTAAGAAGGAAGTATTGGGTGAAGTTGGCAGAATCCTGGAGGCAAAGGTTCGTGAGGACCTGAAGGGAGAAGCTCTGGGTAAGCTGATTAAAGCCGTTGTCAATGGTGAGGATATGTCTCAGTATGCAGCAGAAGTGGCAGAAGTCACCGATGAATTGAAGGCTGCGCTTGCGGAGGAAATCCAGAATGGCCTTGAGGTCAAGGTTGGAAAGGGAGTTACTTCCGGATTCAAGCTTGCCGCAAAGGACGGTTCCGGTTACTTCGATTGCACCGATGAGGAGATTATGCAGCTTTTGATGCCTTACTTCAGAGAGATGGATTTCTAAGAACCGGGAGGTAGAGTATGGCTTCGTATTACTACTTAATTTCAAGCCTGCCGGAACTTTCTGCGAATGAAGAGATGCCAATCACCTACGATGAATTCATCGCAATGTGTGAGGACAACGTAAGTGACAAGACCTTGGAGCGTTTGAAAAATCTGACTCTCGATTCTACAGAGGGTCCGCTCCTTAAAAAATGGTCCGGATTCTATACGGGTCTGTTCAGGGAGCTGAACGCGCAGCGAAGTGCCGCTCTTGGAAAGTCCTATCAGGCTGAATATGAGAAGAATCCGGAGAGTACACAAATTGCACAGGCTGCAATCACCGCCAAAAATCCGCTGGAAGCAGAGAAGCTTCTTCTGGTGCGCCAGTTCGAAGCGTTGGATTACTACACCGGCGGTCACTTTTTTGATGACGTGTGCTTGTTCGGATATGCGATCAAATTAAAATTGTTGGAACGCCAGAGTTGCTTTGTTAAGGAAAAGGGAGAGGCGGAATTCAAACGTCTCTTCGATAATGTACAACATAGCGTTTATAACTTATAACAGGAGATATGCAAATGGAAACAGTAACAGGTTATGTGACTGGCATTAACGGCAACCTTGCAAACGTAAAGTTTGAAAGTGCCGTGCGTAAAAACGAAGTAGCGTACATCCTCGTTGACGGAAAGCGTCTGAAGGGTGAGGTTATTCGTGTTAATAACGGAATTGCCAGCATGCAGATTTACGAGATGTCCAATGGTATCAAGGTTGGCGATCCTGTAGAGTTTACAGGGGAGCTGATGAGCGTTGAGCTGGGACCGGGACTCTTGACACAGGTATTCGATGGTCTTCAGAATCCGCTTCCGGAACTGGCGGAAAAGTGTGGCTTTTTCCTGGAAAGAGGGGTGTACCTCGATCCGATTCCGGACAGAGAATGGGACTTTACTCCTTGCGTAAAGGTAGGTGATTCGGTAGAAGCCGGAAGCATTATCGGCAGCGTACCGGAATTCCAGTTCACCAACCAGATTATGGTACCGTTCACGCTGAAGGGAACTGATTGGAAGGTGAAATCCATCGTTGAACCGGGCATGCACCACGTTCGTTCAACAATCTGTGTGATCGAAAACAGCAAGGGTGAAGAGATGAACCTGAGCATGGTTATTACACAGCCGATTAAGCAGGCAAACAAGTGCTACAAGGAAAGACTTCGTCCGGATGAACCGCTGGTAACTCAGCTCCGTGCAATTGATACATTCCTGCCGGTTGCAAAGGGCGGAACATTCTGTATTCCGGGACCGTTCGGTGCAGGAAAGACCGTACTTCAGCACAGTGAGGCGAAGAACGGTGAAGCGGACGTCGTTATCGTGGCAGCCTGCGGAGAGCGTGCCGGCGAGGTTGTAGAAATTCTGAAGGAATTCCCGGAACTGGAAGACCCGAAGACCGGTCGTTCCATGATGGAGAGAACGATTATCATTTGTAACACGTCCTCCATGCCGGTAGCAGCCAGAGAGGCTTCTTGCTATACCGCAGTAACCCTCGCAGAGTATTACAGACAGATGGGCCTGGACGTACTGCTCCTGGCCGACTCCACCAGCCGTTGGGCACAGGCAATGAGAGAAATGTCCGGACGTCTGGAAGAAATCCCGGGCGAGGAAGCATTCCCGGCATATCTGGAGTCCACCATTGCGGCATTCTATGAGAGAGCCGGAAAAGTAAGACTGAACGACGGACGAATTGCTTCCGTTACAATCGGCGGTTCGGTATCCCCGGCCGGCGGTAACTTCGAAGAACCGGTAACGCAGGCGACGCTGAAGGTAGTCGGTGCATTCCACGGTCTGACAAGAGAGCGTTCCGATGCACGTAAATACCCGGCAATTCACCCAATCGATTCTTGGTCCAAGTATACCGGTGTTGTCGATATGGATCGAGTAGAGAAGGCACGCTCCATTCTCAGAAAGAGCGTAGAAGTTAACCAGATGATGAAGGTTGTCGGCGAAGAAGGTACATCCTCAGAGGATTACACATTCTATCAGAAAGGCGAGCTGTTGGATGCAGTATACCTCCAGCAGAACTCCTTCGATGAAATCGACGCAGCATGCTCTCCGGAGAGACAGCGTATCGAGTTCGACGTGATGTACGACGTAATTAATAAAACCTATGATTTGCAGGATAAGAAGGAAATCAGATCTTTCTTCAATCAGCTTAGACAGGAATTCCTTGACTGGCATGGAACCGTCTTCGGTACACCGGAATTCGAGGCACAGAAGCAGAAGGTTTCAGATTTCTACCTCGCTAAAGCGGTTAACTAGGAGGCAATAAGATGCAGAAAGTATATACGAAAATTGAATCTATTGTCGGTAACGTAGTTACAGTAAGAGCGGAAGGTGTTAAATACGGAGACCTGGCTCTTGTTGGTGACAGTTATGCGACAGTAATTAAGCTGGATAAGGACTTGGTGTCCCTGCAGGTATTTGCGGGTGCTCAGGGTGTCGGAACCAGCGATGAGGTTCGTTTCCTCGGAAAGCCAATGATGGTATCCTTCTCGGATAATCTTCTGGGAAGAATCTTTGACGGTGCCGGCGTGCCAAGAGACAATGGCCCGGCTCTGACGGAGAACATGATTCCAATCGGCGGACCTTCTTTTAACCCGTCGAAGCGTATTCTCCCGAACAAAATGATTCGTACCGGTATTCCGATGATTGACCTGTTCAATACTCTGGTTGAGAGCCAGAAGCTCCCAATCTTCTCCATTTCCGGTGAACCATACAACCAGCTGCTGGCAAGAATCGCTCTTCAGGCAGAGGTTGATGTCATCATCCTGGGAGGAATGGGACTGAAGTACGATGACTACCTGACTTTCAGAGATACCCTGGAGAAGGGCGGCGTAATGGGACATACCGTAATGTTCATCCACACCGCATCCGACCCAATCGTAGAATGTACTCTGGTACCGGACCTGGCTCTGGCGGTTGCAGAGCAGTTCGCGCTGGAAGGAAAGAGAGTTCTGGTACTGCTTACCGATATGACCAACTTCGCCGATGCCCAGAAGGAAATGGCGATTACGATGGAGCAGGTACCATCCAACCGTGGATATCCGGGAGATCTTTACTCCAGTCTTGCTTCTCGTTATGAAAAGGCTGTGGACATTGAAGGTGCCGGATCCATTACCATCCTCGGCGTAACCACAATGCCGGGCGATGATGTCACTCACCCGGTTCCGGATAATACCGGATATATTACAGAGGGTCAGTACTATCTGAAGAATGGACACATTGAGCCATTCGGTTCGCTTTCAAGACTGAAGCAGAACGTAAACGGAAAGACAAGAGATGACCATCGTGCTGTAATGGACGGAATGATTAAGCTGTATGCACAGTACAAGGAGAGCTTGGAAAAGAAATCCATGGGATTCCTTATGACTGAATGGGACGATAAGCTTCTGAAATTCGGAAAACTTTTCGAAGAGAAGCTGATGGATCTTAGTGTAAATATTCCTCTTGAAGATGCGCTCGATCTTGGCTGGGAAATTCTTGCAGAATGCTTTGAGCCGAATGAAACCGGTCTCAAGACAAGTCTGGTTAAGGAAAGATGGCCAAAGAAAGAAGCACTGGACTAAAAGGAGCAGACAGTGGCTATCAAACTTACTAAAAATGAACAGAAAGTGCAGAAGGACCTTCTGAAACAGTATCAGCGCTATTTGCCAACCCTGCAGCTTAAGAAACAACAGCTTCAGCAGGTAATCATGACAACGAGAGCTGAATTGGCACAGAAGGAAGCTGAACGTGTTCAGATGATTGGTAATCTCGACGATTGGGTAGCTGTATTTGCAGAAAATGCGATCTTCGACGAGGACAAGAGTATTGACACACTTGTTCAGCCAGAGACGGTGATCTGCAGAGACGAAAACATTGCCGGAGTTACGGTTCCGAAATTCGAGGAGCTGAAATTCAAGGATGTTGAGTACGATGTAGATGACTATCCTCTGTGGGTTGATACTGCACTGGTAAAACTACGCGAAATCGCGCGATTGGATGCACTGGTTTCCACCCTTCGAAAGCAGGAAGCACTTCTGGAAAAAGAACTTCGGTCCACATCACAGAGAGTAAACCTGTTCGAGAAGGTTAAGATTCCGGAAGCCAAGGAAAACATCCGCGTAATCGGGGTATACCTGGGCGACCAGCAGACAGCGGCGGTTGTTCGCGGAAAGATTTCAAAGAAAAAATTGGTGGAGGCGGCACAATGATAGAGAAAATGAAAATGGTCTACGTCGTGTCATCGCTTTCACGGAAGAAAGAGATGCTCGATGGGCTTGAAAAGCTCGGCGTTCTGCATATCGCTGAGAAGAAGGGCGCGGTTCATGCCGTGACAGAGAAGTTCACCGAACTGTCCAGATTGACCGCATCCCTTGCGGAATATCTCCCGGACAAAAAAGAACAGAAGAACCGACCGGCGAAGCCGCTGCTTCAGGGTGAGGAGTTCGAGAAGTTCTACGGTGAGGTAAAGGGAGCCGTTGAAAGGAAGGCAGCTCTTGAGCAAGAACTGTCGGTTCTGCACGCAGAAATCGAGAGGGTTTCTCCTTGGGGGGATATTACCTCGGAAGATCTTGAACTGCTGAAGGACCGCAAATACGATCTTTATTTTTACCGCGTACCGGCGAGCACCTATGCGGCCCTGGCGGCAGATGAAGAACGTCAGGTGATTCACCTGAAGGACATCAAGAAGGAAGTGCTGATTGCTTCCATCGGAACGCTTCCACCGGAGTTCGCTGCAAGTGAGTTCAATCTTCCGGAAAAGGGAGCGAAAGAGCTCGCTGCTGCGGAAGCGGATTGTCAGGCCGGCATTGACAAGAGCGTGGAGACACTGAAGGAAGCGGCGCTGCACATGGACAGCTTTAATGCCGCAATGCTGGTAGCACAGAACGAGGCGAATTACTCTTCTGCCAGCCAGACAGCCGGAAGCGACGATCGTTTCGTGTGGCTGTCCGGATATGTGCCGGAAGCAGATGTGGATGAGTTCAAAGCTTCCGCTGCAGAGAACGGTTGGGCATATGCGATTGAGAGCGTGGATGCCGATGATGAGAAGATTCCGACCAAGCTGAAATTCGGCAAGGTTTCCGGTCTGATTGAACCGCTGTACAACATCCTGGGAATTCTGCCGGGATACCGAGAAAGCGATATCTCGATGTGGTTCCTGTTGTTCTTCACATTGTTCTTTGCAATGATTCTGGGCGACGGCGCGTACGGTGTGCTGATTCTCATTGGTACCATCGGATACGTTGCGAAGACGAAGAAAAAGAATACGACAACCTATCTGCTGTTTGTACTTTCTTTTGCAACTATCGTCTGGGGTGCAATCACCGGCACCTGGTTCGGTCTGGAAAGTGCGATGAAGGTTCCGTTCTTGAAATCCTTGGTAATTCCAAGCATGGCAAGTTATCCGGAGTACTTCAACGTAAGCGCTTCCACCCAGCAGAACATGATAATGAAATTCTCGTTCTCGGTGGGTGCGATTCAGATGTGCCTGGGAAGCTTGATTTCCGTGAAGAAGAAGATTTCTGAGAAGAACCTGAGCTGGCTGGCAGACCTTGGATGGCTGATTGCGATTGTATCGCTGTACATGCTCTGTCTGAACCTGGTTATCGGAGAGAAGATTACCATGACACCGGTAGCAGTCGGTGTTGGCGTGGCCTTTGCAATGGTTGTTCTGTTCGGCGGAATGTCCCCGGACAAGACCTTTGGACAGGGACTGAAGTCCGGACTTTCGGACATCTTCACCGTATTCCTGGACACCATCAGTTGTTTCGGAAACATCATGAGTTATATCCGACTCTTCGCAGTAGGAATGGCCGGACTGGCTATTTCTCAGAGCTTTGACGGTATTGCGGCCGGCTTCGGCGGACCGCTGGTGATTGTCGGCGCGCTGGTATTCTTTATCGGACACGCGTTGAACATCGTAATGTGTTTCCTGTCCGTTGTCGTTCACGGCGTTCGTCTGAACGTATTGGAGTTCTCCGGCCAGGTTGGCCTGGAGTGGACAGGTATTCCATATGAACCTTTTAAGAAAAACAAAAAGGTCATCAAATAAAGATTCTAAATGTAAATTATAAATGATTCTGATGTAATTTAGAAAAGGAGAATTATTATGAACATCGCATTTCTTGGTATGGCAGCAGCCCTTGGTCTTTCCGCAGCTGGATCCGCATTCGGTACAGGTTTTGCAGGTATGTCTTCCGTAGGAGCATGGAAGAAGTGCTACGCAAGTGGCAAGCAGGCTCCGTTCATTATGATCGCATTCGCCGGTGCGCCTCTGACACAGACTATCTACGGGTTCCTTCTGATGAACTTCATTAAGAGTGCTAACTGCGATCCTTCCCTGGCTCTCTGGGTTGGCGTATTTGGTGGACTGGCAATCGGTATGTCCGCTCTGTTCCAGGGCAGATGCGCCGCTGCAGCTGCAGATGCACTGGGTGCAACCGGAAAGGGTACTGCGAACTACTTCATCGTTATCGGTGTTATCGAGACCGTAGCCCTCTTCACACTGGTATTCAGTTTGCTGCTGCTGGGCTAATCGGTCGGAACGAAGACTGATATTTTAAATAAGTACCTTCATATAAGAAAGCGTTCTTAAATTGAGATGGGGATTCTGCTTCGGTAGAGTCCCCGTTTCCTTTTCGCCGGATTGATGAGGCCTATGAGTTGTTCGAGAATAAACGGGATGGTGTGATTAAAGTCGCCGTGGAATGTTGAACCTATGACCGGGTTGCCGTTGCAATCCGTTTTTTTGCAAAGGGTACTTGACAGATTCGGTAAAGAGAATATATAATTGCGCTAATAATAAAGGGGAGTAACCTACGTATATGTTTGCGTTTGTGGCGTCGTCAGTACGATGGAAGCATCCGGTGCCTCAAGGAATTGGTGAGACTTTTATTGCATTCTTTGTTGTGCAGTAGAGGTTTCTTTTTTTATATCATTTTACAGAAGATTCGCTCCGCTGCGCGGGAAATTCAGTCCGTGAATTCTTGGAAAAGAGGAGGCAAAATTATGAAAAAATACTATCAGGAGACGGCGAAGACGGTTCTTGAACGCGTAAACAGCAGGGGAACCGGTCTCACCGGAGAAGAAGTGGAAAAATCCAGAGAACGGTGTGGTTGGAATGAACTTGTAGAAGGAAAGAAAAAGAGAATTCCGCAAATTTTTCTGGAACAATATAAGGATTTTCTGGTGCTGATTCTCATTGCATCGGCAATCATATCCGGTATTCTGGGAGATGCGGAAAGTTCGGCGGTCATCATCATTGTCATTACCATTAATGCCATTCTGGGAACGGTGCAGACGGTAAAGGCGGAACAGTCGCTGCAGAGCTTGAAAAACCTTTCCGGACCGGAAGCAAAGGTGCTGCGGGATGGTGCCGCTATTATAATCCCTGCGAGAGAGCTTGTGGTGGGAGATGTCATCCTGCTGGAAGCGGGGGATATGGTTCCGGCAGACGGAAGGCTGATTGAAAATGCAAGTCTCAAGATTAATGAGAGTGCGCTTACCGGAGAAAGCCTTGCGGTGGAAAAAAGCATTTCGGCGATTTCAGAAGATGTGCCTCTGGGCGACCGAACCAACATGCTGTTCTCCGGAAGCTTCGTCACCTATGGGCGCGGGAAAGCGGTGGTAACGGATATTGGAATGGAAACGGAGGTGGGTAGAATTGCCGGACTTCTGAAGTCGACTTCGGAGAAACAGACCCCGCTTCAGGCAAACCTGGAGGACTTCGGCAAGAAACTGTCCGTGCTGATTTTGGTATTCTGCGGGATTCTGTTCGCCATCAATGTTTTTCGCGGAGAGAACATCGGCAGCGCGTTCATGTTTGCCGTGGCGCTTGCAGTTGCGGCAATCCCGGAAGCCCTCAGCTCGATTGTGACAATCGTACTTTCTTTTGGGACACAGAAAATGGCGAAGGAGCACGCGATAATCCGCAAGCTCCAGGCGGTGGAAGGACTGGGCAGCGTATCTGTAATATGTTCGGACAAAACCGGAACCTTGACGCAGAACAAAATGACAGTGGAAGATTACTACGTGGAGGGGAAGAGAATTCCGGCAGCCGAAATAGATGTGGACGATCCGGCACAGCGATGTCTGATGGATTACAGCATTCTGTGTAATGATTCCACCAACGAGAATGGGGTGGAAATCGGGGACCCGACGGAGACGGCGCTGATCAATCTGGGCAGCCGATACGGCATTGAAGCGGCGGCGGTACGGTCGGATTACCCGAGAACGGACGAACTTCCTTTTGACAGCGACCGCAAAATGATGTCGACCCTTCATTCCATCGATGGTGAGAATCGCATGATCGTAAAGGGCGCCGTGGACCGACTGCTGGAGTTGTCGGAACATATTCAGACAACCGAAGGACTTCGGGAGATTACCGATGAGGATAAAAGAATGATTCGGCAGCAGAACCGAGTTTTTTCCATGGAAGGATTGCGGGTGCTGGCGTTCACTTACCGTCAGGTCCCGGAGGGGCATACGATGACTCCGGAAGATGAAAATCATCTGGTGTTCCTGGGGCTGATTGCCATGATGGATCCGCCGAGGGAAGAGTCCAAGGATGCCGTGGCGGAATGTATAAAAGCAGGAATTCGGCCGGTGATGATTACCGGAGATCACAAGATTACCGCCGCGGCCATCGCCAAAAGAATCGGCATTCTGCAGGATCTTTCCGAAGCCTGTGAAGGCGCGGACATCGAGGATATGAGTGATGAAGAGCTGAGAGATTTTGTTACCGGAATTTCCGTATATGCCAGAGTATCTCCGGAGCACAAAATTCGGATTGTGCGGGCATGGCAGGAACGAGGCATGATTGTGGCGATGACGGGAGATGGCGTGAACGATGCACCCGCACTGAAACAGGCGGATATCGGGGTTGCCATGGGCGTGACCGGAACGGAGGTGGCAAAAGATGCCGCTGCCATGGTTCTCACCGACGACAACTTTGCAACAATCGTGAAAGCGGTAGCAAATGGACGGAATCTGTACAAGAATATCAAAAATGCCATTCAGTTCCTGTTGTCAGGAAACTTCGGGGCAATTCTTGCGGTTCTCTCCGCATCGGTGACCGGACTGCCGGTTCCCTTTGTACCGGTACATCTGCTGTTCATCAACCTTCTCACCGACAGTCTTCCGGCCATCGCGCTGGGAGTGGAGCCTTCCGACAGTGAAGTGATGAAGGACAAGCCAAGGGCGGCAAAGGAATCGATTCTGACCGGGAAGTTTCTGAGTAAAATCGCGGTGGACGGATTGGTCATCGGAACCATGACCATGATTGCGTTCTTGACCGGTTACCATCAGAACGGCGCACTGCTGGGAAGTACCTATGCGTTCGGAACCCTTTGTCTGGCCCGCTTGTTCCACGGCTTCAACTGCAAATCGGATCGGCCGGTGATTTTTACGAAAAGGTTCTTCAACAATAAGTGGCTGTTGGGTGCCTTTCTTCTTGGGGCCGCTCTGATAACAGCGGTACTTACGGTGCCGGGTTCGGAAACGGTGTTCAAGGTGGAGATGTTGAACCCGGCGCAGCTGGGCACAGTATATTTGTATGCGTTTTCGAGCCTGCCGATTATCCAGCTGATTAAATGGGTGCGGAAAGAATAACATACCTGCACCGAATCAACCAACGCATTATCCTGAATTGAAAAAGTAAGTTCTGCTTTTGTTATGGCAGCACTGGATTTTAAATTTGCAAATCCAGACAAGAAGTTACTTTTGCAAAACAGTTGCGCTGTCTTTTTCATTTGATGGAAGTGGATAGT
>NZ_VUNA01000026.1 GCF_009695905.1 Mogibacterium kristiansenii
ACTATCCACTTCCATCAAATGAAAAAGACAGCGCAACTGTTTTGCAAAAGTAACTTCTTGTCTGGATTTGCAAATTTAAAATCCAGTGCTGCCATAACAAAAGCAGAACTTACTTTTTCAATTCAGGAATGGAAAAAACGGCGAAATAGCGTGAACGAGTTTTGGAGAAATTCCGTAGAAGGGCCTGTTGAGCGGCAAAAAAAATCTACGGCAAAAAAGAAGTTCACGCTTTTTGAGCGAAAATGACGATTTAGCGTGAAAATAAATCGGAGGGACCGGCTGAAAATTAGAATTCCGGCAGATTTGCAAAAATGGATTCACGCTAAATGAGCTTTTGGGAGAAATTAGCGTGAACTCGCTCAAAAATTCTAGGCACATGGGAGTTGAGTAACGCAAGAGGGACAGACTTATTAGAATATAGGGGAGCGCCAATCAAAATTTTTCAAAAAGCAAAATCTCGATTTTTCTCGAACGAAATATGATGCATGGGCACGGTGCATTTGCGATAATGGAGCTAAGAGGAGGGCTGCAAAAGATTTGCGGCAAATACATCCAACGCAAGTAAGAAAGGAGCGAGGAAAATGGTTCATTGTTCGAAATACGTGAAGGCCGGTCTGGACGAGAATCGGCTGCTGCGGAAACGATACCTTCAGCGGCAGAAGGCGCTGATGAAGTATGACAAAATGACGCTGCGGATATGCATCAAGAACGGGCGAGCATATTACTATGGTAAGAAGAAGGGGAAGGAAGTATATCTGGGCAGTGACGAGAACGAGACGGTGCGCGGCATCCGGGAGCTTCGATTCTGCCGGGCGATGCTGGAGGTGCTGGAGAAGAACATCAAAGCAATGGAGGCCTTCCTGGAAAAGTACAGTTCGCCATCGGCCGCCGCGGTAAAAGCAGCTCTTCCCAAGCATTATCGTCCGACACGTCCGACGGAGTACGCACTGCACCCGGAGAAGAATCCCATCTGGCAGCGCTTCCGGGCGATGCAGGCGCATAAAGCAAAGATCCCGGTTCATTACCCGGAGAATTTGAAAATCTTGACATTTGACGGAACGGCCGTGCGGAGCCGAGTGGAAGCGCTGCTCTACGAGCGGTTCAGCGCGGTGGGTTTCTACGTAATCTATGAGTATCCCATCGAATATGCGCCGGGAAAATTCATCCGTCCGGATTTCCTCCTGATTCATCCGGAAACGGGAGCCATTTTTCTTTGGGAGCATTTGGGGCTTTGGTATCATGAAACCTCCTCCGAGTTCTATCGCAATGAATTTAACGGGAAGACGGATATCTACCGGAATCTGGGGTTCATCCCGGGAGTGAATCTGCTGATGTCGTTCGAGACACCGTTGGGTTTGGATATGGAACGCATCGCCCAGGAAGTGGATCACCTGTACAATTTGGAGGAAACCGCCCAGAGCATTAAAATCGCCGAGCTTCAGCAGGCGCAGTTTGCGGATTTCTCATTGCTAAAAGTAGTGTAGGGGGAGGCCTTAACAGGTCGACCCCTCTCCCAGGCAGCCGGCGGCCTTAGCGTCCTTGAGCCTCCGCCCGCCCGGCCCCCCTCTTGACGGGCCAACCACAGGAACCTCCCCTTTACATTCCCCCCCCCCATCCTTTACGTTCTTTTTACTTTACCTCGATAACAGTCTTTACGAAATCGCCCTATACTTATACCTGTAATCAGAAAACAGACAAGAAAACAATTGAAAAGGGAAAGAAAGTAAAGGAGAGAGAAAGATGAAAAAAAGAAATCTCAAACTGATTGCCCTGGGCCTGACCGGTCTGATGGGCGTGGCTGCCCTCACCGGATGCGGCAGCAGCAAGGAAAAGAGTGCAACGGTCAGCACGAACGGATCCACTTCCATGGAAGAAGTGATGGGTGCGCTTTCGGAACAGTATCAGAAGGATAACGAAGGCGTAAAGGTAACCTACGATCCAACCGGATCCGGCACCGGAATTGAGGAAGCCAAGAACGGCAATACCGACATCGGCCTGGCATCCAGAGCATTGAAGGATGACGAGAAGGACGGACTGGAACAGAAGGTCATCGCACTGGACGGAATCTCCGTAATCGTCAATGCAAAGAACGGTGTAAAGGATCTGACAACTCAGCAGGTAGCAGACATTTTTAGCGGAAAGATCACAGACTGGAGCCAGGTCGGCGGTAAAGCCGGAAAGATTTCCTGCATCGGCAGAGAGTCCGGATCCGGTACGAGAGACGGCTTCGAAGGCGCAACCGGCACCGAAGACAAGTGCAAGCTGGAACAGGAATTGACATCCACCGGTGCGGTAATTTCCGCAGTAGGCAGCAATGAGAAAGCAATCGGATACGCGTCCTTCTCCGCAGTAGAGGGTCAGGACAAGATTCAGGGAATCAAGATCAATGGCGTAACCTGCACCGAAGACACCATCAAAGATGGAAGCTACAAGCTGCAGCGTCCGTTCTGCTTCATCACCAAGAAAGACGGAAAGCTTTCCGAAGAAGCACAGAAGTTCTACGATTTCGCAACATCGAAAGATGCGGCAGATCTGATTCGTAACGCCGGTGCCGTTCCAGTAAGCGAATCGTAAGATGAAGAAGAAAAAAGATTTAATGGAAAACGCACTGCACGGACTGTTCCTGTTCTGTGGTTTTGTCAGTGTCGCCTTCGTTCTGCTGATCAGCGTGTACCTGATTATTTCCGGAATTCCGGCCATTCACAAAATCGGGCCGATCAAATTCCTGTTCGGTACCACCTGGAAATCCGGTCAGAATCAGTTCGGCATCCTGCCTTTCATCCTGACCAGCGTCTACGGCACGGCGGGAGCGGTAATCCTTGGAATACCGATTGGTGTTTTTACCGCCATGTTCCTGGCGAAAGCCGCACCCCCAAGAATCGCAGCGGTGATTCAGGGAGCTGTAGAGCTTCTGGCAGGAATTCCGTCCGTCGTATATGGCCTGGTGGGCATGACCGTATTGGTGCCGGGCGTGCAGAAGGCATTTCACCTGTCCTCCGGCGCCACATTGTTCTCCGCCATCGTGGTCCTGACGATTATGATTTTGCCGTACATCATCAGCGTGTCGGCCACCGCACTGCGGGCCGTGCCGAGAGAGTATGAAGAAGCCTCGCTGGCTTTGGGGGCCAACTACACGGAGACCTGGTTCCGCATATCCCTGCGGGCCGCAAAGAGCGGCGTGGCGGCAGCGGTCATTCAGGGCGTGGGCAGAGCGCTGGGCGAGGCCATGGCGATTATCATGGTTGCCGGAAACGTGGCGAACATGCCGGGGCTGTTCCAATCCGTTCGGTTCCTGACCACCGCCATCGTTTCGGAAATGTCCTACGCGTCCTATGGATCGCTGCAGAGACAGGCCCTGTTCTCCATCGGACTGGTGCTGTTCCTGTTCATCATGATGATTAACTGGATTTTGCACAGAGTGATCCGGAAGGAGGCGCAATAATGAGTACGCACAGAAAAAATATGAACAGACTGTTGAGAGGGCTGATGGGGCTGTGTTCCGGCATCACCTGCCTGGTGCTCCTGATGATCATCGGCTACATCCTGTACCGAGGCGTCCCGAGCCTGACCTGGAACCTCCTGTCTACGGAGCCCAACAACCTTACCGGAAACATCGGAATTCTGCCCAATATTCTGAATACGCTGTATATCATTTTCGTGGCGATGATTATCGTCCTGCCTTTGGGCGTGGGTGCCGCCATCTACTTGACGGAATATTCCACCAGCCGGAAGCTGACCAACCTGATCAGCTTCGCCGCGGAGATTCTGACGGGAATCCCGTCCATTCTGTTTGGACTGGTGGGCATGCTGATTTTCATTCAGATTGGCGGCCTGAAGCAAGGTATTCTGGCCGGCGCGCTGACCCTGGTGCTGATGGTGCTGCCAACCATTATCAGCAATACGAGGGAGAGTTTGCTGACGGTTCCCCGGAGCTACCGGGAAGGGGCCCTGGCGCTGGGCAGCGGAAAATGGCATATGATTCGAACCGTGGTGCTTCCAAGCGCGTTGGACGGCATCATCACCGGATGCATCCTGTCGGTGGGCCGGATCACCTCGGAATCGGCGGCACTTCTTTTTACCGCGGGCTTCGGACTGAAGATGATCGGTTTCGTGCAGGCTTTGCAGTCGTCCTCCGCAACGCTGACGGTAGCCCTTTACATCTACGCCAGTGAGCGAGGCGCCTACGACATCGCGTTTGCCATCGCCATTGTGCTGATGGCGCTGACTTTGGCACTGAACCTGATTGCCTCCAAGACCGCGAAGAAAATACAGGAGAAAAGAGGCTAGAATATGAACGAACCAATTATCAAAGTCCGGGACCTGGACCTGTGGTACGGCGAGCACCAAGCTCTCCGGAAAATCAGCATGGACATTCCGGAAAGATCCATCACGGCGCTGATCGGCCCATCCGGATGCGGCAAATCCACGTTCCTGCGGAACATCAACCGGATGAACGACCTGATTCCGGCTTGCCGGGTGGAAGGAACCCTGGAGTACCGAGGTAAAAATATTTTGGGGAACGACGTGGACGTGACCGACCTGCGCCGGAAGGTTGGAATGGTATTCCAGAAACCGAATCCGTTCCCGATGAGCATTTACGACAACATCGCCTACGGCCCGCGCATCGGCGGCATCCGCAATAAGACCGAGCTGGATGAAATCGTAGAGCGGTCCCTGAAGGCGGCGGCCATCTGGGAAGAGACCAAGGACCGGCTGAAAAAGTCGGCGCTGGGCATGTCCGGCGGCCAGCAACAGAGACTGTGCATCGCCCGGGCCCTGGCCGTAGAGCCGGATGTACTGCTGATGGACGAACCCACCAGTGCGCTGGACCCGATTTCCACGGGCAAAATCGAAGATCTGGCAGAGGAACTGAAGAAAGAGTACACCATCGTCATGGTCACCCACAACATGCAGCAGGCTGTTCGTATCTCGGACCGCACCGCCTTCTTCCTGCTGGGAGACCTGGTGGAGTACGGAGAGACGAATCAGATTTTCTCCGACCCGAGAGATAAGCGCACAGAAGATTACATTACAGGGAGGTTCGGTTAATGAGAGATACATTCCAAGGAGAATTGAGAGAATTAGACAATCAGACTTGCCTGATGGGCGGTATGTGCGAAGACATCATCGACCGGGCGGTCCGTTGTTTCCTCACCAACGATCAGAAGCTGGCACAGAAGGTGGTAAAGCTGCAGGATACAATTTCCCAGAAGGAGCGTGAAATCGAAATCATGTGCATCCAGCTGATCATGAAGCAGCAGCCGGTGGCGTCGGACCTGAGAATCATTTCTGCCACTCTCAAAATGGTGACCGACCTGCACCGCATCGGGGATCAGTCCCTGGACATCGCCGAGATCGTCCTCACCGGTCAGCTCACTCAGGCCATCCGCACCCAGGATTTCCGGAAAATGGGAGAAGCGGTGGTCTACATGGTCAAATCCAGCGTAGAGGCCTTTCAGGCCCGGAGCCTGGAGCACGCGAAAGAGGTCATTGCCTACGACGACGTAGTGGACGAGTATTTTGAAAAAATAAAATTCAATCTCCTCGAACGCATCCGGGGCCGCATCGATGACAGCGACCGAGATGTTCTGGACATGCTGATGATCGCCAAATACCTGGAGCGCATCGGCGACCACGCCGCCAATGTGGGCAACTGGGTGGCCTTCTCCGTGAACGGCGAACTTCTGCCGGATAATTAAAGAGATGGTGGCGGCCGGCGTGGGAGCGATTCTCGTGTTATCGGTATTCGCTGCCGTAATTTACTTCATAGCAAGAATTAAGTATCTGAAGGGAAAAAGAAGAGAATAACACATAAAACTACACCTCCAAGGTTGGATATGAACCCGACCTTGGAGGTGTGTTTTTAAACCGTGTAAGAGCAACCACAAGCATGTGAAATTTAATCTTACACAACTTGAATTTAGAAATACATTCAACGGATGGCGTAATAATTAACTCTAAAAAACGGTCAATCAATATATAATGGCAAAATATTTTGCCAGTTCGAAGCACGTTCAACAAAACTGAATGCTTATACTAAAGCAATATGGTAAGATAAAGGTACGTATAGAAAGAGGAGCCGGCGATGGAATATATAGCGCATATTAATGAAATAACAGGAAAACTTCAGAGCGTAGAAGAACATAATGAAAATGTTGCAGAATTGAGCAGTTCATTCTCAATTCCTGAACTTTCAGAATTGTGTTATGCAATAGGTAAAATGCATGATATCGGCAAGTTTTGCGATAAGTTCCAGAAAAAAATTCGAGGAGAACAGGTTAATGTCGATCACTCTACGGCAGGTGCGGTTGTAATGGAGGAGATTTGTGATTCTTTTGTAGGAGTAATCGCACAATTGTGCATCGCAGGACATCACACCGGAATTCCGGATACAGGTTTAGTCTTTGATGAATATAGAGACGATATCTCTTCTACTCTTTATTCTCGTATAAAAAGGAAGAGGCAAAGATGCACAATTGATAGTGAAGAAAACTATGACGCATATAGGAATGTGATGACTTTGCCGAATATAGAGGCGGAATCAATTATTGATTATATTTTGAGAGATTGTAATAACCCCAAGGATGATTTAATCAATAAAATTGCTTTTATCACTAGATATTGTTTTTCTTGCCTTGTTGATGCGGATTCTATAGATACGGGGTTATTTTGTGGAACAAGAAATGAAAATCAATTAAAATCAGACTTTAAAAAGTGCTTAGAAAAAGTTAATAAGCATTTGAATAGTTTTATATGTAAAACGGAACTTCAAAAGGCACGAAAGCGGTTACAAGAACAGGCTTTTTCGAAGATTGATAAAGATGCAGAAGTGTATCTTTTGAATATGCCAACCGGAAGTGGAAAAACTCTATGTAGCATAAAATTCGCATTAGAAAGGGCAATCAAAAAAGAAAAGAAACGCATAATATATGTTATTCCGTACAATAATATTATTGATCAAACAGTAACGGAATTTGAGAGAATATTTGGCAACGATGTTGAAATCTTAAGACATCAGTCATCATATTCTTATGAAGATGATAATAATATTGATGAGGACTATCGGATTGCACTGAAAAACGGAATAGAGAATTGGGATGTGAATTCGATTATTGTAACAACAGCAGTGCAATTCTTTGAATCGATGTATTCAAACAAGCGAGGAAAACTCCGAAAGATGCACAATATCTCGGATTCAATACTAATATTTGATGAAGCTCATTTAATGCCGATGGAATATTTACAGCCTTGTTTGCAAGCAGTGTCGTATGCTACCAAATATTTGAATAGCGAAGCGTTGTTCTTAACTGCAACAATGCCGGATTTTCAAAGATTATTGAACGTGTATACCGGAACTAAAGACTCGCAAATTGTTAATTTGATTGATGAAACAAAAGAATTTCGGAGGTTTAACAAGTGCCGATTCTATAACTTGAACGATATATCTTCGGAAAAATTGATGAATTATATTAATCAGACGGCATCGGTACTGGTGGTAACGAATAGCAAAAAAGCAGCTAGACATCTTTATGATATGGCAACAGGAAAAAAGTACTATTTGTCTACATATTTAACCGGAGTTGATCGAAAAAGAATTATTACCGAAATCAAAGCGGTACTGAAAAAACTAGAAGAAGATTTTCCGGCGCTCGAAAATATTCCGGAAGAAAGAAAAATTAAAGTATTCTCTACCAGTTTAATAGAGGCCGGAGTTGATTTGGATTTTCAAAATGTATTTCGTGAATCAACGGGCCTTGACAGTATTTTACAGAGTGGAGGCCGGTGCAATAGAGAAGGGAAGAGAGAACATGCGGTTACGTATATATTTTCCCTTTCAGATGAGGAAGCCCAAACACGTGAAACAGAAGCAAGCAATCTTGCGAAAGGAATGTTTGATAAGTATGAGAATATACAGGATGTGGAGTGTATAAAAGAATATTATAATCGACTGTATGGAATGAATTTAGATAAGCTTGTGGGGAAAACCATGAGTCATTATTGCGAAGAACGGAATCTGACTTATAAGAATATCCCATTTAAAAGTTATGCAGAAGATTTCAACATGATTGATAATAAGACGGAGTCAATAGTAGTTCCGCAGGATGAAAATAGTCGGAAGACTATCGAGAGTATAAAGTATAATGAATTTGTTAGCAGTAGAAGTTTGCAAAAATATACTTGCACTGTAAGCAAATCAGAGTTTGAAGAATTAATTAGGCAGCACGTTGTTGATGATTATGGACGTGGAATATGGTGTCTCACGAATGAAAATTATTATAGCAACAAAACCGGTATTAGTTTAGAACTGACAGATTATTTCTTGTAGAAAGGAGTGCAGAATGAGTCGTGGATTTAAAATTCTTGTGGAGGGAGATTATGCCTGCTTTACTAGAAATGAATTTAAAGCAGAACGGGTTAGCTATGATGTTCCAACGCCGGGAGCATTGGAAGGAATGCTAAAGAGCATTTATTGGAAACCTGCTATTCGATATGTAATCGATGAAATTATAGTGTTTAATCCAATTGATTTTATGAATGTTCGTCGGAATGAAGTAAAAGAAAAAATTCCTTTCAAACGCATAAAGGGGAAGATGAATGGCAACGCAAATGAACTTGAAATATATACGTCTGAATGCAGGACTCAGAGAGCAGCCATGATTCTGAAAAATGTAAAGTACGGAATTTCATTCCACTTTGAACTGACAAATCTAAAAAATGAAAACGAAGTTGATGGAGAGAAGAAGCATTACAATATTATTAAACGACGCCTAGAGAAAGGACAGTTCTTTAGACAGCCATGTTTTGGTTGCAGTGAATTTCCAGTTAAAAGAATTGAGCTTGTAGATGAGTTTGATATGAATATGATAAGCAATGAAATAATTGAAGCAGGAGATGTGGATTTGGGATTCATGTGTTATCGGGTGAACTTTAAAGATCGTGGAATCCCAATTAACGGTGATTGGGAAAATCCAAAATTTTCAGATTCCGCAACAACGGTATACTATCATCCGCACATGATAGATGGTGTAATAGATGTGAAGAGATACAAGGAGGAGTTGCGATGCTGATTAAAGCGTTATGTGATTACTATGATGTATTGTCGAAAAAAGAGCTTGTCCTTCCGGAGGGTTATTCAGAAGTGCCAATTAGGTACAAGATTGCGCTTACCGAGGATGGCACTATAGATGAGATTATATCTTGTGAAGAAGAAAAAAGGGAGAAAACTAAAAGTGGGAAAGAGAAGATTACGATGACACCCAAAAAACTTCTTTTCCCAAAGCGAACTGACAAATCAGCGATAGAGAGTAACTATATTGAGCATCGTCCATTATATATTTTTGGATTAAATTTGGAAAAAGGAAAACTAACACCTGACGATAAAAGTCAAAAGGCAAAGAAGTCTCACGATGTATTTGTAAAAAAGAACTTGGAATTTATAGAAGGATTGGATTCTCCAATAGTCAATGCTTACAGAAACTTTCTTTTAAAGTGGAAACCTGAAGATGAAGTTTTAAATACGCATGTGTTGACTCTAGGGACGAAATATAGTTCCTCAGGTTTTGCATTTTGCCTTACTGGAAGTCCGGACGTGTTGTTACAAGATGATTTAGCCGTGTGTAGAAAATGGGAAGAATTTTATTCAAAGAATCAAAATGTTCCGGGTGAATTTGAAGCACAGTGTGCAATTACGGGAGAAAAAACCAGTATTGCAAGAATTCACGGAAAGATTAAAGGACTTGCAGATGGTGCAACCACGGGGAATGTTTTGATAGGGTTTAATAATCCTTCTGATACATCTTACGGAAACAAGCAATCATACAATAGTAATATTTCTGAAAAGGCGATGAAGAAATACACGGAAGCGTTAAATTTTCTTTTAAAAAATAGTGCTCACAAGATTATATTGGATGATATTACCGTCTGTTTCTGGGCGATGGATGGGGGCGATAATCATGAGGAAACATTAAAAGAACTTCTAATGAAGTCATCGAAAGAAAAATCGGCAGAAGAAATAGATGCTTTATTAAAGTCTATATTACAGCGAGGAGCTCAAACGAAGATTACATCAGAAGAATTAGAAAAAGTAGACGAAGAATTGGATGCTAATATTGATTTTTATATTGTAGGATTAAAACCTAATTCATCGAGAATTTCCGTTAAATTTATTTATCGTAAGAAATTTGGGGCATTGTTGATAAATGTTGCGAAATTTCAGGAAGAACTTCAAATTTCAAACGAAATAAATGTGATCTCGCTGAAGAACATTAACGATGCATGCAAATCGCCAAAGAGTTCAACAGAAAAAGTGAATCCAAGTTTGTTTGCAAGTGTTTTCGAATCAGCTTTATATAATAAGCCATATCCACAATCGATATTAGCGACTATAGTGCGACGAGCCAAAACAGATAAAGAGATAGACAAAGTTAAAGCAGGTGTTATAAAAGCATATTTGATGCGAAATGAAAAGGAGGAAATGACAGTGGCATTAAATAGGGGTAATCAGGATCAAGCATATTTATGCGGGAGACTATTTGCAGTATTGGAAAGAATACAAGAACAAGCAGCCGGAGGGAAACTAAACAGTACGATTAAAGATCGATATTTTGCTTCTGCAACATCGAAACCGGCAAGTGTATTTCCTACATTGATTAAATTGGAACAACATCATTTAAAAAAGCTCCCAGAGGGAAGTCAAGTTTTTTACTCAAAAATAGTAAGTGAAATCATGGATGGTTTAGAAAATGAATTCCCTACATTATTAAGTTTAACAAACCAAGGGAAATTCATAGTTGGATATTATCAACAAACGCAAGCTTTTTATACAAAGAAAGAAAACTAGAAAGGAAGGCATGTTATGGCTATTGAGAACAGATACGATTTTGTGATGATTTTTGATGTTGAAAACGGTAATCCAAACGGAGATCCCGATGCAGGAAATTCACCTCGTGTTGATGCGGAAACCGGCTATGGATATGTTACTGATGTATGTTTAAAGAGAAAAATTCGGAATTATGTAGAACTCCTTAAAGAAGGAGAGCCTGGATACAATATTCTGATTAAACCAGACCGATCATTAAATTCGAAATTTACAGAAGCTTATGTTACAGAAGGACTAGAGACAGGCAAAAAAGGTGCCAAAAAAGATGATGTAATAAAAGCGAGAGATTATATGTGTAAAAACTATTTTGATGTTAGAACATTTGGAGCGGTAATGTCAACGGGAGAGGATCCATGTGGAATTGTTCGGGGTCCTGTTCAATTGACTTTTGCCCGAAGCGTATCACCTGTTTTTGTGGAGGATATAGCTATTACACGACAGGCTCGTACAACAGAGGATCGTCAGGAAACCGGGGAAACTGAGATTGGAAGAAAAAGCTTTATTCCATATGGACTCTATCGTGCAGAGGGATATATTTCCGCAGCATTGGCACAGAAAGTAACACAATTATCAGAAGAAGATGTAGAACTTCTATGGAATGCTATTATTAATATGTTTGAAATTGATCATAGTGCAGCAAGAGGTAAAATGTGCATGAGAAAGCTGTATATCTTTAAGCATGATTGTGTACTAGGCAATGCACCTTCGCACTTACTTTTCGACAAAATTAGCGTTAAGCAGAAAAATGAAGGACCGGCTCGTTCGTTTAACGATTACGACATTATTGTTGATGAAGAGATGCCGGACGGAGTAGAGTTAATCTCAAAATTGTAGACATGACGTTGCAATTAACTGAAGAACGAGAAATCTCTATCCGATCAATTCAGCATTTTCTGTATTGTCCGCATAGATGGGGACTGATTGAAATTGACCGAGCTTGGGAAGAAAATTTCTTTGTCACGAAAGCGAATCAGGTTCATAATCGCGTTCATGATTCAAAGCAAAGATATACTTCTAAAAATCGAAAGATTTACACATCCGTCCCCGTATACAATGATCTAGCGGAGTATAATTTATATGGTGTTACAGATTGTATAGAGAAAATAGGAGAGGACTATTGCATTGTAGAATACAAGCCAACTAAACCGAAGGAGCGAACGTACAATTTCGATGATTTGATGCAAGTATTTGCACAGAAAATATGCGTGGACTATGTTTTTTCATGTGACTGCATTGCTGAAATTTATTATGCAGATGTTAAGAGACGATTCCCATTGCCTCTTAAGGAAAACCATTTGGAATATGACAAATTGCTGAAAGAAACGCTGAATAAGATGCGAGAATACTTGATAAAAGGTGAGATTCCGGAAATCCAAAAGAATCAAAAGTGTAACGGGTGCTCAATGAAAGATCTTTGCATGCCACAACTTAAGAAAATGCCTAAAGTGCGAAATCAGATTGAAACGATTAATAGGAAATCCGAAGAAGAATGACGAGAGGAAAATCATCATGCGCAGACTTTTAAATACGATTTATATTACGGATGAAGAAATGTACCTCGCGTTAGATGGAGAGAATATTGTATGCAAATTAGAGAATGAAATCAAATTACGTGTTCCATTCGACAATATTGAAGGAATTGTATGCATGAATTATGTAGGTTGTTCACCTGCGTTAATGGGGAAATGTGTTTCAAAGATGATTCCCATAAATTTCATTTCTCCGCAAGGAAGGTTTCTCGCAAAAGTATGTGGTGAAACAAAGGGAAATGTTTTTCTTCGAGTCCAACAGCTTGATTGTTTTCGAGAGAATGGGTTAACACTAACTCAAAATACAATGGCAGCCAAATTCAGCAACACACGGCAACTTATTAAAAGAACGCTTCACGATAATCCAGAACTTCGAGAAGACAACGAAATCGCTAAAATACTGGATGTTCTTTACGATGGAATTGAAAAAGTCTATGATACTGAGCAAATTGAATCTGTTGTCGGAATAGAAGGAAATTGTGCACAAAGTTATTTTTCCATATTTAATAAATTGATAACGAATAAAGATGTGCCGTTTACCTTCAATTATCGTAATAAGCGTCCGCCGCTGGATCCGGTAAATGCACTATTGTCGTTTGTTTACACTTTGGAAACAACAGAGTATGGCGCTGCGTTGGAAACTGTTGGTTTAGATAGTTATATTGGATTTTGTCATACCTTGAGAAGTGGCAGAAAATCATTAGCTTGCGATCTAGTTGAAGAAGCACGCTGTATCGTGGAACGATTCTGTCTTAGCCTTTTAAATCTAAAGATTGTTGGGGAAGAGGATTTTGAAAAGCAAATATCCGGAGCTGTATATTTGAATGAAGATGGCCGAAAGAAAGTACTTGCAAAATGGCAAGAAAAAAAGCGGACAGATATACAGCATCCGTATTTGAAACAGAAAATCCCCTTTGGGTTATTACCTTATATACAAAGCAATTTACTTGCAAAATATGTTCGCGGAGATATCGAAGCATATCCTCCATACTTACAAAAGTAGGTGATCCTAATGATGGTACTGATAAGTTACGATGTGTGTACGATGGATTCAGAAGGGAAAAAAAGACTGCGTAAAGTAGCAAAAGAATGTCAAAATCATGCACAAAGAGTGCAGAATTCAGTGTTTGAAGCAGACTTAGACTACTCGTCTTTTTTGAAACTAAAGGAAAAGCTGACAACACTGATTAATCCTAAAACGGATAGCTTAAGATTTTATTACTTAGGGAATAACTGGAAGCGAAGAGTAGAACACATTGGAGCAAAAGAAACTTATGATCCGGAAGGAGTCATAATACTGTGAAAACATGGTAAGGCGAAGGTGAAATGATTCAAAAAATGCAGGGAGGTTCGCCTTAAAAAGTAGCTTATCTTCCGTATATTCGTCAAAATGGTGCAGAAAAAAAGATAAAAATGTCCGCCTTGTGCAAGATATAGGCTGCGATTGCAATATTATCACATAATGTTGCGGTCGCGCCTCACACGAGGCGCGTGAGTAGAAATTCTTTTATCCGGAGTAACTATCTCATGTACTACGTCGCGCCTCACACGAGGCGCGTGAGTAGAAATTTTATATTCGTTGGATTCAATAGTAGCCACTCTGTCGCGCCTCACACGAGGCGCGTGAGTAGAAATTTTTATTTCAAATCATTCTTAACCCGATAGGGTGAATATTCCTGTGCGGTGAAACCGCCATTCCGGGACGCCGGGTACCGGCGTTCCAGAGATGGGGTACCGCAAATAGTATAGATGTTATTCGCTATCGCTCTGCTTAAGACCATAGACTTCTCTCAT
>NZ_VUNA01000027.1 GCF_009695905.1 Mogibacterium kristiansenii
GATGCTGAATTTTGACCATTTTGTTCATACATTTCCTCCCATACTAAAAATCCTTGAAAACCCGTATATGGTATTTTACGGTTTTTCAAGGATTCAGGGAAGGCACGGGTGGTTTACCGGTTACAAACCACCCGTGCCTTTACAAACAAAGAACAAAAGAAAACGAGGAACCTCTTGCGAGAATTCCTCGTTCTTTGTTTTCTGTATTTCAACCAGGCCAGCATCGCTGCTGGCAAGGCTATTTCATCTCGGCAATCCGCTTTTTGCATTCTTCCGGAAGCTTCTCCGACCATGGAAGCAGGTCCTCCAGGAAATCCAGATTCGTATCATCCATGTGTTTCGGAATCTCGGTCAGCAGATATGGGATGGTTGTGTCCGCCCCCCCCCTCTCAGTTAATCATCGATACCGTATTTGTTTTCCAGTGCGTCTTCTGCCAATTCCAGCTTATCTTCCAGTTTTTCAATCGCACGTTCTCTCGCTTTGTATGTCTCGAAGCTAATCTCTTTCATCTGGTACGCATACTCAAATTCATCGTCAAGCTTATCCAGTTCGTCATCAACTGCGTCTATCTGTTTTTTTAAAGTGAAGAAACGTTTGTGATTCTCAGATGAATTTGAAGATGTTTTTGCGTTGTTTACTTTCTTTGTTATTTTACGGATATCTTTTTCATAAGAAGAGAAATCATAATCCGCTGCATTCGCATTCTCTGCTGTGCTTTCTTTATTATTGACGTTACCCTCATCATCATCGGTGTTTGCTGTTGTAACTTCCTGTGTTTTCGTTTCTGTATTATCTGCAGATTCATTAGTGGATGAGGTGCATCCTGTAACGGCAAATATAAATGTGAGGGATAACAAAACTACTAATAATCTTTTCATAACATGTACTCCTTTCGTCTTTCTTTGAGGTGTTTTTGTTGTTATATGCATTATATGATGGAAAGATTAAAGAATGATTAAAGCAAAAAAATTTTTCAAAAAAATGTAAAAAAAAGTACTCTAGCACCTGAAAACGATTGGTATTATAATGATTGCGTTATGAGATTACTGATTGTAGAAGACGAAAATGATTTAAGAAATATTGTCAAAAAAAGACTCGTCAAGGAACATTACAGTGTAGATGCCTGCAGGGATGGTCTGGAAGCGATGGATTATATCGATATGACTTCCTACGATGGGATTATTCTTGATGTCATGTTGCCGGGAAAGGATGGATATGAAATCTTAAGGGAATTAAGGCAACGAGAAGATGACACACCGATTCTGTTACTGACAGCAAAAGACAGCATTGAAGACCGCGTCAAAGGACTAGATCTTGGTGCGGATGATTACCTGATCAAACCGTTTGCATTTGAAGAACTGCTTGCAAGAATCCGTGTCATGATGCGCAGAAAGCCACAATTTACATCCAACCAATTAAAAATAGCAGATCTTATTCTGGATCGTGACACAAGAAAGGTTACAAGAGCCGGAAATGAAATTGATCTTTCTGCGAAAGAATTTATGGTTTTGGAATGCCTTATGCGCAATAAAAATATCGTAATGACAAGACAGCAGATTGAACAGAATGCGTGGGACTTTGATTTTGAAGGTGGTTCCAATGTAATCGACGTATACATTCGCTATTTGCGAAAAAAAATCGATGCGCAATATGAACCAAAACTCATCCACACTGTTCGCGGTGTCGGATATGTAATGAAGGAAAACGAATGAAACAGATGACGATCAAGAAAAAAATTACGCTATGGTACACCGGAATCATCGCCGTAATTTTAGGGACTATTTTAGTTCTTGTTCTTCTTTTTGTGGATAAAGTTGGAATTTCTGCGACAGAAGAAGAAGTCAGTGCCGCAGTGACCGGTTTCTCTTCAAATATTAATTTTCAGGATGATTCCTTTTATCTTGACGGGGATACCGAGTTTTACGATGACGGTATTATGTTCTGCATTTACGACAAAAATGGACGATTAGTTTATGGGACGATTCCAAGTCAATTTCCCCCGAAAACGATCCTCAAGTCGAATACCCCGCGAATGATAAACGGACCAAATCGAAAATGGATGGTATATGACAGCGTTTACGCTTACGGCGACAATGAGGAACTGTGGGTACGCGGAATTACCTCCGTACACTCTGTAGAACTTTTCATGCAGACATCCGAGAAAATGCTGTTAATCGTATTTCCGTTACTCATTGTTCTGATTGGGGCAATCGGATATTTTATGATTAAGCGGGCATTGAGACAGGTAGACCTTATCTGCGATGAAGTTGAAAATATCAGCAATGGAAAAGATCTTTCCAAACGATTGTCTCTTCCAAAAGCAAAAGATGAATTATACGAATTGTCGGAGAAATTTAACGAAATGTTCGAGCGATTGGAGCGTTCCTTTGAAAAGGAGCGTCAATTCACATCAGATGTGTCCCATGAACTGCGGACTCCCGTTGCTGTTATCATTTCCCAGTGCGAGTACTTATTGGAAAACGAAAACTTAGCTGCGGAAGAAAAGGAAGAGATTGCAGTCATCTTAAAGCAGGCAAAACGAATGTCAAAACTGACAAGCGAAATGTTAATGATTGCCAGAAACGAACAGGATGAACAGCATTTGATGGAAAAACTGGATTTTGGATTATTAAGTGAACTTGTAATAGAAGAACTGCAGACAAAAGCTCGGGAAAAAAATATTGAGATCAGCCTCCAAAAGCAGGACGACCTGTTTATGAACGGTGACCAGACATTGCTTTTGCGTATGATGATGAATTTAATAAACAATGCCATCAATTACGGAAAAACAAATGGACATATCAGTGTTATCTTGAAGGCCGAAAATGACCGGATCGTCGGTGAAGTGAAAGATGATGGCATTGGAATAAGTGAGGAACACTTGGATAAAATCTGGGAGCGTTTCTATCGCATAGACAAAAGCCGTTCCAGAGAAAATGGCGGTACCGGACTCGGCCTTTCCATGGTGCGCTGGATTGTAAGCCTCCACAATGGAACCATTCACGTCGAAAGTATCGAAGGTGTCGGAACGAGTTTTATTTTCCGATTTCCGAAAATACAAGGCTGCGGTAATCTTAAAAGAATTCAGAAACAGAAAGAAGATTTCAATGGATAAAACAGAATTGTTCGAGAAAATGCCGGTACGAATTGCGGTAAGAAAGCAAATTGTACCGGCAATCATAAGCCAAATGGTAACACTCATATACAATTTGGCAGACACGTATTTCGTAGGGCTTTTGAACGATCCGGCACAGACGGCGGCGGTAGCGGTGGCAGCCCCTATTTTTTTGATGCTCACGGCAATCTCGAATCTTTTCGGCGTGGGCGGTGCAAGTACCTTTGCACAGGCGCTGGGCAGAAAAGAGAATAGAACGGCATCGCAGATATCGTCCATCGCATTCTGGTTCGGTCTGCTGGCATCGGTTCTGTTTGCGTTTTTCGTACTTATTTTTATGAGACCGATTCTGATGGTCTGCGGAGCAACAACCGAAATATATGAATTGGTGCGCAGTTACGTGATGTGGACGGTCATCATCGGCGGGCCGGGGACGGTTCTGAACATCCTGCTGGCGAATCTGATCCGCGGAGAGGGCAGTGCGGGAATTGCCTCCTTCGGAGTATCCGCCGGAGGATTCTTGAACATCCTGCTGGATCCGTTTTTCGTCCTTCCGCAGTTTCTGAACATGGGGGCTGCCGGAGCCGGACTTGCAACCGCGATTTCAAACCTTGCCATAACCCTGTTTTTTCTTGGTTATGTTTTTAGCAGTAAAAACAAGACGCTACTGTCCGTTTCTCCGTCGCATTTGAGATATACGCGGGAACGTATCGGACTGATCCTCTCCATCGGTTTTCCGTCTGCGGTGCAGTATGCGCTGACAGTGGTTGCGGTTGCAGCGATTACAAAGTTTGTGTCCGGCTATGACACGGCGGCGGTGGCGGGTTTCGGCATCACAAAGAAAATCGATCAGCTGCCGCTGTATTTTTCCATCGGTGTAGCAAACGGCCTGCTGGCCGCTGTGTATTTCTATACGAGGATTATTGGATTCCGGCGTTCATGCTGATTCGGTTAGTTCAGGATTTTTCCGTCAATGCTTATGGTGACAACCTGCCACGGAATGAATTTTCCACTGTTTTGAAGCGCTCTTTTTACGGCCGTCTCAAGACCGCCGCAGCATGGAACTTCCATTCTGACGATGGTGACGCTTTGAATGTTGTTGCTTTGAATAATCGCCGTCAGCTTCTCGCTATAGTCCACCTGATCTAACTTCGGACAGCCGATTAATGTCACTCTGTTCCGGATAAAATCCCGATAGAAGCTTGCATGCGCGTAAGCCGTGCAATCGGCGGCAATCAGAAGGTTAGCGCCGTCGAAATACGGTGCGTTAACCGGTGCCAGCTTAATCTGTACCGGCCAGTTCGGACGCTTTGGCATCTGAGCGGCTTTCACTGCTTCTTCGTCGTATTCCGGTGCTTCCCGCTCTTCAAAGGAAATGGCGCCGGTAGGACATTCCGGGAGGCAATCCCCCAGACCGTCGCAGAAATGCTCTCGTACCAGTTTGGCTTTTCCGTCAATCATATCAATGGCACCCTCGTGACAGGCGACAGCACAAGCGCCACAGCCGTTGCATTTTTCTTTATCAATTCGAATAATCTTTCGTATCATTTTTAGTACCTCCGTTCATCGCATTTCATGTTTATTTCTGTTAGGATTATAGTATTATAGATATAACTTGTATGTTTGATTTCCAACAGGAGGAATACTTTTTTGGAGAAATACTTACCGATTCTAAGAGTCAGTCCTTTCTTTAAAGGGCTTTCAGATAGCGAGATTTTGTCCGTACTTCACTGCGTCAATGCCGCAACGATTTCCAAGAAACGGAATTCCTATATTCTCAGAGCGGGAGATTCTACGGAAGTGATGGGACTTGTGGTGTCCGGCAGCGTTCTGGTGATTCAGGAAGATCTGTGGGGTCATCGGAATATTCTGTCTAAATGTTGTGCCGGAGATTTTTTTGCTGAACTCTATGCTGCAAGCCCGGGGTCGATACTGAATATCAGCGTGATTGCGGATGAGGATTGCGAGATTCTTTATTTGAATGTGCAGCGGCTCATGGTTTCCTGTCCGGCGGCCTGCGAACATCATCAGAAATTAATCCGAAATCTGGTTCGCGTACTGGCAAATAAACTGCTGGTTTTCAACGATAAAATCACGCATGTGGGCAAACGCACGACTCGGGATAAGCTTCTGTCGTATCTGTCCGCAGAGTCCGTTCGGCAGTCATCTTTGAGCTTCGATATTCCTTTTAATCGGCAGCAGCTGGCGGATTACCTTTGCATCGATCGTGCGGCAATGTCCGCGGAATTATCAAAGCTGCAAAAGGAAGGTCTGATAAAAACAAACCGAAATCACTTTGAGTTGACCGTATGCAATCAATAAGAATTGAAAGGTCTACTCTGCATTTTTAAGGGCTTCATCCATTGGAATCCGGCGGATTCTGCGGTATTCCAGAAGGGATACAACCGCATATGTGCCGATTCCGATGAGGAACATTTTCAGGTCGATCTTCGGGTCGATCCACAGAGCAATCCAGCCGGAAACGCTGGACAGCATCATCTTCCGGAACACCACACCCATAATCGCTTTCTCAATCGGCAAGCTCAGCAGGAGGCAGATTATAACCACAATCGTTGTGGACCAAATGTACAATTTGCCGATTTCACCGTTTGCATAAAGGCTATAGCTTCCGTAATACATGGAAGCACATACATTTTTCATTACCGTGTATCCCAGAATATTACCGACAATTGCGCCAATCAGGGTGACGATAATCGGAAGTGCCATGTATTGTCGGATGAGTTCTTTTTTGACCCGGAAATTCCCGTCTTCAATATTGTACTTCTCAAAACCCTCATTGTAGGCCTGAAGCATACTGACGTCTGCCACGAGAAATCCGGACACAACCCGATGGTGCTGATCATTAAAATCAAGACCACCAGATATTTTCCGAATCCCCTTTATCTCTAAAAACATCGCACTGCTCCTCCCCGGCGAGTTAAATTTATCAAACTCTCTTTATAATAAATATTAGACTTTACTAACCAGAATGCCAATGCGTTTTTAGCTGTAAAAGAATATTTTTTTGTACACAAATTCCGGCGTTTCGGAGTTTTTCGCTATGCAATACGTTTTGCAAAACAAAAGGAATCGTGGTATAAATGTCTAACAAAAGTTAGTCTTTCCTAATCACATTAACGCACGATGCGGTTAGAGCATCTAACATTAATTCTGTGTTAGGAGAAAAAGATTATGGATTTGAAGAAAATTGGTATATTTGCCGGTGGGGTGTTGTTCGGAACGGCCGGAATCAAGGCACTGAGCAGCAAGGATGCGAAAAAAGCATACACACAGACCACAGCGGCTGCATTGAGAGTAAAGGACAGCGTGATGAATACGGTAACCGCTGTGCGGGAGAATGCAGATGATATCTATGCCGGCGCTCAGGCGATTAATGAACAGCGTGCCGGGGAAGAATGCTCCGAAAAAGCGGAGGGAAGCGAGGCGGAGTAACGCATGAAATGTACGATTTTACATGATTTGCCCGGGCGGCTTCGAGTCCATCTGTGCTGCAGCCGACAACTTCGGCCTTTCCAACTCTTGCAGGCAGACGGCATTTTCACTCACATGATGCAGCTCAAGAAAGAGAGTCAAAATTGGACGTTTCGACGGGCGTGAAACTCTTTTTACAAAAAAGACAATAATTGACAGGAATCTCTTGACTCGTAAGCAACTTTTGGGTTTACAGTATACTCAGATTAGAGGATAATGCTTATGAGAATGGGTACAGGGATTTTTCGGATGAGGATGTGAAGATAATTAACCGGATTAAGACGCTTCGAATGCTTGACGTTCCGATTCCGGAGATAAAAAAACTCTTTGATGGAGATGTTCAGTTAGAAGCGGTTTTGGAGGAACGCCTGAGTGAGATGAACCTTCAGGCGAAGGTATTGGATAACCGGATGGAGTCTTGCCGGAGAATTATAAAAGAAGGTATGGAGCTTGTTGACATTTCACCGGAGGTTCTTTCGGGAAATCGAGAGGAATGGTCGGAAAAGCTGCGGCATATCGTCGATGAGGATATTGATAAACGCTTTATTCTAAAAGGCGTTGCTTTTACCACAGCGTTTGCCGTTTGTGTTAAATTTACGGTGGTGGTGCTAACCATGGGTGGGTTCTCGCAGCAAGACACAGTGTTCTGTTTTTTTGGCGGAATGCTGGCGATTTTATGCGGATTTGTGTATATTTTTGCGGAAGCCTTGACCAAGCAGGATTTCTTGTATGCGTGGGGCAAGAACTGGGGAGGGTCCGGAATGGGCGGACTGGCCAATTCGTATTCGATTCTCGGCATCGGGGTTGGTTTGGCCGGAACCACGTGGCCGCTCTGGGGCGGCCTGCTGATTGCGTGCATTGCCCTTTCTGCAATTATCCGAATGGTGCTGATGCATGTAATAAAAGAAGCAGAGCGTCAGAAATGAAAGCACGACAAATGAATATGATGAGAAGGAGGCGACCGGGTCAATGTCATTAAGTTAAGATGACAGAAATAAGAGTTCTATATCATAAGTGATGTAGGGCTCTTTTTTTCGTAGAATGAGGAATAATGTTACAAAACGCATCGAATAACATCGGAAAAATGTTGCATGTTCTGCCGTGAAATGAAGAATAATGTTACAAAATACATTGAAAAGTGTCGGAAAAATGTTACAATTCTAGTATTGGGAGGTCTGTGAGATGCTAGAAAGGAACATTACGGAGAAATTAATCTCGTGGAAAAATCAAAAAAATAAGAAAGCACTTTGCATTATTGGTGCGAGGCAGATTGGAAAGACGACGACAATTCGAGAGTTTGCGAAGGAACAATATGAATATTTTGTCGAAATTAACTTTATACTGGATAAAGGCGCGGAGAAGATTTTTGAAGGAAAACTGGATGCAGATACGATCATTGAGAATCTCACGGCATTTAAGCTGCAGGAATTAAAGCCGGGAAAGACACTGATTTTCCTGGATGAGATTCAGGAATGTCCGAATGCGAGATGCGCCATTAAATTTCTTGTGGAAGATGGCAGATTTGATTATATAGAATCCGGGTCGCTGTTGGGAGTTCGGTACAAAGAAGTACCATCATATGCCGTGGGATTTGAAGAAATCGTATATATGTATCCGATGAACCTTAAGGAATACTTTATTGCGAATGGCGTGCAGAAATCGACGTTCGAGATATTACAAACATGCTATGAAAAGCACGAACCGGTTCCACAGACGATACATGAAACATTGTTGAAGTTGTTTGCGACCTATATCGTTGTAGGAGGGATGCCGGACGTTGTGCAGACCTATGTGAACTCACATGACATCGGAAAAGTAATTCAGCTCCAGAGAAGCATTTTAGAATTATACAGACAAGATATCTCCAAGTACTCATCTGATACAGAAAAGATAAAAATTAAAGCTATTTTTGATAGCATTGCTTCACAATTAGACGATAAGAACAGGAGATTTTTTCTGAGTCGGATTGATAAAAATGCAAGAATGAATCGGTATGAGGATTCAATCCTATGGCTGAGTGATGCAGGTGTTGCACTTCCATCCTATAATGTGACAGAACCTCAACCTCCACTGCAGCTTAATGTAAAGAGAAATTTGTTCAAATTGTTTATGGGAGATACAGGTCTTCTGTGTGCTTCTTGTATGGAGAACATACAGTTTGAATTATTGCAGGGAAACATGGACGTGAATATGGGAAGTATTCTGGAAAATGTATTCGCACAGATGATAAAGGCGAATGGATTCTCTCTGACATATTTTGAATCAAAGAAGTATGGAGAATTGGATTTTGTGATTCAGAATGGGATGAAAATCGATCTTCTTGAAATTAAATCCGGAAATGATTATCAACGGCACTTGGCACTGGATAAAGTTGCTGCTGTAGGGAATTGGAATTTTGGTAGAAAGATTGTATTTTGCAAAGGAAATGTAACGAAAGAATCAGGGATTGAATATTTCCCATGGTATATGAGTATGTTTTATCAGCCGGAGAAAGAGCCGAAGAAGTATATATACGAGGTTGATTTATCCGGATTACAACAATAGAAATAAAGAGGTCTGCAATGGAAAAAATTATTGTATCGGAACTTACATCTTTTATAGCGCACGCCCCCACGGCATTTCATGCGGTGGCGGAATTAAAGAATCTCCTGAATCGAGACGGGTTCGAAGAACTGCATGAATCCGAGCGGTGGGAGATTGAACCCGGAAAAAAATATTACGTCACAAGAAATAATTCCAGCATCATCGCGGTCAAGGCCGGAACCGACCTGGATGATTACAGCTTTCATGTGACCGCATCTCACAGCGATTCTCCCTCTTTTAAGCTGAAAGAAAATGCGGAAATAGAAATCGCAAAAAGATACACGATGCTGAACACCGAAGGATATGGCGGAATGATTTGTTCCACCTGGTTTGATCGGCCCCTTTCCCTTGCGGGAAAAGTAATGGTAAAAAACGGAAATCGGTTAGAGACTCACTTGGTGAAAGTGGATCGAGATCTTTTGATGATTCCAAGCCTGGCCATTCATATGGATCGAAAAATCAATGAAGGCCGGCCTCTCAACAAGCAGGTGGACATGCTGCCCATATTATCCGGCAGCGTGAAGGGACCGGGTGCCGTTAAAAAACTGATTGCGGAAGAGCTGGGCGTATCGGAAGAGAACATCTACGGGATGGATTTGTTTTTATACAACCGAATGGAAGCGGTACGATGGGGCCATGACGATGAATTCATCGGATGCCCGAGACTGGATGACTTGCAATGTGCTTTTACCTCTATGAAGGGATTCCTGACGGCAGAGAACAATCGGAATATCAATGTCTATGCCTGCTTCGACAACGAAGAGGTGGGATCGGGCACAAAACAGGGAGCAGCGTCCACGTTCCTTTATGATGTTCTGTGGCGGATGAACAAAGCGCTGGGCAAGGACGAAGAAGAATTCCGCCGTGCCGTGGCGAGCAGCTTTATGCTGAGCTGCGATAACGCCCACGCGGTACATCCGAATTATCGGCAGAAGAGCGATGAAACGAACTGCGTCTACATGAACGAGGGCATCGTGATCAAATCCCACGCCGGGCAAAAATACACCAGCGATGCGGTCAGCGTGGCGATTTTCAAGATGATTTGCGAAAAAGCAGAGGTGCCGGTGCAGTTTTTCTCCAATCGGTCGGACGAAGCGGGTGGCAGCACTCTGGGTAACATTGCCATGTCCCAGGTGTCCATGAATACCGTGGATATCGGATTGCCGCAGCTTGCCATGCATTCGGCGTACGAGACGGCGGGGGTAAAGGATATGGAGTATATGGTAAAAGCAGTGACGGAATTCTACGCATCGGATATCCGGACGGATTCCGACGGAAATTTTCGGATTTAGCGGCGGATTGATTTTCTTGTTTACAACGAACAAACGTATAAGGTATACTTATTTTGTTATGTTCATTGATTTATTAAGAGATGAGCTTGCATATTCTATGTACAATTTAATGGAGGCTTAGATGAAAGCAGAAAGACGTGTAGGTACGGTTTCCCGTGGAATCCGGTGTCCGATTTTCCGTGAAGGAGATAATCTGGCAGAGCAGGTTGTGGAAAGTGTTCTGGAGGCAGCGGAATCCGATGGGTTCGAGATTCTGGACAGAGATGTAATCGGTATTACCGAGTCTGTGGTTGCCAGATGTCAGGGAAACTATGCTAGTGTGAACGACATTGCAGAGGATGTAAAGAACAAGCTGGGTGGAGAGACCATCGGAATCGTATGGCCGATTCTTTCCAGAAACAGATTCTCCATCTGCCTGAAGGGCATGGCAATGGGCGCCAAGAAGGTTGTTGTAATGCTCAGCTATCCGTCCGATGAAGTGGGCAATGCACTGCTTACCATCGATCAGGTGGTGGATGCGGGAATCAATCCGTATTCCGATGTGCTGGATGAGAAGAAATACAGAGAACTGTTCGGCGTGAACAAGCATCAGTTCACAGGCGTGGATTATGTGGAGTTCTACAGTGAAATTATTCGGGAAGCCGGTGCTGAGGCGGAGATTGTTTTCTCCAACAAGCCGGAGACGATTCTCGAGTACACGAACAATGTCATCAATTGCGACATTCATACCCGATTCAGAACCAGAAATAAGCTGAAGGATCTGGGCGCAAATGTTTACGGCATGGATGAGATTCTGAATGCACCGGTAAACGGAAGCGGCTTCAACGAAGAGTACGGCCTTCTGGGAACCAACAAATCCACCGACGACCGCGTAAAGCTCTTCCCGAGAGATTGTCAGCCTTTTGTGGATGAGGTTCAGGCCATCATGAAGAAGAAAACCGGAAAGCAGGTGGAAGTTCTGGTATACGGAGATGGCGCTTTCAAAGATCCGGTGGGCAAAATCTGGGAACTGGCGGATCCGGTGGTTTCGCCGGCATATACGGAAGGCCTGAACGGAACACCGAATGAACTGAAGCTGAAGTATCTGGCCGATAACGAATATTCGGATCTTACCGGAGATGAGCTGAAAGAAGCGATTAAGCAGGCCATCAGCGATAAGCCGGAGGAGAGCCTTGTGGGAAACATGGCATCGGAAGGCACCACGCCGAGAAGACTCACCGATCTGATCGGTTCGCTTTGCGACTTGACATCGGGATCCGGAGATAAGGGAACACCGGTAATTCACATTCAGGGATACTTTGATAATTACACCACCGGAATGTAAAGGAAAAAGAGCGGAACGGAGGTCTGGAGGATGAGTAACAGGCGAACCTTCTTTTATTATGTGATCCCCTCCGTGTTGTCCTTCGCACTCTCCGGAATTTACGCCATTGTGGACGGTTTTTTTGTGGGCAATTCCATCGGGGATGCGGGGCTTTCCGCAATCAATATCGCGTATCCGATTACTGCGGTGCTGGTTGCCACCGGAACCGGAATCGGCATGGGCGGTGCTGTCAAATACTCCATACTGAACGCCGGCGGGCACGAAGAAAGGGCGCGGGATTACGCCGCCGAGGCGATATGGATGATGCTGTTGTTCAGCGTGCTCCTTACCGGATCTTTCTACGTGTTGTCGGAACGGCTTCTTTCCGCGCTGGGGGCATACGGCGAGCTGCTGGTCCTGGGAAAAGAGTACACGACGGTAATCATCCTGGGAACCGTGCTGCAGGTATTCGGCACCGGAATGGTTCCTTTTATGAGAAATTACGGAGGCGCGATGTGGGCCATGATCGCTATGATGTGCGGTTTTGCCACCAATGTGATATTGGATTACATCCTCGTATGGGTGCTGAACCGGGGAATGACCGGTGCGGCCCTTGCGACGGTGATGGGACAGGGAGTCACCATGGCGGTGGCGCTGGTTTATTGTGCTGCCAAAAAGAAATTGTTTTTGAAGATGACTTCCGGCGATATGGGGGTACGGGCGCTGCAAATCGTGAAAATCGGTCTGGCGCCCTTCGGATTGACTCTCGCTCCGGAAATTTCCCTTGTGATTATCAATCGCTTTTCCGCTTCCTACGGTGGACAGCGGGCAATCGCAACTTATGCCTGCATTTCCTATGTCATCTGCATTATCTATCTTCTCTTGCAGGGCGTAGGCGACGGTAGCCAGCCCCTTATGAGCCGGTTCTACGGAGCAGGACAGGGAAAAAATCTGAAGGAAATCAAGAAGCTGGCATACAAATCATCGATGGCCATCGCAGTAATCGGCGGGATTCTGATGTATCTGCTTCGAGGTCAAATCGGTGTGCTGTTCGGTTCATCGCCGGAAGTCAATGGGGAAATCATAATGGTCATGCCGATTTTTCTGCTTTCCCTCCCGGCGGATGCCATTACAAGAGTGACATCGGCAGCCTTCTACGCAACGGAGAAAAGCGTGTGGTCCTATGTGCTGATTCTGTCGGAGCCGGTGTTTACGCTGGTGTTGGTGCTGATTCTGCCGCCGCTGTTCGGAGGTCAGATCATGATCTGGTGGAGCTCCGTTGCGGCAAAAATCGTTACGGCAGTGGTGGGCATTGCGCTGTCTGTTTTTATAAGAACGCAGAAAGAACAAGAACCGAAATTGTTGAAAGAGGTGTATTGAGGAGGCAGACGATGGGACTTAGCGGAATGAAATTCGAATATATTGGATATGGCTCGGAGCATCGGATATTGCTGCTGCATGTCAAAAATGAAGAGTTCTGTTTGGAGTGCATGAAGGGCGATGAAATATACGAGATAGACGTGACGAAGAACGTCGATGGTTTTTGCCAGAGCCTGCAGGAAATACATATTGATAAATGGAACTGCAGGCACTTCGAAGGCTTTGTAAGTCTTTTTCCGGGTTTTTCGTGGAATTTAAGTGTTACAACAAGCGAGATTCACGTTGCGTGTGATGGGAGAGATATTTTTCCTCCGAACTGGAGTGAATTCTGCGATTTGCTCCATCGGCTCGGATTGTCGGAGTTAAAAGATTCTTTTTTCTGAGGTGTGAAGTTGGATGTGTTGTTTCGGCATATCCAACTTCATTTTTTACTTTAGGATGATTTAATTAGAATGAAGTACGATATATCTATTAGAATTGTGAAGTTGGTGTGAAGTGTTATGCATTTCCGGCGATTTACGCCTATTTGGCACAACATTCTGATGGAAGGGTGCTGCTTTTGTCGATACTTAGAATGACTGATTTGTATAAACACTCTTTAAATTAGAATTGCTTCAAATTCTTTGCTTAAAGCCTTCAAGCTGGGTGAATTGAAAAAGTAAGTTCCAGTTCAGCCAAAAAACTTTCCGCTTTGCAAAAGTAAATTCTGGTAGGGGGCTAAAATTAGAGTAAAAAGCGAAAATACCGTACAAATATGGCGAATACGGAAGG
>NZ_VUNA01000028.1 GCF_009695905.1 Mogibacterium kristiansenii
AAAGAGCATTGGATTGCAGTCCTTTCGTAAGTTTGTTCGCTACTACTTAGAATGAAGCATCCAATGCTCTTTTTCAATGCCTAATTATTTATTTCGATTTTAATCCCACAAAAATTCGTGAAGAACCGAAAAAAAGACGATGGCGGCCCGGCCGCCTGCAGGGTTCGCGCCCGCCTGCCCGCAAAGCCAATGAACTCGGTTTCGGAGCGCGAACCGCGGACCTGAAAAAAGGAAGAATCCGGCCCGGCCGGCGGAAGGGTTCGCGCCCGCCTGCCCGGAAAGCCAATGAACTCGGTTTCGGAGCGCGAACTGCGGGTCTGAAAAAAGGAAGCTGGCGGCCCGGCCGGAGGCAGGGTTCGCGCCCGCCAGTCCGGAAAACCAATGAACTCGGTTTCGGAGCGCGAACCGCGGACCTGAAAAAAGGAAGAATCCGGCCCGGCCGCTCGTCAGAGCCGCAGATTTTTTTCACATTTATATCAATTTTTTTGTGTTCAAAGTGGTAAAATAAGTTGTTGCGCAGGGGAGGCGGTTGGCGGAAATCACCCCGACGAAAAATAGGCAATCGCATGGCCGCGAAGATGAATTAGAAAAGGTACACAGATGTTTAATATAAGGAAGAAACGGAAGAAAAAGAAAACTGTAAGCCCGCAGGTGCAGCTGACGCCGGAAGAACTGCAGGCCCTGGAAAGCGGCGATGATGAAGTGATGCGCCGCTACGCGGAGCGACGGATTCGGGCCGCCCGCAAGGCACAGCGGAAAAGAAAACAGCAGCGAATCCGGAGGCGGTCGTTAACGATAATCATCCTTTGTCTTATAGGAATGAATCTGGTTCTGGGCGGCCGGTATGTAAACAATCTGCTGAAAGCCGGCGGAACGGTATTGGACGGAGATGTTCCTATGGTGGAGACCGCCCGCACCCAGCTGGGAAACTACGGCGGAAAGAAGTTTTGGCAGTGGTATGGGTTTGATTCTCATGTGGATTGGTGTGCCTGCTTTATTTCCTGGTGCGCCGATCAAAACGGTTTGATTGATGACGGTAAGGTGCCCATGTCTTGCTACGTGCCGCAGCAGGTGAATTGGTTCCGAGATCGGGATCGGTACCACGAGCAGGGAGACGGGTACACGCCGAAAGCCGGGGATATCATTTTCTTCGACTGGGAACACGACGACTCCGTGGATCACGTGGGACTGGTGGCCTCGGTATTCCGAGGGAAGGTCTACACCATCGAAGGAAACTCCGGTTTTACGGGCAAGGATGAGAAGAAGTGGAAAGGAATATGCAAGCGAAACGGATATCCGATTAAGAGCAAGGATATTTTTGGCTACGGTCTGGTAGAGAAATAGGTGCGAATATGAACATCAAACAGATGAAAGGTTTCCTGGAATTATCCAAAACCCTGAATTTTTCCAAGACGGCGAAGCAAATGTACATGTCCCAGCCCGCCTTCAGTCGAATGATTGAGAGCATGGAAAAAGAAATTGGCGTTAAGCTGATTCAGCGGGACAAGGTGAATCCGAAACTGACTCCCGCCGGACAGAACGTGCTTCGGCATTGCGAACGTATACTGAACGAATATAACGAGCTGATGCAGGATGCCAAGCGCTTCAGTGCGGAGAGGAAAAAGCTCACCGTCGGAATTCTGGAGGACGGCATCCGGGCGGGGAACACCGGCCGAATGATTCGGCAGTTTGCAGAGGAAAACCCGGATGTGGAAATCGATTTCAGAAACACCAGTGAATCCGCCGCCTTCGATCAGATTCAGGAAGGTGAACTGGACTGTGGAATTCTGGTGCATTTTCCGGAGGTATACAGAGAACAGCTGAACGGAACGGTTATTTCCTGGGATCACGACTGTGTTTTCATGAACCGGAATAATCCGCTGGCATCGAAGGAAAAAGTTTCCGTGAAGGACTTGCGCTCGGAACGTTTCATCGTGGTGGATGCTTCTCAGTCTCGTTTTGGGTTCAACCGGACTATGGGACTGTGCCTGCAATACGGATTTGCTCCCCACATTGCCAAGAGCGTTTCTTCCGTGACCACCGCACTGCTGGAAGTGGACATGAATTACGGAGTGATGATTCTCCACAATTCCATGCAGGACATCGCCGGTCCGGAGACGGTGGCCATCCCGTTGGAGGGGGAACCGGAAGTGCCGGTTCAGATGATTCATCGGAAGGACAGTGGCAATCCGGCATTGGAGCGTTTTCGGGAATTCATCCGGGCGCGGGTTCCCCAAGGGGATCCGGAGGCGTGACCGCGCTGCCGCAGGCGGCAGACGCCCCCGAAGAACTGCGCCAAACGGTTCCGTTCGGGGAGCCGGACGTGTGGGATGAGAGGTAATGCTTTTTTTGCATAACCTCCCCCTCAAAAATCGCATTTCCAATTGAATGACAAAAAGGATATCATCGAGTTATCGAAGATATCCTTTTTTTAGTGGAAGAGATTGGAGAAAAAACGATCATAAGGAGGAAAGTCATGAGCAGAAGAACCGAAATGCTGCTGAAGAACATGGAATTTGTCGGCTACAATGACCTGAACAAGAAGCCGGGATTCCAGATGGGAATGCATCGCACGGAAGATGGAAGATATTTTATCTATTCGGCGTGCTTCCGGGATAATGGTTTTAATATTATTGAAGTGACGGATCCGAAGAATCCGGTGTCCAAGTGGGTCGAGGGCGATTGGGTCAGCGAGATTCATGACGGTCAGTCCCTGGCGAAGATTCAGGTGGCCGGCGGAAAGCTGATTGCTTGCTACGGCGGAACCATGCGGGTGCTCCACGGAACACACGAGCAGCCATATTGGGGCGGTTTCAAGATCTACGACATCACCGAGGATCCATGGAATCCGAAGTTCCTGGGTCAGTTCGAGTGTGAAGACGGTCCGGGCGTGCACCGGAGTTACTACGATGGCGGCAGATATGCGTACATCATGGGAAGTAAAAGAAATTATATGGGATACATCCTGCGCATCATCGACCTGGAGGACCCGACTCATCCGGTTGAGGTGGGCAGCTGGTGGGCAGACGGCCAGTACCTGGGCAACAAGAAGGCATCGGATATTCCGGAATTCGGAACCGAGCCGTTCATGAAGCTGCCGAACGGCCACGCCATCACCGAGAGAAACGACATCGTCTATGCGGCGTTCCCGAATGTGGGATTCTGCATGATCGATGTGAAGGACAAAACCCGTCCGAGACTGCTGGGCAATGTTCCGCTGAACCCGCCGTTCTCCAACGGCCAGTCCGGCGCAGCGGTGCACACCGCAATGCCTTTGGGCGACAGACCGTTCGCCATCGTAACTACCGAGGGTGAGCGTCCTTGGTACTTCGATCCGAACCGTGAGGATGGCATGTTCCACAAAATCACCAGCCAGCCGATGAACATCATCGGAATGATCGAGACCGGTGACAAGGAGAACCCGTCCCTGATTTCCGTATTCCCGTATCCGGAAGTTCCGGAGGAATACAAAAAGTGCCACGGCGAGAACTTCAACATCATTGACGGCCAGCGCGTGGTATTCGGCCCGCACAACATGTACGATGCCGCACCGCAGGATTGCTTGGAGCAGAGAGATGACAGAGTATATAACTGCCACTTCCAGGCAGGCCTCCGCGTCTACGACGTATCGGATCCTTTCGTTCCGAAGGAAATCGCTTACTTCATGCCGCCGGATCCGGAAGGCACTTGGTTCGACATCGAGGACGGCACGCTGTTCCCGGGACCGCACATCGGCATCGCCGAAGATGTTCTGGTAGACGACCGCGGATACATTTACGTGGACACCTACCAGGATGGACTGTACATCGTAAGATGCACCGTATAATCTTGTAAAAAAACGCTCTGTAAAAATACGAACAACGAGACCGTAGGTGCCCGGCAGAGCGAAGGGGAAACGTTTCGTAATAAGGGGAAAAGAAAGACTAGATGTAGGCTTGCAGGAGGACGAGTTCCTCCTGCAAGCCGTTTTTTATTGTATGGGTGCCGGCCCAAATCCCGCCTGCCGGCCGTCCATGTTGGCGCCGCCCCGCCGGCAAAGCCTTATCCCACCGTCGGGCCACGCCAACAGGCCGTCCCAAATCCCGCCTGCCGGCCGTCCATGTTGCCGCCGCCCCTTGCGGGTGGGCGGCGGCTCTGATATACTCCACTTAAGACGTGTTAACCTGAATAGTTGTAAGTGGAGGACAGAATATGAAACGAATTCTAGCAATGGTCCTCGCAGGAATTTTGGTGGTGTCTGTGATTCCGGCTTTTGCAGCTGCAGAGGTGGGATCGGCAACTGATAAAGGTAGCAGCAGGCAGCTTGGAACAACTGCTGAAGGTCAAGGAAGTCAAGAAAATCAAGGAAACCGGGACGACCGGTCAACGGAGGAGCCGGAAGGACCGGGGATCTCGCCGGGGGAAGGAAATCCGGAAGAAAATCCGCCGACCGAGGCGCAGTCCGGGGAGCTCCCGGCCGCGCTGAACCTGAAGCACAAGGCGAAAAAGAAATTGGTTTTAGCGAATACCCAGCCGAAAGGGCTGCCGGTCAATGTGACCTGGGCGTCCGACAATGCGAAAGTCGCTGCCGTGGACAAAAATGGGCTGGTCACGGCCAAGAGCGCCGGGAAGTGCACGGTGAGCGCGGTTTTTCCGTCGGGCAGCCGGGCGGCGTGCAAGGTGACGGTGGAGCCGAAGGGGCTGAAGTATAAGAAGAAAACCATTCGGAAGAACGCCCGGTTCACCAATGTTTTGGTGGGGGCGAAGGCCGGTGTGAAGTGGAGCAGTTCCAACAAGAAAGTGGCCACGGTCAATGGTAAGGGCGTGGTGAAAGGAAAGAAAAGCGGGACCTGCAAGGTGGTCGCTCGTTTTGGCGGGAAAAAATACGCTTGCAAGGTGACCGTAGTGAATCCGCGGCTGAATAAAAAGAAAATCACCGTCTACAATTCCCGGAGCTTCCGGCTGAAGGTGACCGGCGGGAAGGGCCGCATCCGGTGGAAATCCGGCAATAAGAAGGTGGCGACGGTGTCCAAGAAGGGAACGGTGACTGGGATAAAGGGCGGAACCTGTACCGTTACGGCTGTGCGGAACGGCATTGCTTTGAAGTGCAGAGTCACGGTGCCGAAGCACTATAAGGGATATAGAATTCCGGATTTTGGGGCACTGTACGGAAAGCGCGGCAAATTCCTGAAGGCCGACGGGGTGACCTCCGTCCAATATAAAGCCGGGAAGAAAACCTATCAGAAATACCTCACAGCGCTGAAAAAGAAAAATTTCACCTTCGTGGAGAAGTCGTCCGGCACCCTGGTATACATGAACAGCGCGGGCGAGATGGTGGGGGCCGCTTACGCCCAAGGTTATGTGGGCCTGGCTTTCGGCAATATCAAAGACATTGGATAAGAAAAATAAAAGGGCGCACCCTTGCAATTACCTCTTCGTTCGTGTATAATCATAGGGCAATTCGGTTACGAACGTGCTGCTGTGGCTCAATGGTAGAGCACTTCACTCGTAATGAAGGGGTTGCGAGTTCGATTCTCGCCAGCAGCTCCAAGAGGAGAAAAACCGGTCAATGCAAATGCATTGACCGGTTTTTTATATTCGGAAGTTTACGTTTCGGGCGTTTTCGTACTTTTTCCTGTGGGAAAAGTCCTTTTTGTTCCACAGCCCTTTACCGGCGCGATTCTTGTGATACAATGGCTCCAATGAACGGATTGATAGAAACAGGAGGTCGAAATGCAGGAAAACCGGGAAGGGCGGATGGAAACCGTCATTTATGATACGGGAATCATCGGAAAACTGAAAATCAAAGGAAACCAAAAGGAGATTCGGGAAATCGCTTTCCTCCGAGACCCCTTCCCCTCCGTCTTCTTTGAGGGAAGCGGTCTCTCCGCCGTTGAAGGACCGGCCTACACCCGGAACAACCTGAATTGCGCCGAAGTTGCCCCCGTCCTGAAGAAGGCCTGCCGGCAGATTCAGGAATACCTGGAAGAAGAGCGGGAGGAATTCACCTTTCCCATTCGCATGGAAGGAACCCGCTTCCAGGAAGAAGTGTGGTGTGCCATGCTGGACATCCCTTACGGCGAAACCCGCACCTACCGGGAAATTGCCGAAGCCGCCGGCAGTCCCAAAGCCTGGCGGGCGGTGGGCATTGCGGCGAACCACAACCGGCTGCCGCTGGTGATTCCCTGCCACCGAGTCATCGGATCCAGGGGCCGGCTGACGGGGTACAACGGCGGGCTGGACATTAAAGAGAAGCTGCTGACCATCGAGAGCCACCGGACGATGCAGAAGCAGCTGGAGGAATAGAAAAAAGAACGAAAGAACCCCCGGGGTCATTTTGGAGGACGCCCCGGGGGTTCTTTCATCAAACAATGCGATGATATAGGAAATGATATGAATGCGTTATGCTACGTTCTTCTGTTTCTTGCGGAATTTCTCGCCTTCGTCTATTTCGCCGGCGTTCAGACGCTTGAAGTAGCTACGGGTTTCTGTCGCAACGACACCGCTGAGTCCCAGAAGTCCAACCAGGTTCGGGAATGCCATCAGGCCGTTGAAGATATCGGCGAAGGTCCATACGAATTCCAGTGTGAGGAACGGACCGATGAGAACCGCCAGAATGTACAGGTAACGGTATGCCTTTACGGCTTTCATGTTTTTATTGGTGAAGTACTCCAAGCAGCGTTCACCGTAGTAGTCCCAGCCCAGTGTGGTGGTGAAAGCGAATACTGCCAGGCAGATCATCAGCAGGATGGCGCCAAATGTTTCGCTCCAAGGAAGTCCCTGGCCAAAAGCACGAATGGTTACGTCTACGCCTTCCAGACCCACTTTGTCCGAACCGGTGATGACGATGGTCAGACCGGTCATGGTGCAGATAACGATGGTGTCCAGGAAAGTACCGGTCATGGATACCAGACCCTGACGAACCGGTTCCTTTGTCTGCGCTGCCGCCGCCGCGATTGGTGCGGAACCCAGACCGGATTCGTTGGAGAAAATACCTCTTGCAACACCCTTCTGCATTGCGGCAATCATGGCACCCAGTGCACCGCCGGCAACCGCATCCATACCGAATGCGCTCTTTACGATGGTGGCGATTGCTGCCGGGATTGCAGCGTAGTTATATACAAGAATTGCAACGGCTGCGGTTACATACAGAACCATCATTGCCGGAACGACCAGAGATGCTACGGAAGAGATTCTCTGGATGCCGCCGATGACAACCAGTGCCACCAGTGCGGTTACGACGATTGCAGCGATTGTTGTGGTCCAAGTGTAGGAGTGGTCGCCGATGGAGAATGCAATGTGCTTGCCTTCCGGATCGAATACCCGGCCCACTGCGGAGGTGATGGAGTTCACCTGAGTGATGGTGCCGATTCCCAGAATGCCGGCTGCCGCGCCGAAGAAGGCGAAAAGCTTTGCCAGCCATTTCCAGTTCGGTCCCAGACCTCTTTCGATGTAGTAGAACGGTCCGCCCAGTGCCTTGCCGTTTTCGTCCAGCACACGGTATTTTACGGCCAGGAGACCTTCCGAATATTTGGTTGCCATACCCACGCAGGCAGCAACTTCCATCCAGAACAATGCGCCCGGTCCGCCGGTGCAGATTGCGGTGGCAACGCCGACGATGTTACCGGTTCCAACGGTGGCCGCCAGTGCGGTGGTCAGTGCTGCGAAACTGGAGACCTCTCCTTCGCCGCCTTCCTCGTTGTGAACCATGTACTTCAGCGCCTTACCCAATTTGCAGAACTGCAGGGCTCCGGTTCTCACGGTGAGAAGCAGACCGGTTCCGATAATGAGTACCAGCATGGGGATGCCCCACACATAACCGTCAATGGTGCTCAGCATTGCTGTGAATTGTTTCATGAATGCAACCTCCTATTTTATAGATTCAGTTTCAAATTCCCGTCAGAGATAAAAACTTATTCCAACCAACTCTCTGACTGATGGGATTAGTTTAAAACAAGTTTCTGTGCTTGTCAACAAAAAATTTTAAAAAATTTTGTTATAAAAATTAAAGAAGCTAGAAAAACCCTCGAATTGTATGTGAAACCGTGCAATTTTGGACACAAATTTGTATTTCGAGTACAATTTCCGACACTAAATTAGAGTATTTTTTGGAGTAGCCATGCGGATTTTGCATGAGCTTTTCAATAAAAAAAAAGTTCGCCCCGCCTGGACATTTCCGTCCGCTCTCGCCTGATAATATTTTATTTTACCCATAACAATGGAAAAGTATGTTACAATGGAGGGTAATATATACGAGAAGAATACAAAAAGAGAGAGGTTGAGATTTAGTTTGAATAAAGAAATGATGAGTGAAGAGAATTTGCAGCCGGAAAATCGGATGGGGTATGCGCCGGTGAAGGGGCTTTTGCTGAAGATGTCTTTTCCGCTGATGATTTCCATGTTCGTTCAGGCGGCGTATAACATTGTGGACAGTATGTTCGTGTCCTGGATCAACGAAGACGCCCTGACGGCGGTATCCATGTGTTTCCCGATTCAGGCGCTGATTCTGGCGTTCGCCATCGGTACGGCGGTGGGCATGAGTGCCCTGATTTCTCGATACTTGGGAGCAAAACGTTTTGACCGGGCCAATAAGGTGGCGCAGAATGGAATTTTCCTGGCCTTTGCAACGTATCTGCTGTTCCTGCTGATCGGCATGGCGGCGCATCCGTTCATTGCGTTCCAGACAAAGAATGCCCGGATTGTAGAATACGGTTCCACTTATCTGAGCATCGTCTGTACTTTGTCCATCATGGTATTCCTGCAGCTGTGCGTGGAACGGCTGCTGCAGAGCACGGGCAAAACTTCCTACATCCTGCTGATCCAGGGAAGCGGTGCGATTATCAACATTATCATGGACCCGATTCTGATTTTCGGATTGCTGGGTGCGCCGAAACTGGGTGTTGCCGGTGCGGCCATCGCAACGATCTTCGGACAGACGTTTGCGGCGCTGCTGGGCGTGTATCTGAATATTAAAAAGAATACGGAACTGAAGATCAGCATGAAAGGCTTCCGCCCGGATCTCCACATCATTAAGGAAATCTACCAGATTGGTGTGCCGTCTATCATCATGCAAGCGGTGGGCTCGGTGATGGTATTCTTCCTGAACCTGATTCTGGGGGGCTTTTCCTCCACGGCGGTGGCCACCTTCGGTGCCTACTTCAAACTCCAGAGCTTTATTTTCATGCCGGTGTTCGGATTGAACAATGGTGTGGTTCCGATTGTGGCGTACAACTACGGCGCGCGGAAGAAGGATCGCCTGCTGGAAGCATCCCGGCTCAGTACCCGGTACGCGGTGATGATTATGACGGTTGGAATGCTTCTGTTCTGGGTGATTCCGAACGTCTTTCTGGGAATTTTCGATGCCTCGGATAAAATGCTGGCCATCGGCATCCCGGCGCTTCGAATTATTTCTGTTGGTTTTCCACTGGCCGGCTATGCTATAATGAAGGGCAGTGTATTTCAGGCTTTGGGAAAAAGCATTTACAGCATGAATATATCCATTATTCGACAGCTGGTGGTGCTGCTTCCGGCAGCGTTCCTGCTGTCCCGCTTGGGTGAGGTCACCTACGTGTGGCTGGCATTCCCAATCGCAGAGATTGTGGGCCTGACGTTCTCGATTATCTATTCCCGTAAAATTCACCGGGAGATGATCGATGTACTATAATCTATAAGATACAGGAGAAAGGTGTTATGAAAAATACGGCAATTTACCCGGCCGCCCTGGAACATCGGCGATGGTAACCCGGCAAAAAGGTAAACTATGACAATCGCAACGTGTTTTTATGAGGAGGGAAAAATTATGGCAGGTAAAATTATGCTGACCGGCGACAGACCGACCGGTAAATTACATATTGGACATTACGTAGGTTCCCTGAGACAGCGGCTGGAGATTCAGAAGGATCCGGAGTTCGACAAGATGTTTATCATGATTGCGGACGCCCAGGCGCTGACGGACAACGCGGAGAATCCGCAGAAGGTGCGGGAGAGCGTGATGCAGGTCGCCATGGATTATCTGGCAATCGGCATCGATCCGTCAAAGACTTCCATTATGATTCAGTCCCTGGTGCCGCAGCTCCACGAGCTGACCATGTATTACATGAACCTGGTCACCGTGTCCCGCGTGCAGCGGAACCCGACCATCAAATCCGAAATTCAGATGAGAGGTTTTGGGGATAACATCCCGATGGGCTTCTTCAACTATCCGGTGAGCCAGGCTTCGGATATCACCGCTTTCATGGCCACCACCGTTCCGGTAGGCGAGGACCAGGAGCCGATGCTGGAGCTGTGCCGGGAAATCGTGCGCCGCTTCAATCACGTGTACGGCGAGGTGCTGATCGAGCCGGAAATCTATCTGCCTCCGAACCAGTCTTGCATGCGACTGCCGGGCACGGACGGTCAGGCGAAGATGAGTAAATCTCTGGGAAATACCATCTACCTGTCGGATCCGGAGGACGTGCTGAAAAAGAAGGTCATGGGAATGTACACCGATCCGACTCACCTGAAGGTCAGCGACCCGGGCCATCTGGAAGGCAACACCGTGTTCCAGTACCTGGATGCCTTCTGCAGTGATGAGGATTTTGAAAAGTACTTGCCGGAATACAAGAACCTGGATGAGCTGAAGGAACACTACACCCGAGGCGGCCTGGGGGATGTAAAGGTAAAGAAATTCCTGTTCAACGTGCTGAACGAGTTCCTGACCCCAATCCGGGAAAAGAGAGCGTACTACGAGCAGCATCCGGAAGAAGTCGTTGAGATTCTGAGAGCAGGTACTGCGGATGCGGTAGCCACTGCGGAGAAGACGCTGGCTGCGGTAAAGCATGCGATGCAGATCGACTACTTCGAAAGATGGGATAAGGAATACAAATAACAAGTGTGCAAGTGATGGCCCGCCGGGAACGCCCGGCGGGCCTTTTCCGTGCGCCGAATGGCAATGGGGCGCCCTTGGGACAAGGGCGGACCGGTCCCCACGAAGCATCACCGGCCGCCTGGGGTGAAGTAGAGATATTATTATAGCGAAACTCTCATATGCCTAGAAAAACGAGGCGAGTTCACGCTAAAATGGAAAAAACGGGTGAATTGAAAAAGTAAGTTCCAGTTCAGCCAAAAAACTTTCCGCTTTGCAAAAGTAAATTCTGGTAGGGGGCTAAAATTAGAGTAAAAAGCGAAAATACCGTACAAATATGGCGAATACGGAAGG
>NZ_VUNA01000029.1 GCF_009695905.1 Mogibacterium kristiansenii
ACTATCCACTTCCATCAAATGAAAAAGACAGCGCAACTGTTTTGCAAAAGTAACTTCTTGTCTGGATTTGCAAATTTAAAATCCAGTGCTGCCATAACAAAAGCAGAACTTACTTTTTCAATTCAGGCTATCGTCAGGAGTTAAAGAACAGAGGCATCATTCAATCGATGTCGCGCCGCGGCAATTGCATAGATAACTGTATTATGGAGACATTTTTCGGTCGAATGAAGAATGAGATGTATTATGGTTGCGAAAAAGACTATGACTCATTTGAGATCTTCTCAAATGCAGTTGATGAATATATACGCTACTACAACAATGAAAGAATTCAGCGCAAAACAAAATGGATGCCACCTGTTAAATACAGGATAGCATCCATGTGTTCCGTTTAATTCGCTAATGAATGTGTCCAGAATTCTGGGTACATATCAAATGGAAGCCATGCTTTTTTCATTATACCCGCTTGCTGCTTCGCAGTTCAAACAGCAGATCTCGCAACTCCGCTGCCCGCTCGAATTGCAGGTCCTTTGCGGCCTGCTTCATTTCTTTTTCCATCTTCTTGATGGTTTCCTTCAGCTCCTTGGCCGTCATCTCCTTCGGATTCTTGAACTCGTTTTCCGGGTTGTATGCCTCGGTCGCTGTAGCAATGTCGCGAATTGGTTTTACGATGGTCTTCGGCACGATGCCGTGTTCCTCGTTGTACGCACTCTGAATCTCCCGACGGCGTTTGGATTCGTCGATGGTATACCGCATGGCTTTGGAAATTCGATCTGCATACATGATGACCCGGCCGTGGGAATTCCGGGCGGCACGGCCCACTGTCTGCATTAGGGAGGTTTCCGTACGGAGGAATCCCTCTTTGTCCGCATCCAGGATGGCCACCAATGAAACCTCCGGAAGATCCAATCCTTCACGGAGGAGGTTGATGCCTACCAGAACATCGAATTTACCCAGGCGCAGATCCCGGATGATTTCCAGTCGCTCGAAGTTATCGATGTCGGAGTGGAGGTACCGCACCCGAATGCCTTGATTCTCCAGGTACTTGGACAGATCCTCGGCCATCCGCTTGGTCAAGGTGGTGATCAGCACCCGCTCCCCGGCATCCGTGGTTTTGTAGATTTCGCTCAGAAGGTCGTCAATCTGCCCTTCCGTCGGCCGCACGTCGATTTCCGGATCCAGAAGTCCCGTCGGACGAATCACCTGCTCTGCCGTTACGCCGCCGGAATGCTCCAGCTCGAACCGGGCCGGAGTAGCACTGACGTATACCGTCTGGTCCACCATCTTCTCAAATTCCTCGAACTTCAGCGGCCGGTTGTCCAGCGCAGACGGCAGCCGGAAACCGTACTCCACCAGAGATTGTTTCCGGGCCCGGTCGCCGTTGTACATGGCCCGAAGCTGAGGCAGCATGGCGTGAGACTCGTCGATAATGGTGAGAAAATCCCCCTCCGGAAAATAGTCCAGCAAGGTATACGGCCGCTCCCCCGGCTCTAGGAAATTCAGGTGGCGGGAGTAATTTTCGATTCCTTTGCAGGTGCCGATTTCCATCATCATCTCGATATCGTAGTTGGTGCGCTGCTCCAAGCGCTGCGCCTCCAGCAGTTTTCCGTTATCCCGGAACCATTGCAGCCGCTCTTTCAGCTCCGCTTTGATGGATTTGGCCACCAGCTTCATGTCATCCCCGTTGGTGACGTAATGCGACGCCGGGAAAATGGAAATGTGGTTCCGCACGCCGGTAATCTCCCCGGTCACCGGGTTCATCTCCTTAATGGAATCGATTTCATCGCCGAACATCTCCACCCGGACCGCCTCTTCGCCGCCGGCTGGATAGATATCGATAATGTCTCCCCGGGCTCGGAAGGTGCCTCGGTGAAAATCCATATCGTTTCGGTTGTACTGCATATCCACCAGTTTCCGAATCATGTCCGTCCGATCCATCTCCATACCCGGCCGCAGGGACAGCAGCTGATTCCGGTAGGAATTCGGGCTTCCCAAGCCGTAGATGCAGGACACGCTGGCCACCACAATGGTATCCGGTCGCTCCAGCAGGGCCGCCGTAGCGGAGTGCCGAAGCTTATCGATTTCGTCGTTGATATCCGCATCCTTCTCGATATAGGTATCCGTGGACGGCACGTACGCCTCCGGCTGATAGTAATCGTAGTAGGAAACAAAATATTCCACCGCATTCTCCGGAAAAAACTCCTTCATCTCGCCGTGGAGCTGCGCCGCCAGGGTTTTGTTGTGAGAAATAATCAGCGTTGGCTTCTGAATCTTCTCGATGATCTTCGCCATGGTGAACGTCTTTCCGGAACCGGTGACTCCCATCAGGGTCTGGTGCCGATTCCCGGCCAGAATGCTGTCCACAATATGATCCACCGCCTGGGGCTGATCCCCGGTAAGGTCGAAATCGGAATGCACTTTAAATTCAGGCATAATATTCCTCCAATCTTTTTTCTCTATTTATTCTCGCCGCCCAAAATCAGGTTCATCGTCTCCCACACCGCCGGCATGGCCTTCACGTCCACATCGGAATAGTTGATGATAAAATCATGGGCGTCCGGCTTTTCATCCGTGAGATAGTATTCCGAGATGGCCTGGATTTTAATCCCCTTCTCCGCCAGTGCCCGACTCACCGCCTCATCGGAAAGCTCCGTATCCAATCGAATCCGAAAATGAAGTCCGGACTGGTTCTCGATAATCCGGCAATGCTCCCGAATCGGGCTTTTCTCGATGGACTCGATCAGCCGCTTCCGCTGCCGACTGTAATACAACCGCATCCGGTTGATGTGCTTCTCAAAGTATCCGTTTCGGATAAACGCCGCCAGCGTATACTGCTCAAAGGTCGATACCGTACAAGCGTAGAAGGACAGCTGGCTGTAGAATCGGTTGGCCAGATGTACCGGAAGAATCATGTAGCTGATTCGGATGGTAGGCGTCAGGGACTTGGAAAACGTATTCATGTAGATGACCCGTTCGCAGGCATCGATGCTGAACAGCGTGGGCAGCGGTTTTCCGTTGGGCCGGAATTCGCTGTCGTAATCGTCCTCGATGATGTACCTTCCCGGTTTTTCATTGGCCCAGGCCAGCACCTCGTATCGCCGGCTGGCCGGCATGGTGATGCCACTGGGAAAATGATGGTTCGGGCTGATATGGACGATGTCCGCTCCGGACTGGTGCAGCTCCGGTATGCGAATGCCATACTCATCCATAGGAATGTACTTGCAGTCAATGCGGTGCTGCCGGTAGATGTTCGCCAGGATTTTGTATCCCGGGTTCTCGATACAGTACTCTCGGTCGCTGCCAATCAGCTGTATCAGCAGGCTGTACAGGTACTCCGTTCCGGCACCGATGACAATCTGATCCGGATCCACCAACATCCCCCGAAAGGAACGGAGATAGTCCGCGATGGCCGAACGCAATGCCCGGATTCCCCCGGTAGGCGAAACCTCCATCAATTCTTTTTTTTGGGAAGAGATGGTCTCTCGGGACATTCGGGCCCATATCGAAAAAGGAAATGTATCGGGATTCACCGCGTTGCTGGACAGGTCCACATCGTAGGACTCCCGGTCTTTGGGAATCTCGATATCATAGGAAACCCGGCTTTCCCGGGGAATGCGGTTCATCTCCAAGATGTCGGAGACGTAATAGCCTTTCTTCGGGATGGAGTAAATGTAACCCTCGCCGATCAACTGGTCATATGCATTCTGAATCGTTATGGTACTAATCCCGTTGTTACCGGCAAAAGAACGTTTCGACGGGAGTTTCTCCCCGGGACGCAGTCTTCCGGCCACAATGTCCTCCTTTATGTTGTCGTACACCTGCTCGTACAGCGGTTTTCCGTTATGCTCAAAGACGTAGGTCAGCATCGCTCCTCCCCTATCTGGAATGAAAAATATAAATGTTTTGATTATTTATTTATTACCAGTTTGATTGTACTATTATAACCAATTAAATTCAAGGAGGTACATTTAACAATGGATAATAAACAGTATGAACTGAACAAGGGTTTGGCTCAGATGCTGAAGGGCGGAGTCATCATGGACGTTACAACACCGGAACAGGCAAAGATCGCAGAGGACGCGGGTGCGTGTGCGGTAATGGCGCTGGAGAGGATTCCGGCAGATATTCGTGCAGCCGGCGGTGTATCCAGAATGAGCGATCCGAAGATGATCAAGGGCATTCAGGAAGCGGTCAGCATTCCGGTTATGGCGAAGTGCAGAATCGGTCATTTTGTAGAGGCGCAGCTTCTGGAAGCCATCGAAATCGACTACATCGATGAGTCGGAAGTGCTGTCCCCTGCCGATGATATTTACCACATCAACAAGAGAGATTTCAAGGTTCCGTTCGTATGCGGCGCAAGAGATCTGGGCGAGGCCCTGAGAAGAATCAATGAAGGTGCTTCCATGATTCGTACCAAGGGTGAACCGGGAACCGGCGACGTGGTTCAGGCCGTTCGTCATATGAGAAAGATGAATGCGGAAATCCGCAAAGTGGTTTCCATGCGGGAAGACGAGCTCTTTGAAGAAGCAAAGCAGCTTCAGGTTCCTTACGAGCTGGTAAAATACGTACACGACAACGGCAAGCTTCCGGTAGTGAATTTTGCAGCCGGCGGTGTGGCGACTCCGGCAGACGCAGCCCTGATGATGCAGCTGGGTGCGGAAGGCGTATTCGTTGGTTCCGGCATTTTCAAGTCCGGCAACCCGGCAAAAAGAGCTTCCGCTATCGTTCAGGCGGTGACCAACTACACCGACGCGAAACTGATTGCAGAGCTTTCCGAAGATCTTGGCGAAGCGATGGTCGGCATCAACCCAAGTGAAATTGCCATCATCATGGAAGAGAGAGGTAAATAGGATGAAAATCGGTGTACTTGCAGTACAGGGTGCTTTCATCGAACACCGCAAAATGCTGGAATCTCTGGGCGCCGAGTGCGTGGAGATTCGACAGAAAGCCGACCTGGAAGGTATTCAGGGAATTGTTCTTCCGGGGGGCGAAAGTACGGTTCAGGGAAAGCTACTCCACAAGCTGGATATGTTCGGGAAAATTCAGACCTGTATCCGAGAAGGACTTCCGGTATTGGCCACCTGCGCGGGAATGATTCTTCTGGCGCAGACCCTTTACAACGATCCGGTAACCCATCTGGCCACCCTTCCCGTTACGGTTCGGCGAAACGCATACGGAAGACAGCTGGGCAGCTTCATCACGGATCAGCCGGTCAAGGGCATCGGCGAATTTCCGATGGTATTCATTCGAGCGCCGTACATCGAATCCGTGGACGATTCCGATGTAGAAGTTCTGGCCACCGTGGACGACCACATAGTCGCCGTACGGTACGGCAACCAGCTGGGCCTGTCCTTCCATCCGGAAATGACGGAGGATACTCGGATTCACGAATTCTTCTTAAAGATGATTCAATAGCTTACGAAAAAAGCAGCGCCATCACCTCAGTGCGATGGTCGCTGCTTTTTCTGTCTGCGGCGCAGAGTAATGGTACCCACTCCTGCCAGTGCAGCCAGCATGACGGTCGCCCACAGAATGGTGTGGGACTCATCCCCTGTCTCCACAGAGGACTGCTTGCTGTTCTTGTTTTTGTTCTTGTGGTTGCCGGTGCCGGAAGAACCGTTGTCTCCCGGGTTTACCGGGCCTTGCGGCTTTGGTGTGGCAGAACCGCTATCGGATGGTTTTGCCGGCGTGGATGGTTTCTCCGGTTTATCGGTGCCATTTCCCGGCTTTTCCGGATTTTCTGTATCACCGCCCGGCTGCTCTCCCGGTGCATTTTTTTCCACCGGATAAAGATCCAGATTCGGCACGCTGAGAATATCCCTCCAGTAGGTGTCGTTATCGTAATCGATTCCGCTTCCGATGGAACCGTCAATCAAATTTCGATTCGTGGTACCGGCCAGCTTGATCCCGTCGCCCAAGGCTTTTCCCGGAGTTCCGGATTTGGAAACCGAAGCACCACCTTCCAGGTACGCATCGGTCACGGAAATCGTACCGTTTCCGCTCACCGCATTTCCGCCTTCGCCGAAATGGCCGTCTCCGCCAACGGCGATCAGCTTTCCTTCTCCGGTGATCGTGCCGCCGTTCAAAATAATTGCCGAACCGCCATTGGAAGTGGTGGCATCCTTTCCGCCTCCGTAGACCGCAAGTACGGCATCTTTATCCAGATTCAGCGTTCCGTTCACCTGCATTCCGGTCTGACCGGTATAACTCTTTCCCGTCGCCGGGTCTGTACCGGTCGGCGCTTCATCGCCTCGCAGGAACACCTTTCCTTTCAATGTAACATTTCCGTTCACCACAACCACCGGATCCGTGTTGCGACGAGCTTCCGAGCCGTTGGCGATGTTGTTGGTGTTGGAATAGATCTTTGCATTTTCCAGCGTGGATTCATCCTTTAGAATCAGCTTTCCGTTGATGGATGCGCCGTTCAGGAACTCTCCGCCGCCGTAATCGTTGTAATTCATGGAGAATGTTCCGCCGTTCTCCACCTCTACCGCCCCTTGCACCACGGAATCCCGTAAGGTCAGCTTAGCCCCATCCTGCACAAGGATTTTCACGCTGCTAAGAATGTCCATATTCACCAGCGTCAGGTTGCAGCCCTTCGGCAAAATAAGCGTCTGGGTCTGCATGGTGCCTTCCGGAATAGCATATCCCAGTTTTCCGTATGTACCGCTGGTATGAGATCCGTACCACGCTTTCAAATCTTCCGGAACCACAACGGTTTCATTGTTCGGATCCAAAGTGAAGTTCTTGATGGCCCACGGCTCCATGTCGTACATATATTTTCCGTCGGACGTCTTGGTGCAGTTCGCGAGCACCAGCTGATTTTCCAGCATCTCCTCTCCGCTGAATATACGGAAGGTCAGTGCGTTGCCGGTGGCTTTCCGCCCCAGTTCATCGGTGATGGTCACGCTGATATCGTAAGTTCCGGCCTTTGCAGGCGTGCCGGCCAGTGTGACGGAACCGTCGTGAACGGAATAGACGCCGGCCATTCCGGAATCATTTCCTTTCGCAGGATCGTCATGATTTACGATATTGACGGAAGACCCTTTGGATTGTACGCGGATGTCACTTTCGCTCAGGAGCTTCCAGTCGCTGTCCGCCGGATTCGTACCTGTTTTTACAAGTGCAACCTCAACGCTGGCATTGCTGTTCTTGTTCTGGGTAACGTTGGTGGATGCGCCGCTGATGGCATCGTACCCCTTCTGGTTCACCAAAGCGGATTCAAAGCTGCCCACCAGTCGAACGTGCAGCTGCATGTCATCGCCCGGATTGGTCCCCTGAGAAACGGTAAGCTTGCCGTTATCGATGGAAACCTTAAAGGTCAAGTTTTTGTACTCTTTCGCCGTGATGGAAATCACGTCGCCGCTCTTCAGCGCCGCGGTCTGGCTGTAGCTCTTCTGCGCAAATTCCAATGCACCGTCTCGAACGCGATATTTTCCACCCGTGGACGGCGTAAAGCTATAGGCTTCCCAATCTGTTCCGTTGACGGAAACCTTCGTAATGGCATCCGGATACTTCGAATCCCCGAAAGATAACTGCCACAAGCCATTGAAGGAATCCACCTTCACGGAAATGCTCTTCGGGTCGATTTCCTTTTCACCCTCCTCCGGCTTCTTTTCAAATGCCGCACTTACCGTCACATCGGATGCCGGCATTTGGAACGTTGAATTGGTGACGGTAATCGCCTTTCCGTTGCTGTCCGCTGCCGAAAGGGACTTCAGCACGTATCCGTTCGCCGGATTTGTTGTAATGGTCACCGTTTCGCCTTCTTTCGCCGTGGTTTTGTCCACGCTCACCGTACCGTTTTCTGCTGCCTCCGCAGTAACCTTATATGTCTTCTCTGTCTCGTCTTCGGCAATCGACGCGGTGTGCTTGGATTTGTTCAAGGTCAGCTTCAGGTCGCTGTACCCGTTGGCCGAAATGACGCAGGTTGCCGTGGTGTCGGAAAATGCTTCCCCAATCAAAACCTGCTTATCCGTCGGCAGCACCCGATAGTTCTCTCCCCGGTCATCGAAATCCCAGGAGCTGGTCACCTTCTTGTACCCCGTGCCGGAAACCTTTACGGACGAAATGGCGTTGAACCAACTCTCATCCTCTGCGTTAAAAGTAATGGCGAATCCCTTGCTGATGCCGGCTTGTTCGCACCGGGCAATGCTTGACGGCGGAGATTTTTCATCCGCCCACGCGGACGTCGTCCCCACCGCACTTCCCGTAATCAGCAGTAGCGCCGACAACAAGAACGCGGTCAATTGATCCCTTTTTTTCTTCAATTATGCTTTCCTCCTTGTAAAAATAACTTTCAAGATGATAACGTTCACCGAGTAGATGAGGTTGGATGCGCATCGGTTAGGCTCGGTTAACTAAAGGATAGCACGCTTAGAGGTTAGAGTCAACTAATTTGTGTAAGATGTGACTAATTATCGAAATTTGGTTAAAGAAAAAGAGTGCACGAAGCACTCTTTTTCATCGCTTGCTCCTAGTACACAGAACTGTCTTCTCCGTCGGTGACCTCAAATCCCATCCGCATCAGCGTCTTGGAAACCTGTATCTTCTTTCCGATTTCTTCCAGTCCGGTGACTGCTTTTCGCTTCAGTTCAATAGTCGTGCAGCTCATTTCAAACCTCCTCTTCCTTCAGGAGATGTTCCAAGAGTCCTTCGCACCCCCGGCGCACATCCCGATACGTATCTTCAAAATTCCCGGTATACCACGGATCGGCGATATCGCCCTTTTCACCGGCAAACTCCAATAAAAGAAACATTTTTTTCTCCGGATCGCCGCCGACAATGCGCCTCATGTTTCGCAGGTTGGCGGAATCCATGCCGATCAGATAATCGTATTCCTCGTAGTCCGACGCCTTCATCTGTACCGCCCGGTGCGGTATGACCGGAATATTCTCCTTCTGAAGTTTTCCCACCGTTCCCGGATGTACCGGATTGCCGATTTCCTCCCGGCTGGTGGCCGCGGAATCAATCTGAAACGCGGCGGAACTTCCCTGTCGATTCACCAGATACTGCATCACGCTCTGCGCCATTGTGCTTCGGCAAATGTTGCCGTGGCAGATGAATAGTATTTTTATCATTGTTGCATAACCTCGCATTTCTTGGTTTTTCCTGCTCCAAAAAGGTGTAAACTTACTTTTTATTCTACGTGAAAATGGACGTCATGTCTCTATTTTTTTTTAAATGGTGCTGATGACGGAATTCTTATTCCATCACCAACACCAAAGAGTATCGAACATATTTTTCTTACATCTTTCCACCATAAACAGGGAAAACTCCACTGTCACCATAGCTTTTAATTTTCTTAAAATTCTTTAACAGTTCCATGTCTTCAGTACTAATCTCAAAATCGGTGAATTGAAAAAGTAAGTTCCAGTTCAGCCAAAAAACTTTCCGCTTTGCAAAAGTAAATTCTGGTAGGGGGCTAAAATTAGAGTAAAAAGCGAAAATACCGTACAAATATGGCGAATACGGAAGG
>NZ_VUNA01000003.1 GCF_009695905.1 Mogibacterium kristiansenii
AAGATGCATACATTCATTTTAAGGATTTATATATGTGGTATCCAGTTGCAGGAACAACGGTACCATATCTCAGGAATTGCGGTACCCGTTTACTGGAACAGTGGTGCAATTCTGGCAGGAATCTTCAGTCATTTCATATTATCTTGTTCTTTCGTCCCCTTTGCACCAAATCTCCGGGCCTTTTCGGCGCTCGGCCGGCGCGGACTTGGTGCACAAATCCCCGCAAAACCTTGTTCTTTCGTTCCCTTTGCACCAAGTCTCCGGACCTTTTCGGCGCTCGGCCGGCGCGGACTTGGTGCACAGACCCCCGCAAGGCCTTGTTCTTTCGTCCCCTTTGCACCAAGTCTCCGGACCTTTTCGGCGCTCGGCCGGCACGGACTTGGTGCACAAATCCCCGCAAAACCTTGTTCTTTCGTTCCCTTTGCACCAAGTCTCCGGACCTTTTCGGCGCTCGGCCGGCGCGGACTTGGTGCACAGACCCCCGCAAGGCCTTGTTCTTTCGTCCCCTTTGCACCAAGTCTCTGGGACTTTTCAGCGCTCGGCCGGCACGGACTTGGTGCACGAACCCCCGCAAAACCTTGTTCTTTCGTCCCCTTTGCACCAAATCTCCGGGCCTTTTCAGCGATCGGCCGGCGCGGACTTGGTGCACAGACCCCCGCAAGACCCTGTTCTTTCGTCCTCTTTGCACCAAGTCTCCGGACCTTTTCGGCGCTCGGCCGGCAATGGGGCGCCAACTCGTCCGGCTGCCGACTACCGGCCGGCACTCGGTGGAAAGTTTCCGGCCGGCGCCTTGAAAGCAGAAAAGGAGAATGGCCGCGGCCATTCTCCTTTTCCTCTTTCCCTCAATCGAAAGCTTCCGGCGGGACGCCGGAAGCTCACGAACTGTTATTCTTATGCAGTATATCGATCCAGTCGATATCTATATCGTAGTTCTGCTAGCTTTATGTACTGTGATGCCCCAGAAAATATACTCGATAAATTGAATCGATAAAATCCCCAATGGAATCATCATCACCTGCCAATAGTTACCTGCAGCGACCGCTACCCCAGAATCGCTTATAGTGTAGAGAGATTTGTCCATCCCTATGCCGTGAAAAACGATCCAAGCCAGAATCGCCGCCGACCATACTACCTCTAATACCAAGTTTTCTCGATCCGTCCGCCGCCATTTCTTCACAGCCATTTGAAATACCTCAAACAGCACTCCGAACCACGCAAACAGAATCGGTGTTTCCAGTACATCTACGAATCGTCTCCCCGTATCTCCGAACTCAAATGGCGGCGTACCATTGAACATGCTCATTTCACCATATTTTGATTCTATGAAATACAGTACGGATAACAACACAGCGAAAAGCGCTATACACAATATTTTGTACGTTCTCAATCATCTCCTTGTAAGTGATAAGCTCACGAATCCTTTTCTAATTTTCCTCAATAAACTGAAGCAGGCCTTCGGCTCCCTTTACGATGCCTCCCCGGTCTTCCGGTGCGCATCCCAGATGGGTGAACACTTCACCGATGAACACATCGTTTTTCTGCAGGCAATCAAATACCCGATCGATGATACCCCGGCACATTTCCTGTTCCTGCATCGGACCGAACGGATTGGCAAAATACGTGGTGGAAATGCCGGTCTCCTGTGTCGTCCCTTTGGCCATTCTTTTACCCTCGATGAAGATACTCTTCGCCTCTTCCAGGTCCTCCACCTTCCGCAGACCGATTCCGTCCCCGTAGTTGTTGGCGTAGGCGAACAGATCCACCGGATGGCTTTCCGTAATTACCGCATACGGAGCTGCCGGCGTGATAACCCGGGCGTTGGCTTTATCCGGGTTGAAGAAAACGGAACGGTTCATATCCCGGTACGGCGTTGCCGGATCCAGGTCGTCCAGCCGCACGAAGGCCCCGATTTCCGAACCCTGCGCGTACACCTGTCCGTCATGAATGTGGAAAGTACCCATGTCATCGAAGACCACCTCGATGTTGGCGATTTTGTCGTCGCCCAGAGATTTCAGCGCTTCAATGGTTTCCGATTTGCCGGCACCGGAATCCCCCATCAAGCAGATTCCCTTCTTTTTGCCGTTCTTCAGCGTGATGTTGACGAAGGCGCCGTGAATCGGCAGCCAGCCCCGCTGCATCATCGCCACGTTGTGAAGGGTCAGCACGCTCTTCTTCATGTAGCCGAAATACGTGATTTTTTCGCTGTAGGAAACGCTGCCCACCCACAGGGCGTTGTCCTCGTCATAATAGAATCCGCACTGATCCTTTCCGTCCTGATTGCCGAAAATCAGGATGCAGTCCGGTTTCTTGGAAGCTTCCTTTTTGGTTGCCAGCTCAAACAGGTTGGCGCAAGCCACGCCGCTGGCCATGAAGTCCCGGTGGAAGTAAATGAAAATCGTCAGGTCGCCCACTTTTGCCGGGAAGCAGAAGAATTCCTCCCGATTACCCGCAAAATTCTCCATCGGATTGGTATCCAGCTTCTCGTACGGCCACTCCCGCTTGTTGGACTTGGTGTACAGAATCATCGGCGTCCGGAGCATGACGGAATCGATGAACATCATTTTACGAAGGGCATCGTAGGTGGAGTCGAACATAAAAGCATCATTTCGATACAATGCCAGGCTGGCGTTGGTGCCCGCCGGCTGCTGACGATACACTTTGTTCGCTCTTCCCATCAAAGTCTGTTCCAGGCGACGGAACGTGGACAGCAGCAGCTGGTTGTGCTGGGAATCGCTGGCAACGAACACCGTGGACTCCACATCTCTCCGGCGATCTGTGGTGATGGAGTACCGGGCATGGCTCTTCCAGAAATCGTAAATACCTTCCACGAAGGCCAGTGCCGTCTCCCGATCTTCAATATACGGCATATCCACCTCATCCGCATCGAAAACAATCAGTTCCCGGGCGAACTTGCACAGCGCCTGCACCGCATTCTTTTCCGACATGTCCCGAACCGCCCAGTCGTACAATCTGTGATCCCGCTCCCGCAGGTATTCCAGATAATGGGCCACGAAAGCCTTGAATTCCTTGGACTTCAGCAAATCCGAACGCGACTCCGGATAAGCCAAATCAAAGTTCAGAATTACCATGTTATCGGTCAGATAAATTTTCTCTTTCATTTCCTCTCCTATCGCTAAAACCCGCTCAGCATTTCGCACAACGAAATGTAGCTATGATACAAAACTACCTCAATTGTACCACACCGAGCGGGTTTATGATAGGCTTTTTTATGACCTTATCCAAATTTATTATTTGTTTTTATCATCTATAACAATTTTCTATGCATCGGTCAACCTTTTTTAATACCCTAAAAACAGGTTCGCCGCGTAATCATTTTTTACTCCCTATTCTCCAAGTTCTTCTGCATTTGGAAATTGCTTTCCGCCGCCTGCTTGGTCTGTTCGCTGGATTCTTCCCGCAGGCACGGGTCATCCAGCTTCTCCTCCGCCTTTGGCTGGTACGGCTTAATCGGGGTTTTATCCCCAATGCCCAGCGCCTCTCCGGCCACGCCCAGAGATGCCACGGAATCCATGATATCCGTCGGCATGTAGATCTTAGTGGCCTGGCCGTCGGAAATCTCCTTCAATGCCTCAATTCCTTTTAGCTTCAATACGTTTCCGTTCGGGCTGGCCTCATTCAGCATCTTGAGACCTTCCGCCTCTGCCTGGTACACCAGCTCGATGGATTTTGCCCGGCCTTCCGCCAGAGCAATCTGCGCTTCCTTCTCCGCTTCCGCTGCCAGAATCTTCGCCTTCTTGTCACCTTCCGCACGGGATACCACGGATTCCTGGTGCGCCTGAGCTTCCAGCACCGTCTGTCTTCTTTCCCGCTCTGCTCTCATCTGAGTGGTCATGACGTCTTCGATTTCCTTCGGCGGAGTGATGTTCTTCAGCTCCACGCGGGTAACCTTCAAACCCCACGCATCCGTCGCTTCATCCAGAATGGTCTGAAGTCTTCCGTTGATTTCATCTCTGGAAGTCAGGGTCTGGTCCAGCTCCATGTCACCGATGATGTTTCTCAAGGAGGTTGCAGACAGGTTCTGCAGACCGAAAATCGGATCCTCTACGCCGTAGGTGTACAGCTTCGGATCGAATACCTTGGCGAAAACCACGGAATCGATGCGCATGGTAACGTTATCCTTTGTGATTACCGGCTGCGGCGGAAAATCCAGCACCTGCTCCTTTAAGCTGATTTTCTTTACAATCCGGTCCAGAATCGGAATCTTTACGTGAATTCCGGCCTCCCAAGATGCCTGGTATTTACCCAGACGCTCGATGACATACACGGCCTGCTGCGGAACGATTCGCACGTTCGGCAGTACCAGCACTAAAATAATCACAACTAAAGCAATAATCATCATTTTTTCCTCCCTATATCAACATGAGAAATGCTTCCAATGAATCTCCCTGAATAATCAAAAAAGGCCCATAACGACAGCGCATCTGTCGCCATGAGTCTTGCAATTTAAAACAAGCCGGGTCCTTTCTCTGGAAAGCCGAGGTGACGACTTGCTGCGCCGAAGCGCCTGCTACTCCCTCACGGAGTTGGTTCGATTCATTTGTGGCGCAATAGTACCACACTCCACATCCGGTGTCAACTATTGTTTTGTGAATTATTTTTTGCCGATTAGCAGGGTAAAATATCCGGCATTTTCCGGGATTTCTTCCATTTTTTCATACACCCTTTCCCCCGGCATCCCGCAGTTTTCCACGCCCTGTACGGACAGGCCCGCCGCGGCAGATTCTTTTTTTACCCGTGACAGATGTTTTCCGGATTTCATGAGCACGTAAGTGCCCGGTGCCTCCAGATTCACCGACTCCTCGTTCCAGGCGGGAATCACCCGAAGCGTCTCCCGATCCTCCGTCAGCGGCACGTTCAGTCGCGCGGCGGCGGCACAGAAGGAAGGAATCCCGTTCACAAGCTCCGTCCGGTGCCCCATGTCCTGCAGCAGCGTCTGAAGGTAGGTGAAAGTGCTGTAAATCGTGGAATCTCCCAAAGTCAGGAACACCACGTTCCGCCCCCGGTCCAGATGGGCCGCGATGGTCTCCGCCGCTTTTTGGCGGGCATCGGTCAAGACCTCCGGGTCGCGTGTCATGGGGAGATTCAGCCCCAAAAGTATTTTGTTCGGGAGCTCCGGAACCGCCTGCGCCGCAATTCGATACGCCGCCGACTCTTCCGGCACGGTCCCCGGAAATGCGATGATCTCATTTTCCCGAATGATTCGCACCGCTTTCAACGTCATCAATTCTGGGTCGCCCGGGCCCACGCCCACGCCGTACGCGATTCCTTTTTCCATAAAAACATCCTTTTCTATTGGTTGTAGTATCTCGTTTCTTCCGGATTCATAATCGCCGTGCCGCAGCCTCGGTCGGTGAAAATCTCCAGCAGCAGGCAGTGAGGAATCCGGCCGTCCAAAATGTGCACCCGGTTGACGCCGCCTTCGATGGCTTTGAGGCAGTTCTGCACCTTCGGAATCATGCCGCCGGTGATAATGCCCTCTTCAATCATCTCTTTGGCCTCATCGGTATACAGCTCCGACACAAAAGAATCCTCATCGTTGATGTCCTCGTACACGCCGGAGGTGTCCGTGAGGAACGCCAGCTTGTCCGCTTTGAGGGCTTCCGCAATGGCCTCTGCCGCATAGTCCCCGTTGATGTTGAAGCTCTGACCGTCTTCACCGATTCCAATCGGATAGATGATTGGGAGAAAATCATCATCCAACAGGTCGTAAATGATTTTCGTGTCCACGTGCTTCACGATGCCCACGTATCCGATGTCCTTGCCGTCGGGTTTGGCCTGTTCCGCCGCCATCAGCCGGCCGTCCTTGCCGCTGATGCCCACCGCCCGGACGCCCAAATTCTGTGCCAAAGTCACCAGGTCGCTGTTCACTTTTCCCAAAACCATTTCCGCAATCTCCAAGGTGTCCGCGTCGGTAATTCGCAAACCGTTGTAAAACTTCGGCTCCACGCCGGCCTTCTTCATCCAGCGGCTGATTTCTTTTCCGCCGCCGTGCACTATCACCGGTTTGAAGCCGCAAAGCTTCAGGAGAACCACATCCTCGATCACGTGATTCATCAGCGATTCGTCCAGCATGGCGCTGCCGCCGTATTTTACCACGATGATTTTGCGGTTGAAACGCTGTATATACGGAAGCGCCTCCACCAGCACTTCCGCTTTCTCCAAATATTTGTTCAGATCCATTCCTGCGCCTTTCTATTATGAACGATAAGAACCGTTGATTTCAACATATTTGTAAGTTAAGTCGCAGCCCCAGGCATAGGCTTCTTCTTCGCCGTCGTGAAGGTCGATTTCCACGGTCACCTTCTTTTCCGACATGACTTTCGTGGCAAAATCATCATCGAACGGCACGGAAGCGGATCCCTTGCACACCTCCACCGTTCCTGTTGCGGAGCATACGCTGACATCGATATTGGATGCGTCAAAATCACAATCCGCATATCCGATGGCACAGAGAATTCTTCCCCAGTTGGCATCCGATGCGAATACCGCCGCTTTGAACAGGGAGGAGCAGATGACGCTCTTGGCAACCTTTCTCGCACCGTCCTTGTCCGGCGCTCCGGTCACGTGGGCTTCCAGCAACTTCTCGCAGCCTTCGCCGTCGCCGGCGATTTTCTGGGACAGGTCCACAGCTACGATGTGCAGTGCGTCGCAGAATTTCTTGTAATCGTCTCCCGGCTCAGTAATCTCCTCATTGCCGGCCAAGCCGTTGGCGACGACCACCACGGTGTCGTTGGTGGAAGTATCTCCATCCACGCTGACCTGATTGTAGCTGTCCAAAATTTCATCGGACAGTGCCTTCTGCACCAGTTCTTTGGAAATCTTCACGTCCGTTCCGATAAAACTCAGCATGGTTCCCATGTTCACGTGAATCATTCCGCTTCCCTTGGCGATGCCGCCGATGGTGCAGGTTTTGCCGTTCAGCTCAAAGGTGACGGCGCATTCTTTAATGTAGGTGTCGGTGGTGCGGATGGCATCGGCGGCCTGGGCAGAGCCCTCCGGGCTAAGCTTCTCGGCCAGTTCCGGAATGGTGTTCTCGAACGGTGCGATTTCCAGCGGCACTCCGATTACCCCTGTGGCTGCCGGCAAAACATCCGCTGCTTTGATGCCCAAAGCTTCCGCCACCAGCTCGGTTTCCTTCTGCGCGATTTCCACGCCGTTCGGTGTGCAGGTGTTGGCATTTCCGCTGTTGCAGATAATCGCCTGTGCCACACCGTCCTGCAGGTGGTCCTTCGTCACGGCGATGTGCGCCGCCTTTACTTTATTCTTGGTATACACAGCGGCGGCGTTTCCCGGCACTTCACTGTATAACAGTGCCAAATCGCCTTTCTCCGCATTCTTTCCGATTCCGGCATAGGCCCCTGCAGCCTTAAAACCCTTCGCCGCTGTAACGCCGCCCTCGATAACCTTGATTTCGTTCATTTCCAATCCTCCTTTAATCTCTAAATACCCCTTTAACTAAGCCGCTCCGCGATTAACTGCGTGCGGTTGTGTTTTGTGTTGTAACCCTCCGGGATTCCTTGCCGTCCCTCCGGGATTCCTGCTGTCCCTCCGGGATTCCGTTATGGTCCCTCCGGGATTCCTTGCTGTCCCTCCGGGATTCCGTTATGAGCCCTCCGGGATTCCGTTATGAGCCCTCCGGGATTCCCGGCTCCTAAAAACAAATACCGACCGGTCACACCCGCATGGGCGCTTCCGCACGGTGATAATATGGATTCACAGCAATTTCACGGATAGAAATTGCTGTGAATCCACTTCTTCTAGGTTTTTTAATGGCGTTGGTATGATAATACATGATTGTGTATAAAAATGCAAGTTTTTTCTTGTACATATTCCTGAGCAAGGCCCGGAGTGTGGCCGGCCGGGCGGCCGGCAGCCTCGGGTTCGCGCATGAAAACCGAATTCATTGGCTTTGCGGGAAACCGAGCGCGAACCGTGCCGGCATCCGGGCCGCCTTTTCCATAATTTCCGGCCTCGGGTTCGCGCACGAAAACCGAATTCTTTGGCTTTGCGGGAAACCGAGCGCGAACCGTGCCGGCACCCGGGCCGCCTTTTCCATAATTTCCGGCCTTGGGTTCGCGCACGAAAACCGAATTCTTTGGCTTTGCGGGAAACCGAGCGCGAACCGTGCCGGCACCCGGGCCGCCTTTTCCATAATTTCCGGCCTTGGGTTCGCGCACGAAAACCGAATTCTTTGGCTTTGCGGGCAGCCGAGCGCGAACCGTGCCGGCACCCGGGCCGCCTTTTCCATAATTTCCGGCCTTGGGTTCGCGCACGAAAACCGAATTCTTTGGCTTTGCGGGCAGCCGAGCGCGAACCGTGCCGGCATCCGGGCCGCCTTTTCCATAATTTCCGGCCTCGGGTTCGCGCATGAAAGCCGAATTCATTGGCTTTGCGGACAGCCGAGCGCGAACCGTGCCGGCATCCGGGCCGCCTTTTCCATAATTTCCGGCCTCGGGTTCGCGCACGAAAACCGAATTCATTGGCTTTGCGGACAGCCGAGCGCGAACCGTGCTGGCATCCGGGCCGCCTTTTCCATAATTTCCGGCCTCGGGTTCGCGCACGAAAACCGAATTCTTTGGCTTTGCGGACAGCCGAGCGCGAACCGTGCCGGCATCCGGGTCGCCTTTTCCATAATTTCCGGCCTCGGGTTCGCGCACGAAAACCGAATTCTTTGGCTTTGCGGGAAACCGAGCGCGAACCGTGCCGGCACCCGGGCCGCCTTTTCCATAATTTCCGGCCTTGGGTTCGCGCACGAAAACCGAATTCTTTGGCTTTGCGGGCAGCCGAGCGCGAACCGTGCCGGCACCCGGGCCGCCTTTTCCATAATTTCCGGCCTCGGGTTCGCGCACGAAAACCGAAAAAACATTCTCCAATCCCAAAATGTGATATAATTGCATCGGCAGAACTCAAACGGTTCAGGGACCATAATTCAAAAACCATAATTCAGGAGCCATAAGAGATTCAGGAGGATATATATACATGGCAGACGGCAGATGGAGCATGACGGAAAAAGAATTGAACAACACGGCCACCGGCTTCCGGGGACGAGATCACGAGAAGCTTCCGAATTACAAGAAGCACCGGAAGGTGGATAACCGCGATGGGAATGCGCCGAAAGTCTGCGCATTCTGCGGATCCGAGAATTTGGAAGAGGGATTTGGCGGCTACGCACCGGGGTTTCAGTACAATGGCGCGTTCTGCAACGATTGCGGCGGCTCCACGGATTTTGTTTTTCAGGATGATGAGCACCGCTTCTTCAAATAAGATATGATAATTCAAGTGTTGAAGGATAATCAAAAGCAAACGGAAAACCGCAGAGGATGCCCGGAAATCCGGACGGCCTCTGCGGCTTTTTCGTTATTTGTTATCTTTCTTCCTATTCGTTGCGGCTTCCGTCGTAGAGGATGGTATCGCTGGTAACGCGCTTCGCGTCCTCTTCCTTCGGCGCAACACTTGGTGCTGCATGGGAAACCTCTTCCGATTTCACGATTTCCGGCTTTGCCGCTTCCGGCTCATCCTCCTGGATGTTGGCGGTTTCGTCCGGAACGACGCGGTGCATCGGAGTTTCCTTGCGGATCTGAACTTCCGGCTTCTCCACCTTCTCCACCGGCTTTTTGTCCTTGCGGCGAATTGCCACGTCGATATCCGACGGCGCAAAAATATAAGTGGTGCGGTTAATTTTCAGAGAGCGACCGTCAATAGCGCGAGTCGCACCGGTGAGGAAGTCCACGATGCGACGGGAGAATTCCTCCTCCAGCTTCTCGGTGTTGATGATTACCACCAGACCGTGACGGATGCATTCCACCAGCGCATTACATTCTTCCATGCGCATCGGCTCCACCACGATAACCCGTCCTCTGCCGGCTTCCGAAGAACCGCTGGTTCGAACCAGCTCATCCAGCGTATTCGGAATCGGACGATCCTCGTCCTCCATTGCAAAACCCTTCTTGATTGAATCCAAAAAACCCATTTTTTTATCTCCTAACTCGTCATAATAGTTTGCATTTTCTTTGCCCTAAGTATACCATAACCCGTTCGCCGGTACTACATAATCCGAACAGGATTACTAATTTTCCTTTACTCTTCACCTTTCGATGACACTCTCACCACGCGAATGCAAAGGCCCTTGTACAGGTTGATCAGCGACAGGCTCAGCAGCACCGCCGCCAAAATATCCGTGAACCAGTTCATCCCCGCAAGAACGCGCACCACCAGGCTCAGGCCAATCAACACCAACCCGGCCGTCTCCAGTTTTGCCAGGAGCTCCTTGTACTCCCGGAACAGCCGGTGCCATTCCATCATCGCCGTGCCGAACACCACGAGACAAAACACCGTCGTCATAGATGGAAAGGAATTGGACGGATGGGTCTCCCCGCGGAAGAACGCCGGCCCGCAGTTCACCGTGAACACATTAAAGAAAAAAGCAAACGGAATCATCAGCGCGTACACCGGAAACAAGCACGCGATCCCCCGCAGCGACCGCAAGGTTCTTTTTTTGATGAGCACGCCCACCGCCAATAAAATAAAGGACGCCGCCACCACCAGCGCCACCCAGCCCAGCAGCTGCGTAAACGCATAGATCCACGGATGGGACCGGGTGATAAAATGCACCGCCCCGTTCAGGTGGGACAGCCCCACGTTCGTCCCGTCGGCCCCGATGGCCCGCACATCCAACCTCAGAAGCAGCAGAAGCAAAAAGAATGCTCCCATATAAATTCCCGCATTTCGGTACGCCTGTTGTTTCCGATTCATCGTCTCTCCTTACTTCATGTACCACATTGTCAAAAGCGGCATGCTTACGATGCACACCACCGTCGTCATGGCGTTAATCGCCGCCGCATATCGCTCGTCCCGGTCGTTAATCTGCGCCAGCTGTGTAATCAGCGTTGCCGAAGGCGCCATGATGGCGAACAGGGTCACCAATAAAATCATCTCTCCGTCTTCCGCCAGCGTCCGAATCGGCGTGCATTTGAATATCACCGCCGCGCCCAACGGCAGAATCACCATTTTCAGAGCCACCACCAGGTGCACCCGGACGTTTTGGAAAATGTTTTTCCAGTCTACATTATATAAAAGCATTCCGATTACAATCATACTGATCGGTCCCAAAGCGGCCGAGAATCCTCCCAGGGTGTCCAGCGCCATCTTTGGCAGATGAATTTGCCCGAAAAACATGATGATACCCACCACCACGGTGATGAGGTTGATGTTCAGAAAAACTTTCTTCCAGTTCATGTCCCGGCTGCCCTTCATCATGGACGTACAGTGGGTCCAGATAAAAATACCCTGTACGCAGGAATAGGCGCTGGCGTAAATCATGTAGTGATCCCCCAGAACGCCGGCCACCAGCGGAAGAATCAGATTCGCGCTGTTCGGGTACATAATCGATGCTTTTTCCGTGGCATCCAAGTGGCAAATCCCGCTGATACCGTAAGTCACCGCCATGAGAATCAGCTGCGCGGCGACGGCCGCCCCCATGGCCAGCATGAATCCGTCCCGCAGTTCCGGCGTGTACTCCGCCTGATAGGATTTTAGAATGGCGCAGGGAAGCAGCACGTAAATGCACAGCAGAGACAGCACCTTGCTGTCCTCCCCTTTCAGGATTCCCAGTTTTACCATCATAAAGCCGGCCGCCATATAGATAAAGAAAATCGTCAATTGTTTCAGTAATAATGTTGTAACCATTTTGCCCTTTGTAATCTCCTTTTATTCCTTAATACCCAGTTTGACTTTTATTGTACCACTTATGGACCGGGAGATTAACCCTTAATTCGTATTGTCGGAAAATCTATGCAGAAAAATTGACTCAAAATACTTTTTTGCCCGAATTTCACAGTATAGGCACTTGAAACCATATTGATTTTAGGGTATTATTGATAAAGCTATTGAGATGGTTCACTTCGGAACCTCCAAAATATTAAGATTACTAAGGAGAATTGATATGAACAAGGCAGAACTGATTGCACAGATGGCAGCTAAGGCTGGACTTTCCAAGGCAGATGCTGAGAAGGCGCTGAACGCATTTACTGAAACCGTTAGTGAAACTCTTGCTTCCAAGGAAAAGGTTTCCCTGGTTGGATTCGGAACTTTCGAAGCAAAGAACAGAGCCGCTAGAGAAGGCAGAAACCCTCAGACCGGAGAGACTGTTCAGATTCCGGCTTCTGTAGCTCCTACTTTCAAGGCAGGAAAGGCTCTGAAGGACAAGGTAAACGCTTAGTTTTGGATAGGCAATAAACTTACAGTTTATAAAGAGGAGAACTTGAAAACGAGTTTTCCTCTTTTTGCTTTTTTGTAAGTTTAATTGTAAACTTATATCAAAATGGGAGAAGGGATATTCGGTCCCGGATGCGGACTTGTTATCAAAGCTTGCAGATGAATTAGATGTTTCCGTAAGCGAGCTTCTTGGCAAAGACGAGATTCCGGCAGAGGAAACAGATTCACTGTCCAATCAACTCGCACGAATTAATGAACAACTGAGCATAAGGAACAGACGAGCAAAGCGTGTCTGGAAAGCTGCAATTGTGCTTGCTATAGTATTTTTCCTGGTAATTCCGGCCGTAACTATATTAGGCAATATGATGTGGAGCTCAAACCTGGATGGCGCGGATACGGGTTATGCCGGACGGTTGGAATATACCTGCACCCTTGATGGCGAAGAGTATTCGTATGACATTGAATATGACGACCACTATCACGTAACCGCCGGTGGAGGAGATTCTTTTGTGGCAGATCATACCGATGTAGAAAACTATGATGATGCACGTAAAGCGGCGGCTGCAATTGAGGATTATTTTAGAAATCACGGAGGGACTGCAGAACAAACCGAAGCAAAGGGGTTGGAATTAGATTAATCTGCAGATAAAAATAGAATCGATTAGTAAAACATCTCCGCGGAGGTGCTTTTTTAAGTGGTCGACGGAGTTTTTAACGCCGCCACTTTTCGCCTTCCGGGCGGCCGGCGGCCTCATTGATAACGCAAATACTTTTATACCTTATGATGATGCCATCAATCATCTAGGTTCGGACAGTCCATACGGCGGTTATGTTGTCAGCTGGAGCAGCCCCGGTGTTAACGGGGATCCATTGTTCATAAATATTGGAGCAGACTACCCGGATACTTCCCGGCTAACCGTTGTCATTTGGGGCGAAAACAGAGATGACACCACAGAGGATATCGTTGATTCATTGCTTGGTAAAGAAGTGGTCGCATTCGGCTCTCCCTATGAATACAATGGTGCTGCTCAAATTGAAATTATGGATCCATCTGAATTGCTTACATACGAAGAATTTCAGGAATTACGCGCAAATCAATAAAAGCAAATCAAACAAAATAATTCTTCGCTTGAATGCAAGTCCGGGGTCGAAGCGCGTATCTCTAACTATATTATCTAGAGTTCGTTCGTGCAATCTCGTATGCCTAGAATTTCAAAGGCAGTTCACGCTTTTTGACAGAAAACACCGATTCAGCGTGAACTCAATTCGCCGCTTTTGCAAAATTCTAATTTTGAAACGACGGATTACCACCGGCGGTTCACGCCAAAACGAGGATTTCCTCCAATGAGCGTGAACTGTTCTCAAAAGTGCGACTTGCACACAGGAAATTCCACGGCGAAACCGTGTATAACAAAAAAAGACTTCACGCTAATCAGCTAAAATTATAGAATTAGCGTGAAGTCGCTCTGAAACTCTAGGCATATTTAATTATATCTACTTGGAAAAATCTAATTGCCAAATGAACACCTGTGGTTTTGTTTCGAGGAGCAAAATCTTCACATTCCCGCCGCCGCTTTTCGTCTTCTCAAACAGCCCCGCTCCGCCCAGCGGTCCACAGAAACAGAAAACGAGTGGCCCGCGCCGCATCCGGTCTCCCGGATGCGGCGCAGCCACTCGTTTCTCAATTCTTCATTTCCAACGCCGCAAGTCGAACCGCAATAAATCGGCGATTGTGTCCCTTTAGGCCCGATTCATTGCCTCGATGTAATCCTTTGTATCCGTGAAGATTTCCTGCTTCCACGGATTCTTCTTCTGTTCCTTCGCTCTCTTTAGGATGTAAGCGAAGACGAACACGTTCACTGCAATTGCCAGAACGGCGATAAAGCCCTGTGCCATCGGATTTGCGGTGGTCGGCATGGTGCTGCCCATGGCCGCGGAAATACCGCCCTTACCGTATACCGAGGTGACGGTGGTGAAACGGCTGGCATCCTGGAACAGCGGGAATACCTGTGCGAACATGCACCAAAGCGCCAGGGTGTTGGCCCGGTTCTGAATCCAGCCGCCCTTGTTCCACAGCGCCGCCGCAAAAGTCGGTGCCAGCAGAAGGGCCAGGCCGCAGTACCAGGAGTGGGTCGGCAGGTTCAGGTAGGTGTACTCGAAGTTCCATACGTCGTAGGCCAGGACATAGACCCAGATCATATCCGGCCACAGCATGTCCTGCTTGTTCTTCGAGGAGTAAATTCCCCACCAGCCGGTCATGCAGAAAATATTGAACAGACCCGCAATTCCGTTCAGCACATTCCACCAGCCACCGTACAGCCACACGCCCTCGGAGGAAAGCCACCAGCCGCCGGCCAGGGAGCCGGCACGGATGGCAGACTCAAAGTCCGACGCCACCGCAATCAGAATGTTGATAGCCACGATGACGAAAGGAAACGCCTTAAACGCCTGGGATTTTCCCAGTTTGCCCCAATGGAATTTGAGGATCATGAAACCGATACAGCCCGCCGTTGCTGCGTACAGCTTCGCATAATGGAACCAGCTGTTCATGTGCACGTAGGTGTCGTTGTTCAGCGCCCACTCCGCACCGTTGGCCGCGCCAATGTAGATTGCAATAAAATAAATTGTCAGCGCCGCCGGGAGTGCGATGAAGCACGCGATTCCGCCCGCCTTAGAGCGCCGTGCCACCTCGTTCATCACAACCAGACCTGCAAACACCATCAGCCAACCCAGCAGCTGCCAGCCGGCCGTCTCTCCATATAGCTGAAAAAACATATCCGTTCCTCCTATTCTACTTCGATTTCCTTAATGTTAAATTCATTGCCCTGAATCAGGAAGGTATTCCCTCCTCCGCAGTAGGGACAGGTTTTTCCGTGGGCCACCGTCCCGTAGGTCTTTCCGCAATCCTCACAGAATGTCACCGCCGGAATCGTCTCCACCTCCAGCTCGCAATCCGTGAAGAGTGGTCTTTTGGCCACCGCCCACTTCCAGCAGCTGTGAAGGTAGGACTCAATCACCGTGGACACCTCCCCCAATTCCAGGGCCACTTTGTTCACCCGGGTCACATCGTTCTCCTCTGCCACCCGTTCTACGTAATCCATGATATGAAAGGTTACGCCCAATTCATGCATGTGATTTCTCCTTTATTCCTTTTTCGGCTTCTTCTTGAACTTCACCTTTACGGACTGTTTAACCATGTTCGGAAGGATGTACTTCAATTTCTCCTCGGAAGTGCGCATCACCGACGCGCCTGGGAGCGCCCGATTCAAGTGGATGGCATCGAACACACACCGGGTGGTGCACACGCCGCAGCCGATGCACTTGTTCGGATCTACCACCGATGCACCGCAGGACAGGCACCGAGAAGTCTCCGCATGAACCTGTTCCTCCGTGAAACTGTGGGAAAGATCCCGGAACGTTTCCGCCTGCATCGCCGCATCTCCTTTTGGCGGAATCTGACGCCGAGATTCATCGTAGGCCTCCACCTTGATGTTCTCCTTATCCAGCTCAACGAAATCCCGCCGGTTTCGTCCGATGGTGAGGGTGCAGTGCTCGTGCACGTACCGGTGAAGGGAAATGGCGCCCTCCCGTCCCGCGGCAATCGCATCGATGGCGAATCGCGGTCCGGTGTAGATGTCGCCGCCCACAAAAATATCCGGTTCGCCGGTCTGATAGGTCAGCTTGTTGGCCATGGCGCTTCCGTTCGGGCGGAGTTTTACGTTCGTATTGTCTAGGATATCGCCCCAGTCGGCCGTCTGTCCCACGGAGAAAATCACGTGGCGACAGTCCACGGTGACCGTGTCGTCCTCATCGTATTCCGGCGCGAATCGGCCCTCATCGTTGAACACGCGAACGCATTTTTTAAATACCACGCCGCATACACGGCCTTCTTCTTCCAGAATTTCCTTCATGCCCCAGCCCGGATTCAATTGAATACCTTCTCCCAGCGCTTCGGAAATCTCTTCCTCGCTGGCCGGCATCTCCTCTCGCTGCTCCAGACAGAACAGTGACACTTGATGATCCGTGCATCGACTGCTGATTCTGGCCACGTCGATGGCCACATTGCCGCCGCCCACGACGACCACGTCGCCCTCGAAATCAAAATCCTCTCGAGCGCCGGCTTCTTTCAGGAAATCCACCGCCGTGGAAGCCCCTGCGGCATCCTGTCCCGAAACTCCCGGCATCCGGCCTTTCTGGCAGCCGATGGCCACGTAGAACCCTTTGTAGCCCTCTGCCCGCAGCTGATCCAAGGTGATATCCTTGCCGATTTCCACACCGCATCGAATCTCCACGCCCAGCTCCCGGATTACGTCAATTTCCGCTGCCAGGAGATTCTTCTCCAGCTTATAGGATGGAATTCCGTACCGCAGCATTCCGCCCGGCTCCGCATTTTTCTCGAAAACGGTTGGTTTATAACCGGACAGCGCCAGGTAATAGGCACAGCTCAGTCCCGCCGGACCGGCACCGATGATGCCGATTTTTTCGTCGAAACCGCCGCGCAGGGACGGCACCACCGGTTTCGGGATGTAGCGAGTTTCGGCGTTCAGATCCCGCTCCGCCACGAATCTTTTGACCTCGTCGATGGCCACCGCTTCGTCAATAGTTCCTCGAGTGCAGGCATCCTCGCATCGCCGGTTGCACACGTGACCGCACACCGCCGGCAGCGGATTGTCCTTCTTGATTAACGCGAGGGCTTCGTCGTAGCGGCCCTCCTTTGCCAGCTGCAAGTAGCCCTGAACGGCAATGTGAGCCGGACAGGCGGTTTTGCAAGGAGCCGTACCGGTATCGTAGCAGTTGATTCGATTCACGTCCCGGTAGTTATGCGTCCACATATGCTCGCCCCACGGCATATCGCTCGGAAGGGGTTTTCTCGGGTAGGTGATTTCACAGCCGTCCTTGTCGCACAGCTTCTGCCCCAGCTTCACCGCACCTGCCGGGCAACTTTCCACGCACTTGCCGCAAGCCACGCATTTGGTTTTGTCCACCTTTGCGATGTAGGCGGAACGGGACATGTTCGGCGTATTGAAGAGCTGAGACGTGCGCAGCGCATAGCACACGTTCACGTTGCAGTTGCAGATGGCAAAAATCTTATTTTTGCCGTCGATATTGGTGATCTGATGGACGAACCCGTTCTCTTCGGCCTGTCTCAAAATGTCCAGCGCCTGTTCCTTGGTGATGTATTCGCCGCCCTTCTGGGTCTCCACCACGTAGTCCGCCATGTCCCCCACGGCGATGCACCAACCTTCCGGGTCGTCGGCACAGCCCTCGTCGTACTTCATCCGGGAACGCCGGCAGGAACACGGACTGGCTGCGTACTTGCCCTCGTATTTATCCAGCCAGTAGGAGATGTGTTCCAGGTCTACCGACTCGTTCTCCATCTCGATGGCCTTCTCCACCGGGATGACGTGCATTCCGATTCCCGCACCGCCTTCCGGGACAAAAGGAGTGATTTTCTCCAGAGGCAGCCGGGACATCCGTTCGAAGAAGATGCCGACTTCCGGAGATTCCTCCAGCAACTCCGCGTTCATATTGAAGAACTCCGCACAGCCGGGAACGTACATCGGCAGAACGTATTGTTTTACCCGGGCCGCGTTCTCATAGTTGTACTCCAGAAGTCCTTTGCGGGCCATCCCCTCCAGCATCGCTTCGCACTTCGACGGCTCCAGTTTGCTGAGTTTGATGATTTCCGGCAGGGTTTTCGGCTGACGAACCCCCAGCTTGAGGGCCAGCTCCGCTTCCTCGTCGGAGAGCACGGCGGCCAGACCCCAGTACTCCGGATCCTCCCGGGTGATTTTCTTGAGACCCAGCTTCTGAGGCACCCGGTCTGTAATCAGCTTTCCCAGCTTGGCGATGGGTTCGCGGAAGGGTTCCTCCGGATTCGGGGTATATTCGGGATATTCGTAGTCCGGATACAGCTCTTTATCCAATTCTTTGCTCATGATTCGCACCTCCCTGTATTACACTTCGTTCCAGTCCCGAACTCTGGCTTCCAGCCAATCCGTCCAGGCCGCCATTCCCTCGCCGGTTTTGGCGCTCACCGGGAAAATCTTCGCGTCCGGATTTCTCATGTGGATGTATTCCTCCACCCGCTCCATATCGAAATCGAAATACGGCAGCACGTCGATTTTGTTGATGAGCACCGCATCGCACACCCGGAACATCAGGGGATATTTCAGAGGCTTGTCGTGTCCTTCCGGCACGGAGAGGATCATCACGTTGGCGGAGGCGCCGGTGTCGAACTCCGCCGGGCACACCAGGTTTCCCACGTTCTCCAGAATCGCCAGATCCAGGTCGCGAACGTCCAGCGCTTCCAGTCCCTGCCGGGTCATCTCCGCATCCAGGTGGCACATGCCGCCGGTGTGCAGCTGGATGGCCTTCACTCCGGTTTCCGCAATGGTCCGGGCATCCACATCGGAATCGATATCCGCCTCCATCACCCCGATTCGCAGCCGGTCCTTCAGACCGTCGATGGTGCGTCCCAGCACCGTGGTTTTACCCGAGCCCGGAGAGGACATCAGATTCATCAGGAAGACTTTGTCGGACTTCAGCTCCCGCCGCAGCGCATCCGCCTGCCGGTCGTTGTCGGCGAAAACGCTTTCCTTGATTTCAATAATTCGAACCTCACTCATTTGCTTCAATTCCTTTCATTAAGATTCTCACCATTTCCTGCTTCCCCTGTTCGTAGGTCATCCCATTGTCATACAGCACGCTGCTCTGCATGAAGCGCTCAACGGTACCCCTTACCATGGACATGAACACCGGAACTGACACCTCTTTGAACTCCCCGCACCGGATGCCGTCCCGAAGGTATTTCTCCGCAATCTGCCATCCCATGTTCACCGCGGCCATGAGATATTTGTACTGCTTCGGATACTTGTCGGACAGCTCGTAGATTCGGTTCAGACCGATGTTGTAATACTTCGCCGGAAGGGCCAGCAGAATTCGTTCGAATTTCTGCTTGTTGTTCAGGCTTCGGTCCGCCTCGATGTCCTCCTGCATGCGGCGAAAATCCGCTGAATACCGGTCGGCAATCCCCTCCAGCACATCTTTCTTGCTGTCAAAAATAGTGTAGATTGTCTTCTTGCTGATTCCGAGTTGTCTGGCGATGTCGTTCATCGTGAATTTCAAGCCCATCAACGTAAATTCTTCGATAGCCACATCCACAATCCGTTCCTTAAGTTCTGCCGTCATGTTTCCTCCTCTATATCTCTCCCACTCCGCAATACTGCAAAATCCGGAAACCTGCAATATTTGACGGAAACCCGGAAACCGTTTTTGGTTTCCCAGTTTCCTCGATTGTATCACCGCGTACCCGCCCGGTCAATAGATTTCGTTATTTTTTTGATTAAATTTTCCCGGAATTCTGCGGCTTTTCCGGCTCGTTTTGTACTATAACCCTTCAATCATGCATTCCATAACCTATGATGTATAGCAATTTCAAGGGTTTCCGCTTGTTTGCAGACATTTTTTAATGTATATTCATATTACAAAATGTAAATATTTTAACACAGTATTCGAGCTATGGAGGAATTAATATGAAAATCTTAGGCGTATCCTTGGGAACCAAAAACGGAAATAACGACACCATGTGCCGCGTGGCTCTGGAAGAAGCTCAGAAGATGGGTGCGGAAATTGAATTTATCCACCTGTTTGACTGGGACATCCAGACTTGCTCCGGCTGCGTTGCATGTTCCAGAGGTCTGGTAACCGGCAAGGGCATGATATGCACCCGCAAGGATGATTTTGCAGCACTGTATGAGAAGATGGTTGAGGCAGACGGTCTCCTGTTCGTAGACCCGATCTACGAATCCGGCGCATCCGGTCTCTTCCACATCATCACCGACCGTATGGGTCCGGGACACGATACCGGTCTGCTCTTCGGCGCAAATATGCAGATGAAAGAAGCCGGCAAAGAAGGTCTTCCGGACAGACTTTTCCAGCAGAAGGCATGCTCTTTCGTAGGCATCGGCGGATCCGACTGGGCCGTTCGTGTTGAGACCGACCACGCAATGCTGGCGATGAGTCCGGGCTGGAAGGTTATCGACAACGACTTCTTCTCCTGGTCCAAGGACGTAATCATGCAGGACGACAAGGTAGAGCGCATGAAGGAAATCGGCCGCAACCTGGTGGAGGCAGCACAGCAGATTATTGAAGACAATGCAAACTGCCACGAATTCCCAATCGCAGAGCTGACCGAAAAGTCCTACTGGAAAGGTAAGGAAGGTGCATGTCCGCACTGCCAGGGCAATGCGTTCTACATCTATCCGGGTACCACAACCGCAGAGTGCGAGCTGTGCGGCCTGCAGGGTACGCTGAAAATCAAGGATGGCGCGTTCAAGCTGGAGTTCGACCCGGCTACCGAATGGCACGCTCACGATACCATCTCCGGCAAAAAAGCCCACGGCGACGATATCTTTGAGAACGAGGGGCGTCTGATGAACCTGTACAAGGATCCGGAGTTCAAGGCTCGTAAAGCACACTACACCGCAGTATGCGAACCGACTCCATCCCCATCCAAGAACAACTAAGTAAATACCTACCTATAACACACATACCTTTCGAGAAAGGATGCTGCTTCGGCAGCATCCTTTCTCTTCGTTCTATTTCGTTCTATTCTAAAAACAATTTCGGGTTTTTCTTGTCTAACAGGGTGTCCGAGGTATAGAATACAAGAATTATAATTATATATACGCTCGAAAAAGGAAGTGTTTTAAATGAAAAAAGAAAGCCGAAATCAGGCTCAACTGAAAGAAAACGAAACCATCGCCATGCGGGTGTCCGCCCGCAGCATGGCACTGAATATCGTTCTGACCACATTCAAACTGGTTGCGGGAATCGTCGCCCACTCCGGCGCCATGATTTCCGATGCCATCCATTCCGCGTCGGACGTCATCAGCACCATCATCGTCATGATTGGCGTCAAGATGGCGGGCAAAGCCCCGGACCGGAATCATCCATACGGGCATGACCGCTTCGAATGCGTGGCCTCCATCGTGCTGTCCGTCATGCTGGGACTCACCGGCGCCGCGATTGGCATTGAGGGTCTTCGGAACATCGTGGGCAGCAGCTACCTGCACCTCACCGTTCCCGGCAAACTGGCCCTGGCTGCGGCCGTCATCTCCATCGTCACCAAAGAAGGCATGTTCTGGTACACCCGAATCAACGCCAAGAAAATCCGCTCCTCGGCCCTCATGGCCGATGCCTGGCACCACCGCTCCGACGCCCTGTCCTCGTTGGGAAGTTTTGTGGGTATCCTGGGCGCCCGCTTGGGTTTCCCAATCATGGACCCTCTGGCCAGCGTCATCATCAGCTTCTTTATCCTAAAAGCAGCTTTCGATATCTTCCTGGATGCAATCTCCAAGATGACCGATCACGCCTGCAGCGATCCGGTGGTCAACGCCCTCCGGAAAACCATCCTCGCCGTTCCCGGTGTGGAAGGCATCGATTCCCTCAAAACCCGGGATTTCGGTTCCATGATCTACGTGGATGTGGAAATCCGGGCGGAAGGTTCCCTGACCCTGTATGAAGCCCACGATATCGCTCAGCAGGTACACGACGATATCGAACAGGATTTCCCAAATGTAAAACACTGCATGGTTCACGTGAACCCGGCTTAAAAATTAAATAAGAAGGATAGCAAAAGCGAGCCGCCAATGTGATATGTACCCTCTTTCCTGGACACCCAGGAGGGAGGGTGTTTTATGCGCGCCCGGCGGCCTCCTCTCTTTGCTCCCCGCTCCCCGCTAGGCCTTGTGCCTCCGTTTCGGGGAGCAAACTCTTCACATTCCCGCCGGCCGCGCATCGAAAATGGCCTGAAACTTGGTGCAAAGGAAACGGAAGAACAAGGCTTTGCGGTGGTTCGTGCACCAAGTCCCCGCCGACCGCGCGTCGAAAATGGCCTAAAACTTGGTGCAAAGGAAACGGAAGAACAAGGCTTTGCGGTGGTTCGTGCACCAAGTCCCCGCCGACCGCGCGTCGAAAATGGCCTAAAACTTGGTGCAAAGGAAACGGAAGAACAAGGCTTTGCGGTGGTTCGTGCACCAAGTCTCTGCCATCCGGCGGCTCAAGCCCAGCAGACGCGCAACCTCACCCTCCCGACCGCCCAGCGGCCTCCTCTCCCCACGCATGCGAAAAAAGCACCGGGCAGCGCAATCGCTGCTCGGTGCTTTTCTCTCTTTTCACTTTCAATTATCCCTATTCTGCTACTTCCACCAGCTCAATCTTAAAGTTCAGCTCCTGGCCGGCCAGCTCATGGTTGGCATCGAAGGTGATGGTCGTCTCGTCCTTCGCTGCGATTACTGCCGGGAACGGCTGTCCGAACGCATTCTGCAGGAACACCTTGTCGCCGGTGTTGAACTGCTCGCAGCCCGGCATCTGGCTCTGCTCCACGGTGAAAATCGCCTGTTCCGTTCTCTCGCCGTATGCTTCTTCCGGCGTCAGGTGAACATTCACCACGTCTCCCGGATTCATTTCCACAACCGCTTTATCAAAGCCCGGAATCATCATGCCCACGCCGCACACGAATTCCAGCGGTTCCCCTCTGTCATAGGAGGAATCGAACTTCGTGCCGTCATTCAGGGTTCCGTCGTAATGTGTTTTTACCTTCTTGCCGGCATTCTTTCCCGGGAAAAGAATCTGCAGCTCCTGGCTTCCACAGCCGCCGCAAGAACTTCCGCAACCACCGCCGCAGTGTCCGCAGCCGCCCTCTTCATCGTGGCCGTGCTCGTGATCGTGGTGATCGCAGTTCACGCCCGCAGACTCCAGCTTTCCCGCCAGATAATCTACCACTGCCTGATCCGCATCGCCGGTCACACCAGAGCACACTTCGATTCCGGCCTCTGCCAGCGCCGCCTGCGCACCGCTTCCCATGCCGCCGCAAAGCAGCACGTCAATGTCGTGATTCTTCAGCACGCCTGCCAGCGCCTCGTGTCCGGCACCGTCGGTACCCATCACTTCACCGGCACCCACTTCGCCATCTTCCACCTGATATACCTTGAACGCTTCGGAATGTCCAAAATGCTGGAATACGGTTCCGTTATCCTTATCGTATGTTACTGCAATTTTCATGTACCATTACCTTCCTTTTCCTAAAAATACAATTCATCATATCATCCGCTTTCGTACCGTTTCCGTACTCGTTTCATTATACAGGATTCCGGCCGGCGGCTCAATGACTATCCTGAAACACGACTACACAGTTTCCGAGTCAAAAACGTACAGATTCATTCCATCCGTTATCATTGCACTCTTTCGGTTGCACAGCGCACCCACGACGCCAATTCCGTTCAGGAAATCACCCATCCGGTTGTTCTCAAGAACTTCCAGATTGTTCACTTGGGCTTTGACGGTGTCTTTATTCGCATCCCGCAGAACATCCCCGGCGTCCAGCAGCAGTTCGTCCACCGGACCTTTTTCGATTACCGGAATGCTTCGGATGGCTTTGCCCAGCGTATCGGCGGTTTTGCCGATGCCGCCCACCATTTTATTCCCGACGGAACTTCTTTGATAAGATGCAATCTGCGCGCGGCACTCCCGGAACAGCGCATCATAGTCTTCCGCAATGCGAGTGATTTTGTTGCGGCAGCTGTCGATAGACCCTTCCACAAAATCTTTTCGCAGAACGGTATCTAAGAATGTGCTGTACGCATACAGATAGCAGGCCAGCTGATACTCGGCAAAACTCGTCGTAATGGAACCCACATATTTGCGGACGTCCTTTTGCGAATGAAAGGTCTTTTTCTCCTTTACGGCCGTTTCGATTCTCGTTTTGTAGAATTCAATGTCTTGTCTCGCGTCCCGCTGAATTTCCTGTACCGTGTGATTTTTGATCTTGCAGAAATCCGCATCGTTCCCTTTTCGCTTGAAATCTTCCATGATTTCCGCAAGGGTTTGCAGATTGCCCCGCTGCTTCGCCTGCTTGTCGGTTTCCAGGAACCGGAGCACCTCATCGATGCTGCTCTGGATTCCATCCAGCTTCTTGTTAATTTCCATCAGTGCCACGGCTACCGCCATCATTGTGGGATCTATTGACTTAATGGAAGTTATTATATTTTCCATAGGGACTTCTCCGATTGGCTTGAACCTCATCCGTGAATCAATGCCTTTCTCTCCCATAATATTGCCCACCGTAGCACCACTTTCATTGATAGACAATCTCCCATTGGCACCTTCCGGCCAAATTCCCACAAACAAATTCTCCATCTTTATCTCACTGGTGACCGTTGTGACGGTTGTACGGGCGGCTTCCGACATCTGCGAAAAAGCGGTCCCCAACAACGCAAGATTTGATATCGGAATCTTCTTGGCCTTGTTCAGTGCGCGTTCAGAGATTTCTTCTACAGCAAAACTGTCTGAAAAATCCATTGCGTTTACTACATTGATAATTTTCGAGTCGATATCCCTTGGTGTCTCTGTCTTCTTCGTATCCATGTCCAATTCTTCCCGAATCTGTTCAATCAGGGTGATATCCGCCGGCAGCCAGTCCACGCTGTCCAGCGTCTCCTTGGTCAGCCATTTTGCATCCTCTGCTTCTTTCAGCACCAAGTCTCCAGACAGGATTTCGCACCAGAAACAGTCCATGCTCAGATGGAACGTCGGATAATCGTATTCGATCCGATCAATCAGTTTTCCCACAGAAATCTCGGTATCCAACTCTTCCCGAATTTCCCGTACCAAAGCCTCTTCCGCTGTTTCGCCCGGCTCGATTTTTCCGCCGGGGAATTCCCAGCCATCCTTAAATTCTCCATATCCCCGCTGAGTCGCGAACACCCGCTCGCCGTCCCGGATTACCGCTGCCACAACGGATATTGTTTTTTTATTCATGATTTCTCCTTTACACCGTTTCCTCTACGATGTACTCATAGATATCGTCCCGCACCGGCCGATCCAACCGATAGTTGATTTCAAACGCATCGCGTTTGGACTGCGCCATCTGAATCGGCTGCGGATCGCCCTCTGCATAGATCTCGCCCAAGAAGTAGAACTCCTTCGCTTCGTTATCATTTTTGTCTTTCCGAATAAAAAGAAAAATACGATTGTCTTGATCTTCCGCGGTTCGTTTATAAATATGATCGGCATCGCTGGAATTTATCTTTCGCGGGCGCTTCGACAATGCGATCAAATGATCCGGCGTAACAAATCGGTCTTCGTATGCAATCGCATCTTCCGCTTTATCGTAATTGATGAATACCGGAAGGGTTTTCGTTCGCTTATCATAAAAATAGCCACCGATATTCTGCGCAGTCAGGTTTTGCTCCCAGTTCAGAAGACGGCATACATCTTCGTAGGTATATTTTGCGTATAGCTGAAACGCCGTATCCTTGTATCGATTTCCGTATTCTCGATAACTGCGCTCGATACCAAAATCCACCAGTTCGGTAACTGCGGAGCGGAATTCCGGGTGAGAAAGCAATTGATGGAATTCCGACGCAATTTCATAGTTTTCTTTGTCCTCCTTTAAAAAAACACAGGCTGTAAATTTCTTTTGATCTTCATTTCTTGCGAATTCGTTTGTTAAATTTCGCAGCACGGAATGAGTTACCACATCCTGCACATCTGTTTTGTACCGGATTTTCATAAATTTCTTGTAGTACTGCTGAATTCGCGGTTCATTTTCCAACAACCCCTTTAAGACAATCAATTCATCAATTCGCTTTCCCTTTGCCAGTTTCCGGGAAATGAACTGCAGAATCTCCTCTTCTTTCGCACTCATCTCCGTCGTGTAATCCGCCTCGTACTTCTTGAGAAATTCGTGATAGGATCCCAGCTTATCGAAGAATTTCGTTACATCAATGGTTCCGTAATCATAGAAATCCTTCAGCTTTGGAATCCGCCCCAGCTTCTGTTTTAAGTTGCTGTACGCTTCCTTCAATGTTTTCAGATCATTGGTTGACGCGGAATCGATTGCCTGATAGATTCTTTTTTTCGAAATCTCATCAAAGTGAATGGTGGAACTTCCCGGAATCACCCTGGCCCCTTCGCTGACATACCGACGCATCGTATCCTTGTTGTAGGACCGGTCGCCCGACAACGCAATCGGAATCATGAAATTGTTTTTATAATTTCCAATGAAGTCCAATATCACCACGAACTCCTTATCATCCGACTTTCTCAGGCCTCTGCCCAGCTGCTGCACGAATACGATTGGTGATTGGGTCGGGCGCAGCATCACCACCTGGTTCACCTCCGGGATATCCACACCTTCGTTGAAGATATCCACCGTGAACACGTAGTCCAGGTAATCCTCTCGAGTATCGCTCACCAGCCGATCGATCACTTCTTCTCGCACCGCCTGAGAATCATCTCCCGACAGCATCCGGGCGCGATAACCATGCTGACAGAATTTCCGAGCCAGTTCTTCGCCCTCATCCTTCCGACTGCAGAACACCAAGCCTTTCACCCGGTCCCCGCTGTAGCCAAAATATTCCACCTGTTTCAGAATATAATCTACGCGCTCATCGCTCACCAGCTTGACAAAATTCCGAAGGCCGGATTCATCGTCAAATGTTTCTCCATCGATTTCCAAATCCGTAATGCCGAAATAGTGAAACGGGCACAGCAAATTCTCTTCCAGTGCCTGCTGCAGTCGAATTTCATAGGCAATATTGTAGTCATACAAATCAAAGATATCGAAATTGTCCGTTCGCTCCGGACTCGCAGTCATACCCAGCAGGAACTGAGGTTTAAAGTACTCCAAAATCCGCTGGTAGCTTTCCGCACCGGCGCGATGCGTCTCGTCGATACAGATAAAATCAAATTCCTCCGGTCTGAACTTCTCCAACACGTCCTCTTTGGACATCATCTGCATGGTGGAAAAGAGATAGTCCGCATCGTAATCCTTTTCATTTCCGGACAATAAGCCATACCGAATTGGACTTCCGTCCGGCTTGTATTTTCCCAATACTCGCTGATAACTCTTCAGCGCCTGTTTCGCAATTTGTTCCCGGTGCACCATAAAGAGGGCTTTCCCCGGCGCCGCATCTCGCATCGCGAATGCGGAGGCGTAGGTTTTTCCGGTACCCGTGGCAGAGATCAGCAGTGCTCGATTCTCTCCTTCTTCCCGAAGCTTCTGCAGATTCTGGATGAAGTTCAGCTGCATCGAATTTGGTTTTAGCTGATATCCCAACAAATCGATGGCCTTCCCTTGGGTCGCCACCTTCTTCTGCTTCTGAATCTCCCTGTACAGCAGTTCATATTTATCAATAAAATCTTCGAAACTCCGCGTCCGCTCCGAGGTCCACAGCTGCTGGAATTCCTGACGGATTTCGGTAAGGAACTCGCCTTGCTCGGTGGATACCATTTTGGTATTCCACTCCCGGTTCCGTGTCAGCGCCCCTAAAGTCATATTGGAGCTGCCCACAATTACCCGGTACATTTCATCTTTCCGGAAAAGATAACCCTTGGTATGAAAACCTTCCGATTCATCGTCCGTGACATACATTCTAATTTCCAGATTCTGCAGCTTTGACAGACGGCGAAGGGCTTTCGGATCGCTGAAATTGAGATAATTTGTGGTCAGAATCTTTCCCGGAATATTTCGGTGTTCTAATTCCTTGAACGTTTGCATAAAAGGCTCAATTCCGCTGTTGGTAATGAACGCCACGCTGATGGCGAATTCATCGCACCGCAGAAGTTCGCTCTCAATCGCGGACAGCACTTTCTTCCCCTCTGCCGCATTGTTCGACAAGAATTCCGGCCGATATGCCAGATTCGAATTGTATTCTCCATCGATAAAAGCAGTGCGAAAGCCTTTGCGCAGCTCTTCTATACTTGAATTTCGATTCTCATTCTTTTGCATATATTACGCTGCTCCTCTGTTCAAATATTTTTTACGGTTATACAGGGTTATTATATCACAGCGCCGGTAATGCGCTCAAGAAAGGTCTGTTTCCTCATGTTGGCGTGACTCGACGAAGAATCAAGGCTTTGCGGGCAGCAAGGCGCCAACATGACCTCTCACCGTCTGCAAAGCCGTCTAACCAATACACCCAAAAAGACAGATTCCCACACCTTTCGTGTGGGAATCTGCCTTTTTGCACCTATGTTTTTGCACCTATAACTTCTATTTCTTCGACTGATTCTGCAGTACCCCCAGCAGGCCCCGGGTCAGGACACTGGCCCCCACGGCCAGCAGCTCGGCTTCAATCCGATCCGCTCTGCGGCGGGCATCGGCTTCCGCTTTTTCCTGTTGGCGCTCCTTCTTGCGAAGGGCCTGATCCTCCAGCTTCTGTTGGCGGCGCCGCTCCTCATCTTCTAATTTCTGAAGGCGTTTTTTCGCCGCCTCTTCCTCCTTCAGGCGCTGCTTCTCTGCCACCGCTTCCTCTTTTTCTCGGATTTTGCGGTCGGCCTCCTCCTCCGCGGCGGTCTCTGCTTTTACCGCCTCTGCAGTCAACACCTCGTAGGCGGACTCGATGTCCACGTAGTCATCGTATTTCTCCATGCCGTCGTGCAACATGGCTTTGGAACGGAACATGGGATCCGGCGGCGCCATGGAGCTCTGGGGACAGAAGATTTTCGTACGCTCCACAATCGTCGGCACGCCCTCTTCATCCAGGAAGGAGGTCAGCGCTTCCCCCACGCCCAGCTCCAGGATGGCATCCTCCGTCTTGAATTCCGGATTGGCACGGAAAGTCTGAGCGGCGGTACGCACCGCCTTCAGTTCCGCCGGCGTGTAGGCGCGCAGGGCATGCTGCACCCGGTTGGAAAGCTGAGCCAGCACAGTATCCGGAATATCACTCGGGCTCTGGGTCACGAAATACACCCCCACACCCCGGGAGCGAATCAGCTTCACCGTCTGTTCGATTTTCTGCAGCAGCACCTTCGGCACATCTCGGAACAGCGTGTGCGCCTCATCGAAGAAAAATACCAGGCGCGGCTTGTCCAGGTCGCCGGATTCCGGCAGACTTTCGAACAGCTCCGACAGCAGCCACAGAAGGAAAGTGGCGTACAGCGTCGGATTCTGCACCAGTTTCACCGAGTCCAGCACGTTAATCATGCCCCGGCCCTCGGCATCAGTGCGGATCCAATCCTGAATATCCAGGGCCGGCTCTCCGAAGAACAGGTCGCCGCCCTGCTGCTCCAGAGGCAGCAATGCCCGCAAGATGGCCGCCACCGACTGAGGCGTAATGTTTCCGTAGGTCATCATGTATTCCGAGCGGTGCTCGCTCACGTAGTTCAGCATGACTCGCAGATCCTTCAGGTCGGTCAGCAGAAGGCCCTTGTCATCGGCGATGCGGAACACGATGTGAAGGATGCCTTCCTGCACATCTGTCAGACCCAGAATCCGGCTGAGAAGCTCCGGCCCCATCTCGCTGACGGTGACCCGGATGGGGTGACCGCCCTCCTGATAGATATCCCAGAAGGTGGTAGGATATTCCCGGTAAGTAAAAGTCTCCCGAAGGCCGAAACGGTCGATGCGCTTCTCCATATCCTCCGTGCTCTGCCCCGGTGCACAGATGCCCGCCACATCTCCTTTTACATCGCACATGAACACCGGCACGCCCGCATCGGAAAAGGATTCCGCCATCACCTTCATGGTGACCGTCTTGCCGGTACCGCTGGCGCCGGAAATCAGCCCGTGGCGGTTGCACATTTTCAGCACCATTTCCACCCGCTTGTCCCCCGCCAGGCCCATATATATTCTTCCATTCTCGTACATAACGTCATCCTCCGTCTTTCGTCAATGCTTCTTTTCATCATTATACGTGCTCCCTCGAATCGGCGCAACAGAAAACGAGCAGCGCCCCGTATGGAGTCGCCGCTCGTTGTTTTTGCCGTATTCTACGCTTTCTTGTAGGTGCTGTAGGCCAGCATGGTGAGGATCGGGTAGATCTCCAGACGGCCCAGCAGCATATCGATGCACATGACGATTTTCGAGAAATCGCCGTACGCCGAGAAGTTGGACATCGGTCCCACCGCATCGAAGCCCGGTCCGATGTTGTTAAAGGTGGCCATTACCGCCGAGAAATTGGTGGTCATGGAGAATTCCTTCGGGTCCAGGGACACCAGCAGGAAACTGACGATAATGATGAACACGTACAGTGCCAGGTAAGCCTGAACGTGCTGAATGGTCTTCTCGCTGACCCGCTCTCCGTCAATCCGCACGGTCCGAATTTCCTCCGGATGGAATACGTTGTGGAGGTTTCGTCTGGCGGATTTGAATAAAATCAAAATTCGAGAAACCTTGATGCCGCCGCCGGTACTGCCGGCGCAGGCGCCCACGAACATCAGGCAGATCAGGATGGCCTGGGAGAAATCCGGCCACAGGTTGAAGTCCGCGGTGGAAAAACCCGTGGTGGTGATGATGGATGCCACCTGGAAGGCCGCATCCCGCACGTTCTTGCCCAGCGGATGCGTGCTTCCGGAACGCATCAGGTTGGCCGCGATACCGGCGATGCTGGCGAACACGATGAACAGGTACACCCTCAGTTCTTCTCCTTTAATTGCCTCTTTGAACCGCTTGTGGGCCATCATGTAGTACACGCTGAAGTTGATGCCGAACAGCAGCATGAACACCGTGGTAATCCACTGGGCCATCGGCGTGTATTCCGCACATCCGGAGTTCAGTACCGCAAAACCTCCGGTTCCGGCGGTTCCGAATGCGATGCAGAAGGAATCGAAAGGCTTCATTCCCGAAAGAAGAAGCAGCACGATGTTGATTACGGTGAGAACCACGTAGATTCGATACAGGGCCGTGGCCGTATCCCGCATTCTCGGGACCATTTTGTTCACGGAAGGTCCCGGCGATTCCGCCCGCAGAAGGTGAAGGGAATATCCCTCGCCTTTGTGAGCCGAAGGAATGATGGCCAGGAAGAACACCAGCACGCCCATTCCGCCAATCCAGTGGCTGTAGGACCGCCAGAAAAGCAATCCCTTGCCCAGGCCCTCCACATCCGACACCACCGACGCTCCCGTGGTGGTGAAACCGGAAATAATCTCGAACAGGGCATCCACAAATCCCGGAATTCGTCCGGACAGATAGAAAGGCAGTGCCCCGACGATACTCAAAAGAATCCAGGCAAAAGCGGTTACCAGCATTCCCTCTTTGGCGTAGAAATTCATCCGGCGCCGCACGGAGCCGGCATACATCAACAAGGACATGGCGCCGGCCGTCGCCATGGCGCCGATGAATCCGATAACGGCCATCTGATCCCCCGTGTAGATGGCAACTCCCAGGGCCGGTGTCATGCACCCGATCTCGATGACGAGAATCCAGGCGCACACCCGCATCATTATCTTATAATTCATCCTTTTCCTCTTTATCCTCCTCAAAAATATCGTTCAGCTGTATATTCGGCATGGATCCGTTGGATACCACGATTACACGGTCTCCCGGCTGGAAGTAGCTGTTTCCGCCCGGGAACTCGATCTTCCGGTCCCTCGTGATGGTGGCCAGAAGAATGTTCTTTTTAAATTCAATATCCTTCAGCGGTTCATTGCAATGCAAGGTGTCCTCGTTCACCTTGAACTCGTACGCCTGCGCTCTTCCGCCGGCGATGGAGTGCAAGGTCTCCGCTGCATCGGATCCGTTCTGCATGGCCCGCACGTATCGAAGAATAGTATTGCCGCAAAGAATCTTCGGCGTGATGACGCTGCCCACCGGCATGTTGGCAATCAGGGAAAGATTCTCTCCCCGGCCCAGCTTGGTGACCACCTTCGGCACCTTCAGCTCGTTGGCGTACAGAGACGTAATGACGTTCAGTTCGTCCATTCCGGTCATGGAGATAAAAGCATCTGCTTTCTCAATGTGTTCCCGGTCCAGCACCGACTCTTTGGAGGCATCCCCCTGAATGATGGTGGCGTCGTGGAGACGGTCTGCCAGGTACTCACAACGGTCTCTCCGCTGCTCGATAATCTTCACGCCGATGCGGTCGTCCTCCAGCCGTTTGGCCAGGTAGTAGGTAATCCGTCCGCCGCCGGTAATGGTGACGTTCCGAATGCGCTTGGTGACGATGTTCAAGTTGTGCAGCAGTGTGGTGAGGTTGCTGGCGGAAGCGGTGACGTACACGTGATCTCCCTCCTGTAAAACAAATTCACCGGAAGGAATGATGACCTCGTCCCGGCGAGCCACAACGCATACCAGAATCTGGCATTTCACGATATCCGCAATCTTGTACAGCGGCTTGTCGCAAATCGGGCTGCCGGCGGTAACGTGCAGTTCCACCAGGTCTACCAGTCCGTTGACGAATTCTTCCCGGCTCAGGAATCCCGGGTACCGAAGGAGACTGATGATTTCGTGAGCGGTCTGGAATTCCGGATTGACGGTAAGGGACAGCCCCAGCTGTTCCTCCAACATATCCGTACTTTCCATGTATTCCGGGGAGCGAACCCGGGCGATGGTTGTGATGTCCGGATTCAACCCTTTTGCCGTAAGACAGGTGAGCAGATTGGTTTCATCTTCACCGGTGGCCGCAATCAACAGATCCGTCTGCTCGATGTTGGCGGCGCGAAGAACGCTCATCGATGCACTGTTGCCCTCGATGGACATCACATCATACTGCTCCAAAGCCGCTTCCAAAGCGGCAAAATCCTTATCGATTACCACCAGATCGTGCCCGTCTCTCGTGAGCTGATCCGCCAGAAGGTTTCCCACCTTACCGGTACCGGCAACAATAATCTTCATATTTATATATCCTCCTGAAATAAGTATTCTTTAGGCATACTGTAGATGATAACACAAAACCGTGCCGGTAGCGACAAAATTCTCGTAAAATCCTTATTTTTACTGAGTTTTTTCAGTTGAAATTCTATGCGATTTAATACATAATATATTGTGTGTGAGCAATTTGACGCTCATTGTGATTTCATAACTAACAGGAGGACTTAATTATGGCTAAATATGATTGGGGAACGTTCGGATTCCATATTCCGGAAATCATGCTTCCAAAGGAAGGCACCGACTACAGCAAGTGGGCAGTAGTTGCTTGTGACCAGTACACTTCGGAACCGGAATATTGGAAACAGGTAGAAGAAATCGTTGGAGATGCACCATCCACTCTTCGCCTGATGCTTCCGGAAATTTTCCTGGGAAAAGAAGCGGAAGCGGAGAAGTCCGCAGACATCCGCAAGACCATGGATCAGTATCTGGCAGACGGTACTCTCCGCACTCTGGAGCCGGGCTGTATGCTCATCAAGAGAACCGCTGAGGGACGTACCCGTACCGGTCTGGTAATCGCTACGGATCTGGAAGCATATGACTTCAGCAAGGGATCCACTTCCCTGACCCGCGCAACCGAAGGCACCGTAATCGAAAGAATCCCACCTCGTCTGCGCATCCGTGAAGGTGCTCCAATCGAGATGCCGCACATCCTGATCCTGATTGACGACCCGGACAAGAGCGTTATCGAGCCGCTGGTGAACGCACCTCAGACTCCGGTATATGATACCGACCTGATGATGGAGGGCGGACACATCACCGGTTCCTTCATCGCAGAGAAGGATTTGGAAGGCGCAAAGGATGCCCTGTCCGTACTCTTCGACAAAGCCGTTGAGAAGTATGGCGAAGGCAACGTGATTTTCCAAGCAATGGGCGACGGAAACCACTCCCTGGCAACCGCAAAGACCATGTGGGAGAACCTGAAGAAGACCCTGACTCCGGAAGAAGCGGAGAATCATCCGGCTCGCTATGCGCTGTGCGAAATTGAAAATATCCACGATGAGGGCATCGTATTCGAACCGATTCACCGTGTAATCTTCGCAAAGAAGGGCCAGTCCGGCATGGATCTGGTAAACGAGACCGTTGAACTGCTGCAGCAGGAGAACGGCGGTGCGCACCTGGCAGAAGACGGATATCAGGCAAAAGAAGGTGAGTTCGCAATCCCTTACGTTACCGACGAGCAGCGCGGAACCATCGTTGTAACCGATCCAGCCAACAAGCTGGAAGTAGGTGCACTCCAGAACGCACTGGACGTTATCGTTAAGGAAAGAGAGGATGCAGACATCGACTACATCCACGGTTCCAAAGCCGTAGAGTCCCTGTCCAAGGAAGCGGGCAACGCAGGTTTCTACCTCCCGGCAATGGATAAATTCATGCTCTTCCCGGCAGTTGCCGCAGACGGCGCGCTGCCAAGAAAGACCTTCTCCATGGGCGAAGCCAACGAGAAGAGATACTACATCGAGAGCAGATACATCGGAAAGTAATTTAGTAATTTCTTTGATGCAAGTTAAGAGGGCGGATAATCACGGGGACGTGATTATCCGTTTTTTTATAAAAAAACGCTATGAACTCTCGTCCACAGCGTCTCTCCTATTTCTCTACTTCTCTACCTCAAAATCCGCATCCACGGCTTCCTCAATCTCGCCCTCGGCGTCCACAAAAGGATGTTCCGGCATCTCCGCAAACTCCGGCGCAGCCTCTGCCGCTTCCGCCTCCTGCGCCGCACGGAGCGCCGCTTCTTTTTCCAGCTGCTTCATCTTCTTCTCATACTCATCCGGATCGCCGTGCTCCGCAATCCATTCCGCATCCTTCTTAGACGTTCCGATGAACAGGAAGGCTGACGCCGCCATGCTGGCGCACATCACCAAGCTCAAGGTGCTCCATCCCCGGAAAATCCCAAATGTGCCCAGGGCCACCCAGAACGCCATCACGATGGTGTAAAACTTCGGCTTATCTTCTCTATACAATCTTCTCATTCTCAACTCTCCTAGCTCTTCCTCTACTTCTGCGGTAGTTCCGCGCCACACTCCATGCAATATTGGCCCCCCGGTGCGCACTGCACCCCGCACTCCGGACAGATAATCACATCCTCCGCCCGAACGGCATCCACAATTCGCACTTCCTGACCGTCCTTCAGCTTTTCCATCAGCCGTTCCGCGTATCGGTTCAGCTTCTTGTTCTGAGGGCTCATCTCCAGCTTCGGATAATCCTTCTTGATGGTATCCCGCACCTTCTCGTATTTTTCTTTTGCGGCAAAAATAAGTGTCTCAATGCCGTAAGCGCCCGGCCGGTCCACCAGGAATGTCAGGTTGCGCACGTCATCGCAATACAGGCAAGCCCGAACGCCCGAATCCATGACCAAAACCCCGTGATCCAGGATGTGCCGGTCCTTTCCCAGAAAAATCAGACCCTTCTCCCCCGGAATCACTTCCTCCAGCACCTGCGGCTTCCGATTAATCAGCAAAAAATTACTTTTTGTCATAAATATAAGTTCCTCTCGATTTCCGGCGGGATTCTTTTTCGTGAAGTCCCGCAACGGGCTGATTTTACCACTTGCAGGGGCATGCTGTCAAACTTTTGAGGAGAAAAGTCCCTGCAGAATGCCGGAATCGATTGGGGGTTGTTATTTCTTTTTACCCTCGATATAATTTAGAGGAAACGAGGCGCTGTGAATTGTTCGATGGCCTCGCTGCAAACGGTATCAATTCAATGGAGAGAGGAATATATCATGGATTTTCTGATTGTTGTAGATATGCAAAATGATTTTGTGGACGGCGTGCTGGGCACCAAGGAGGCGGAAGCCATCGTGCCGGCGGTGGCGGAAACCATTCGAAACTGGAACGGACCGGTCATCTGCACCCGGGACACGCACCAGAAGTTCTACCTTCATACCCAGGAAGGGGAGCATCTGCCGGTAATTCACTGCGTGGAGGGCACAGAGGGCTGGGAGCTGAACCCGGTCATCGCGGAAGCCGCCGACGTGCCGGACACCGTGATGGAGCTGAACAAACCATCTTTCGGTTCTCTGGAACTGCCAAAATGCATCCAACTCCTGGAGGACGATGAGGATCCGATTTCTTCCATCACCCTAGTAGGTCTGTGCACGGATATCTGTGTGATTTCCAACGCCATGATTCTCAAAGCAGCCTTCCCGGAAACCCCAATCCGTGTCCTGGAAAAATGCTGTGCCGGCGTCACCCCAGAGCAGCACCGGAATGCACTGAACGCCATGAAGGTCTGCCAGATTGAGGTGGAATAGTCCCGCCCCTCCGGGGATTAGTGCAGACCCTCCGGGAAATAGTGCCGACCCTCCGGGGGAATAGTGCCGACCCTCCGGGAAATAGTGCCGACCCTCCGGGGGAATATGAAAAAGAGAAGGAAAATGCCACGGAACGGTTGGCATTTTCCTTTTTCATTTTTTGCGGCACAGAGTTCGCGCTCGAAAACCGAGTTCATTGGCTTTGCGGGCAGGCGTGCGCGAACCGAACCGGGGCCCGGGCCGCTTTTCCGCTTTCTTTCGGCACAGGGTTCGCGCTCGAAAACCAAGTTCATTGGCTTTGCGGGCAGGCGTGCGCGAACCGAACCGGGACCCGGGCTCTATTTCCCTCTTTTCCCGACACAAAGTTCGCGCACAAAAACCGAATTCATTGGCTTTGCGGGCAGGCGTGCGCGAACCGAACCGGGGCCCGGGCCACTTTTTCACTTTCTTCCGGCTCAGGGTTCGCGCTCGAAAACCGAGTTCATTGCCTTTGCGGGCAGGCGAGCGCGAACCTCCCCGAGGCCCGGGCCACTTTTTCGCTTTCTTCCGGCTCAGGGTTCGCGCTCGAAAACCGAGTTCATTGGCTTTGCGGGCAGGCGTGCGCGAACCGAACCGGGACCCGGGCCGCTTTTTCACTTTCTTCCGGCACAGGGTTCGCGCTCGAAAACCGAGTTCATTGCCTTTGCGGGCAGGCGAGCGCGAACCGAACCGGGACCCGGGCCGCTTTTTCACTTTCTTCCGGCACAGGGTTCGCGCTCGAAAACCGAGTTCATTGGCTTTGCGGGCAGGCGTGCGCGAACCGAACCGGGGCCCGGGCTCTATTTCCCTCTTTTCCCGACACAAAGTTCGCGCACAAAAACCGAATTCATTGGCTTTGCGGGCAGGCGTGCGCGAACCTCCCCGAGGCCCGGGCTCTATTTCCCTCTTTTCCCGACACAAAGTTCGCGCACAAAAACCGAATTCATTGGCTTTGCGGGCAGGCGTGCGCGAACCGAACCGGGGCCCGGGCCGCTTTTTCGCTTTCTTCCGGCACAGGGTTCGCGCTCGAAAACCGAGTTCATTGCCTTTGCGGGCAGGCGTGCGCGAACCGAACCGGGGCCCGGGCCGCTTTTTCTGCTCTTTAGCGGATAGAAATCGTCGCAAAGGATTCTCTTATATTTTCAGGAAAATGTTCCGTCTGGGATTTCAGAAAATCTTCTGCTGTTATTCCAATTTTGCGAGCTTGTGCTGTCGGAACTCTTCCGAAGGTTTGTTCAATGATTTTAGCGAGACTTTCCAAGTCCGGGCCACTTTTTGAGTTTTCAAAAGACAACAACAATGTTACACCCGGCGAGAATCCCATTTCCTCATAAATAAGAGACTTTTGATAGAATGAAGAACTGTATTTTTCACCAATATCATCCTTAAACCAAAGTCCCAAATGTTCTATGATGTAAAGAATCGGTTCAAACGGATGCACAATTGTGAAATCCGGATAAATATATCGGCCATTTATATATATTGGTAGCTCATGGAAAAAATCCAACCCATATGAATGCAGTAAATTGTACGTCAATGATTCTGAGCGGCTTCGCACGAAAGATCCGTCTACCGTTGATACTTGCAACGATTCCGGATGTGGAACCGGACAAATATCTTTCAGGTGCTGCAAATCTTTAAGCAGAAGCGTTTTCGCATCACTGCACTCCATAGCACCATTCAAAGTAGATGGAATATAATGTTTCGGAAGCACTTTTAATAGTTCCTCGTTCGAAATTGGTACAAAATGACTCAGAAAATACTCTGCCGCTTCAATATTCCCTTCAGCTAAAGTTAATAGAGTTTCATATAATCTGTATTCTCGAATTCCTAAAACATCCGGATGCGTTTCTTTTCCCAAATAATGCTTTGCTTCTCCCGGAAAATATGCCGAATAATACGGATGTCCTTTTGTATAACCGACTTTCAAAAGTTGTCCCTTGTATTCCCGGAGGGAATACAATTTATTCTCACATTTACTTTTCAAGAGTTCTTGTTCTGACAAAACCTTTTCAATAAAACTGATATCCTTACAAATCATATGTGCCTCCTTGTATTTTCTTCAGTATGGCACATACTGCTAAGAAGGTAAAATTTCATACGACATACTTTTAAACTTTTTCTCACACAATGCAGTACTTTCTGTGAGATTGTACTTATTAAATACAAACCGCTGCTGTCACCTGCGGGCAGACGTGCGCGAACCTCCCCGGCGCCCGGTCCACTTTTTCGCTTTCTTCCGGCTCAGGGTTCGCGCACGAAAACCGAGTTCATTGGCTTTGCGGGCAGACGTGCGCGAACCTCCCCGGCGCCCGGTCCACTTTTTCGCTTTCTTCCGGCTCAGGGTTCGCGCTCGAAAACCGAGTTCATTGGCTTTGCGGGCAGACGTGCGCGAACCTCCCCGGCGCCCGGTCCACTTTTTCGCTTTCTTCCGGCTCAGGGTTCGCGCTCGGAAACCGAGTTCATTGGCTTTGCGGGCCGACGTGCGCGAACCCCACCGGGACCCGAGCTCTATTTCCCTCTTTTCCCGGCACAGAGTTCGCGCTCGGAAACCGAGTTCATTGGCTTTGCGGGCCGACGTGCGCGAACCCCACCGGGACCCGAGCTCTATTTCCCTCTTTTCCCGGCACAGAGTTCGCGCTCGAAAACCGAGTTCATTGGCTTTGCGGGCAGGCGTGCGCGAACCAAACCGGGGCCCGGGCCGCTTTTTCGCTTTCTTCCGGCTCAGGGTTCGCGCTCGGAAACCGAGTTCATTGGCTTTGCGGGCAACCGTGCGCGAACCATGCCGCCGCCCGGGCTCTATTTCCCCCTTTTCCCGACTCAAAGTTCGCGCTCAAAAACCGAATTCATTGGCTTTGCGGGCAGGCGAGCGCGAACCCTGTGCCCCATGCCGGAGCCCGGGCCTCCGGCAGATCCCTTGCACAAAAAAAAGAAAGCAGCGATTTCAAAATCGAAATCGCTGCTCCCTTTATTTTGGGGATTAATTGATAGGATGCATTTCCTTTACGGTTTCATCCGTTACGAAACCCCTGTTGCTATGCTCTCTTCTTGCGAAGGGTCACTGCCAGACTTGCACATGCGGACAGGAACAGCACTACCATTCCCATGAAACCACTGGTGTAGTCTCCGGTCTGGATGCCGGTCGGCGTTACAACCGGTGTTTTACCGTTACCGCCACCGCCGTTGTCACCGTTATCATAGCTGTTGCTGAATACCGCCTTGTCGCCGGTCAGCTCTGCCTTCAGGGAACCTTCACCATTATCCGTCACCTTAATGGTCACATGGTAAACCTTGGTGTCATAGGTGATGCCCTTCTGCTTGTCATTCAGCTCTTCGATGGTGTACTTGTAGGTTCCGGCCTTGTCGAACGAAATTGTCTTGAACTGAACGCTTCCGTCCGCCTTATTCGTAGCACGTTCCACTTCCTCGCCGTTCGCATCCTTCAGCACGAAGGTGAACTGTCCACTCTTCAGTTTTGCGTTGTCCAGACGCTTTGTCACGCCCAGGCTTACCTCTGTCGGCTTTGCCTGATACTTGTTGGCGAAGGTAATGTCCTTCGCAGCCGGCTGGTCACCGGAGATTTCCTTGTCGATGCGGTGGGTCTCCAGCTTGCCGTTTCCGTTGTCCACAACACGTGTGTATACGGTGTAACTATTGCTGTCATAAATCACGCCGCCCTTGCCGTCATTCTCCTCACAGACAGTGTAGGTGTGGCTTCCCGGCTTTGTGTAGGTAATCTTATCGAAGGTAACCTTGCCTTTTGCGTCATTTGCCGCTTCCGAGATCACCTTGCTGTCCTCCATCAGACGGAACTTGAATTCGCCGTCCTTCAGATTTCTTCCGTGCAATTTCTTGGTGATGTCAATCTGATCCGTTACGCTGGAGGAGAGTTCCTCCACCCGATAGGTGTTGGTAAAAGCAAACAGGTTATCGGTCTCCGGTTTCCGGCTTACCGACAGGTGTCCTTCTCCGTCATCCTTGAGGGTGAGTTCGAATTCCTTGGTGCTCTTGGAATCGTTCACAACGCCCGGTACGCTTCCGGACTCCGTCACACTGTACTTGAAGGTCTTTTCACGGGAACCGTCATCTGCCGGATCCACGTCTTCCAGATCGTCAATATTGAATTCCAGCGTTCCAAAGGTTACGTTGCCGTTTCCGTCGTTGGTAACTGTTGCATCCTTCAGCATCGGAGCGCCTTCGGTCAGCGCCTTCAGCGTAAAGGTGAACTTGCCGCTGATATCCGGCGGATTCAATCCTTCCTCTGCTTCCAAAGTCTTGCTTCCGGATACGTTCACCGGAACTGCCTCTCCGGTTCCGTAGGTGTTCACAAACTCGCACTTATCTCCGGAATTCTTCGGATAGATGGTCTTCGCGGTGAGGGTTCCATCGTTGTTGTCGGTAACCTCTACCGAGAGATCGAAGCTTCCTGCAGTCACGGTAACGCCCTTTGGCAGGTTGTTTGCCGATTCTGCAACACGGTAGTACACGGTGTATACCACCTTGCCATCCTTGGTGGTCTTGGTAGCGTATCCGTCTTTTACCGCCTTCTTCAGTACGGTGCCGCTGCCTGCCGCCTTTTCGTTGGTCCGGTAGCTCAGCGCGTCGAAATGGATGCTGCCCTCTGCGCCGTTCTTCTTGGTCTGAAGTACGGTGCCTTCGCTGCCGTCACCCGGCTTCGTCATCAGCTCAAAGGTGAACTCGCCGGCTTTCAGCTTCCGGCCGGTCAGCTTCTTGGAAGCGTTGATGTCCGCCTTGGTTCCGCCGGAAACATCCGTGGATCCGTCGTACCGGTTCGCAAAAGCGAGGGTGATGCCCTTTTCGCCCATTGCCGGGTCCTCGTTGCTTACGGTCTTCCGGAACAATTCCTTACCGGACTTGTCCTTCAGTACCACTTCCGCCTCCAGAGTTCCGTCGCCGCCGTCCTTCGCGGTGATTTCCAGCGTGTACCGGCTCTCATCGTAGACGATGCCCTTTACGGAGCCCTTCACCTCTTCGAAGGTGTATGCGTACGTCTTTCCGATATCCGCCTGTTTCAGGGTCATGTTCAATCCGCTCCGTACGGTAACGGTCTCGCCGTCCGCACCGGCTTTGCCCGGTACGGTTTCACCGTCTTCCGCAATGTTCAGCTTCTTCGCCGACGCTTCGTCTGTGCCTTTCAGGGTAAAACTAAAATCATCTTCCGTCATATCCCGACCGGTCAGAACTTTGGTCATGCTCAGTCCCAGAACCTGATCCATCGGCAGATCTTCTGTCTTGTATTCATTTGTAAAGGTCTTGTTTCCACTGACAGCGGTTACCGCTGCGGTGAGCTTGCCCGTTCCGTTATCGGTAACGGTGACGGTAATGTCGCGAACCGCCTTGTCGTAGGTCATGCCCGCTGCTTCCGGACTCGGCACCTGCTCTTTCAGCTGATACTTGTACTCGCCCGCCTTCTTAAAGGTCAGTGCGCCGAATTCAATCGGAGCTTTTCCGTCCTTCACATCTGCTTTGCGGACGGTAACTTCGTCCTTCTCCGGCATCGGTGCGGTTTCCACGCCATCCGGTTTCGATACGTTCTTCAGCTTAAAGGTAAAGGTTTCGCCGTCCTTCCACTCTCTTCCGGTGAGCTTCTTGTTGAAGCCGGTGATGACCTGTACCGGATCCGTCGCTGCCGCCGCATAGGTGTTGGTGAACCGAACGGTCGGAGTGCCGGAATTGTGGTTGGAGCTGTCGTATGTTTTTACCGATTCGCCGGAACCGTCTGCGTTCTTCATGGTTACCTTGGTGACCACGTGCATGGTTCCGTCGCCGTTGTCCTGTGGTGTGATTTCCACGGTACCGATTCGTTCGTCGTAGGTCACACCCTTGATGCTTCCCTTGGTTTCCCGAACGATGTAGGTCTGGGTCTTTCCGGACATGGTCTGGTCGAAGGTAAGATCTGCCAGAACATTCATGGTGTCCGGTTCGCCGGATTCGTGCTGGTTCGGGTTGGTGATTTTCGCCGTCTGGCCGTCCTTCAGTCCATAGGTGAATTCAAATTCTCCCGCCTTCATGGTACGGCCGTTCAGCACCTTCTGAATGTTCAGGGCACCGGTGGTTCCGTATACCAGGCTGGATTCGTATTTGTTCTTGAATACGGATTTGTCCGTCCGATCCGATGCGGTGCCGTTGTTGTATTCCACCTTGGCTTTGAGTTTGCCCGGGTGATCCGCGTCGTCGGTTACGGTCACGGTCACTTTGGCAGCGTGGCGGTCATAGGTCACTCCGCCGGCCGGTGTTCCCGGTACCTTCTCGGTAATGTCAAAACGATATACGCCTTCTTTACGGAAAGTAACATTGCCGAATCTAAAGTCCTTTGCCTCGCCGTTCTTCAGATTCTTTACCGAAGCGGTATCTCCGTTCTCGGCGACGGAAACATCGTTCTTCTCAATCGCCTTCTGCGTCTCTGCGTCCGGTGTCAATTTGAAGTTAAATGCTTCGTCGGTCTTTCCGTCTCTTCCGGTGAGGGTCTTCTCGCCCGCCAGTGCCGTGTTTCCGGTAAGGGTTACGGCATCTGCTTTGTAGGAGTTCCGGAAAATCGGCATGGTCTGCAGTTCTTTTCCGTCTGCATCCAGATACTTGTAATCCGCAACTACCGTGTCCTGACCATCCACGTCATCGATGTACACGTTAATGCGCACCTTGTATTCCGCGTTGTCATAGGTCAATCCGTCTACGGTGTAGTGGTTGGATGCGGTTGCACTTTCCGGTAGGATTTCCTTCATCTTGTACTCGTAAGTGAGCGGTTCATCCTGCGTTGCACCCTTTGCATGCTCTGCCGTAAAGGTGATGTTTCCGAATTTCACGCCATTTCCGATATTCGACGCGTCCACATGTCCGGATGCGCCATCCGGCAGCGGTGCCCCTTCGGTAACCGGTGTGAGTCGGAACTTATAGTCGCCGTCCTTTAATGTCTTGGTTCCGGTGGAATCTGTAAATTCCTTTCCGGCACCCAGATCAACGGTCTGTTCTTTCGCATCATATACGTTCGCAAATGCCGCGGTTTTGTTGTCCACGGCAGTTGGGTTTGCCACTTCCGAGCCGTCATCCTTGCGGATTTTCTTCATGGTGGCATTTGCCTTCAGTCTTCCGTTCTCATCGGTCACCTTTACGGTAACGCGGTACGATGCGCTGGAGTAGGTTACACCCTGCTTCGCCGTATCTCCCGGATCCTTTTCCGTAATCTGGTACTCGTATGTTCCCGGCTTGGTGTATTCGATATCGCCAAAGGCTTTTTCGATTTCAGCCTTGGAGTTTACGTTCAGGCGGGAAACCTTCATGCCGTCCACAACAGCGGCATCCTTTGGCATCGGACATTCGTTATCCAGCGGGCTCAGAATGAACTGGAATTTCGCGTTCTTCAAATAATCCATATCCCATGCGGATGCACCGGATGCGGTTTCGAAATTCTTCTTAATCTTCAGGGACTCGGAACCCTTCAGTGTGGTGGAGTCGGCCTGATAGATATTGGTGTAATCTACCACTGCGGCATCTTTGCCGGCAACGGTTCCCTTCGCATATACTCCGCCGTCGTTGTTCGTTCCGGTCTCGCTGCCTTCACCGGCATTCCGTTGTGCAGCGCTTCCGGTGAAATGCTCCGGCTTTGCCTCGGTTACGGTGTACCGGGTTCCGCCATCCACACCGTAGATCTTCAAGGTCTGATCGTCCTTTAATTTAAAGGTATCTCCGGACTTGACAGTGAACTCGTCTCCCTCTTTGTCCGCACCGGTGTACTTCTGAGCGGTGTATTTTTCTTTTGTACCGCCGGTAAATGTCAGGCTGTACTCGAACTCCGAATCCTTCAGGCTGTCCGGAACCTGATGGCCCTCTGCCGCCTGTACGGATTTCCGAATGTCCAGCTCGCCCGGAAGTTCCTTGACCAGCTTTCCGTTGTTGCCCAGATAGGTAAACACGGTCTTTCCGGCGTAGTTGTTCTCCCATACCGGCTTGATTACCCGATTGGATGTCTGGGACTTATTGGCGCCGTCCGCCTTATTTTCGGTAAAATAAGTCAGACTGGTGGTTCTCGGTGTTCCGGCCGGGATGTAGTATTCACCCGTCTTGGTGTTTTTCTTCGCATAGCCTTCCAGGAGAAGATTGCTGTTGCCCGGAATCTTTACGGTGTATGTCTTCTTCACCGCATTTCCGGAAGCGCCCTTTTCGTAGTACTGACGCTGGTAGTAGTACGTGGTGTCGCCGCTGGTATCGATGGAATCCTTTTCCGGATGGGTACATGCTTCATCCGTGTACAGGATCTCGTCCTCCTGGAAGTAGTAGAAGTCGTTGGTGGATGCCGGCGTGAAGTTGGCATATGCGCCGATGCCTTCCGAACCCCGATTGGAAGACTTCTTGTCGTACTTGTTGGCATAGAACGCCACCTGACCGTCTTCGTTGGAATTTTCGGCAATATAAGCCTCCATCGCTTCATCCGGTCTCTCCAGCTTCTTCTCTGCCGCTGCCTTCAGGCTCACGTCATAGAAGAGTCGACATGGATAAGTGTTGTCGATGGTAATCTTATTGTCCTTGGTAACTTCATAGTATCTCAGCGGGATCAGGTTGGCCGGAATCTTTACGGTCACCTTGTCTCCCGTCGCCAGTGCGGTCGCCGCATCGGCTTTCTCTACGGTAATCTTGATATCTCTCAGATTTCCCGTCGGATATACGTGATTCGTGTTCGGAATCTCCTTCTCAAAGGTGTAGGTTACCTTAGTGGTGTTTCCTTCCTTGGTCACATCCTTTTTTGTGTAGTGGTACTGGTTCTCTGCGTACAGCAGGGAATTCAAATCATCTACCTGCATGTAGTCCCCCAGCTGATCCACCAGAGTCACGTAGCCGCTCTGCGTCGGATCCGCACCGGCTTCCACTTCCGTCGGAGACTGGGCCGTCGCGATGATTTCTTCCTGAATTTCATTGAAGATGTTATTCAGCTCCGAAGCCTGGGTTGCGGCCTTGTAGAAGGCGGTCGGCTTTCCGTCCGAATTCGTGGCACGGGTGCCCAGATTGTTGTACGCGGTCGCGTTCGGATAGTTGCTGGACATGCCGTGCATGTAGGAGTTGAACTTATCTCCGGTGCTGCCGGCATCCGCATCCTTGAACACGCCGATAGAGTATATGGTGGCGTCATTCTTGATGGTCTTCGCCGTCTGAATTGCCGTATTGGCTACGCTTTTGTCAAAACCGCTCTCGTGATTCGGTTCACCATCGGTGAAGAAGATGACGATGCGCTTCACGTTCTTGCGGTTCGGATTGGTGGTCTCGTCGCTCTTACTTTGGTTCACCAGAGTCTTCGCGTGATCCATGGCGTAATCCGCCGCGGTGGCACCTGCCGGTTTCAGCGCATTGACCGTGTTCTTCAGCTCCGCCTTGTTGTCGTTGGTGTATGTCTTATATTTTCTCACAATCTGAGTGTAGTTGTAATGCTCACCATATGGTCCAAAAAAAGGATCCTCTTCTTGGTAGGTGTCATTTCCTACTTTGTCGGTTTTTTTGCCCGCGAATTTCACCAGAGAAATCCGGCTGCGCAGGTTCTCGTTGGACCGCTCGCTGTTGGTCCTTGCCGTCTCGTCAATAAAAGAATTCACCGCCGTCTTCAGGGTTTTCATTTTATTGTTGTCATCCATACTTCCAGATACGTCCAGCACCATCACGATGTCCAGCGGAACGGTGGACTGTCCCATAATCTTCGCGGCGGAAGACAGCGCGGACAGACCTACCAGGAAGTCGGAATCCCCCTTCTTCTCTATGGTCTTCGTTCCGGAATTATCCTGCTTCTTCATCACAATGTTTCCGGCAGATACGGACTTGTCCGTCCAAATCCTCCCGATATTCTTTGTGGTGTCATCAATTGCAATAGAATCGTGCCAGTGGCTGATGGTTACATCGTCTGCCACGGCACCGGTTGCCGCGGACACTGTTGTTCCGGACATTCCAAACAGGATGGTCACGGACATCAAAAGCGTCACGATCCAGGCAACTCTTTTTCGCTTACGAAAATAGCCTATCATTTTTCCCCCTTCCTCATTCTCCCCTGCAACCCCCAGGGAAGGATGATGTCCGGCCGGTGTTCCGTGATATTGCGTACTTGCCGACCATTCATGCATTATATCTCCATGATTATTTATTTTATCATAATGGTACGGATTGAAGGGGTACTCGAAAGAGTACTTTTTTGCTTATTAAACCACAGATATATTATATATAACCACTTATTTATGCTCATTTCGGATACCTTCGGATTGGATGCGGTCCCCGCCGGCAGCCACCGCAAACGGTTGATATGTTCCCCGTTGAAAGATATAATATTTTATCGGGATGCCCGCCGGAACTCAGCTTCGCTTAAGGTATTCCGGGTATGATACGGAAAGGGATATAATATGGAAGACAAACGACGATGCCCCGGAGCCGCTTGGGTGCTGAGCCTCCTGTTCAGCCTGACGATGATGCTGTGCCTGCTGCTCACCGCTGCGGAAATTCTGCTCTATCGCACTCCGGGTTGGTTCGAAAAAGAATACGACAAATACATGGTGCTGGAGGATGTGCGAGGCGAGATGTCCATGGAATCCGCACTGCAGGTGACGGAAGAGATGATGGATTACCTCAAAGGGGACCGAAAAGATCTCACCGTGATGACCACCATCGACGGCAAGCAACAGGAATTCTTCTCCAATCGAGAAAAGGCTCATCTGAAGGATTGCCGGGCACTTTTTCTGGGCGGATTCCGTCTTCGAAATATCACGGCCCTCATCAGCATGGGAATTCTCGGGGTGCTTTGCTTCGGTCGAAATCAGCATCCGAACCGGCTCCCGGATTTCATCGTACTGGTCCCAAAAATAACCGGCGTCCTGCTGGCGATTACCGGCCTCACCGCACTGATTGTTTCCGGAAGTTTCGACCGGTACTTCGTGATATTTCATCATTTGTTCTTTGATAACGACCTGTGGATCCTGAATCCGACGGAAGATAATCTCATCAACTTGCTGCCGGAAGGTTTCTTCTCCGACACGGCATTTCGAATCGGAGAGATATTTCTTCTGATGGAACTGGCGATGTGTGCCGCCTTTATGGGGATTCGCCGGAAACGGGTGACATATAAATAGAAGATATTTTTAGCGAAAATGTTTTTAGCGGAAAGGAAAAAAGCTTATGCGACTACTTCTTGCGGAAGACGAAAAATCTCTCTCCCGGGCGCTGACCCGGATTCTGGAGAGCAGCCATTACTCGGTGGATGCGGCATACAACGGGGAAGAAGCGTTGGATTTTCTGGACGTGAGCAGTTACGACGCCGTCATTCTGGATCTGATGATGCCGAAGGTGGACGGCCTGACGGTGCTGCGCACGCTGCGGGAGCGGAACGACCTGACGCCGGTGCTGATTCTCACCGCCCGCTCCGAGGTGGACGACAAGGTGCTGGGGCTGGACAGCGGCGCCAACGATTATCTGACGAAACCCTTCGATCCGAAAGAGCTGCTTGCGCGAATCCGGGCCATTACCCGAGTTCAGACCAAGAATCCAAGCTCCGTGCTGCAGCTGGGGAACGTGACTCTGGACCGGACCAATTACGAGCTGGCCTGCGGGGAGAATTCCATCCGGCTGGCCAACAAGGAGTTTCAGCTGATGGAACTCCTCATGAGCAATCCGGGGCAGGTGCTGTCCACGGAGCAGATTTTCGAGCGGATTTGGGGGCTGGACAGCGATGCGGAGACCAGCATCATCTGGGTGTACATTTCCTATCTTCGCCGGAAATTCAAGGCTTTGGGGGCGAACGTGCTGATTAAGGCTACCCGAAACGTGGGGTATTCCCTGGTGGTGGAGGAAGAGGACTAATATGGTAAAAAAATTACGGCACCGATTCATCGCGGTGACCATCCTATCGGTATTCTTCACCATCGCGCTACTGACGATTATCATCAACGGCATCAGCTACCGAAACGTGGTAGACCGAGCGGACTGGACCCTTTCGATTCTGTCGGCCAATCACGGGACGTTTCCGGAAAGCCTGCTAATAAAAGGAAGACGCGATTCCGTGGAGGTTTCCGGCAGCGGCGATTTGGAAGAAAAATCCACCAGCATCGTTCAGAAGAAGCGCCGCTTTTCTAAATTAAATCCGAAGGATGATACCAACGACCGCAGCTATATTTTCCGGATTCAGCTGGACAACAAGGCCCGCACTTCCGCGCAGCCATTTGAAACCCGATATTTTTCGGTGCTGACCAATTCTAACGGAACCCTGCGGGAAGTGGATTCCTCCCAGCTGCTGGCGGTAAATAAGAATGCACTGGAATCCATTCAGCGAAAGGCGGAACGGAAGCTTTCGAAAGACGGAAAATGTACTTTTATTGAAGACTTCCGCTGCACCCGAGTGACGGAAAAAGGCGGAACTCGCTACGTCTACCTGGATTGCTCCCGTTCCCTGGACAATTTCCGGGCCTTCCGAAACGTCAGCATTCTGGTGTGCCTCATCGGCGTCACAATCATTTCCGCACTAATCACCTTTTTCTCCGGAAAAATTCTCCGGCCGGTGGCGGAAAGCTACGAAAAACAGCAGCGGTTCATCACCGATGCGGGACATGAAATTCGCACGCCACTGACCATCATCAACGCAGACGTGTCCGTTCTGGAGATGGAACAGCCGGACGATGCGCCCAACGAATGGTTGGAGGATATCCGGCAGCAGACCCGGCGCCTGTCCACCCTCACCGAAGAGCTGGTGTACCTGACCCGCATGGAGGAGGTGCAGAAAACCTCCGTCAACATGAAGCGATTGAATTTCTCGAAAATCGTTGGCGACGTGGCCCATTCTTTCGAATCCCGGGCCCTTGTTTCCGAGAAAAAATACAACTACGATGTGGCGGACGATCTGTTCCTGCGAGGCGACGAAAGTGCCCTCCGCAAGCTGGTGAGCATCCTCTTGGACAACGCGTTCAAATATTCTTCGGATTCCGGCGATATCCGCCTCTTCTTCTATCGTCAGGGTAAAAACATTTTCCTCACGGTGAGCAATTCCGTGGATGAGATTCAGAAGAAATCCATCCCTCACTTTTTCGACCGATTCTACCGGGCAGACAGCTCCCGGAACAGCGAAACCGGCGGGCACGGCATCGGCCTCTCCATTGCCCGGGCGGTGGTCCGAGCCCACGGCGGCAAAATTGCCGCCTACACACCGGACGGGAAGTCCCTCCGAATTAGTGCCACATTTCCGGTGTAGGAAGCAGTATAGGAAAGCCCCGGCGCTGATCGCATTGCCAGCGGCGCCGGGGCTTTTGTTAGGGCCGGCGACTGGGCCGCCTTTTCTGAATTTCAGGCCCTGGGGGTTTGCTCCCCCTTCCCTTCTAGCCCTTATTCTTCCGTCCAGGGGAGCAAACTTTTTCCTGCCCGGTGCCGGCCGCTGGGCCCGAGGTTTGCTCCCCACTCCCCGCTAGCCCTTATTCCTCCGTCCAGGGGAGCAAACTTTTCCCTGCCCGGCTCGCTGCGGCGCCTCTTTTGGGCCGGATTTCTTCTCTTCTCGGTCCCGCGGTTCGCGCTTGAAAACCGATTTCATTGGCTTTGCGGGTACCCGGGCGCGAACCGAGCCGCCGGACGGGCCGACTTTAAATGAAAGGACCGGAACCCGGGGCGCACATTCGCACCTCCCGGGTTTCGGTCCTTTCCTTACCTTTCTTTACCTTACTTTACCTTACTTTACCTTACCACAACTCTTCCCATTTGTTTTTTCCGATGCAGATAATACGGAATAATCATCGACAATGCCAGAATCCAGGCCATCGGGTAACTGAGAATTACCGTCAGCACCTCGTGGTATGCCGGAACAATCCAGGTCACCCACGGAATTCGCAATCCCAGTACGCAGCCTGTGGTGATGATGGTTGGAATTTTTACATCGCCCAGGCCTCGCAATGCACCGTTGAAAATCTCCAGGATGACGGACAGAACGTACCACGGCATGAATTGATGCATCATGGTCACGCCGATTTGAATAACATCTTCATCGGTCAGGAAGAGGCACAAAATCGGATGGGCACAGCTCATCAGCAGCACAACAAGCGACACTACCAGCAGCGACGACTGCATCAATCCCATCCGCACGCTTTGGAATATTCGCTCCTTCTTTCCGGCACCGTAGTTCTGGCCCACGAACGTCGTGACGGTCACGCCGAAGGCATTCAGGATTGCCCAGATAATAACATCGGTTTTAAAGTATGCCGCCCAAGCCGCTACGATATCCTCTCCGAATCCGTTGATGCAGGCCTGAATCAGTATGTTCGAGATGCCGTAGGCCACTGCCTGAATCGACCCCGGTGTGCCAAGCCGCATCTGATGCTTTAGAATCATTCCATTGAAACCTTCCTTCAGGTCTCGAGCCCGAAGGGACAGACGGAACGGAATCCCTTCCATTTCCTTGTTCCGCACCAGCGCTCGCATTACCAGGAATGCACTGACGCCCTGAGAAATGACGGTTGCCAATCCCGCACCGATGACCTCTTTTTTCCACACTACCACGAACAGAATATCCAGGACGATATTCAGCACGCAGCACACAATCAGATAATGGAACGGCCGCTTGGAATCGCCGATTGCCCGCAGGATGGAAGAACCCATATTGTACAGAATTACCGTGGACACGCCGCCGAAATAGATTACCATATACTGAACGGAATAGGTCATCAGGCTTTCCGGCGTCCGCATCATCACCATCGCCCACCGGCTGAGGGTCACGCCCAGCACCGTCGTCACGGCGGATGCGAGGATGCCGAATATCACCATGGTATGTAGCGCTTCATGCAGCTTCTTCTCTTCCCGAGCCCCAAAATACTGGGACAATGTCACGGATGCGCCGGCGAACATCGAGGCGAACACCATCGTGACGATATACAGAACAGTAGAGGCAGATCCGCCGATCGCCGCCAATCCCGCTTTTCCCACGAACCGGCCCACAATCACCGCATCTGCCAAACTGTAAATCTGCTGAAAAATAGTTCCGGCGACCAACGGCAGAAAATACCGAAACATCGCCCGTCCAATGCGCCCCTCCGTAATTGGATTCATCACTCCCAATTGCTCATTCATCACGATCTCCTACATAATAATTTCTCCCATGGATTATACTCCAATCGGTCCGCTACTCCGTATCTCCCAGCATAATCTTCAGGGAATCGTCCCCGAAGAAGGTGTTGGCGTTGTACAGGAACAGCACGTCCGTAACCTTTTCCGACTGAATCAGATCCTCCAGATTCTCAAAGTAGTATCGCGGATCCACCACCACGATTTCCCGGTAGTGCTGCGTCAAGAACGGAATAAAACTATTTGCGTAGGAATCCTTAATCAGCAGCAGGCGTTTCCGACCGGTCACCGGCGTTTCGATGGTATACATCGGATGGTTGCTTCCACCGAACACCGTATAGGCATCCTTCTTCTTCAAATTTTTCAGCTGATAGAATTCCGCCGTCTTCTTCTGCGTGTCCGTGTAGTAGATTACGGACTTGCGGTAATCCCGATTCGCCGGAAGATAGATCTTGATGGCGTCGTCCATCCCGTTCACGAAACCGCTCTTGGAATACAGCGTGCCCCGGAAATCATTTTTCACCACCTTCGGCGCAAAATCCTCCGGCTTGTCCCCGGTCAGGGCGCCGATGGAATTCCGGTACGCCAGATACGCGCCGTCCGTCGTCCAGTGGTGGTCCGTCCGGTAGTACAGCTGCACGTCGTCTTTTGCTTTTATAAAAGCAGACCGAATGTCAATCGGAGTGATTCCGGACTTCTCCACAGAAGCGTAGAAGTCGTCCATCTGCTTATTCTGATCGGCCATCTGTACCGTGGTCGGCAGGTTCTCCGACAGGATGTTCCCGGCGTTGGGCGCCAGCAGAAAATGCATCTTCAATTTGGAATGGCGCTTCGCAAAGTCCGCCAGTGCCGCTTCCGTCTCCTTGAGGTTCTTCGGATCCGGGGTAGTGAGGTTTTCCATCAGATAATCGTTTTTTGCCCGGTAGACTCCGTTGTTCTCCAGAACCCCCACGGTCTTGTCCGCCGCCGCTTTCACCTGAATGAAGCGGTTGCGGCCCGGAATCTGGTCGTTGGCATAATCGTCCATCTTGCTTTCAAACCGGCCATCCAAATACTCCGATACCCGAAAAGCGGGGAAGGTCTGAAGCGCCCGGTTCTCCGCAGCGGAGGTCTTCCGGTCCGGAATAAAAATTCCCAGAAGCTGCAGTCCGAAGATTACCGCCAGGAAGCAGATTCCCAATATTTTTGACATTTTAATTTTTCTGTCAACCATAATTTACCTTTCATACATTCTATACCCGATATGCCAAAGCACTTCGTTTTTCCCTAGAATCGGAAATACAGGAACGGATTGTAGGATCCGAACACCAGGTACGCGATGCTGAGAATGAGAATCAGCATCAGCAGAACGATGCCCTGCCACTCGTGTCCTTCCTTTTCCAGCCGCTCCCGGAACCACTTCATCGGTGCCGGCGTGCTGAGACACATGCCCAGCGCCAGGAGAATTCCGTGGGTGCGCAGGAGATACAGGGTTTTCATGTTGGCGAATGCGTGACCGGATACGCCCAGCATCACCGCAAAATATTTTTTCATGGCACCGAAATCCGTGATGCTGAAGAAGGTCCAGCCGATCATCACGATGACCAACGTGTACAGATGCCGTACCCATCCCGGCCATTTCTCCATATAGGGATGCAGCACGTATTTCTCGATAATCAGGAGCACGCCGTAATAGGTACCCCACAGCACGAAGTTCCAGCTGGCACCGTGCCACAGTCCGGTGAGGGACCACACAATCAGCAGGTTCAGAATATGTCTCGGCACCGTGACCCGATTGCCGCCCAGCGGAATGTACACGTACTCCCGGAACCAGGTACTCAGGGAAATGTGCCATCTTCTCCAGAACTCCGTGATGCTGTCGGAGATGTACGGATAGTTGAAGTTTTCGCTGAACTCAAAACCGAACATCCGTCCCAGGCCGATGGCCATATCCGAATATCCGCTGAAGTCGAAATAGATCTGCAATGTATAGGCGCCGATTCCGATCCAGTAAGTCACCACGGAAACATCGCTGTCCGGCAGCGCACCGATGGCGGCGTACAGGGCGCCGAAATTGTTGGCCAGCAGGACTTTTTTGCCCAGGCCGAAAATAAACCGCTTTGTGCCTTCCCCGAAATCGATCCAGTCCGTGGAGCGAACGCTGAGCTGCTCCTCCACATCCCGGTACTTGACAATCGGGCCCGCAATGAGCTGCGGGAACAGGGACAGGTACAAGGTGAAGCGAAGAAAGCTCTTCTGCGGTCCCACGTTCTTCCGGTACACGTCGAAAATATAAGACAGCGCCTGGAAGGTATAAAAAGAGATTCCGATTGGCAGGGACAGCGCCGTGTAATGGATGTGCAATCCCGTCAGGGAGTTGAAGGTATCCATCAGGAATCCGAAGTATTTAAAGAATCCCAGCACCAGCAAGTTCATGAACAAGGCAAAGAGCATGGACCCTTTGCCGGAACGTCCCTTTTCCTGAGCTCTGCCAATCTGCAGGGCGCTGTAGTAGTTCAGGAACGCGCTGTAGATCATCAATACGATGTACACCGGTTCGCCCCAGCTGTAAAACAGCAGGCTGGCCGCCAGCAGCACCAGGTTTCGAGCTTCGATATTCTTTCGCGGCACCAGGTAGTAAATCGCCAGAGTCGCCGGAAGGAAATACAATAAGAAGAGGATACTACTGAACAGCATGTCGGAACACCTCCTCGTATTTTCCCGGGTTCTCGGCAACGCAGTAGAACAGGTAGTTTCCTTTTGTCTCAATCACCGCATTGGCTAATAACTTCATCTGGTTGGTTCCGTAGCCGTCGAAGGCCTTCTCCTGAGACTGCACCCGGTTCTCTGCGGAATCTTTCAGGCCGTCCAGATCCGCGGCGCTGCGTACTTTTACCACCAGCACTTCATCCACACCCAGGGATTCCTTGCTCTTGTAATACAGATAGGAATCGTAGTTCTCGTAGTTGATGCCCATGAACTGCATCAGCTTCCGATTGTTGCACTCTTTCATTTTGCCGATATCCGTATTCTGCAGCATGGCGCTTCGGATATCCGCCATATCCACATCCCGGGCGCTGGCGGAAGCGTATATTCCCCGCAGAAACAGGAACAGCACCAATATCAGTGCCAGTCGTACCAGCACCGGCGGGATTCGATTCAATTGTTTATCCATCGTTCCTCTCATCTATAGATTTGCCTTTTCTATCATTTTATCCATCCACATCGGATAGTACGCGCTGGCCGCATGAATTCCGTCTCCCGCATAGAGATCCTTATGCGTCGGCAAAATCCGGCTGGCATCCACGTAAGTATAGCCCTTATCGTCGCACATCTTCTGCAGAGCCTTGTTGAATTTCTTATAATGTCCCAAAGATTTCTTCTGCTTGATGGCCTTACTTGTCGGCGTAGAGATGCTGCAGATATAGATCTTCGTCTTCGGACTCTTCTTGTGCACTCCATCCAGCAGTTTCTCATACCGCTTAATGAAAGCTTTGGAATCGCCTCGATAGTTGATGGTGTCGTTCATTCCGAATGCAAAGAACGCCGCCTTCGGATAGGTGGCCGCCGCCTTCCGGAACAATTTTTCATCGTTGTTCAGGGATCCCCCCACGGAACTGAATACCTGCTTCTTCGAAAGCCACTGATAGACACTCAAACCCTCGGTGAGAGAATCTCCCACCACCACGCAGTTCCGGAATCGCTCCATGTACCAAGCTCTCTTCCCACTGAGGGAGTCGCCGTTCTTCAGACTCGCATCCACCAGGGAAATGTCCTTCTCAATCTTGGCCACATCCCCCTTCTGTTCCCGGGCCACAATTTCCCGGTTGACCTCCACCTCATAGCGGGTGTACCCGTCATAGGGCCGGTTCCAATCAAAAAAATTAAACACGAAAATAAGCAGGAGTGCATACACTATGACTCCTGTCCATTGAGGTTTCCGCTTCTTTGGATCTTTTGCTATGATAATCTTCACTGTTGTCTTCTTTGTCGTCTCCATAACTGCTAATAATATACCGCAAAACAGCTCCACATTCAACCTTACTCCGATTTCAAAATTCAAAACATCCCCATTAAAAAAAATGGGATAGTTACCGGTAACTATCCCACAAATATTCGTAACGAACCGTTTTTTAATACTTATTTGTTCGGATTGAAAAGGTCCATCGCGCCGATTCGATCGAAGGCCTTGCCCAGCTCCTCGCAGCCGCAGGTACATGCGATTCGCAGGAAACCTTCGCCGCAGTCGCCGAATGCGTTGCCCGGAAGGGTCAGAACGTGCGCTTCGTCCAGAATCTTTTCAGCCACTTCCATGGAAGTCAGGCCGGTATCCTTGATATTGATGAAGAGGTAGAACGCACCCTTTGGCGGATACAGCACGTGCATGTTGTTCAATGCATTAATTCTCTCCGCTGCGTAGAACACTCTCTTCTTGTATTCTTTTACCATTGCCGGCTGGAAATCCTTGTAGGTTCGATATGCGGCCAGTGCGGCTCTCTGAGTCGGTGCCGCTACCGTAAATGCAACGCTCATGTTCACGTCAGTCATCACCTTGATGAAGTCCGCCGGAGCAATGATGTTGCCCACACGCCATCCGGTCATGGTGAAGTTCTTGGATACGGTGTTGATGATAATCGTGCGCTCTCTCATGCCCGGCAGGGATGCGAACGGCACGAACGGGTTCTGGTAGCTGAATGCGGTGTAGATATCATCGCATACCACCAGCAGGTCGTATTTCTCCGCAATTGCTGCAATCTTCTCCATGGTTTCCACGGTGAGGCAGCTGCCGGTCGGATTGCTCGGTGTGTTCAGAACGACAGCCTTGGTTCTCTCGGTAATCAGGGACTCCAGTCTCTCCACGTTAACCTGGAAATCCTCTTCCTCGTAGGTCGGAAGCTCTACCGGGATACCTCTCGACATCTCCACCTGCTTCGGATACGGTGTGAAGTACGGTGCCTGAAGAATCACTTCGTCTCCGTCGTCCAGAATCGTTTCCATTACCAGATGCATTGCCAGCGTGCCGGCTGCCGTAATGATGATTTCATCATCCGTTACATCCATATCGTATTCGTCTTTATAGAACTTGCAAATCTCAGCTCTCAGCTCCGGATCGCCTCGGAACTCCGTGTACTTGGTGTGACCTGCCAGAGTATCCTTGTAAGCCTGTTCGATTACGCCCTTATCGGTCAAAAGGTCCGGATCGCCCAGGCTCAGGTTAATCACGTCGTCATACTGTTTTGCCTTTGCATTTACTGCACCCATCGGGGACGAGCTGTCCTTCCAATAGCGTTTTGCAATGTACTTGTTTTTCATCTCCATTCCTTCCTTACAGTTCAGATGTTAAAAAAAATTTAGCTTATACAATAAACCAACCATGGTATTTATTGTATAAGCTAACAATATTTCTGTCAAGTCTTCCGGCCGGTCCTTTTTTTAACAAATCGAAAGGCATTCTTTATTTTTTCTCTCCCAAAAAGAGATTAATACCGTTCGCCGTGTTCCGATATCCGCTGGCCCTTCAAACGTTTGAAGATGATCACGATATACTTGTTGAAGATGTCCACCACGATGAAGCCCAGAGCAATGCCCACGCAAGTGAGTACCAGCGTCACCGCCTCTTCCTTGGCCACCTTATAATTCTCCAGTACCAGATAGTACATCATGTAATACAGATTCGGTCCCGGAACCAGCGGAAATACGCAGACACACAGGAAAATCGTTGCCGGCGCTCGGTTCACCCTGGCCATAATCTGGGCGAAGATGGCCACAAAGATGGCGCCGAACAATGTTGACTGGAAGTTGCTGTTGGTCATTTCAAAACATACATAATATACCGCCCAGGTAAAGAACGCTCCAATTCCGGAGTACAACACCTGAATGCCCTTTACGTTGAACCAATACGCGAATCCTACGCAAGCGATTGTGCAGGATATCAGCTGCGTTGTAAAACTCGAAGCAAGTACCAACATCTTACATCACTCCTTTCAGAAGCAGAATCGGCAATGCGATTCCCAAAGCAATACCGGTCGCACCCAGCACGGAATTCCAGATATTCACAATACCGGACAGGGTATCCCTGTGCAGCAGGTCTCGAATACCGTTGGTGAAGCCGATTCCGGAAATCAGCAGCATCACGACTCCGATGGTGATATAGTTCACGTGTTCGCCCAATCCGCATGTCACTGCCAGAATGATAAAGGTTTCCACGATGCAGGCGATAATCGCATTGAAAATCAGCGGATTGTGCTCGTATTTCCCCAGCACTTCGCCCAGTGCCACGATAATCAGGGATGCCAGCACGGCCACGATGGTGTCCATAAAATTAGTATTGAAGAAGACGGCGAATCCGGCACCGCCCATGACACCGGCTATATAGTGCTGCCACCTCGGCTGTTCCGGACGATTCATTACCTCCTGAAGCTTCGCCTGAAGTTCCGGTGCATCCGGTTTGTTTTTACAAATGAAACGGGACAGATTGTTCAGATAATCCAGACGGTCGAAATTCATCTCGCCCCCCGGGACATGACGAATCTGCGTCAGCGTTTCCCCATTCGGAGTCTCCACCGTCGCCTGTATGTTGGACGAAATCACCCAACAATTTCTTTTTTTGAAGCCATACGCATCGCACAGCCGATACAAGCTGTCCTCCACACGGCCAATCTCTGCACCGCTGTTAATCATTGCCTCCCCGAGATCGAGGATTCCCTTCAGCACCTTCGTGTAATCCATTTCCTTCCCTCAATTTTTATCAAAAAATAAAATGCTGTACCACCCGAGTCCGGATATGGAGTCCGGATAGCACAGCCATTACACTATCACATTGAAACCTTGCTTTCAATAGATTTTCATGTTAATCTTTTAATTTATGTTCAAAATTCTTTTGCGTATTTTGAAAACTTTTCACAGCCCTTTTACATCAAGTTAATCGCCCGCATAAATGCCGGAATCAGCTGCTTCTTTCGGGACAGAACCCCTTCCAAATAATAGCTTCCGTCGCTCTTCGGCGCATCCTTAAAGGCGATGTCCGCCAGCTCCTCTGCCCGGTCACCGGCGTACAGCATTTCCGACGAGGAGTTCCGAATATCCGTCAGCAGGAAGAAGACCATAGACACGCCGTTCTTTCCGCACTCGTGGCGAAGCAGCGGCTGAATCCGCTTCTTGATTTCCTGAAGCTCGTCCGCACTCATGGAACTGATCTGACCCACGCCGAAGCTGGTGTTTCCGAAAGTGAACTTCTTGTAATCCTGATAGAAGATTTCCTCTTCCGACTTGTTGCCCAGATCCGAGCCCGCTTCGAACATTTCCGTGGCAAAAGCTTCAATATCGATGTCCGCCAGCAGCGCCAGCGCACCTGCCGCCATCTTGTCCTTCAGCGTGCAGGTCGGAGATCGGAACATCAGCGTGTCCGAAATTACCGCCGCGCACAGCAGTCCGGCGATGGATGGCGCAATCTCGATTCCTTTCTCCACGAACATCTCATACAGAATCGTCGCCGTACAGCCCACCGGCTGATTGACAAAGTAGATCGGCTGCAGTGTCTGCAGGGTGCCCAGGCGGTGATGGTCCACGATTTCCAGAATCTCCGCCTCGTTGATGTTGTCCACGGCCTGGGATGTCTCGTTGTGATCCACCAGAATCACTCGCTTCTTCTGGATTCCCAGCAGGTTCCGGCGAGAGATGGTTCCCACATAGCAATCGTTGGAATCCACCACCGGAAAAGCTCTGTGGCGGGTGGACGCCATGGCCGCCCGCACCTTGTCCGTATAGTCGTCCATCCGGAACGTCATGATGTCTTCTTTCAGCATGAAAGATTCCAGGGGAACGCTTTTGTGGATTTCCATGCAAACCGCAAAAGTATCCATTGAGGTCTCGATGATGACCGCCTTTTCTGTCCGGGCCTTAGCGATAACTTCTTCGTTGGCCTTGGCTCCCAGACAGAAAATCAGCACCTTTGCCCCCTTCTCCAGGGCGCCGATCTGGTTTTCCACCCGGTCCACCATGAGCATCAAATCTCCCGGCTCGATGTGCTCCTGCATGCGCTCCACCATGGCCGCACCCACCAATACCTTGCCTTCTTCAAAGCGGTCGTCGCCATCGCCCACCACGATGGTACCGTTCACGGTATCTGCAATATCCCGGTACCGCGGCTTCATGCGAGACAGGAACCGACTGTCCTCCGCCTCCATAAAGGTCTGGGCGATGTCTCCCTTGGTGATCAGTCCGATGACCCGGTCCTCTTCTGTCACCGCAAGTGTCACCGCATCCGTCTCTGCCATGAAATCCCATGCCTGCTTGATGGTCATGTCCTTGGACGCCCCGGGCGTGCGGCGAATTTCCATGTCACATACCTGAGCACCGATGTCGCCCAAGTAATTCGGGACCGGCATGTTGAAGCGGTCCAGCACGTACATGGTCTCCTGGCTGATTTCTCCCGCCCGCATCGGAACGTAGTGGTGACTGTGGGTGGTCATGTTTTTCAAATGTGCATATGCGATAGCGGAGCAGATGGAATCCGTATCCGGATTCTTATGTCCAATTACGATGATGTTTCGTTCCTGCTGCATACTGCTCTCTCTTTCTTTTCCTGTCGTCCTCGGCCTTACTTCATGCGAATGCTCTTGATTTTCTGATCTTCCAGCGGCTTGTCCATCCACGGATCCCGCTTGGTGTTCACGATGGCATCCGCCACTTCCATACCCTTGGTAATCTTTCCGAATGCGGCATAATCTCCGTCCAGATGCGGTGCATCCGCTACCATGATGAAGAACTGGGATCCGCCGGAATTCGGGTCCATCGCTCTTGCCATGGAGAGAACGCCTCGAGTGTGCTTCAGGTCGTTCTTAAAACCGTTGGAGTTGAACTCTCCCGGAATGGTATATCCCGGGCCGCCCATGCCGTTTCCGTTCGGGCATCCGCCCTGAATCATGAATCCCGGAATGACGCGATGGAAAATCAGTCCGTCGTAGAACTTCTTTTCAATCAGGGATTCGAAGTTCTCCACCGTCTTCGGTGCGATGTCTTCGTACAGTTCCCCTTCCATTACGCCGCCGTTTTCCATTTCAATGATAAATTCTTTCATATTTGCTTCTCCTTATTGGTATATTCAATGATAGATAATTCTACAACATTATTTCCTTTCTGTGAAGTCTTACGGGCAATTCGATTTGCGGGAGTTTTCCGTTCGCTCTCGCCGGAAACTTTCGCGGGACCGATTTTCTTTTATAAGATTTTTCTATTTGAAAAAACGGGATTTGGTGATACTATTTACTTGTATATTTATGTTTAATAATAGGAGGAATTCATTATGAGATTAGATGCTGCAGGCAAAGCATGCCCAATTCCTGTAATCATGGCGAAGAAAGAGCTGGACAACGGCACTCAGGATCTGTCCATTCTGGTAGATGGTCAGACTCAGATTGACAACCTGTCCCGCCTGGGAAAGACATATGGAAGAGAAATCACCGTTACACCGGAAGGAGAGAAGCTCGTTGCTACATTTGCGGATGGCGACGGCAATATTCCGGAATCCGCTCACGGCTTTGACGAAGGAAGCTACGCGGTATTCTTCAACAAGGAAGGTCTGGGAAGCGGCGATGCCGAACTGGGAATGAACCTGGCAAAGATGGCCATCTTCACCCTGTCCGAGAGCGAAAACATCCCGACCTACGTGCTCTTCATGAACGGCGGCGTAAAGCTGACCACCGGCGTAGAGCCTCAGATTATTGAGAACCTGAACACTCTGATTGAGAAAGGAACCAAGGTTCTGGTATGCGGCACTTGCCTGAACTTCTTCGGAATCAAGGAAGACTGCAAGGTTGGAACCGTCAGCAACATGTATGACATCCTGGGTGCAATGCAGGAAGTTTCCAAGGTTATCACTCTGTAGGAGAGGGTGGTGTTCATGACGGATACTTTTTACCTGTACACTTTCGAATCCACCCACGGAGCCATTTCCACCGAGAAGCTGCTGAAGCCGGTGGGCTGCACCATCATGCCGGTGCCTCGGCACATCTCCACCAGCTGCGGAATCGCCGTTCGGGTGGAGCCGGAGAAATTCGATGAATCAAAAAAGGTATTCCTGGAGGGGACGGAGTTAGTCCCGGAGGAATACCATGTCTATCGGATTGAGGAAGATAAGTCCATCAAGCGATTCGATTACGAACCGGTTACCCTTTAGAGGTAACCGGTTTCTTTTTTCTCTACCACAATTTTCTCATCTCGGACGACGTATTCGCCGTCGATGCAGTCCACAATCATCAGATCGCAGTTATGCACATCCTCATCCCAGAAATTTTTCAACTCTTTGTGCCGGAAATAGAGGAGCATGGCGTGAATGGCCGTTCCGTGGGACGCCACCAGCACATTTCCTTGTTCCCGAGTCTTCAATTCTTCCAAAAAGTCCGTTATCCGCTGAATCAGATGTTGAAAAGTCTCCCCTCTCCCCGCCGGCAGAAATTCATCCGGTGCGGAAAAGAATTTCTGCGACTCTCCGGGAAGCTCCCGGTAGGCATAGCCTTCCAGCTCGCCGAAATCAAATTCCTCGATTCGATCATCCACGTGAAACGTGTCTTGGCTCTGTCCGGTAACGATTTCGCAGGTATCCAGCGCCCTTCTCAGCGGGCTGCAATAGATTGCATCGAAACGAAGGTTTTTCTCCCGAACCACCTTTGCCAAATCCTCTGCCTGTTCAATACCGGTGGCGTTCAGGTCCACATCCATGTGCCCCTGCACCTTCCGGGCCAGGTTCAGATCCGTTTGTCCATGTCGTAATATAAATAATCTCACTGTTTTCTCCCATCTGTGATACGCATTTTTTTAACTGTTATACAGAATACCACAGATGTTTCCGCAGGGTCAACTTTCCGGGTTTCGACGATGTGCCATTACAAGCAGTCCGCTGCAGCTGAGAATTAGCAGCACCATGGCCACCGCAAAACCATCGTCGCCGGTTTCCGGGGTATCGATTCTTCGAACTTTATTTGTCTCTCCTTTGGTGCCCCGGCTTTCCTCGTCCGGATTATCGGGGTCCCGGCTTTCCTCGTCCGGATTATCGGGGTCCCGGCTTTCCTCGTAACCGTCTTGGATTTTCTTCCGCGTTCCGTCTTTGACGGAAATGACCTCGTTCTTGTCCAGATCCAAAATGGTATCGTTGGCGGAGTCATCCACCGTTGCACCGTCCTCATCCTCCGGATCGTTTTCCTCCGTCTCAAAATCCCGAGGCTCATCGGAAGTCTCCCCTCCGCTGATTACGTTTTCTGCTGTGTCTTCCGGTTTCGATTCTGATGCGTCCGGATTCGCTTCTGATGCATCCGGATTCGTTTCCGGCGTATCCGGCGTATCCGTCGACTCTGCCGGTCCGCCGTCTTCCGTTTCGCTCACCTCCTCTTCCTCTTCGTATTCCGGGGTGATTTCTTCAAATTCCACATCGGAAGTTTCGCCCGAATGGTTTAATTCTTCGTCTGCTTTTACTGCGGACATCGGCTTCGACTTTGCTTTTGCTTTTTTTGGTTTTTTTGCCGGAGCAGCCTTTAAATTCCGAATACGAATCACCGTGGCGATTTTTCCGTCATATCGGGCCGCCCGCACCTTCGCTTTGGTTTTACCGGCTTTAAAATACCACTTTCCGTTCTTCTTCACACCTCCGTCTCGGCCGGCGGAGTACCACAAAGTTCGGCCTTTGGCATCTCTTCCCGCATACACCGCCGTATGGATATGGCTGTCCCAGCCGCAAATATCTCCTTTCTTGAGGCCGGCATGCTTCGCTTTTTTGTGGGGATGAAGTATCTTCAGCTTGCTGTTTTTCGTAATGCAGGTTTTCCGCTTTCCTCGAATGGCACCTCCTTTGTCAATCCAGAAAACCTGCCCCTTCTTGATAATTCCCGCATCCTGGAGTGCCCAGGATACGTAGATGGCACAGTTGGTCACGCGCCGCGTCTCTTTGCTTTTCCGGTAAGATCCCTTCCCTCCGTTTACGCTGTAGTGAAATCCGTCCTTCTCCAGATTCTCGGCTACCCGGTCCAGGGAATGCTTCCAATCCTCGTATGTATAGGCTGATGGGGACGAGGTGGCCGCTTCCGCCGGGAACGCGGTTCCCAGCCGAGACAACGCGAGAAACAAAAGGAACAAGAATCCCAGGAATCTAAGGAATCCGGATAACTCCGGATTCCTGCCGGCAATCCGAACACGGATTGTTCTTTTCATATTGCATCTCCTTTCATATTATTTCCGGTATTGCAGCGCTGATTCCTTTCCGGTGAAAGTATTATGCCACAGAAAAAATTCCCCTTCAGTACACTTTTATTATCATGCGGAAGTTTATAAACTTCCGTATGAGCAAGCGTGGTGCGGGCCGGCGGGCGTGGTGCGGGCGTGGTGCGGGGCGCGACTTGGTGCACGAAATCCCGCCAGCCCTTATATCTCCGTTTCCTTTGCACCAAGTCCCCCGCGTTTTTTCGGGCGTGGTGGGGCGCCGGGCGTGGTGCGGGCGTGGTGCGGGGCGCGACTTGGTGCACGAAATCCCGCCGGTCCTTATATCTCCGTTTCCTTTGCACCAAGTCCCACGCGTTTCTTCGTCCGTGGCCGGCGCCGTCTTGGTGCACGAAATCCCGCCGGCCCTTATATCTCCGTTCCCTTTGCACCAATTCCCGCGCGTTTTTTCGCCCGTGGCCGGCGCCGACTTGGTGCACGAAATCCCGCGAGTCCTTATATCTCCGTTCCCTTTGCACCAATTCCCCCGCATTTCTTCACCCGTGGCCGGCGCCGTCTTGGTGCACGAAATCCCGCCGGCCCTTATATCTCCGTTCCCTTTGCACCAAGTCCCACGCGTTTCTTTGCCCATGCCCGGTTGGGCGTGGTGCCTCACCGCCCGCTAGCCCTTGTTTCTTCGTCTTGAGGCACCACGTCCTCGAGCACAGCAGCCGTTCCCGCCGAGCGGGCGTGGTGCCTCACCGCTCGCTAGCCCTTGTTTCTTCGTCTTGGGGCACCACGCCCTCGAGCACAGCAGCCGTTCCCGCCGAGCGGGCGTGGTGCCTCACCGCTCGCTAGCCCTTGTTTCTTCGTCTTGGGGCACCACGCCCTCGAGCACAGCAGCCGTTCCCGCCGAGCGGGCGTGGTGCCTCACCGCTCGCTAGCCCTTGTTTCTTCGTCTTGGGGCACCACGCCCTCGAGCACAGACGAAAAGTGATGCACGAAAGGCTCCCACCCGCCTTCGTGCATCACTTTTCCTCTATTATATTTTCAAAAGGAAAGAATTGACGACGAACACCACTCGTCCCTCCTTTCGTCGTCAATTCTAATCATCTCCCCGTGCCGCTTGCTCCAACCTGCATTCGGCACCACAAAAAATTGACGACAGACTCTCGTATCCGAAAAGTCTGTCGTCAATCCAATTTTTTCTTCATGTTTTTACTCTAATTCAAATTGAATCCGTGTCCAGAATCACTTCTTCAGAACCGGATTTTCTACTCGCTAGCCCTCAGCTCACCATCTTCCCCGGGCATTCCACTCTAATCTTCCCGACGGCCGCGGGGAAATTGACGACGGAACGTTGGGAATCGAGGTTCCGTCGTCAATTTCTTCCGATTTCCCGAAAGTGGCCTGAATTAGAGGCGGCGGTCGCCGGCCGTGTTGGCGCCGGCCTCCCTGCGAAGCCTTATTTCTTCGCCGGGTCACGCCAACATGCTCCGGTTTTTCCCGTGTAGCCGGCGGCTTTGTTGGCGCCGTCCTCCCTGCGAAGCCTTATTTCTTCGCCGGATCACGCCAACATGCTCCGGTTTTTCCCGTGTAGCCGGCGGCTTTGTTGGCGCCGTCCTTCCTGCGAAGCCTTATTCCTTCGCCGGGCCACGCCAACATGCTCCGGTTTTTCCCATATAGCCGGCGGCTTTGTTGGCGCCGTCCTCCCTGCGAAGCCTTATTTCTTCGCCGGGCCACGCCAACATGCTCCGGTTTTTCCCGGGCGGTCGCCGGCCGTGTTGGCGCCGTCCTCCCTGCGAAGCCTGATTTCTTCGCCGGGCCACGCCAACATGCTCCGGTTTTTCCTGTATAGCCGGCGGCCGTGTTGGCGCCGTCCTCCCTGCGAAGCCTTATTTCTTCGCCGGGCCACGCCAACATGCTCCGGTTTTTCCCGGGCGGTCGCCGCCCATGTTGGCGCCTTCCTCCCGGCGAAGCCCTATTTCTTCGCCGGGCCACGCCAACATGCTCCGGTTTTTCCCGTATAGCCGCCGCCCATGTTGGCGCCGTCCTCCCTGCGAAGCCTTATTTCTTCGCCGGGCCACGCCAACATGCTCCGGTTTTTCCCGGGCGGTCCCCAGCCGCGTTGGCGCCGTCCTCCCTGCATGGCCTTATTTCTTCGCCGGGCCACGCCAACGCGTCCCGCATTTTCCCAGCTTCTTTTTCTTCTACTCCGCCAGCACATAGGCTTTCCGGTTCTGGCGGCCCCAGCGGATACACTCCGCCGTGCTTCGCATGTACAGGTCCACAATGTGCCCCTGCACCGCGCCGCCGCAGTCGTTGGCCACCGCAATTCCGTAACCCTCGATGTACAGGCGCGTTCCGTAAGGAATCACGGACGGATCCACCGCACAGGTCCCGTAGTGCACCCGCTGACCCGTAGAGCCGTGGGCATTGGTTCCCGCATAGTAAGCGGTGGTGTTGGCGGTAAAAGTACTTTTTACTTTTACTTCCCCCTTTTCCCCGGTTTCCGAGGTGCCGCACCGAAGAGTATGATCTTCCGGTTTTGTGATCCATTTCTTTAACTTTGTCCGGGTACCAGATTTTTTTCCATTGATATAGGTGGTGGTGTAGGTATAGAGGCCCTCGCCGTCCCGGCCGCCGGTTTCCTGCACCATGCCCGAAGACAGGCCCGGGTCCAGCACCACCTTATCCCCGGATTTTACTTTTTTGGTGCCTTCCGTCACCTTCCGATGCACCTCGTCCACGGTAATTTTCGTGTCCGCCCGAACCGGTGAATCCAGCTCCGGAGAGATGCGGTCGTCCTTATCGTAGCGGATGTCGTTCAGCTTCAGGTTCTCCCGAACGGTACCGGATTTCAGGGTGAAATCCTTCATCTTTCCGTGAATTTCCATTTGGGTGTGTATGCACTCTTCCACGGTGATTTTCATCTTGTCGGACACCGGGTACTCCCGGCAAGGGTGCACCGTATCGATTTCCGACGCACCGATCTTGGCTTCCTTCAATACAGCCCCCACCGTGGTCTGCCGCGTGAGGGCGGTGACGGTTTTCGTCTTTCCGTCCATCCCCGCATAGGAAACTGTGACCTGCTCCGGTATCAGCCAGCTGATTTCTTGCCACAGCAGAATTCCCAGAGTCAGAAGCAGAATCACACCCATGGTTCGGGTGTGCCGATCCCGATTGAAAATCTGATACAGGTTTTTCCGTTTTTTCTTGCCGGCTGCCGTCTCATTTCTCATTTTCTTCTCTCCACTCATCCTCTTTCCGTCTCATCCCCCGCTGTTTTCTCCGGTCTGCCCGAATCCGTCTCGCTCGATTTAGTTTTCCGAGCTTCCTCGGTGAATCAACTTGCTGCGGTCGTCCTTCCGAATCTGCTCCCGAATCTCCTTGTCCAGCGGCATCGGAATCAGGTCCTCCGCCGGCTCAAAAGATTTCTTGGCCACCGCCTTCGACGCCTCCTCCAAGCCGTTCTCCTTCAGAAATTTCCGGAACGCCGCTTTGGCATAGGCCGCATCCTTCCGAAACAGGTACAGGTGAAAGGTATTCGGTTCCGTGAAATGCAGCACCTGCCCCATATCGCCATAGGGAACCGCCATCAGCGCCTCTCCTTCCGGATAAAAATAGAATCCGTGGTTCATGTCCTCCACGTCCGCAATTTTCCGGACCGTCAGGGTCCCCCGGGTCTGCTTCGGGTTCAGCTCCATTCGATAATCCAATACGTCCATCTACTCACCCTTCCGTCCCTTCAGCAGCGGCTTGATGCCTTTATAGATCTTTCCTGCCATTTCGGTGCCGTAAATCTTCACCAGGGCATTGTTCACCGCTTGCTTCGTCTTATGCACCCGAAGGGTCTCCGCAATTCGGCTCGCCTCGCCGGAAAACTCCGGAATCAAGCTCTTCACATCCCCCTGGAACACCCGATTCTCCTTGGCTGCGGCGTTTTTCTTTTTTTCGCCCCGCTTCTCCTTCTTCTTCAGCTTGCTCTTCTTCTCCTTCCCGCTCTTCGCCTCTTCCGGCTGCGGCAGTTCCTCCGGGATTTCGATGGCCGCCTCCGGCGCCCTCTTGAGAATGGTTTTTTTCACCGCCTTGCGCAAGTCCGGATGCCGGGACACGTTCACATTCCGCTTCTGCCAGAAATCCACCACCGCATCGAATCCGGTATCCTTGCTGATGATAACGAACTGCTCCCCGCCGTTCTTTGCGATCTCATACCCCAGCCAGCTCACCAGCTGAAAATCCAGGGCGTTCTTGCCACCGGTCTTAATCGGCATGTACGTCTTCCGAATCCGGCTTCGCTCCAGCTCCTGATGCACCGTAATGCTGATAGTGCTGTGCTGCTCCGAATAGAAAATCAGCAGTTCCGATCCGTCATCCAGAAGCTCCAGCCCCTCAAACCCATTGCTGGCCACGTTTTCAAAATCAATTAAATACTTCATTTAAAGTCCCTCTTTCTATTTCAATCTCTTTGTCAATGATAACAACACGATCGGCGCCCCGGCAGCATTTTGCCGCAGGCCCACACTGTTTCTTCCATAAAATATTATTATATCTCAATTTCCCATAAAAGAAAAGTTTCGTCCAATCCCGGGTTTCCGCTATCCGATTTTCAAATAGTCTGTCCTGTTGAACTCCGGCTTTAATGCTGATATGATAGCGGTATATTTCTACATATCGAAAGTACGTTATATATCCAGTTATATATAATGTATCGAATAAATGGAACACACGAGGAACATCGATGAATCATATAGAGAAACGTTTTCGGAGGAAGAATTCACTCATTCTTCTCATCATAATTATCATGATACTGCTCCTCCTGGGAGGAGTGCTGCTGATTCGCTATCAGGCCCACCACCAGATTGGCGGACTCAGCCGCAAACCCGTCATTTCCTTGAAGGGGGACACCACCCTACGGCTGTATCCCGGCGAGAAATTCTCGGACCCCGGGGTCACGGCGAAGGATTATCGGAAGAAAGACATTTCCTCCCACATTCAGACGGATTTGGATCAAAGCAGTTTTCGGAAGGACGGCACTCTGTGGAAATCCTATAGCGGAACGATCACCTACACGCTGAAGGATTACGGCAACCGGATGAAGAAGACCCGAAAGGTTCGCACGGCATACCGTAAGCCGGACCAAAGTTCTCCAAGCTACGGTCACGGCATCGCGGTCTGCATGTTTCACAACATCTACGATGCGAACAATCCCCCGGAAGATCTGAACCCCAACTACATGTCCACGGAAGAACTGTCCGCCATCCTGCAGTATCTGATCGATGCGGATTATTATTTCCCATCCTGGCAGGAGCTGCGGGATTACATTGACGGAAAGATTGATTTGCCGGTGAAATCCGTGGTGCTCACCTTTGACGACTGCACAAAGGATTTCCAGAAGTACGGAATTCCGGTGCTGGAAAAATACGACATCACCGCGACCAGTTTCGTTATCTGTGCTAAGAACGGCAAAGATGTGCTTCAGAAATACGGCGATGCCAAGCACATCAACTTCCAGTCCCACTCCTACAACATGCACCGTCCCGGCGGAACCATCGGCCACGGAGGTGTTTTTACCGCCCTGTCTCAGGAAGAGGACGTAGCGGACCTGAAGAAATCCATCGACATGCTGGGCAGCGGCGAGGCCTTCGCCTATCCCTTCGGCGATTACACGGACACCTGTGAGGCGGCGGTGAAGGAAGCGGGTTTCCTTTGTGCTTTTACCACCGAATACGGAAAGGTACACCCGGGAGACGATCCCTACCTGCTGCCGCGAATTCGCGTGAACGGGGGATGTACCCCGGAGGAATTCGCCCGGGACATATCGGACGGCCAAGAACCAACAGAACAACAGACTGAACAATAGAGAGGATGCCATGCTGAACAATCGTAAAAACATTATTCGACATTTGAACAACCATCTCCGGGCCAACGGGCACGTAATCGGTGCTTCTTCCGGATGCGGGCATACCGCGCTGGCCTCCGTTACCGGCGGGGCCGATATGGTGCTGGCCCTCAGTGCCGGATGCTTCCGGGCGTCCGGGCGCCCGTCCTTCGGCAGTTACCTGTGCTACGGAAACAGCAATCGAATCGTCGAAAGCTTTGCGGCGCGAGAGTTGCTCACCCTGCTCCCATACACCCCGGTTCTCTTCGGACTGAACTGCTCGGATCCCACCATCGAACTCCGGGACTACATCCAAGATATTCAGAATTCCGGACTTTCCGGCATCGTCAACTTCCCGTCGGTGGCACTGATTGACGGTATTTTTCGGGAATCGCTGGAGGAAGAAGGTCTGGGATTTGACAATGAGGTGGAAGCCATCCGAATTGCCCATGAAATGGATTTTTTCACCTTAGCCTTTGTGTGCAGCAAAGAGCAGGCGGAAGCCATGATTGACGCGGGAGCAGACGTCATCTGCGCCCACCTGGGACTCACGCCGGGAGGCGCCATGGGTCCGAAAAAAGCCCAATCCATAGAGAAGGCAAAACTCCTGGCGGACGAGGTGTTCTCCGCATGCCTGGAGAAGGCGCCGGAGCGGATTCGCATGGTCTACGCCGGTCCGATTAAGTCACCGATGGACCTCCAGTACTTCTACGAGAACACGGCGGCGCAGGGTTTTATCGGAGGCTCCTCTTTCGAACGAATTCCTTCGGAGCGAGCGATTATCTCCTCCACTCGCGCTTTCAAGTATCCCATGGACAGCGCACTGGACGAGAAGCGGGAGGCCGCCATGGAGGGAATGGAATCTTCCCGAAACTACATCGAGTTCGTACAGCAGCACATTCGCCAGAGCTACGAACAGCCCATTACTCTGCAGGCGCTCTCCACGGTGCTGCACGTTTCTACCCCATATCTGAGCACCCTGTTCAAAAAGAAAATGGGCATCAGCTTTACGGAATACCTGATTCGCTTCCGACTCAACAAGGCCTGCGAACTGCTGGAGGTCAGCGAAATGCCGATTCAGGAAGTCGCCCTTCGGGTGGGGTATCCGGATTCGGTCCAGTTCAGCAAGATTTTCAAGAAGTATAAGGGAATGGCGCCGCGAAACTACAAAACCATGCTGCGGTCGAAACAACACGCGGGAGTCACGCAAAAACAACCATAAGTTTTTCTTGCAACAAAAATGTTATATAAACACAATTTTTAGTAATCAAAACATATTTTTTACTTTTTCGTTCGTGCTAGAATACAATTAAGAAAAGGCGGACAAGGAGGTATACAACATTGAAAACAGTTGCAGTACTCGGAACCTTTGATACCAAAGGAAAGGAGCTCAAGTTCATTAAGGAATGCATCGAAGAGCAGGGTTTGAAAACCCTCTGCATCAACACCGGTGTATTCGAACCCGTGGTAGAACCGGATATCAGCAGCGCGGAGGTTGCGGCGGCAGTCGGTGCCGACATCAACGCCATCGTGGAAAAGCGCGACCGTGCTACCGCCACAGAAGTTTTAGCAAAAGGAACGGAGAAATTGATTCCTCAGCTCTATGCAGAGGGCAAATTCGACGGCATCATTTCCATCGGCGGATCCGGCGGAACCTCACTGGCCACTCCGGCAATGCGGCAGCTTCCGCTGGGAGTTCCGAAAGTGATGGTTTCCACCATGGCGTCCGGTGACGTTTCACCTTATGTGGGAACCAGCGACATCGTCATGATTCCATCCGTTGTGGATGCGGAAGGTCTGAATGACATTTCCAAAGTAATTTTCAGCAACGCAGCCAACGCCATTGTAGGCATGGTTCAGAACCGGAAGGAAATCGAAAGCGACGGCAATCCGCTTCTGGCAGCTACCATGTTCGGCGTAACCACACCGTGCGTAAAGGCAGCAGAAGATTATCTTCATGAACAGGGATACGACGTATTGGTATTCCACGCAACCGGTACCGGCGGCAAGTGCATGGAAGCCCTTATCGACCAGGGATTCATCAAGGGTGTGCTGGATCTCACCACCACCGAATGGTGCGACGAAGTAGTGGGCGGCGTGCTCAACGCAGGTCCGGACCGTCTCACCGCAGCGGGCAAGAACGGCATTCCGCAGGTGGTTTCCGTGGGTGCACTGGATATGGTGAACTTCGGACCGATGGATACGGTTCCGGCGCAGTTCAAGGATCGGAATCTGTACAAGCACAATCCAACGGTTACCCTGATGCGCACCACTGCCGATGAGCTGAAATCCATCGGCCATGAGATTGCAACCCGCTTGGCAGATGCCACGGGCAAAACCACGCTGATGCTTCCGCTGAAGGGCGTATCCATGATTGACGTGGAAGGTCAGCCGTTCTACGATGCAGAGGCGGATAAGGTGTTGTTCGATACGCTCCGCACCGAGTTGGCAGATTCCAACGTGGAAATCGTAGAGCTGGATACGGATATCAACGACAAAGAATTCGCCGTTGCAGCAGCAAAGAAACTCATTTCCCTTCTGTAAGAAGAATCGGAAAAATCGGACTTATGAATCTATTTTTATGACGAAAGGGGTACACAATGAATAGACTTACAAGAGAAGAAAATATCGCAAAATTTAAGGAACAGATTGCAAGCGGCAAAATCCTGGTAGGCGTTGGCGCCGGAACCGGAATCACCGCAAAGAGCAGTGAAGCCGGCGGTGCAGACATCCTGATTATTTACAACTCCGGACGCTACAGAATGGCCGGCCGCGGATCTCTGGCAGGCCTGTTGTCCTACGGCGATGCCAACCAGATTGTCGTTGAGATGGGTGCTGAGGTTCTGCCGGTGGTAAAGGAGACTCCGGTTCTCGCCGGCGTATGCGGTACCGACCCGTTCCGCGTTATGGACATTTACCTGCAGCAGCTGAAGGATCAGGGTTTCAGCGGTGTTCAGAACTTCCCGACCGTTGGTCTGATTGACGGCGTATTCCGTCAGAATCTGGAAGAGACCGGCATGGGTTACGGCCTGGAAGTTGACATGATCCGCAAAGCCCACGAGCTGGATATGCTCACCTGCCCATACGTATTCGATGCAGAGCAGTCCGCTGCAATGGCCGAAGCCGGTGCGGACATCATCGTTGCCCACATGGGCCTGACCTCCAAGGGAACCATCGGTGCAAAGACCGTTCTGTCCCTGGACGATTGCATTCCAAGAATTAAGGCTATTATCAAAGCAGCAAGAGACGTAAATCCGGATGTTATGGTTATCTGCCACGGCGGCCCGATTGCAGAGCCAAAGGATGCGCAGTACATCATCAGCAACATTCCGGAACTGGATGGCTTCTTCGGCGCTTCCTCCATCGAGAGATTCGCTGCAGAAAGAGGCATTAAGGCTCAGACCGAAGATTTCAAGGCAATCCAGAAGTAATTAAGTCGCCGGTACATTGACAACTTGTGGGATTGACAGCATGGAGAAGGGATTGCGGTTTTCGCAGTCCCTTTTTCTGTGATAGAATATACCATAAAAAAACAATCCGGACGGCAAGGGTGTCCGGGAGAACTTCGGAGATTACGAAAGGCTATTCTTATGAAAATGAACGTACTTGGGACCGGCTTTGCGCTGGCCACAAAGAATTACAATACCTGCTTTGCTCTGGAGGAAAACGGCAGCCTCTTCCTGGTGGACGGCGGCGGCGGAAATCAGATTCTCCGGCAGCTGGAACAGTCCTTCCTGGACTGGCGAGATGTTCACGACATCTTCGTCACCCACCAGCATGTGGACCATTTTATGGGCATCATCTGGATGATGCGGCGAATCGGTTACGGAATGGAACTGAATGATTATGAAGGGGAGGTGCGCATTTACTCTTCCCGGACGGTGATTGACAAAATCGACAAAGTGGCCCACCTGCTGCTCCGGCCGCAGGAGCTGTGCCATATCGGCAGCCGCATCCACCTTATTCCGGTGGAAGACAGCGAAACCGCTCAGGTGCTGGGTCATCCCATCACCTTTTTCGACATCGGAAACCCGAAAACGATTCAATTTGGTTTTTCCCTGGAATACGAACCGGAAAAACGCCTCACCTGTCTGGGGGACGAATTCTGCCGCCCGGAGGGGGAAAAATACGTGGCGGGCAGTGAGTGGCTCCTTCACGAGGCGTTTTGCCTGGAATCCGACAATGATATCTTCCATCCTCACAAAATCGCCCACTCCACGGTGAAGGATGCCTGTGAGCTGGCGGAGCGGTATTCCGTTCCGAACCTCATCCTGTACCACACGGAAGAATCCCACGGGGATCAGCGGCAAAAGCTGTATCTGGAGGAAGGACGGAAGTACTTCTCCGGAAACCTGCTGGTGCCGGAGGATTTGGATGTGATTTCGCTCCATAGTTAATGAAAAAAGGGATTGGACGCCGCGTCCAATCCCTTTCTCTCATTACCTCATTATGCGGAATACCGATTCCGGTTTTCCATTCCCTGCAGCGCCGGTGCGGAATAGCTTTCCCCGTCTGTGAAACGGCTTTCGCCGAAGCTGAGAAAGTCCCGAACAGCAACTACCTTGTCCGCCAGGGAGACGATGACGCCCTCCCGGCAAGTAGGAAGCTCCGAAGTCACCGGCCACATGTGGGTCCGGATAATCTCTTCCGACTTCTCACTCAGATCCGGCAGTAGCTTCTTCGCCACTTCCACGGATTCCACCGGGTGCTCCCGGTAGCATTCCTTGTTATTATCAAATTTATCGTCCCGGTCCAGAATTCCCAAATCGTGGCACAGCGCCCCTTTCACCACCGATTCGCTGTCCGTATGTACGTGAATCTTCTTCAGCAGATAGCAAATCCAAACGCTGGCTGCCACCACGCGCATGGTGTGCATTCCCACCGAGCTTCTCAGGTGGTGCCGCTGATTCATTGCCTGTTCGAATTCCGGAGAGTCTACGATATTCTTTCCGTATTTATTCAGATAAGATGTAACAACCTTTCCTGCCATAGTGCTCCTTTCTGACTCTTGACCATACCGTCCTTATACTATATCTGAATTCTGGTGTTCCGGTGGCACATTTATGTGGTTTTCTTGAAGTCCACGGCCTCCTCAAAACACCCAACATAATAATTTTAGCATTAAAAACATCGGGAAGGCAATGCTTTTTATGAGCGAAGCACAACAAAAAATTGAATTTCTTGTCACGACAGATTATTTTTCTTAAAAGAAGTTTCGGGCGATTTCGGCCCGTCACTACACGATGGGTCTCGGCAATTCCTCCGGCTCCTCCGCCCCTTCTTTTATGGTATACATCGTCAGCCGGTCGCCCTCCATCAGTGTCACATTGCCTTTGGGCACGATCCCCCGGCCATGGCGCTTCAGGAGAACGATGAAACTGCGGCGGGAAATGTCCAGAGACCGAATCCGCTCTCCCACCCACGGGTGGCTGCGGTGCAGCACGATCTCCTTCATCTCCATGTTCTCGTTGCTGCGAGGGGATTCGCCGCTGAGAATCAGCCGGTCGCCGGCCCGGAGCTGTACGTCACCGTGGGGCATTTTCGTCTCCGTCCCCCGCAGGATTACCGCAATCATCAAGCCGGACGGAAGCGCCGTCTCCCGAACCAGCTGCCCGCACCACTCATCCTTCGGCTTCAGCATCACCTGAACGAAATGGATGTCTGCCTCCAGCCCGTACTCGCTGAGCTTCTGAATCCGCTGATATTGCTCCACAAAACCGGCGGAAATGATACCCGTTGGAATAGCCACCATGCCCACGCCCAAGAAAGCGATGAGGATGCCGAAGGTTTTGCCCAGCGTGGTGATGGGGTAAATATCGCCGTAACCGATGGTGAGCAAGGTGGAAGCGGACCACCAGATTCCGGAGAAGGCATTTCGGAACACCTCCGGCTGAGCGTCGTGCTCCACGCTGTATAGGCACAAGCTGGAGGCCATCATCAGCACCAATATGATAAAAAAAGAAGACAGAAGCTGCTGACGCTTCCGAACGAGCACCTGAGAAATGACATTGAGGGAGTCGTAGTACCGGTTGATGCGGAAGAGGCGCAGAATCCTTGCCACCCGAAACATCCGGAAGGCGGTGGCGCCTCCCGGGAACATCACCGGCAGGTAGGCCGGGAGGAAGGACAGCAAATCAATCAGGCCGGCCCCGGATATCACGTACTTGCCCATTGCACGGCCTTTTCCTACATTTGGGTACAGGCACTCCGCCGTGAGCAGCCGAAGAACGTAATCCACGCCAAAGAAGGCCGTGGTCACTTCCAGCACCAGCGTCAATCCGGCGCCGTAGGTCTGCGCCAGATGGTCATAGGTCATCATAAAAGCGGCGGTCAGATTGACAATCAGTGCCAGGGAGCTGAAGATGTCGTAACCCAGACTCAGGGGATCCGACACCGTGCCGATGGATACCATTCGAAAGAGCCGGTGCTGCAGGCGGCCCCACGAGGTTTCTTCCGTTCTTATTTTTGTTTCCATACATTAAATCCTCATTCCAAAAATCCTTGATTTCATTATAGACAGTCCCGCATCCCGATGCAATTGTGAAATAATGTCCTATTATTCACAAGCTTTAATTAAATCTGAACAATTTTCAGCGTTACCCTCTATTTTAAAAATATCCCAAAAACAGAAAAAGAACGTATCCGATGGATACGCTCCGTTCCTGAATCTATAAGGTTTATGGTTAATGGTTGGCTTTTTCACAGCTAAGCTCTATCTCTTAGTAAATATAATATACTCTATTTCCGGACAATTGAAAAACAGTAATTTTTTGTATTTAAACAAGTATTTACTTGTGGTATAATGTTTAATCATTAACAGGTCTGCTTAGTTGAAAAACACAAAAAAAGGAGTTTTCCATGACCAACAGCGAACGCGCCTTTCTGGCGCTCAGTGAAACACTTAATTTCACCCGCGCCGCGGACAAAATTTTCATCACCCAGCAGGGAATCAGTGAGCACATTAAGAAACTGGAAGAGGATTACGGAACCACGCTGGTAATTCGAAAGCCGAAGGTGCAGCTGACCCCGGCCGGTGAAGTGCTCCGGGATATGCTTCTCCGGCAGGAAGCCATGGACCGGGATGTGCGCCAGACTATTTCGGAAATCAACAGCGGGGACGCCGGCGAAGTCTCCATCGGCATCAGCGTCTCTCGGGTTCGTGCTTTTGCCGCCGACATCATCATCCGGTACCACATTGCCCATCCTCATGTGAAAATCCACCTGTATTCCGACATCACCATGAAGCTGGAATCCATGCTGCTGGACAACAAGCTGGACGGCATCATTGCGGTAAACGCCGTCCCGCACCGGAATCTGCAGAAGGAACTGCTCTTCCAGGATCCGGTATATCTGGCCGTGCCGGACCACATCGCTCGGGCGCGGACCGGCGATGCCACAACGGTGGACATCGCCGATTACGCCGATCTCCCTTTCATCCGGGATCTGTCCGACAGCACCACCAGTTTTCTTATCGACCCATTCCTGGAGAGCCGGAATATCGAGCTGAACAATATTATCAACGTCAGCGAATACGCCGTTCAGGCCTCCTTGTGCAAGCGATTCGATGCCGCCATGTTCTGCGCCAAATCCTTCGCGTACTACAAGGAAGGCTCCATCGTTCAAGCCGGCCTGCGAACGCTGGAACTGGAGGGACTGGGCCATACCGTGGACATCAGCTTAATGACCTCCCGGAACCGGCACTACGCCCGCTGTGCCACGGACTTCTTCCAGACCATCCGGGATTCCCTGGATACTTTCTACGAGAAGGTTATGTAGGGACTATAACGCAATTTCCCCGGCCAAGGCGCAGTGCGCCGCGGTGACCGGCGATGCCAGATAGATCTGCACCTTGCTGGTGCCCATTCGGCCCAGGAAGTTCCGGTTGTTGGTGGCCACCACCACCTCGTCATCGGAAAGGATTCCGCCGGCTCTTCCGCAGCACAGGCCGCAGCCCGGCGTGGTAATCATGGCGCCGGCCTCCGACAGGGTTTCCAGCGTGCCGTCCGCCAGTGCCGCCCGGTACACATCCCGGCTGGCCGGCGTTACGATTAGTTTTACGAACGGTGCCACCTTCTTGCCCTTCAGAATTGCCGCCGCTGCCTGAAGGTCTTCCAGGCGGCCGTTGGTGCAGGAACCGATGAACACCTGGTCCACCTTTATTCCCGCTTCCTTTTCCACCGGCCGAACGGCATCCACCTGCGACGGACAAGCCAGCACCGGTCTGAAATCCTCCGCCCGGTAATTCAGCACCCGCGCGAACTCCGTGCCCTCCGGCGACGACTCGTAACACAGGCTGCCCGTTTCTCCTTTTAGGAAACCCGGAGTCCCCGGAACGTGGGAACCCGGTTCGACGGAATCTGCCGCTTTGGCCGCCACATCCCCGGTGAGAACCGTCCGGAAAATCTCGTCAAAAGCATCTTTATAGTCGTCTCCGAAAATCCCCTTGCTCATCGGATGGGCATCGGTGAAATGCAGCGTCTCCCGGTTCGGATAGCACAGGCCGCATTTTGCGCCGGCCTCCACCGTCATGTTGGACATGGTGAGGCGGCTGGCCACGGACATGCGGTCCACGGTGCTCCCCGCAAATTCCAACGACTGATAGGTGGCGCCGCTGGCGGAGATATCGCCGATAACGGTGAGAATCACATCTTTCGACGTCACGTTCTCCGGCAGGGTTCCCTGAATGTTCACCCGGATGGTTTCCGGCACCCGAAGCCACAGCTCGCCGGTTCCCAGGATTCCCGCCATCTCCGTGTAGCCGATTCCCGTGGAGAAAGCGCCCAGTGCGCCGTAGGTGACCGTGTGGCTGTCCGTTCCGAACACCACATCTCCCGGCTGCACGTATTTCTCCGCCATCAGCTGATGGCAAATTCCGTCGGTGCGGTGAACGTTTTTGATTCCGTATTTCCGCGCAAACGCATCCCCCCGGTGAAAGTGCCGCACATCGTCCACTTGACTGGCCGGCACCATGTGGTCGTACACCAGCACCATGCGGTCCGGATCCCACACCTTCGTAAATCCCATCTCTTCGAATTTGTCCGCCACAAAAGGAATGAAAATATCGTGCACCATCACCCGGTCCACCTTCGCGGTCACGATGTCCCCCGGCTTCGCATCCTTCTTTCCGGTATTTCTCCGGAGAATTTTCTCAATTAATGTCGCCATGCTCTCCTCCTATTCCAGCCCGTTCCGCTTTCTCATCGCCGGAACCAACCCGCCGGCATCCAGAATTTCCAGAAGGTTTTCCGGCAAATCCGCAATGGGATACGTCGCCCCGTTCACCCGAATCTGTCGGCCCACTTCCACGTCCATCACATCCCCTTCCTGCACGTGATCGATCAGATCGCTTTCGATGAGCAGAAGTCCGTTGTTGATGGAATTCCGGAAGAAAATCCGGGCAAAGGATTTGGCCACGATGCACCGAATGCCCAGGGCCTTGATCACCTCCGGCGCCTGCTCCCGAGAAGAGCCGCAGCCGAAATTTTTTCCCGCCACGATACAGTCTCCCGGCTCCAGCATTCCCGCCAACTCCGGCCGCAGCGGCGAAAAGGCGTAGGGCTTCATATCCTCCACGGAAGGGAGGGCCAGATATTCCGTGGGCATGATGATATCCGTATCGATATCATCCCCCATGGTGTATATTTTTCCGCTAAAATGTTCCATTTTGTTCCTCTCCTTCTCCCTAAAAACAAGCTTCCGCAATCTCACCGGCCACCGCCGATGCCGTCACCGTCGCCGCGTTCGCAAGATAGACGAAGGAATTCCGGTCGCCGGCCCGGCCCTTGAAGTTCCGAGTTCCCGTGCTGATCAGCACTTCCCCTTCGCCGATCACGCCCTGGCAGCTGCCCCAGCACACGCTGCAGTTTGGATTCATTACGATGGCACCGGCCTCCATGAAAGTGTCCAGAATTCCTTCTTTGGCCGCCTGATTATAGATATCCCGGCTGGCCGGAACCACCAGGAAGCGAACGCCCTCTGCTACTTTCTTTCCTTTGATAACCTCAGCTCCCAGGCGAAGGTCCTCCAGCCGCCCATTGCTGCAGGAACCCAGGAACGCTTCGTGGATTTTCGTTCCCGCCACCTCCGATACCAATGCCAGGTTATCCACAAAATGCGGTTTTGCCACCACCGGCTGGATCTCCGAAAGGTCGATATCGTACACTTCGGCGAATTCCGCATCCGGGTCGCTCTCATAGCAGGCCAGCGGCTTCCGGCCGTGCGCCTCCAGGTACTCCAAAGTCACCTCGTCCACCGGCATCAGTCCGGTTTTGGCCCCGGCCTCTACCGCCAGGTTGCACAGGACGAACCGGTCGCTGACGGACAGCCCCGCCAGTCCCGGTCCTGCGAACTCCATGGCCTTATAGTTGGCGCCGTTGGCGCCTATTTTTCCGATAATCGTCAGAATCACATCCCGAGCGGTCACGCCTTTCCGCAGCGTGCCGGTCAGATTGAACCGAAGGGTCTCCGGCACCATCACCCAGGATTTGCCCGTCACCATGGCGTACAGGTAATCCGTGCACCCCACGCCGGTCCCGAAAGCCCCCAGACACCCGTAGGTGCAAGTGTGGCTGTCCGCCCCGAAAATCAGCTGGCCCGGCCGAACGTATTTTTCCACCATCACCTGGTGGCAAATGCCCTCGCCCTCGTAGAAATCGATTCCGCGCTCCCGGGCAAAATCCCGCATCTTCTTCTGGGACTGCGCCGTCTTCACGCTGTCGCAAGGCACGTTGTGATCCACCACCCACACCAGCCTGGATGGATCTGCAATGTGCGGATTCTTCAAATTGTTGTATTTATCAATGGTCAGATGTGTGGTACCGTCGTTACTCAGCATGTAATCCAAAGTCACCACGTGAATTTCACCGGCCTTCGCGGTGTCTACCCCGGCTGCCCGGGCGATGATTTTCTCTGCAATCGTCATTCCCATTTTTCTCTGTCTCCCTGTCCGCTTCTGCTAAAAATAATCTCGTCTCGTCCTGCGGTTTCCGGCGCTACGCCTCATCCAAAGAAGCGATCAGACCGCCCTGATCCAAAATCTTCTGCATGTACGGCGGCAGCTTGGTGCATTCGTAGGTGCTTCCGCCGCTGGTCACCGTGCCCGCATCCAAGTCCAGTTCCATTTCATCCCCATCTTTCACGCAGTCGTACAGATCCCGGCACACAATCACCGGCAAACCGATGTTGATGGAATTGCGGTAGAAAATCCGGGCGAAGGATTTGGCGATAACCGCCTTTACTCCCAGTGCCTTCAGCACGCCGGGTGCCTGTTCCCGGGAAGACCCACATCCGAAATTCTCGTTGGCCACCACGTAATCCCCCGGCTTCACTTTGTTGGCAAATTCCGGATCCAGGGATTCAAAGGTATGTCCCTTCATCTCCTCAATGGTGGGATACAGCAGGTACTGCGATGCAATAATCTGGTCCGTATCCACATCCGAATCAAAACGATATAGTGTTCCCATTGTTCTATCTCCCTTTTTGTATGTATTTTTATGTTTTGATACTAAATTTTACAATATATTATATCAGATTCAACAATATTTGTGAATGGCTTTACATAATTCTGCCCGCCCGGCGCTTTACTTTTTCCGGCAGACCGGCCGGGCTCCGTATATCCAATCATATTATCCATATTGCAATCGTACAATCTCGTATGTCTAGAATGATGAAAAGAGATGCACGAAAGGCGACTTCCGCCCTCCGTGCATCTCTTCCAATTATTTGATGTTTCTCAGGCACTGCAAAAGCGCCGTGTTCTCCCGGTGGGTTCGCACTGCCGTCCGATAGAACCCGGCGGTCAGCCCGTGGTAATCCCGGCAGTCCCGAATCAGAATTCCTTTGTCCAGCAGCTTTTGGTGCAGTTCCCGGTCCCGGGATTGAAAGAGAATGTAATTGGCATCGGACGGGAATACCCGGAACCCTAATTTTTCAAGCTCCTCCGAGAGGAATTCCCGTTCCCGGGCAATCACCTCCACCGAGGCCGCCAAATAACCGGAGGTTCCACCGGCCGCTGTTCCGGTGTACTGGGCGAAAACGGAGAGATTCCATTCCGGCAGTTCCCGTCGGATTCTTTCCGCCGTGGGAGCCGAGCAGACGGCATATCCCAGGCGCACCCCGGGAATGGCGAATGTTTTGGTAAACGCCCGGAGCACCACCGCCGGCAGTGCCTCGCTGCGGATGCAATGGATCAGGGAATCCTCATCCCCGCCGCTCAGTGCCAGAAAGCATTCGTCCACCAGCAGCACCGTTCCCGCCGTCCGGCAGGCATCGACAATTTCCCGGAGGCGATTCGCCGAGATTCGCTTCCCGTTGGGGTTGTTGGGGTTGGTGAGAATCAGCAGATTCGGTTTTACACGGGCAATCTCTTGGCAGATATTTTCCGGCAAGGTAAAATCATCTTCCGCCCGCAAAGGAATCCGGTGAATCCGGCAGGACGGAGCCGCGGCGTTCAACGCGGTTTCGTAGCCGGAATAGCAAGGCGCCGTCACCATGCAGCTTTTCGGGGAAAGGGTCCGGATGATGACGGGAATCAGCTCCGATGCGCCGTTCCCCGGCACGAGTTGTTCCTCCGCCAACTGCCAGTAATTCGCCAATCCCCGGCGAAGCTCCCGGTACTCCGGATCCGGGTATTCCTCCACGTGATTCAGTGCCGCCGCCAGAGCGTCCCGCACCGATTTCGGCGGTCCCAATGGATTCAGGTTTACCGAAAAATCATATTCAATTTCATTCCCGTATATATTTCCTCCGTGCACGAATCTCTCCTTTGTTTAAAGTAACAGTCCCATCGTTCCCAGGCAGATGCATTCACACAGCACCGCCGTACCCAGCATCAGCCGGTTCGCCCGGAGAATATCCGCCGGCACCACCGGCCGCAGATTCTCTCCCAAGGTTGGTTTTTCCACCACCCGGCCAAAGTACCGGGCATTTCCCGCCAGCTGAACACCCAGCGCGCCGGCGCAGGCGGCTTCGGTATGCGCCGCATTGGGGCTGGCATGCTTTCGTCGATCCCGAAGGAAGATTCGGAAGGCCCGGCGGCCGCTGTATATTTGTTCGAAACCGCGAAGGCGATCCCAAAATCCCATCAGAAACGCCACCGCCACCATCAACAGGCCGCTGATTCGGGCGGGAATGAAATTCACCCCATCGTCCAGCCGGGCGGCGGCTCTTCCAAAATCCATGTATTTGTCGTTTCGATAGCCCACCATGGAATCCATGGTATTGACGGCTTTGTACATCATGCCCAGCACCGGTCCTCCCAGGGCCATGTACAGCATCGGGGCGATGACCCCGTCAGAGGTGTTCTCCGCCACGGTTTCCACCGCAGCTTTGGTCACACCGGTTTCATCCAGCACAGTGGTGTCCCGGCCCACAATCATGGACACCGCATACCGGGAATCCTTCAGCGAACCGGATTGAAGGGCGCGGTATACCCGCATGGACGCATCCCGGAGATTCCGGGCCGCCAGCAATCGGTAGGTGAGCCAGCCCTCCAGGGCGCAGCCCGCCCAAGGATGCAGCGTGTACGCGCCCACCAGAAGCAAGGCCGTTCCCCCGCCGCTGACCAGGAGAACCGCCGCCACCAGGAGTCGTCCGTATTTTCTTTTTACCCGAGCCCGGACGGCCGAATCGGAAATCCCGTCTCCTCGCTTCAGAAAAAAATCCGTTAATTTCTGAATGAGGTTACCGATTCGCCGCACCGGATGGTTCCATGTCTCCGGATCCCCCAGAATAAGATCGAGCACGAAGCCCGCTGCAAATGCCGTCCCGTGATACATCAAATGAATATCCTTCTCCGTTTCTAACCTGATAGTCGTAATAGTTTCCGCCGAAGAGTTCCGACAGAAGAGTCATGATGGTGCCGCCGTGAATCACCAGGGCGATGTTTTCCCGGTCTTCGGCTTCCTGCAGCATTTTTTGCCAGCCTTCCAGCACCCGAGCTCGGACTTCCTCCCGGCTTTCCCCGTCGGGAAAGGGAATGGTCCCCTCTGTCCGAAGCCAGTGACGATATGCGGGATTGTCCTGCAGCTCTTGGTAGGTATGCCCCTCAAAGCGGCCGAAATCCGTCTCCCGGAAATCCGCCACTTCCACCGGTATTCGCGCCGGATGGATTAACTCGGCGGTCTCCCGGCAGCGCCGCATGGGACTGCAGAACACCGCATCGCAGATTGGATAGCAGTGCCTTTCGATTTCCCGCCGCCCCGTTTCCGACAGGGATTCGTCGGTTCTTCCGATGTATCGATGCTCCAGATTTCCCGGGGTGGCGCCGTGGCGAATCAGGAAGATGTGACGCACCGCAGGAAGTCCTTTCTTAATCACCTGAGGAATTCCGCAGAACAGGCGAATCACTTCGTCGGATTCCGCCGCAATTCGGATGAGGATCCGTCCGGTCACTTCCCGCCACCGGCGGTCCAGGGGATCCATGGGCACGATGCCGCTGCCGATTTCGTCGGAAATAAATACGCAGTCCGGATGGTTCCGGGCGATTTCTTCCACCTCCTGAAGAATCTCCTCTTCCGTTTGCCCCACTTCCAGCTTCTCCCGGATAATCCGGTGCAGGTGATTAATCCGGATTCCGGTGCCGGGCGCTTCCCGATACAGCAGCGAGAAATTCGCCTCGTCATAGAGAATGTGGCCGGGAAAGCGGGCTTCCCCGTATTTGCTTTTACCTTGAGCGTATCCGCCGATAATCAGTTTCATGTTTCACTCTCCTTAGAAAATTCCGGTAAGGATGCCGACCGCCCAAAGGCCCAGCACCATGGCCAGTTCCATGCGGCACAAGAACCAGCCCGCCAAATCACCGGTGATGCCGCCGAATTTAGTGCCGCAGAAGCGACGGTAATGAAGGGTTCCCAGCAGGGCAATCGCCAGCATCGTGCCGCCGGCCGCCGGAGACCGCCACATCATCCAGGTGATGCAAAGCCCTCCTTGCAGCAGAAGGATGCCCGCAGTTCTTCGAGCCGCGGTATCCGATTCCGTTCGGGCCAGCCCGGTTTTCTTCGCTTTCGGAAAGGCGACCACCGTGTACCCGCTGAGGCAGCGAGAGAGGAAAAAGGACCCCATCCACAGAATTCGGCCTTCCGCCGTCAGTTCCGACAGCGCCGCCCCATAGATCAATCCGAACAATGCCAGCCGAATCACCGCGAAGGCTCCGATGTGAGGATCCGACAGAATCTGCAGCCGCTCTTCCCGGGTGCGCCAAGAGGACAGGGCATCGCAGGTATCCATGAATCCATCTAAGTGAAAGCCGCCAGTTATCAGGATGGGAATGCTCAGTGCGATGAGTGTGGCCGCCGTCGGACCGATTTCAAAGCGCACGACTCCGAGAAACCACAGGTATTCTAAGATGCCGATCACGCCTCCCACCCAGGGAAAGAAGCACAGGTGGTACCGCATATCCTCCGTTTCCCAGCGAAACCGGGGCATGGGAATCCGAGAATACATGGAAAAAGCCACCGTCACGGATTTAAAAACAGATGCTATTTTCACGCGCGCTATCTCCTTTCAAATAGACGGGAATTCCCACCACCACTTCCACCACTTCGTCCGCCATTGCGGCCAGCTCCCGGTTCACGTTGCCCAGGACCTGCAAATAGTTCCGAAGTGCCGGTGCAGCGGACACCCCATCGTCAAAAACATCTCCGGTGACCACCACCAGATTTTCCACCGAATCCGCCACAGCGGCAATCTCCCCGGTGATTTTTCCGATGCATTCCTTCAGATTCTCACACTCTTCGTCTTCCCGATACATTTCGTTGGCCACCAGGTTGGTGAGGCATTCCACTAAAACCACAGAATCGTAGCTCCAAATGCGTCCGGTGATGTCTTCAATGTCCCGGGGCTGCTCCAGGGTAATCCACCCCTTTCCTTCCCGCATCTGCCGATGCCGCTCCACCCGGCGAAGGGATTCTCCATCCATCACCTCCATGGTGGCGGCGTAATAGGCATTGGGGTTTCCAAAGGAAAGAGCCCGCTCCTCCGCAAAAGCAGATTTTCCGCTGCCGCTGCCGCCGGTTACCAATACCATCATCGTTCCGTCCTCCTTGCGAATCTCTTACTCTTCATAGCGGGTATAGGGTTCCATGCCGTATCCGTCGAACCGCTTCGCTTCCCGGTACACCCGGTTCACATCCCGAAGCAGGGACATCATCATGGCCGCACCGGCGCCTTCTCCGGCACCCATGCCCGCATCCAGCACCGGTTCCAGTCCCAGGCTCTCCGCCAGGCGGCAAGCCGCCGGTTCCCGGCTGATATGAGAAGGAATCATGTATTCCCGAATTCCCGGAACCAATCGTTCCGAGGCTTCCGCAGATACCAGGCTCAGCAGTCCGTCCAGCACCACCGGAATGCCATGAAGGCCGCCCCCCAGAATGATGCCCATCATCGCCGTCAGCTCCAGGCCGCCAAACCGGCACCATATGGCTTCCACGTCCGAGTTCACGTCGGGCATTTTCAGCGCCGCCGCAATAACCTTTCTCTTGCGCTGCAGTCCGGCCCCATCCAGCCCGGCCCCGCGTCCGGTTACCGTCTCCGCCGAAAGTCCCAACATTCTTCCGGCCAGAACCGCCGCAGAAGTGGTATTTCCGATGCCCATCTCGCCCACGCCCAGCACCCCTACGCCGGCTTCTCGGCACTCCGCCGCCAGGTCCAGTCCCAGCTGCAGCGCGGTGCGGAACTGTGCCCGGCTCATGGCCGGTTCCTTCAGGAAATTCTTTGTTCCATCGGCCACTCGCCGGAACTCCGTTCCCGGCACCGGCCCCGGGTGATGAATGCCCACATCGATGGCTCGAATTTTTGCATGGGCCGCTGCCGCCAATACGCCGGCACAGCTTTGGCCCTTTCCGATATTTTCTGCGCAGATGGCCGTCACTTCTTGCCCGGACTGGCTCACCCCTTCTTCCACAATTCCGTGATCGCCGCAGCACACCAACAGTTCCATACGCTCCAGGTCCGGCACCCGGCGCTGCTGGATGGCACCGATGGCGGTGTGACTTTTCTCCAGCTTGCCGAAGCTGCCCAGGGGCTTCGCAATTCGGTCCCACTCCCCTTGAATTTCTTTGCGCCACTCCTGCGACACCTTTGGAACGGTAATTTGGCCGGACAATACCGCCGCGGCGGAAATATTTTTTTTATGAATCTCCATCGTCCTCCCCTTCATTTCTCTCTATCGCTCCCGAATGGCTTTCTGAAGGAGCTTCATCATCTCGCCGTAATTTTCCGGGCGGTGCGGGTAATCGCAGTCCATGCAGCTCAGAATCACCTTCCCGTCCCGTTCAATCTGTACCCGCTTTCCGGGGCAATCCGGAAGGAAATACAGGGGGCAGTAACAGAACAGGCAGTTCATTTCCGCCATTCCCTTGTGGCAGGGATAGTATTGGCAGTCCCGGTTTTCGAAGTAATAGAAGGAATTTTTCATCTCTGTTCACGCTCCTCTGCCCACCGGCGGCATTCCCGGACGAACGCTTTCGCAAATTCCGGGTTGGACGGGTAGTACAAATGTGGGAAGCCCATCTGCTGGGCGCCATTCTTCACGATGCACTTCCACTGTTTGCCCGTCACCGGCTTCTCCGCCGTGTAGGCGGTTCCGTTATCGTCACAGTCGTAATAGTGGTATTCATGGCCTCGGATGACCGCGCCGGTCTCATGAGCGGTCAGCGTCACATACCCGAACCGGCGGCTCTTGCTGCGGAAGCTCCGTCCGTGGTGAATGCCCGCCATCGGCCAGACCCGCCCCGACGCGTCTTCGATGGAGTCCCCCAGGTACATAAAACCGCCGCACTCCCCGCGGATGGGAATCCCCTCCCGGGCCAATGCTCGTATCTCATCCATTAAGCGGCGGTTTCCGCTGAGCGCCGCCAGGTGCAGCTCCGGATAACCGCCGCCGAACCACAGTCCGCAAATATCCTTCGGCAGGTGTTCCTCCGCCATCGGGGAGAATTCCACCAATTCCGCACCCAAATCCTGCAGCATCTCTCGGTTCTCCCGGTAATAGAAGCAGAAGGCTTCATCTCGGGCCACGCCGATTCGGAGGGGTTTCCACCGTTCTCGGTACTGCACTTCCCCGATTCGGATGTCCATAGTCTCCTCTTCTTTCGGAAATTCTTTCGCTCCCCGGGCAATTTCCAGAATCCGACCCACATCCACGTGTTGCTGGAAAAGCTTTGCCTGGGTCTGCAGCTGCTCTCGAAAGTCCTTCACCTCATCGGGAAGCACCAGCCCCAGGTATCGGCTCCGGAAGAAATCGTCTTTCCGGTTGGGCAGGCAGCCCAGCACCGGAATTCCCAGCTCTTCCTCGATGACCGGCACGAGAATCTCGCCAAATGCGGCGGATACTCGGTTCAGAATCACACCGGCGATGCGTTTGCTCCTGTCAAAATCCAAAAAGCCTTTCAATTCCGCAATAACAGAACGTCCTTTTCCGTAGCCGTTTGTCACCAGGATAATCGGCGCGTCCAACGCCTCCGCCATATGATACGTGGACGCCTCTCTTTTTATACCGGCCAGCCCGTCGTACAGGCCCATCACGCCTTCGACGACCGCCACATCCCCGGCGAATTCCCGGCAAAAAATACTCCGCGTCCGCTTTTCATCCGTAAAAAACAGGTCCAGATTTCCCGTCGGTACCCCGATGACGTTTCGGTGGTACAGGGGATCGATGTAATCCGGCCCGCACTTAAAGGAACATACCGAAACGCCCCGCTGCTGCAATGCCCGAAGCAGACTGCAGGTCACCGTCGTCTTTCCGTTCCCGCTGCCGGTGGCAGCGATGACAATTCTTGGATACTTCATGGTTTTTCCCCTTTTTGCAATCTCAGTTCTTATCCCCCGACAGAAGATCAAAAGAAATGATATTCACCGGATTTTGCCCTTGCATCAAGTGATACGCCCCCGCCTTCCGGCTTCGGCTCACCTGCACCTGACAGATTTCCCCCTCCAGCTCGTACTTTTCCATCAGCCGGGAAGCCTCCGCCAGAGTTTCCAGCGTAACGGTGTTCAGCACCACCCGAATCGTTCTCTTTCGATTCATCAGGTGCACCAGAATCTCCTCCAGGTGCCCCCCGCTGCCGCCGATAAAGACGTGGGTGGGATCCGGCAGGGATTCCAGGCATTCCGGGGCGGCTCCCCGGACCGCTGTTACGTTGGAAAAGCCAAATTTCTCAATATTCCGGCAGGTCAGATTGTACGCATCCTCCTTCGCCTCGATGCTGTACACCTTCACCGACGGATCCGACCCGGCCAGCTCCACCGACACCGAACCGCTGCCGCTGCCAATATCGTACACCACCGCCGGTGCGGTGAGGTGCAGCTTGCAAATGGACAGCGCCCGCACCTCTTCCTTGGTCATGGGCACCTTCTCCCGGACAAAAACATCATCCCCCATTCCCGGGGTGAGCCGGCGAGGCTGCGGGTCCGGATTCTCCACCAGCACCGTGCACAACCCCGGTTCTTCGAAATTCTTGCACGCCTCCGGAGGTAGCCGGAGAATCTGTTCCTGCGCCGTTCCCAGATTGCATCCGATGTGACAGATGCAGTTTCCCCGATGCCGCTCCGCCAGCAGCTGTCCCATCCGCTGTACGTCCTTCGCACCGGAAGTAATCAGGAAGGTTTTCTCTCGGTGTGCTGCCGCATCCAGGAATTCCGGTATCCAGTCTTCTTCCGAAATTCCGTGGGTGCTGAGAATCTTTCCGTCCTGCCAGCAGATTCCCACCGCCGCCGCCAGGGCAGAGACGGAAGAAATGCCCGGAAGCACTTGCACCTCCGCTCCGTCCAGCTTCTTTAATGCCGGAACCAGGTTGCGGCATCCGCTGTAGAATCCCGTATCCCCGGAAAAGAGGATCCCCGCACAAACCGTCTCTTCTCGAGACGTCTCCTGCAACTCCGAAAGAACCGGCAGGATGCGGTCCCTCGTATAGAAGGGATACTTTTTATAATTTCCGGCAAAGGATTCCAGCATGCGGGGCGCCCCGAAAAGCACCTGCGCCCGGTCCAGCGCCCGCCGGGCCTCCGGCGTGAGATGGCGTTCTCCGTTCATGCCGATGCCCACCAGCACCACCTTCAATCGGGTTTTGCTGAACCCTTCGCCCCCCGCCGCCCGGGCAATGTCTTCCCATGGGAACCGCTCTCGTATTTCCGAGAACACCCGCTCCAAGGAAAGTCCTTCTTCTGCGGCACGAGGCCGACGGATGATAAAGCACGTCGCCCCCGCCTTCTCCGCCGCCTGAATTCGAGCGGCTTCTCCGCCGGTTCGGCCGCTTTCCTTCATCACCAGGATTTCGGAATGCGTTTCCTGCAGCATCTGTCGATTCATTTCCTCGGAAAAGGGACCCTGCATGGCGATGATCCGGTCCCCCCGAATTCCCTGTTCCCCACAGATTTCCAAGCTTTCCACGCTGGGCAGCACCCGGACGTACAGCCGCTCCCGAAGATCCGGATACCGGCAGAATTCCGAAAGGGTCTTGCTTCCGATGGTGAGGAGAATGTTTCCGGCAGCAGACCGCAGTGCCCGGACGCAGTCCGCGGTGGAATCAAAATACCTCGCATCTTCCCGTTCCTCCGGCACCTCCGGATTTCGGCAGACCCGATAGTACGGGATTTGCCGGAAACCCTCCCGGCTTTTCCGAATATTTTTTTTCACCGCCTCCGCATAGGGATGGGTGGCATCCACGATGACCGCCGGCTGTTCCCGCTCATACAGCGCTGTCATCTCCGCCGCCGTCAGACGCCCCTGAAGCACCTGAATCCGGCCGGACTTCTCCCCCGGCGCCATCATCTGCTCCCCGTATTCCGTTGCCACCAGCACCAGGGAAGGAATCCCCGCTTCCGCCAGCTTTTCCGCCAGCCGCCGTCCCTCCGTGGTACCGCCGTAGATCAGCACTCTCTTCATCTTCACTCCTTACAACTCATACCCCCTAGGGGTAATCAGCTTTCCGCCCTGAATAAAACTCCGGGAATTCCCCACGTACACCGTGGTGAACATGTTCACCTTCGCCTCCCGAAGCTCCGCCAGCGTGCAGGTCACCGCCTGGGTTCCCTCCCGGCCGATGTTCTCCACGTAACCGCAGGCCCGGTTCGGTTCCGCGCCGGCCGCCAACATAATATCCGCCGCCTTCCGCAGGTAGTCCGCCCGCTTTCGGCTGGATGGATTGTAGATCGCCATGACAAAATCCCCCTGCACGCCGCAGCGAATCCGCCGTTCGATGACCGCCCACGGGGTCAGCAGGTCGCTGAGGGAAATCACGCAGAAATCGTGATTCAATGGCGCCCCCAGCACCGCCGCCCCGCTGTTCGCTGCCGTAATGCCCGGAATCACCGTCACTTCCGCTTCGGGGTATTCCCGCTGCAGCTCCAACATGGGCGCCGCCATTCCGTAAATCCCCGCATCTCCGCTGCACACCAGCCCCACGGTTTTTCCCGCTTCCGCCATCTCATAGCACTTTCGGCACCGGGCGATTTCCTGTCTCATGGGGGTGGTAAAAAAATCTTTCTCCGGCCAGGACGTCCGAATCAGCTCCACGTAGACCGTGTAGCCCACGATGACATCGCAGGCGTTCACCGCCTCTGCGGCTTCCGCCGTCATGCCGGTCCGTTTTCCCGGTCCCATTCCGATTACATAAATATGCCCCTTCACATTTCATTCCTTTCCGGCTGCCACTGAAAATGCCATTTTTCCTGCTCCACGATGCACAGGGTCATCCCATCCATCGCCGTCTTCCCCCGCCGCACCCGGCCGCCGCCGGCCGCGGCGGCCGCGGCACGGTGACACACGTTCCCCGTGCCGACGGTTCTCCGGACGAATTCCGACTCCGGGAATTCGCCGGAGACCCGCTCCAGCTCCGCTGGAGTGAATAAGCGGTAGGGAACCCGGCAGTACTGCGCCAGCTGAATCAGCCCGGGTTCCCCGGCTTTCCGGTCCACGGAGGCAATGCACCGAATGTCTTCCGGCTGCAGCCCTTCTTCTTCCAGCACGCATTCCAAGAACTCCTTCAGCTTCTCAAAGGGCACCCCTTTTCGGCAGCCCATTCCAATCACCAGTTTCCGGGGGATCAGGGTCAGACATTCTTTCGGCGCCTCCGTCTCCGGAAAGCCGATAATCCCATCCGGGATGCCGGTATCTTCGGCCGTCCCGTCGCTCCGTTGCCGAAGCACCACGTTCTCCGGCACCCTCCCGGAAAATTCCGCCGGCACGGTACTTCGAAGAAGGATTTTTTCCCCCGAAAGCAGCTTCCCGGACACCCGGCGGATGGCTTCCCGGTTCCCGATGCGAAGCCCGTTCCGCCGGGCGAAATCATCGATGGCAAAACATCCGTTCACGTCCGTTGCGGTGGTGATGGCCGGATCCGCCCCGATGCGCGCTCCGATGTCCCGGGCCAGGGCGTTGGCGCCGCCCATGTGTCCGGACAGAAGCGGTATGATGTGCCGCCCCCCCTCGTCCATCACCAGCACCGGGCTGTCCTGCAGCTTATCCTTCACCAGGGGCGCCACCGTTCGGATGGCAATCCCCGCCGCCCCCACGAAGAGCAGGGGCTGGTGCATGCGAAAGCCCTCTGCCGCCCATTCTTCCGGGGATTCCTCCCGGCGACGCCAGAGGGGGATGTACTCCGTCCAGTTCGCCATCAAGCGCTCCGCCAGCTCCCGCCCCCGAGGGGTAAAGCAGGCGATTCGGATGTATCGCTTCCCCATCATGGCTGCACCGCCTTCCGGTAGGCGGTTTCGAATTCCGGCGCATACAGCCGGGAATCCGCATAGCCGCTTTTGGCAATCACATCCCCCACCAGGACCACCGCCAGATTTCGGATGCCGTGTTCCTCGGCGGTCTTTGCCAGGGTCTCCACGGTGCAGATGTACTTCTCTTCCTCCGGCCAGGTGGCTTTGTACACGATGGCCGCCGGCGTGTCCTTCGGATATCCTCCCGCCATCAGCCGCCGGGACAGTTCCGCCATCATTCCGGTGCTGAGATAGATGGCCATGCTGGTGCGGTGGGCCGCAAAGGATTCGATCTGTTCCCTTTCCGGCACCTTGGTTCGCCCCTCCATCCGGGTGATGATCAGGGACTGGGACACCTGCGGCTGGGTGTATTCCAGGTTCAGAGATGCCGCCGCCCCAAAGCAGGCGCTGACGCCGGGACAGCTTTCATACTTGATGTTCCGAGCATCCAGCTGCCGCATCTGCTCCTGCACCGCGCCGTAAATGCTGGGTTCTCCGGTATGCAGCCGCACCACCGTCTTTCCCGCTTCCTCTGCCTGCACCATCACCGAAATGATGTCATCCAGGGTCATCTCGGCGCTGTTGTGAATCTCACAGCCGGAATCCGCATATTCCAGAAGCTCCGGATTCACCAGCGACCCGGCGTAGATCAGCACATCCGCCCGCTGAATCAGCCGCATTCCCCGTACCGTTATCAAATCCGCCGCACCGCAGCCGGCACCTACGAAATATACCATCGCTCCCTTATCCTTTCCTTAATTTCTCCAGCATATCCATCGCTCCCGGTGACGCCGCCAGCAAGCCGAATTCATTGGAGTACAGTATGCACTCCACCGGAAGTTCCTCTCCGCCCCGTTTCCTCAGATAGTACAGAATCCGGTCCATCACCGATTCCATGCTCGTTCGAAGCAGCGCCGGCGATTCCGCCTGAATGATGCTCAGCGCCTCCTCCGTCACCCGGCAGTTCAGAATACCCCGCAGGGTGTCCATGCTTCCGCCGGCGCGAATCACTCCGGCGGCCAGCAGCTCCATCCGGGCATCCCCTTCCTTGGAATGGGTATTCATGATGCCGCCGCTCACCTTAATCAGCTTGCCGATGTGGCCGGTGAGGAGCATGCCCCGAAAGTCCATCTCCCGAACCATGTCCACCGTATCCCCCACGTAGTTGCTGCACTTCACGCTGCGGTTCAGGTCGTAGCCGTAGGTTTCCTTCATGAAATTCAGTCCGTAATTTCCCGGAGAGACGGCGGCAATCCGGTCGCCCAGCGCCTTCCGCTGGTTCAGCTCCACCCGAATGGTGTCCAGAATCGCCCGGGTGCTCATAGGTTCCACAATCCCCGTAGTGCCCAGGATGGAGATTCCGCCTTCGATGCCCAGCCGCGGGTTGAAGGTCCGTTCCGCGGCCGCCTCGCCGCCGGGTACGGAGAGAATCACCCGGATCCGGCCCCGAAAATCCAGCAGCTCCGCCACTTCCGAAAGCTCCTTTTCAATCATCTGCCGAGGCACCCGGTTGATGGCCGCATTGCCTACGGGCTGATCCAGACCGGGAAGGGTCACTCGGCCCACGCCCGGGCCGCCCTCAATTTGGATTTCCAAGTCGCCGTCGGTCCGCTCTTCGGCACGCACCTCCGCCGTCACGTGAAGTCCCGTGGTCACGTCCGGATCGTCCCCGCCGTCCTTTACCACGGCGCACCGCACCCGGTTTTCTCCCCGAAAAATATCTTTTACCTCGGTCCGGAACACCGCGCCTCCGGGGGTGATGATTTCAATTTCGTCCTTCACGCTGCCGGTGAGAAGCATGTACAGCGCCGCTTTTGCCGCCGCGGCTCCGCAGCTCCCGGTGGTAAACCCCTTTCGAAGCTCCTTCTTTGAATCCATGGTCTATTTCCTTTCCGGCACTTTTCCGTCCCGAATCTGATACAGCAGAGCATTGCAGATGGCCGCCGCCACATTGCTGCCCCCCTTCCGGCCCCGATTGATGATGCAGGGCACGCCGGACCGGAGAATCAGTTCCTTGGCCGGCACCACGTTCACGAAACCCACCGGCACGCCGATGATCAGCTCCGGCCGCCAGCCCGTGTTCTCCATGATTTCATGCAGGGATACCAGCGCCGTGGGCGCATTTCCCACCGCCACGATCAGGGGCTTGGTCAGCTTCGAGGCCCGCTCCATGCTCACTGTCGCCCGGGTCACGCCCCGCTCCTTGGCTTCCGCCGCCACATCCGGCTCCGCCATAAAACAGTGCACTTCGCCTCCCAGCGTGCGGAGAAATTTCTTGTTGATGCCCGACCGGGTCATATTGGTATCCGTCACGATATCCCCGCCGGACCGCAGCACCCGGTAGGCGGTGTCCAGCGCATCCGGAGAGTAGGTCATGGTTTCCGCGTAGTCGAAATCCGCCGTAGTGTGAATCACCCGCCGCGTCACCGGATCCTGATCTGCAGGAAGCCAAATGCCCCGCTCCCGAAGCTCCTCCCGGATAATCTCAAAACTCCGCTTCTCAATATTCCCCGGAAGCACGTATTCCAACTGAATCTCCTTCATCTCTCCCGTTTCCTTCCTATTCGTCGCGCCACGCCGCCTCCCGCAGCATGCCGTAAATCCTCTCCATATCCAGGCTTTCCCGCACCAGGTCCGCCAGTCGATCGTACTCCTTCTCCCGGCGCTGCCGAAAGCTCTCCCCGGAATTCTCCGGTAAAACCACGCCTTTTTTTGCCGCCAACGTCCGGCAGATCTGCTCCGCCACATTGCCGGTATCGAAAATTCCATGGACGTAGGTTCCGTACACATTCCCCTGCTGAAGGCCGTTCACTTCACCGTCCGCCCGGCAGGTCAGCGCCTCGCCCCCCTCGTTTCGGGTCTCTCCCATGTGAATCTCGTATCCCCGGTATTCCGTATCCTCCGGCATGCCCAGAATTCCGGTGCGAAGGGAAAGTCGTCCTCTTACCTGCCGTCGGTTCTTCTGCCGTTTCAGCACCGTCTCCCCGGGGAGAAGGCCCAGTCCCTTTAGACTTCCGCCCTCTTCCACCGAATCCGGGTCCGAAACCATCCGTCCCAGCATCTGGTATCCGCCGCAAATGCCGAACACCGGCACCCGCGCCGCCATCCGTTGAACGGTCTCCGCCAGCTCCGTCTCCCAAAGCCAGCGCAGATCCCCGATGGTGTTCTTGGTTCCGGGCAGGATGACCATGTCCAATCCCGCCAGCTCTTCCGGTCGCGTAATGTAGCGAATCCCTACCCCCGGCACCATTTCAAAGGGCGATATATCCGTAAAATTAGAAATGCGCGGCAGCCGAATAACCCCGATGTTCACCAAGCTCGGCGCCGTTCCCTCAAATCGAGTGCTGAGGCTGTCCTCGTCGTCGATGTTCAACGGGCAATAGGGCACCGTGCCGATCACCGGGATGCCCGTCTTCTCCTCCAGCATTTGAATGCCGGAATCCAGAAGTGTGACATCCCCTCGGAATTTGTTGATAACCATACCTTTGATTCGCTGCTGTTCCTGCGGAGGCAGCAGCATTACCGTTCCGTAAAGCTGGGCAAACACGCCGCCCCGGTCGATATCTCCCACCAGGATTACCGGTGCGTCCACCATGTTCGCCAGTCCCATGTTCACGATATCGTTTTCCTTGAGATTGATTTCCGCCGGGCTTCCGGCGCCCTCGATGACGATGATGTCGTTCTCCGCGGCCAGCTTTTGAAAGGCCTTCCGGATATCCGGAATGAGCCGGGTTTTGTAGCGAAAATATTCCCGGGCCGGCATGTCCCGAAGCACCTCCCCGTTGACGATAACCTGAGATCCGATGTCATTGGTGGGTTTTAACAAAATGGGATTCATGTATACCGAGGGCTCGATGTCGGCGCATTCCGCCTGCATCACCTGAGCTCGTCCCATCTCCAGGCCCTCCTTCGTCACAAAGGAGTTCAGCGCCATATTCTGGGATTTAAAGGGCGCCACCCGAAAACCGTCCTGCCGGAATACCCGGCACAGCCCGCCGGCCAGCAGGCTTTTCCCCGCGTTGGACATGGTGCCCTGTACCATAATTACTTTTGCCATCTATCTAATCCATTTCCGAAGTGCTTGTGCGTATTCGTGAATTCCCCGGGCCACTTCTTCCCCGGCATCCTTTTGCAGCCCAAAGAACTGTTCCAGATTCCTCCCGGTGATCACCTCTTCCGGTGTCCCGAGGCAGGCCACCCGGCCGCCGCCGATGCATGCCACTCGGTCCGCCACGGCCGGAACGAACTCCAGCTCGTGCATGGAGAGAATCACCCCGATTTTCTTCTGCTTCGCAATTCGCCGAATCACCGAGAGGAGATCCATCTTGAACTGGATGTCCAGAAAGGACGTGGGTTCATCCAGAACCAGAACTTCCGGCTCCTGGCACAGGGCCCGGGCCAGCATAATCCGCTGCCGCTGCCCGTCGCTGATTCGGTTGTAATCCGCATCCCCAAAGGCTTCCCCTTGCACAATCCGAAGGGCTTCCTCCGCAATCTGCCAATCGGCGTCCGAAAGGATGCCCAGCTTCCCGGTGTACGGGTAGCGTCCCGCAGCCACCATCTCCCGGCAGGTCATCCATTCCGGCCGGGGCCGCTCCGTGGTAACCAGCGCCATCTTCCGGGCCAGTTCCGTCCGTTCGATTTCCTGAATTCGCTTCTCACTGAGAAATACCGTGCCGTGAATTTCCGGAAGCTGGGAAGTCACCGTGCGAAGCAGGGTGGATTTTCCCGCCCCGTTGGGGCCGATCAGGGCCAGCACTTCTCCGGGCTTCACCTGAAGGTTTACATCTCCTATAACGATTTTCCCGTCGTATCCCGCATCCAGGATGCGGGTCTTCAGTTCCGTACTCATGGGCGTCCCCCCTTTCGCCGTACCATCATGGTGAGCACCACCGGCACCAGAAATACGGCAGTCACCGAGCTGATGCTCAGCTCCGTGGGTGCGAACAGGGTGCGGGCGATGCCGTCGCACATCAGAGTCACCACGCTGCCTCCCAGGAAGCAGGCGGGAATCATCCGGATGGGCTCGTCGGAACGGATCCATCCCCGAATCAAGTGGGGCACCGCGATTCCCACAAAGGAAATGGGGCCCGCAAAAGCAGTCACCACTCCGGAGAGCAAGCTGGAAATCAGAATCAGGGCGATGCGCAGCCCACGGATGTTCACTCCCATGCTCCGGGCGTAGGTTTCCCCCAGCCGGTAGGCTCCCATGGGCTTGGACAGGAAGAATGCCGCCAGAACTCCCAACATAATCAAGGTGGCAGACAAGCGCACGCCGGACCATTGGATGCCCGACAGGCTGCCCATGGACCAGTTGTGCAGGTTCACGATATTGGAATCGTCCGCAAAGGTAACCACGAAATCCGTCACCGCGGAGCAGATGTAACCCACCATTACCCCGGCCACCACCAGCAGGGACATGTTCTTTATTTTTCCCGAAAGCAGCAATACGAATCCCATCACCAGCAGGGATCCCAGAAAGGCGGTCAGCGTCATTCCCAATGCGCTGAGGGTGATGCCCTTCCCCAGCAGGAAGACCATGGCCAGCGCCACCGTCAGCTTCGCCCCGGAGGAAATGCCCAGCACGTAGGGTCCGGCGATGGGGTTGGCGAAAAAGATCTGCAGCAGATATCCGGATATGGAAAGGGCGCCTCCCAGCAGAATTCCGGCGAGAATCCGCGGAAGGCGAATATTGTACACGATGTCATATGCGGTGCTCTCCCCGCTTCCCCGTAGGAGATGCCCGATTTCCCGGAGGGAGATGGCGCTGCTCCCCAGGCAGAGATTCAGCACTGCCAGTAAAAACAGCAGAACAGCCAATCCCGCCAAAGCCGAAACGTACCTCGTTCCGGATGTTTTATCCCTTTTCACGCAGACTCCTTTCCGTTATTTCTTCAGTTTCTTCAGCACCTTGAGGGAACGGTCCTCCCCCTTCAGCACCTGATTCATATCTTCCATAAAATCCGCGGCTTTGGTGCTGTTCTGGAAGAATCCCGGCGGCAGGCAGTAGACCCGTCCTTCCCGAACCGCTTTGAATTTCTTCAGCAGCGGGGATTTCTTCTTCAGCTGCCCCACGGTGTCGATGGGTTCCTCGATGGTGCTGTTGTAGATCAGCACATCCGCACTCTTAGCGATGCGGTAAAAATCCTCCATCTGAATGTTCAAGGTGGACCGCATGGACTCCTCCGACGCCTTTTCCGCCGCCAGGTATTTTCCCCCGGACTGACGGATCATGGCGGAGAGGTAATCCCCCGATGCTCGTACCGTTACGCTTCCGCCGGAGTTCACGGCGAACACCGCCACGGTTTTGTCGGTGCGCTCCTTCTCCGACAACTTGCGGACGCGGGCCGCTTCCTTTTCAAAAAAAGCTTCCGCGGCTTGGGATTTGCCGTACAGCGCTCCGTACAGCTTCACCCATTCCAGCCGGCCCAGCGGGCTCTTCTCGTAGCTGGACCGCTCCACCATCACCGGAATGCCCAGGGATTCCAGCTTCTCCTTCGCCGCCGGCGAATGGTAGATCATGGTATTTTCGATGGCCAGATCGCAGCCCTTTCCCCGAAGAAGTTCGTAGTCCGGTGCGCTGTACCGGCCGGCATATTGAATCTTCCCGGACTGCACCATCTTGGCGATTCCCTTCACGTGCCATCCGTTTGCCCGGGTTCCCGTGTACCCTACGCCGGTCAAGCCGCCAACCTGGCGGATGGGATCCATGGCCGCCGTGGACACCACATAGGTGTTCTGCAGCGGCAGCGACAGCGGCGTGATGTTCTTGGACAAATTCTTCGGCGCCTTCGCCCCTTCCGGAATCAGGAGAAACAGATCCTTGGCCCCCAAAGTGAGCAGGGTGTAGGTCTTTCCGTCCTTTTCGTACCGGTCCAGGGTGAATTCCTTGGCCGCTTCCAGCTTCTCCCGGCCCCGGTACTTCAGGCCGGAAATTTCCGGCGCTTCGGTGATATCCCCCCGCTTCACCCCATCGGAGCCGGCAGTCTTTGCCTCGGCGGATTTGTTTTTGCCGGAGGACGTTCCCGGGGCGTGCACCGTAATCCGGTATTTGATCTCGTGAGGTTCGCTCATGGCGGTGGTGTCCCCGATTACCTCGAACGCTTCATCGTATTCCTCGAAGGGGATGGTAAAAACAGAATTCTCCCCCGCCTTCGCCTCGTTCATGTACTTCCGACCGTCCACCACCATGTAGTCGTAGTAGGAGCTGCTCCACACCAGTCTCACTCGGTGCGTACCGTTCTTCTCCGTAACGTCAGCAGGGGATTCCACGCTGGCGCGCCCGGAACCCCCTGTCATCGTCACTTCACAGGATTGTGCCTTCTCGCTGCCGGCACCGGACAAGCTGCATCCGGAAAGCATTGCGGCAAGAATCAGCAGAAGAACCAGCCCCCGAATTCCGGAAAAACCTCGTCTCAACTGCATCCTGTTCATCTCTATTTATCTTCTTTCACCGGATTGGTGACCTTTACCTTGTGGTCGTACCACTTTCCCTTTGTGCCGATCAGGGCGCAGTCGAATTCCTTGTCGATTTCCGGCACCGGAACATCGAAGGCGTAGGCTTCTTCGGTGGTTCCGTCATCGTACTTCACCTTCTCCGTCGTCGGCTGCAGCAGGTCGTCCTTATCCTGCTTCTTAGCCTCTGCTGCAGTTCCCGGATACAGGTTCACGATATGGGTGGAGGCCAGCGTCACGTGAATGGTCATCTTTCCGTCCTTTACCGTCAGGGTGCCCTTGTCGTCTTTGGTCTCATTTACGTGGAACATGCGGCTGTCCGTGGTGAACTCCGCGGTGTAGGTACCGTCCTCCAGGCCGGAGGAATTCTTGTCGGAGCCGCCGCAGGCTGCCAGGGTGAAAATCATGATGGCGGACAGCGCTGCAATCAGCCATAACTTGCTCTTCTTTGTCATTTCAATTCTCTTCATTAATATATGGTTCTCCTCATTCTAATTTTCGATTCGACGCATGTGAATTATTGTAAATTTCAATACGGTTTATGCTACTTGTTCATGGCCTCCGCCACGTGTTTCACGTACAGCTGCTGCACGCTGTCGATCCGGCCCAGACCCTCAATCTGACAGGTGACGGATTTGAACGCACCGGATGCATCGAATTGGCTCTTCCAGGAATCTTCTTCCTCACCCGCCATATCGTTGTTGGCGTGATCGCCGGCTACTACCATCAGCGGACGGAGAATGACCTTCTTGTATCCGGCCTTCTTTACCTTTTTGATTACCGCTTCGGCAGATGTATCTTCCGGTTCTCCTTCTACCGTTCCGATAAATACGTTGGAATATCCCAGATCCTCCATCTGCTTCTGCATCTGGCTGTAGGAAATCTTTGCGGTGTGGGAGGTTCCGTGCCCCATGAACACGAACGCCGTGCCGGACGCTGCGGCATCCTCCGGGCTTCCGAATCCGGCTTTTTTTACCGCCTCCGCTGTAATGTACTGCGCAACGGCTGCCTTGTCGGCGTTTACGCTAGAAGCATCCTTGCCCACTTCACCCAGAAGCGGCTCCGCAACCTTGATGGATTTGATCTTGCCCTTATACTCTTTCACGGAATCCATCAGCTCGTCGTATTCCGCACCGTGCATCAGGTGGGTCGGCTGAATTACCAACTCTTTTACCTCGTTTCGTACCGCCCGCTCCAGCGCTTGATTCACGTTATCGATGCTCTCGCCGTCTCTGGCCAGCACGTGGTTGATGATGATCTGCGCGGTAAACGCCCGGCGAACGGACCAGTCCGGATACGCCTTCTGAATGGCCTTCTCCACGCCGCCTACATCCTTGGCACGGCTGTCGTTAAAGGAGGTTCCGAAGCTGACCACCAGAATTTCCTTGTCTCCAATCTTGTTCTCGTTCAGCGGATCGTCCTTGGACGCATCCCCCGTATCCTTGCCAAAATAATCCGGGTCCGCATTCTCTCCCTTGACCATTTTCTTCTGATCCTCAGTCAATGCATCCCAAGCATCTTTGGCTTCTTTGCACTGCTTCTCCGTGTCTTCCGTCCAATTCTGCACATAGATGGCATCGATTTTCTCCGCCACTTCATCCGCCTTGTCCTGATCGGATTTGCCGCATCCCGTCAGTGCCAGCGCACAGGTCACTGTGGCCAGAAGCACCCACAGCATTTTCTTTTTCATCTTAAATCTCCTTTTCCCTCAGTGATTTGGATACACAAAAAGGCTGCCGAACATGCAGCCCTTCCCTCCTCTGTCTCCGGGGGCGTTTTCAAAAGAACATACCGAAAAAGCCGCTCTTCAAAGCGTTTGTAGTCCCTGCTTTGGAAGAGTGCTTCGCTGTTCTGCCCGGAATCGGATTCGAGTACCGCAAATCCCTATCCCCGACTCAGGCAGGTCTCCTGACTTCGATTATCGCTCCTCCGCTCTTCCCGGACTTTTCCAGTGATGCTGCGGATTCACTCCCTAACACAGTGACGGCTTCGCTCCGGATTCTCACCGGATTCCCTTTTCACCGGCCCCGGTTTCCCATTTGTATCGGAAACGGCCGGCACCTGAATCGCGTAAAACCTTTTTAAGTTATCTTTAAATTTATCACATACCAAAAAGGTTGTCAATTGGTTCATCCGCCTCTATGGCGTCAGCTCCTCTCCCTTCGCCGGGTGGTCGCCTTGACTTCTTTCTCTCGTTATATTATATTGATGAAAGTTAATTATGAATCTTTTAAGGAATTACTTTGGAGGGATAATATGAAAAAGATGAAAAAGTTTTTACCGATTCTTCTCATCGCGCTGATTGCAATGTTCTCACTGAGCGCTTGCGGCAGCAAGTCCGAGAAGTCGAAAGAAGCGTCCGAGAAAGCAAGCACCGAGGCGACCGTCGATAAGGATGCCGGAACCGTATCCATCGACTGCGTGGTAAACGGTGCGGTAAAGAGCCCGAAGCACTGGTTCATCGTAAACAAGGACGGATCCATGGCAAAGAAGTCCATCCTGAACACCGCCGTAACCACCGATGATTTCTACAAGGCACTGACCGAAGTTGCCGGCGAGAAAGTTTGGAACGACACGGATACCGAGTTCGGCGAAGATCAGTCCATCGAGGACCTGCTGAAGGAAGGCACCGGCCACTCTGATTTCGCGAAGTTCAAGGTGACCGTTTCCTGGGGCGGCAAGGACTACGACCTGAAGGATGTCATCACCGATCCTACCTACAAGGGCAAGGCATATGACGGAAGCTACGAAATAGGATTCTCCGGAAACCTGGAAAACCAGCGCAGCGCAAAGACCGGGTGCATCACCTGCTTCGGCGGATGCTACATGGGAATCACTTCCGGATTCGACACCCCGATGATGATCGAATACAAGCCGGCAAACCTTCCGGACGACGGCGAAACCGTAAAGGTTACCTATACCCTGGTAAAATAAGGGTTCACGAAGGGAAAGAATCCTGCACAGCCGCAGGATTAAAAATCAGGATTACAAATGCAGATAAAAATCGGGAGCTGTCCGCGGGCAACTCCCGATTTTTTGATTTACCGGCTTTGCTATTGCAGCCGGGCGGGGAGCGGGCCTGCTGGGGCCTCCGGCAAGTTGGGCGTGGTGCTCCGCTCCCCGCGAACCCTTGTTCCTTCGTCGCGGGGCACCACGTCTCTAGGGTCGGATGGGCCTCCGGCAAGTTGGGCGTGGTGCTTTACTCCTCGCTAACCCTTGTTCCTTCGTCGCGGGGCACCACGTCTCTAGGGGCGGATGGGGCGCCGGCAAGTTGGGCGTGGTGCTCCGCTCCCCGCAAACCCTTGTTCCTTCGTCGCGGGGCACCACGTCTCTAGGGTCGGATGGGGCGCCGGCAAGTTGGGCGTGGTGCTCCGCTCCCCGCGAACCCTTGTTCCTTCGTCGCGGGGCACCACGTCTCTAGGGTCGGATGGGCCTCCGGCAAGTTGGGCGTGGTGCTTTACTCCTCGCTAACCCTTGTTCCTTCGTCGCGGGGCACCACGTCTCTAGGGTCGGATGGGCCTCCGGCAAGTTGGGCGTGGTGCTTTACTCCCCGCTAACCCTTGTTCCTTCGTCGTGGGGCACCACGTCTCTAGGGCCGGATGGGGCGCCGGCAAGTTGGGCGTGGTGCTCCGCTCCCCGCTAACCCTTGTTCCTTCGTCGCGGGGCACCACGTCTCTAGGGTCGGATGGGCTGACCGCCCGGCGCTTCCTAAAAAGTGATGCAGGAACCTCTTTTCGGAGCGTTCCTGCATCACTTTTCCACCACTTCCCGGCAAGCGGCCCGAATTAGAGGTGCGCCGAACCCGCAGCAAAGCCTGCACCCAAGTACACGAGCGAATTGAATCGGGGCGCACCGCATCCGGGCCGCGTTCAGATGAAAAGAGATGCACGAAGGGGCGTGGGCCTTCGTGCATCTCTTCTTCTCATCATAATTCCAAAGGAGAAAGAATTGACGACGAATGCTTCCTCTGCCCCTTTTCGTCGTCAATTCTAATCCTCTCTGAAATAACCGATTACTTCTTTTTCCGATAAGTAAAACTGAGTACTGCGCTAAGAAGCGTTTGCACAACCAAAATAAAAATAAGGGCACGAACAATCCCGGTGATTTCCTGTTGGTTTGCCGCAATAGAATTCCGGTACATCCAAATTATCGGAAGTTCGGAAAGCAAACTTATGCAAAGTAGGTGATATGTATTCCCATAGGTTTTTCAATCATATTTTTTTATTGCCTGAATGTATCGCATTTGCACCAATATCGAAATTCCAACAAGTGCACACCCGATAATAATCTCAATATATCTTCTCATCGCTCCGCCCTCCGCTTTATACACAGAACACCACTTTCTTTCATTCATTTTCATAATTGTACCATCTAGAAATTAAAATAACATTGCTATACAAAAAAAGTTTCTTAAGATTTCTTAAGAAAAGAATCTTGGGTACTCCCGCCCCGGGGTTCGCGCTCGGAAACCGAGTTCATTGGCTTTGCGGGCAAGCGGGCGCGAACCGGATCGGCCGCCGGGCCGGCTTTTCTGCTTTTTTCGGCCCGGGGTTCGCGCTCGAAAACCGAATTCATTGGCTTTGCGGGCAAGCGAGCGCGAACCGGATCGGCCGCCGGGCCGGCTTTTCTGCTTTTTTCGCCCCGGGGTTCGCGCTCGGAAACCGAGTTCATTGGCTTTGCGGGCAGGCAGGCGCGAACCGGATCGGCCGCCGGGCCGGCTTTTCTGCTTTTTTCGCCCCGAGGTTCGCGCTCGGAAACCGAGTTCATTGGCTTTGCGGGCAAGCGGGCGCGAACCGGATCGGCCGCCGGGCCGGCTTTTCTGCTTTTTTCGCCCCGGGGTTCGCGCTCGAAAACCGAGTTCATTGGCTTTGCGGGCAGGCGGGCGCGGACCTGATCGGCCGCCGGGCCGGCTTTTCTGCTTTTTTCGCCCCGGGGTTCGCGCTCGAAAACCGAGTTCATTGGCTTTGCGGGCAAGCGGGCGCGAACCGGATCGGCCTCCGGGCCGGCTTTTCTGCTTTTTTCGCCCCGGGGTTCGCGCTCGGAAACCGAATTCATTGGCTTTGCGGGCAGGCAGGCGCGAACCGGATCGGCCGCCGGGCCGGCTTTTCTGCTTTTTTCGCCCCGGGGTTCGCGCTCAGAAACCGAATTCATTGGCTTTGCGGGCAGGCAGGCGCGAACCGGATCGGCCGCCGGGCCGGCTTTTCTGCTTTTTTCGCCCCGGGGTTCGCGCTCGGAAACCGAATTCATTGGCTTTGCGGGCAGGCGGGCGCGAACCTGATCGGCCGCCGGGCCGGCTTTTCTGCTTTTTTCGCCCCGGGGTTCGCGCTCGGAAACCGAATTCATTGGCTTTGCGGGCAAGCGGGCGCGAACCGGATCGGCCGCCGGGCCGGCTTTTCTGCTTTTTTCGCCCCGGGGTTCGCGCTCGAAAACCGAGTTCATTGGCTTTGCGGGCAGGCGGGCGCGAACCTGGCCCGCCGACCCGCCGCATTCTTCCTTCAATAAAAAACCCTGCACGGTCAGCATCAAGTGATTGCTGACCGTGCAGGGTTTTAGCTTTTCTATTCGTAGATCCGCTTAATGGTCTCGAACTTAATCATATTGGTATTTCCGGTGATACCGCTGAGCTTTCCGCCCATCATGATTACGTTGTCCCCCACTTCCAGGTTCAGAATCCGGGTGGCTTCCTTCATGGCATGGAAGAACAGCACGTCCATGGATTCGTATTCCTCACAGAGCACCGGAATGACGCCCCAGGAAAGGGCCAGCTTCCGGTATACCTTCGGGCGAATGGTGGTTCCGATAATCGGCACCGCATTTCGGAAACGGCTTACCATCCGCGCGGTAAGTCCGCTGACGGAGCTGACAATCACGCACTTCGCTTCCACATCGATGGCCATCTGGCAGGCGGAGTGGGAAATGGCGTCCAGAATATTCTTCGTGGTGAAATCTGTTTTGCGGAACCGATTCCGGTAATCGATTTTTTCTTCCGTATATTCCGCCACTTCCGCCATGGTGCGAACCGCGTCCACCGGATATTTTCCGGCGGCACTTTCTCCCGACAGCATCACCGCCGAAGCTCCCTCGTACACCGCGTTGGCCACATCGGAAATCTCCGCCCGGGTCGGACGAATGTTGTGAATCATGGATTCCAGCATTTCCGTTGCCACGATAACTCTTTTTCCCAGCATCCGGCACTTGGAGACGATTTGCTTCTGAATCGCCGGAACTTCCACAAAGGGAATCTCCACACCCAGATCCCCCCGGGCCACCATGATGCCGTCCACCACTTCCGAAATCGCTTCCACATTGTCCACGCCGGATTGGTTCTCGATTTTCGCGATGATATCGATGTCCTGACCGCCGTTCTCATCCAAGAAATTCCGCATCTCCAGTGCATCTTCTTTGGTGGACATAAAGGACGCCGCCACGTAATCCACGTCCTGCTCGATGCCGAACAGCAAATCCTTCTTATCCTGTTCGCTGAGGAACGCATTGCTCATCAGCCGGCCCGGGAAATTCATGCTCTTCCGGTCGGACAGCTCGCCACCGATATCCACCCGGCACAGCACGTCATTGCCGTTAATTTCTTTTACCGTGCACACCACCAGGCCGTTGTTCACCAGCACCCGATCGCCCTTCCGGAGATCTTTGGCGAATCCCTTGTAACTTACGGAAACTCGAGTCTCATCCCCCTCGATATCCTCCGTGGTGAAGGTGAAATCCTGCCCATCCGCCAGGGTAACCCGATGATCCTTGAACACGCCGATACGGTACTCCGGTCCCTTGGTGTCCAGCATGATTGGAATCGGAAGCTTCAGCTCCTCCCGAACCTTCCGAATCGTCCGGATCCGCTTCAGATGTTCCTCGTGATTTCCGTGGGAGAAGTTCAGCCGAGCCACGTTCAGTCCCGCTTTACACATCTGGGTAAAAACAGCTTCCGACTCGCTGGCCGGTCCGATGGTGCAGATTATTTTCGTTTTTCTCATGGTCATACCCCCTTTAGTTCATCTATTTCTCTCTTTTCAATCTTATTTCTATACCGTAATCACCCGGTCCAGCTCGCCGTAGGCTTCCAGCTGGTTCTTTCCGCCCACCAGCACGATGCCCCCTTCGGCGATGGCTTTTGCCAGGGGTTCCGCATACTTCGCCAGCTTCTCCGGCGTGGAATTCAGCACCCGCCGCCGCTCGGTACAGCGGTCCTCGTAGGTCCGCCCGCTGAGGTACATGCTGTCCGCCCCGTTTCCTTTGAGGCGCGGCGTCAGTACGCGAGAGGACTCGGACACCGCCCCGATGATGAATCCGGTAAGGTCCGGATCGGCGTCGGTGAACTCCTTCAGGAAGGTTCCCACGGTTTCGTATTTTTGCAAGGACTCCGCACCCTTTGGGTCCCGGTAGGAGTAGCAGGCCGTCAGGCCGGACACGCCGGCGGTCAGGCCGGTTCCGTAAGCACCGCCTTGCACCCGGATGATATTCCAGAGGTAGGCGTAGGAAACGATCCGTGCCGCCAGGGAGAGTTCCCCGTTCCACTGCGCGCCGAACTTGGTAATATCTCCGCCCCGGATGGCGAAGGAGATGTCCGCCGGAATTACGATACCCTCTTTCCGGGCGCCCCACGGACGAACCGCCGGCTGCCCTTCCGCTTCCGACGAAGCCCCTTCGAATTCCTCTGACGGCAAGCCGTTCCGGAACTCCGTCACCAGCGTCTGAACGTCGGACTCCGTGCCCCCGGTGATGCTCAGCATCATTTTGTTCGGGTTTACGCAGCGGTGCAGATCCTCGGTCAGGAGGTTTTGGAAGGAGGTCCAGTCCCAATTCTCTTCCTGCCTCTTCATCCACTCGTAATAGGTCAGTCCGTCGGTGCATTCATTTACCACACCGGCGCCGGTGAACATGGCCGTCAGACGGCGCAGTCCCAGGGAATGGCCCGCCATGGCCATCTGCTGCTGCATGTCTCCGCGGTCCTGCTTCAGCAGATTTCGAACCGCCTCTTCGTCCAACAGCTGCGTTTCACTCAGCACTTCCGTTACCAAGGCCACCGCCGCTTCCAAATTCTTCGGCAAAGTGCTGAAAGTAGCGACCAGCTTCGCTTTATAGGATTCTCCGTCGTTGTTCTTCGAGAATGTTGCCGTGCTAAAATCAATGTTTCCGCAGTACAGGCGGCTCCGGTTCAGCAGATCCGTCGCGGTGGACCGTCGGGTGGCGATTTTGCCCAGGATTTCCGTCAGGAATGAAATCCGAGACAGCTCTTCTTCGGTCCGGTCCGTAATGTCGAAAAATGCCGTTACGTACAGAATTCCGCCGGTTGGGATGTCGTGCACCAACACCTTGGTGCCTTCCATGTCCCGCACTTCCGTCGGGATATCCTCCGGCATATCCTGAATATCCGCTAAAGTCAAGTGCGGCAGACATTGCAGATCCTCCTCCGAATCCGTTTCCTCTTGCCATTTCTGCAGTTCTCTTTCCTGACGCTGAAGAGTTTCCTTCTCCGCCGAATCCCAGGATGCTTCCTCATCCCGAAGTCGCCGTTCCTCTGCCTTTCGCCGTTCTTCGCCCGCCCTGCGGGAAGGTTCCATAATAACCTCACAGCGGTGATCGTTATCCAGATAAACCGCCCGAAGGAGTTCCTCGAAATACCCTTGATCGGCTTTCTCCCGAAGCTTCTCGAAAATATCTCCCACCTGCAGGTTGGCTTCCGGCTTTCCGCCGTACAGCCAGCTCTCCAGGATGTTAAAACTGTAGATTAAGCCCGATGGGTAGGATCCGAAATCCCGTTCCCGCATGATGAATTCCGTATTGGCCAGGGCGGAATCCAGCTCCTCCCGGTCTAATCCTTCTTTTACCAGACGATTCAGCTCATCGTGAATCAAGGTGCGGATGAGATCCGTATTCTCCGGTGCATAATTCCGGACTTCGATACGGGCGTAGGGCTGCCGCACCGAATCCATCACGGAGACGATTACGTCCTCGGCCAGGCCCCTGTCCAGAATGCATTTTACCAGCGGGGAGTGGTTGTTGTGGGCGATGACGCTGTGCAGCACGTGCATGGCCACCAGCTTCTCCCGGTCATCGTAATCGCCGATCACGCCGCCCCAGGCAATCCGCATCCGCGGTTCGTTCTCCTCATCCGGCGCAATCTCGTAGGTAACCGTGCGGCTTCCGCCGTCCACCGGCGCCTGTTTCGGCGGGAAGTGAACCGGCTCGGTCCGTCCAAAATCCTTCAGGTATTCGTCCTGGAGAATGCCCAGCACTTCGTCGATATCCAGATTTCCGTCCAGGCAGATGTAGGCGTTGGACGGTGCATAGAATTTCCGATGGGTGTGGATGAAATCCTCGTAGGTCAAATCCGGAATGTGTTTCGGATCGCCACCGGAATTGAATCGGTACGGCGTATCCGGCAGCATCGCCTGACACATGGCATCCTCCAGCAGCTCGTCGGCGTTGGCCATGGCCCCCTTCATTTCGTTGAACACTACGCCCTTGTAAGACGGCGTCCCGGCTTCGTCGAAGGCGTAGTGCCAGCCCTCTTGCCGGAAAATGTTCGGGTTCCGATAGATGGCCGGATGCAGCACTGCATCCATGTACACCCGCATCAGATTGATGAAATCCTTGTTATTCTTGCTGGCCACCGGATACAAGGTTTTGTCCGGAAAAGTCATGGCATTCAGAAATGTGTTCAGGGAATTCTTCACCAGTTCCACAAAGGGCTCCTTCACCGGATACCGGTCCGACCCGCACAGTACCGAATGTTCCAAAATATGAAACACCCCGGTGTCGTTCCACGGCAGCGTCTTGAATGCAATCCCAAAGGTCTTGTTCTCCTCCGCTCGATCCAGCCAAATCAGCTTCAACCCGGTGGTTTCGTGCTCCATCTGAATCAGGGTTCCCTGCAGCTCCTCCAAAGGCACCCGCCGCTGCACCCGAAACCCGTGCAGCACCTCATTTACTTCCAACTCTCTACGCTCCTGCATCGTCATACGCATTCCCTTTCTTCTATATTATAGGTAGTGATCTTCCACTTTTTCTGCCGCATACCGGTCCGTCACCTCCGCAACATCCGGCGCGTCCTCCGCTTCCGCTTCTTCCGCAGATTCCGCCGGTGCCGCCTCTGCAAATGCCTGGCTCAGCGCCGGCTGTTCCTCTTCTCGGGACTTCTTCTTGCCCCGCAGGGAAACGGCGTGTCCCGCCGGAATGTACTCCTTCGGATCCCGTACCTTCTTTCGGTTTCTTATAAAAAGAACCATCGCCGCCACGTAGAACACCGGGGTAAAAACAAGAACGAAGGTCACCACGGTTCGGTCCATATCGGATGTAACTTCATTTCCCGGAAGCACCATCAGCAGCGGGCACAGCCACAAAGCGTGGATGAACCACGGAACAATCATCGCGCCTTCCCGAGACCCCTTCCACAGCAGGCAGCTCATGATCACCATGGTGAAGAACGGGCTCAAAATGGTGTTCCAGCGCACGTCCGCCGGAACCGCACCTCCGCCCAAAGTGGTGAGTGCCGAGAGCAGTCCCACAAAGCCCAGGACAATCCAGAAGCCCGAATGGAGATAGCTCCGGAAGGCATACCGGTCGAAACCCGGCTGCTTCTCACTGCGGCACAGAAAATACCAGCAGAGGAATTCCTCCACTGCTGCCATCAGCACGCCCAGCACCAGGCCGCCGGCCGTGGTACCAATCTTCAGATGGAACGCCCCTTCCACCACGTAATCCCGCAGCGCGCCTTCCAGCACCAGCACCAGCAGTGCCGTGCAAAATCCATATATCAATCCGTGCCGGATTCGCTTGCCCGGCGTCCATTCTTTTTTTGTATTATTCGTCATTTCCCATTCCTCCTGATTTCGAAACTATGCCCCATTATACCCTATCCCCGGATTGAACGCAAAAAACATCCGGCGCCCCTGAACCCGTCAGGAGCGCCGTTTTCTGTTTATCTATATTCCCGTTACGAAAATTTCGATTCCGATGAGAATCAGGATTACACCTCTTATTCGGTCATTCCCAGAAATTCGTATCCCGCATCTTCGACCGCTGCTTTGACCGCATCGGCGGATACATCCTTGGAAAGAGTCAGCACCGCATTGCCGGCATCCTTATCCGGTGCCGCGCTCTCCACGCCATCCAGTGCCTCCAGTGCCTTCTTCACGTGAGCCTCGCAGTGCGCGCACATCATTCCTTTAATCTTTACTTCTGTTGTCATCTCCTTTTCCTCCTCTGTTTCATTAGATTTCAACAACGATTCCATTTCATATTCGATTTCTTCCATCGATGTCGCCTGTTTTCGAAGCGGTCGATCTTTTCCTGCATCCTGCATCCGGAAACGGTTCAGGCGAAGGGCATTCATGCACACCGTAAAACTGGACAGGGACATGGCCGCCGCGCCCCACATTGGGTTCAAGCTAATCCCGGAATACAGCCCCGCTGCCATTGGAATCAGCAGGATGTTGTAGGCAAAGGCCCAGAACAGGTTTTCGTGGATGTTCCGAAGGGTGGCCCGGCTCAGCCGAACGGCCGCCGCCACGTCGGAAAGGCGGGAATTCATCAATACCACTTCCGCAGAGTCCACCGCCACATCCGTTCCGGCGCCGATAGCAATGCCGATATCCGCTCGGGTCAGGGCCGGTGCATCGTTGATTCCGTCCCCTACCATGGCCACGGTTCCGTGCTCCTGAAGCCGGCGAATCACCTGCTCCTTTCCTTCCGGCAGCACCCCGGCGATAACATGCTTCACGCCCGCATCTCGGCCGATGGCTTCCGCCGTGTTCCGGTTGTCGCCGGTGAGCATGACCACTTCCACGCCCATGTTCCGCAGCTGCGCAATGGCTTCCCGGGAATCCTCCCGCACCGTATCCGCCACGGCGATAATTCCCAGAATCTCATCATTCCGGGTAAAATAAATCGGCGTTTTGCCGGAGGCAGCCAACCGGGCGGAGGCCTTCGTGAATTCCTCCGGAACGGAAATCCGGCTTCGGATAAATTTCTCTGAACCTCCCACTATAGTACCGCCATCCACGGAGCCTTGCAAGCCGTTTCCCGGGAGTACTCGGAAATCTTTCACTTCCGTCTCCCCCGCCTTTTCTCCGGCATATTCCACAATGGCTTTTCCCAGAGGATGCTCGCTGCGTTCCTCCAGCGCGGCGGCATATTTCAAAAGCGTTTCTTCCGAAATTTCTTCCGCCGGAAGGAGATCCGTCACCTTAGGCCGACCTTCCGTAATGGTACCGGTCTTGTCCAGGGCGATGATATTGATTTTACCCGCGTTTTCCAGTGACTCCGAAGTCTTGAACAGGATACCGTTCCGGGCGCCCATTCCGTTTCCCACCATGATGGCCACCGGGGTTGCCAGCCCCAGGGCGCAAGGGCAGGAGATTACCAGAACGGTGATGGCGTGTTCCAGTGCCCGGGACACTGCCGCCCCCTGCAGCATCCAAAGAGCGAAGACCAGGACAGCGATGCCGATTACCGCCGGCACGAAAATTCCGGAGACTTTATCCGCAATCCGGGCAATCGGGGCTTTCGTGCCTGCCGCATCGCTTACCAACCGGATAATCTGGGCAAAAGTGGTATCCTCTCCCACCCGAGCTGCCCGGCACCGAAGATAGCCGGATTGGCTGATGGTGGCGGCGGAGGTGGAATCTCCCGGCGCCTTGTCCACCGGTACGGATTCCCCTGTCAGCGGAGATTCGTCCACGGCGGCCGTGCCTTCCAGCACCACCCCGTCCACCGGAATGGCGTCGCCGGATTTTACAATGTAGATGTCTCCGATCTGTACCGAATCCACCGGTACTTCCTGCAGCTCGCCGTTTCGTTCCAGCAATGCGGTCTTTGGCGCCATCTGCAACAGGTTCTTCAGGGCATCGGTGGTGCGGCCTTTGGAAATGGATTCTAGAGTCTTCCCGATGGTGATAAGGGCCAAAATCATGGCCGCGGATTCGAAGTACAGCTGGTTGTGGTACAGCGGCATCAGCGCCATGTTATCCGTGCCGTCGGTGATCATATATGTCATCTTCAGCAGGATGAACAGGGACCATAGAAAGGATACGCCGGAGCCCAGGGCCACCAGAGTGTCCATGTTGGGCGCTCCGTGCCGCAAGGATTTGAAGCCGGAGCGGAAGAAGTCCCGATTGATGGTCATGATGATTAGAGCCAGCAACATCTGCAAAATGCCAAGGCCAATGTGGTTGTGGTTCAGAAATTCCGGCACCGGCCAGTCCAGCATATTGTGGCCCATGGTGATGTACATGAGCACCAAAAGCACGCCGATGGAGAGTTTTAACCGGCGAAGGAGCTTCGGGGTCTCCCGATCCCGGAGGGCATCCTCCTCGGCCTGAAAACGCTCGGTCATCCCCGGACGTCCCTGCCCGGCGGATTCTTTTTTTAGCTCCGCATCGTAGCCCGCATTCTGCACCGCAGAAATTACGGACTCCGGCGCTGCTGCGCCTTCCACCGTCATGGAATGGGTCAGCAACGATACGTTCACGCGGTCCACCCCCGGCACGCCGCTCACGGCTTTTTCCACGTGGGCCTGGCAGGCGGCGCAGGTCATTCCCGTTACGATATATTGTTCCAAAATATAATCCTCCTTATTCTACTTCATCAAGCGCTGAAGCAGCTCGCACAGTTCGTCCACAGTCTCGTCCTTGCCGGAACGGATGTCTTCGGCCACGCAACTTCGGATATGGCATCCCAACAGCACCTTGTTGAAGCTGTTCAATGCACTGGTGGCCGCAGAAGACTGCACCAAAATATCCGGGCAGTAGGCGTCGTTTTCTACCATCTTTTCCAAGCCCCGAATCTGTCCTTCGATTCGACGCAGCCGGGTAAGCAGCGCCTTCTGCTCCTCTTCCGTCCTTTTCTTGTGCCTCGTCCCGCAGCAGCAAGAGCGCTCGCTGGAGTTCTCGCAAGTTTGCTCGCTAGATTTCTCTATCATTTCGTTGTGTTCGTTATCCATGTTGGTTCCTTTCCGGCTGTTGCCGTTTATTGATTGCAAGTCATTCCTCAGCAGGGCCTTCCGCAATGGGGCCTTCCTCAGTGGGGTCTTTGGCTCCGGATACCCCCATGGGGTATCATTACATCCAATATAATATACCCCCATGGGGTATCTGTCAAGGGGATAATTCCATTGTCGGCTGCCGGCTGCTAAAAAAAACAGAAGCTGCCGCACCTTCCGGTGCAGCAGCCTCTTTCGCTCTCAGCAGATTACCTTATCTGCCTGTTTTTACAGTTTTCTCTTCTTCCGGCTTCCGGCCAGCGCTGCGAGGATTGCAGCGGATGCGCCCATCAGACCCAGATACAGGTCTGCGTTGCTGTCATCTCCGGTGAACGGCCCGATATTGTTGTTATCTGCCTTTCCGCCGTGCTTTCCGCTCGGATTCGGTGTGACTGTTTTCTTCTTATACCGGTTATAGAAGTGGATTTCCTTCTTGGTTCCGGTGGACCATTTTACGGACAGTGTTCCGTCCAGGTTATCCGTAACCGTTGCCGTTACCTGATATGCATTTGCATCATAGGATACACGCTTTGCATTGCCCTTTACTTCCTTGACGGTGTAGTTGTAGGTACCCACTTCGTCGAAGGTCAGGCTCTTAAAGGCAATACTTCCGTCGGCATTATTCTTCGCTTCCGCAACATTCTTTCCGTCCTTATCCTTCAGAACAAAGGTGAATTCCTTGTTCTTCAGTTTCCGGCCGGTCAGTGTCTTCCGGATTTTCACCGTATCCGTTACAGAGGATTCCTTGGAAGTGGTGCTGTAGGTGTTGTTAAACGCGAACAGCGGTGCTTCCTTCGGTTCCGTCTCTGCCGTGATATGACCTTTCCCATCATCCTTTACGGTGACTTTTACGGTCTTTGTCCCGGTGTCGTTGGCAACTCCCGGCTGCTCTCCGGATTCTTTTACCTGATAGGTAAATGTCTTCTCCGTCGCGTCGCCCAGGTCGTCCTTTCCGTAAGTGATAGTTCCGAAGTCGATGTTTCCGCCTTCTTCATTCTTCACTTCCGTCTTCTCCGGCATCGGTGCGTTCTCTTCATCGGACGTCACGTTAAAGGTGAACTCATCCGCCTTCAGAGGGCGTCCTTCCAGCACCTTCTGACCGTTCAAGTGAACCGTTGCCTTATCCGACTTATACAGGTTCTCAAAAGCAAGCTTCGATCCCTCTTCCGATTCTGCCCTCAGGGTTCCGTCTCCGTTATCCGTTACCTCTACCCGGAAGGTCGGCGCCTGGGTGTTTGCCTGCAGGGCATTGTTCTCCGATGCGTTTTCGATTACCACATAGTCGATGTAGTATCTTGCACCGTTATCCAGCTCTGCCTTGTCGGCATATCCCTTTGCCACCAGCTTCTCCAGGTCGGAAATGGTGTAGGACAACTTGCCAAAACCAATTTCGGCATCCTTGCCGTTTCCGGTAGTTCCCGTAGTTACCGCTTCTCCATCCGTATGGCCGGTGTAGTACACGCTGAACTTGAACTGGTTATCCTTTACGGACAGCTTGTTTCCGTTCTCGCTCAGCAGAGTCTTAGTTCCGGCCGGTGTGAATTCACCGGATGCTTCGTAAACGTTCTTGAAGGTTGGAGTCTCCTCCTGAACCGCAGTCATGATGCCGTTTACCTTGGCAACATTAACCTTGAATGTCTTTTCCTTGGTGTCGTAGGTCATTCCGGCTTTTCCGCCGTCCTTCTCCGTTACGGTAAAGGTGTACTCTCCCTCTTTGGAGAACTCGGCTCTGCCGAAGGAGAATGTGGACTTCTGACCGTCTCTCATGCCGCTCAGGCTTGCATTGGTGTCATCCAGAACGATATCCTTCTCGTCGATGGCCTTCTGAGTTGCCTCATCGCCGGCCTTCAGCGTGAATTCGAACTTCTCGTCCTTCTGCATGCTGCGTCCCACCAGTTCCTTCGTACCGGTAATAGCCGCATCGCCTTCCATGGATGCCGGTGCATACTCATTGGTAAATACCATTTCATCTGCACTCTTGTCTCCGGCGGTGATACTCTGTTCTGCCTTGAGTTCGCCCTTCACATCTTTTACCTTGTAGATCAGAGTGTATTCATTGGAGTCGTAGTTGTAGCTGGACTCGTTTCCGTTCTCCTCTGCCACCTTGTAGGTGTAGGTTCCGGCTTTATCGAAGGTAATTTTTCCGAAGTCCGCCTTTCCTTCGCCCGTAACAGATGTCGACTTCTTGCCGTCCTTGCTTCCTTCCGGCATCGGCGCATTGTCTTTGCCGGTGAGGGTGAAGCGGAAGGTGCTGTCCTTCGCCGGATTTCCTCCGGCAATCTTCTTTTCCACGCTCGGAGTCGCATCCGTCGGATCCACCGTGTAGGTGTTCTTGAACAGGATTGCTCCGGTTCCGCTCTTCCAGGTTACCTTCAATGTTCCGTCCAGATTATCCGTTACAACTGCACTGACTTTGTATGGAGTCGCGTCGTAAGTGATGTGTCGGTCGTTTCCGGCCACTTCTTCTACTGTGTAGTTGTAAGTTCCCACATTCTTGAAGGTCAGCTTCTTGAAGGTGATGTTTCCATCCTTATCGTTGACAGCATTGTCAAGGGTCTTTCCCTCCTCGTTCTTCAGTACGAAGTGGAATTCGCCCTCTTCCATAGACCGTCCGGCAAGAGCCTTCTTGATCTGAACCTGACCGGTGACAGCGGAATCCATCGGCTTGGTGCTGTAGGTGTTGTTAAACGCGAACAGCGGTGCCGTCTTCGGATCGGTCTCTGCTGTGATGTGGCCCTTTCCGTCATCCTTTACCGTTACCTTTACGGTCTTTGTCTCGGTGTCGTTGGCAACACCCGGCCGGTTTCCGGATTCTTTCACCTTGTAGGTAAATGTCTTCTCCGTCTCGTCGCCCAGGTCATCCTTGCCATAGGTGACGGTTCCAAAGCTAATCCGGCCGTTGGCCTTGTTCTTCACTTCCGTCTGCTCCGGCATCGGCGCATTTTCATCATCGGAAGTCACATGGAATGTGAACTCATCCGCATTCAGCTTACGGCCTTCCAACACTTTCAGACCTTCAAAGCTTACCGCTGCCTTCTCCGACTTGTATTCGTTCTCGAAATCCAGCTTCTTTCCGGTTCCGGATTCCACGGATAACTTTCCGCCGCCATTGTCCTTTACCACTACCCGGAACGGTGTGGACTGGGTATTCTGCTGCAGGGCACTGTTGTCCGCTGCATTCTCGGTTACCACATAGTTGATGCTGTACTCTGCACCGTCATCCTTTGCGGTTTTCGCTGCGTAACCCTTCGCCACCAGCTTCTCCAGATCGGAAACGGTGTAGGACAGGGGGGCGAAATGAATGGCTGCATCCTTGCCGCTTGTGGTGACTCCCGTGGTTACCGGTTTCTGATCTTCATGACCGGCATAGTATACGCTGAACTTGAACTCACCGGCCTTAATCGTCAGCTTGTTCTTCTTTTCGCTCAGAAGTGTCTTCGTTCCTTCCGGCGTGTACTCTCCGGCTGCCTCGTAAGTATTTCGGAATGCCGGTGTCTCTTCCTGAACCGCCGTCATGATGCCGTTTACCTTGGCAACCTTAACCTTGAATGTCTTTTCCTTGGTGTCGTAGGTCATTCCGGCTTTTCCGCCGTCCTTCTCCGTTACGGTAAAGGTGTACTCTCCCTCTTTGGAGAACTCGGCTCTGCCGAAGGAGAAGGTGGCTTTCTCGCCGTCCTTCATGCCGCTCAGGCTTGCGTTAGTGTCATCCAGAACGATATCCTTCTCGTCGATGGCCTTCTGAGTTGCCTCATCGCCTGCCTTCAGCGTGAACTCGAACTTCTCGTCCTTCTGCATGCTGCGTCCCACCAGTTCCTTCGTACCGGTAATAGCCGCATCGCCTTCCATGGACGCCGGTGCATACTCATTGGTAAATACGATGCTGTCTGCACTCTTTCCGCCGGCAGTGATGCTCTGTTCTGCTTTCAGTTCACCGCGTACATCCGCTACCTTGTAGGTCAGGGTGTATTCGGTGGAGTCGTAATTGTAGCTGGCCTCATTGCCAAGTTTCTCGGTTACCTTGTAGGTATAGGTTCCGGCCCGGGTAAAGGTAATCTTTCCGAAGTCCGTTTGTCCTTCCCCTGTAATCGTTTCCGTCTTCTCGCCGTCCACACTGCCCTTTGGCATCGGCGCATTGTCTTTGCCGGTGAGGGTGAAGCGGAAGGTGCTGTCCTTCGCCGGATTTCCTCCGGCAATCTTCTTTTCCACGCTCGGAGTCGCATCCGTCGGATCCACCGTGTAGGTGTTCTTAAACAGGATTGCTCCGGTTCCGCTGGTCCAGGTTACCTTCAATGTTCCGTCCAGATTATCCGTTACAACTGCACTGACTTTGTATGGAGTCGCGTCGTAAGTGATGTGGCTGTCCTTTCCGGCCACTTCTTCTACTGTGTAGTTGTAAGTTCCCACATTCTTGAAGGTCAGCTTCTTGAAGGTGATGTTTCCATCCTTATCGTTGACAGCATTGTCAAGGGTCTTTCCCTCCTCGTTCTTCAGTACGAAGTGGAATTCGCCCTCTTCCATAGACCGTCCGGCAAGAGCCTTCTTGATCTGAACCTGTCCGGTGACAGAGGATTCCTGAGAGGTGGTGCTGTACGTATTGTTAAACGTAAACAGCGGTGCCGTCTTCGGATCGGTCTCTGCTGTGATGTGGCCCTTTCCGTCATCCTTTACCGTTACCTTTACGGTCTTTGTCTCGGTGTCGTTGGCAACACCCGGCCGGTTTCCGGATTCTTTTACCTTGTAGGTAAAGGTCTTCTCCGTCGCATCGCCCAGATCGTCCTTTCCATAGGTGACGGTTCCGAAGCTAATCCGGCCGTTGGCCTTGTTCTTCACTTCCGTCTGCTCCGGCATCGGTGCATTTTCATCATCGGAAGTCACATGGAATGTGAACTCATCCGCATTCAGCTTACGGCCTTCCAGTACTTTCTGTCCCTCGAAGTTTACGGTTGCCTTATCCGACTTGTATATGTTCTCGAAATTCAGTTTCTTTCCGGTTCCGGATTCCACGGTCAGCTTTCCGGTTCCGTTATCCTTCACTACTACCCGGAAGGTCTGAGTCTGCGTATTCTGCTGCAGCGCACTGTTGCCCGTCTCCTTCTCGGTTACCGCGTAGTTAATGCTGTATTCGGCGCCGTTTGCCAGCACCTTCTTGTCCGCATATCCCTTTGCCACCAGCTTCTCCAGGTCGGAGATGGTGTAGGACAGGGTTCCGAAGTGAATCGGTGCATCCTTGCCGCTTCCTGTGGTTCCGGTGGTCACCGGTTCCCGATCCTCATGACCGGAATAGTATACGTTAAACTCAAACTGACCGTCTTTCACCGACAGCTTGTTTCCATTCTCGTTCAGCAGAGTCTTGGTTCCTGCCGGTGTGTATTCTCCGGCGGCTTCATAGACGTTCTTACAGCTTGGCGAATTCATCTGAACCGCTTTCAGGACGCCATCTTCCTTGGAAACCTTCACCTTCAGGACTTTTCCTTCGGTGTCGTATTTCATTCCCGGTTTTCCGCCATCCTTCTCCGTTACGATAAAGGTATATTCTCCTTCCTTGGAGAATTCCGCTCTGCCGAACATGAAGGTCGTAGTGGATCCGTCCGCCAAAGTGCTTACCCTTGCATTGGTGCTTCCCAGCACGATATCCTTCTCGTCGATAGCCTTCCGAGTGGCCGCATCGCCGGCCTTCAGCGTGAAGTTGAATTCTTCGTCCTTCAGCATATTCCGGCCAACCAGCGTCTTGCGTCCGGTGATGGCGGTATCAGCGTCCATCACTGCCGGGGTAAAGGTATTCGTTACGGTTGCGGACAATGTACTGTCTGCGTCAACCACTTCCAAATGGCCCTTATTGTCTGCCACCTTTACGGTAAGCGTGCGTTCCCGGTTATCGTAATTCCAACCGCCTGCAGTTGTGGTTGTCGTTTCCTTTACTTTGAACTTATATGTTCCGGCCTTGGTGATTTCCACCGGCTGGAAGGATTTTGTTTCCGCACCGTCTGCCGGAATACTGTCGGAAGTCTTCACTTCCGTATTCGCCGGCATCTTCACCGCATCCCCGTAATTTTCCGCTGCAGTCAGTTTGAAGGTGAACGGTTCTGTGGATTTCTTTCCGATTACAACCTTTGTAACCTTCAGTGCGGCATCGCCTTTCAGTTCTAGCTTCTCCGGCTTGTATGTATTGGTGATTACCGTATTTCCATCCGCATCCGTACTCTCTGCGGAAGTGTAGAACGGTACCGTATCTTCTTTTATCGTGTATTTATATTCTTTATCGTTTGCATCGAACTTATCCAGATTGTCGAACGTCCATTTCCAGTCGTCCGCTTCGGTGACCGTCTTGGTCTTGATTTCCTCGCCGTTTCGGAGAAGGTGAATCGTAATAGATTCCGGGCGCATCCGGCTCCGGTCGTTGGAATCTGACCAAACCTTCTCTACCTGAACGCGGGTCACCGGCTTATGATATTCGTTATTGAATTCTGCCGAGCTGCCGCTTTTACCGCCGTTCAGATATTCTGCTTTCGCGCTCAGCTTGCTCTTATTTCGGTCATACGAAACGGTCACGTTTACCGTATGCGATGCAGAATCGTTGGTTACGTTGGCCACGCTTCCGCTCTCGGTAATCGTGTATCTAAAGGTTTTCGAGTTCGATCCCTTCAAATCCGCACGGGTAAAATGAATTTCGCCAAAGGTGAAGTATTCCACCGCGCCGTCTTCCGATTGAATGCGGGCGGTTGTCTTTTCCGGCATCGGTGCGTCGTCCGTATCCGCCTGAATGGCAAAATTCCAGGAATCTCCCTTCTTGAAATTCCGCCCCTTCAGATTCTTAATACCATCAATTTCCACCGTACCGCGGTCCGTTTCCGGCTTATCTACGACCTGTCCGGTCTTCACGTAGTACACAACACCGTCCACGTTAACATAGGAGCTTTCCGCCTTGGATACGTACCACAGGACGTCGATTTCTCCTTTCGCATACAGCGTTGCATATTTGGCTCCCAGTGCCTTCTCAATGGATGCCTGAATAACATCTCTGGAAGGTTCCTGAAGGATGTTGTCGTATACGGTCTTGAAATACTTGTGCAGTGCTTCCGTATTGGCTTCTGTACCGAAAGAATCGTACAGATTCACGTTACCGCCGGTAATTACCTTTTCTGCACCGGGCACGTTTGCGACTTTGGTCAGCACCTTTCCGTCCACAGAAGTGTAATCACTTCCGCTGTTTCCGTACACATAATCCGGCGCAGTAGTACCTACCGGGAAGTAGTGCTTTGGACTGTACTGCGTTGTACCATCCTCCTTCTGCGTACTGCTGTCATACCGAATAAAAAAATGTGCATCATAACCATCGTCCGCAGATGACGAAAATGGTGCAAAACAAAACACAGCAAATAAAACCAGCAACCATAAGGTCGCCCTCCTAAGAATTTTGTTCCCCATTGTTACACCTCAAAGAAAAAATACGTAAAAAAATAAACATAAAGAAAAAATACATTGAAAAAAACAATACTACCGAGAGTAACTATTCTTTTTCTCCACAGTATAGTTTATTCTTTACCATTTGTGTTGTAAATAGTTCTTCTAGTTTAATTCTTGTATTATTTTGTACAGTATAATAAGTGTAATTCCAAGGAAAAAAAGCATCCACCCATAGAAACTGCATGCTTCTTCGGGTGAATGCTTTATCGCTATTGTTGATATTTTCTTCTTTATAGGCCGTAACGGGCTGCGTGAAATCCCTTGAACACCGGATCTCCGGTATACTCCAGCACTTCCGCTTCCCCGGTAAGCGCCTGCCATGCGCCTCTCGCCAGCGCCGCCAACTCGTATTCTCCCGGGAGAACCCACACCGGCGCAATCCATTCCACGTACGGACGGATTTGATCGATCACATAGGTTGAATGCGCCACGCCACCGGTGATAATAATCGCTTCCACTTTTCCTTGCAAGGCGGCTGCACAGGATCCGATGGCCTTTCCGAATTGGTACGCCATGGCATCGGTGCACAGCTTTGCATACTCATCTCCGTGCCGGATACGACACACAATTTCACGCATATCGTCCGTTCCAAGGTGACTGTACAGACCTCCTTTTCGAGTAAGCAGTTCCTCCATCTGTTTGTAGGTGTACTTTCCGCTATACGCCATCTTGATGATTTTCACCGTTGGAAAAGAACCCACTCTGGTCGGCGTCATCGGACCGTCTCCCGCCAGATTATCGTTGCTGTCAATCATCTTTCCTTTTCGATGGGCGGTAAAAGAAACCCCGCCACCGATATGAGCGACCACAAAATTGTGATCTTCGTATCGAATGCCTTTCTCCAGACAGTATCGATGTGCCGCCTCTTTCTGATTCAGACAGTGCACATGGCTGTCCCGATACATTCCTTTAATTCCGCTGATGCGAGCCAAATCCTGAAACTCATCCACATCCGGTGGATTGAATACCAGTGCTCTCCCGCCGTATCTGGATTCCAGGTAACGGGCAATCTGACAGGCCAGCATCGCCGGGTGGGAGACACCGGTTCGTGCGGTCTGACAGTCGTAGATCAGCTGATCATTTACCGAATACACGCCGGAAACACAGGATGCCATCCCGCCACCCCGGGCCACAAAGGAGTCCACATCATCCAAATTCACCTGATTCACCCGGCAGGCATTTTCTACCAGCTTTGCCCGGTACATCAATTGAGACTGGACGCAGTCGAACTGCTCCAGTTCTTCCTTGGTATGATAGATGTTCTCTATAAATACCTTCTGATCGTTCCGGTATACCCCGATTTTTGTAGAGGTGGATCCCGGGTTGATCGTTACAATCGTAAAGATCTTTTTGCCGTCTACGATTTGCATATCTCGGTCTCCTTTGCGTTTCATTCGGTGTCCTTCTGCTCAAGCGATTGCCTGCAGCCATCGGCCGCAGGCAATCCAAGCAGGTAGTTATTATGCAGGCTAGGCTTGCGCTTTCGCCTCTTTGATGGAGTCAATCAGCAGCGGAACAACCTTGAACAGGTCGCCAACGATGCCGTAATCTGCCACTTCGAAAATCGGTGCATTGTCTGCCTTGTTGATAGCGATGATGCATTCCGAATCCTGCATTCCGGCTTTGTGCTGAATCGCACCGGAAATTCCCAGTGCTACGTATACCTTCGGATGTACGGTCTTTCCGGTCTGACCAACCTGATGATCCGCACCGATCCAGCCGGCATCTACCACCGCACGGGATGCGCCAACGACGCCGCCCAGCAGGTCTGCCAGTTCTTCTGCCAGCTTAATTCCGCCGTCTACATCCTTCGCGATACCACGGCCAACGGATACGATGAAGTCCGCGCCAATCAGGTCTACCATCTTCTTAGCAGCCTTCACGATATCTACTACTTCGGTCTCGATATCCGATGCTTCCAGCTTGAATTCCGGATAAACGAGTTCAACCGCATTTGCTTTTGCTTCGTCGAACGGTCTCTTCTTCATAACGCCCGGACGAACCGTTGCCATTGCCGGACGGAATCTCGGGCACACGATGGTTGCCATCAAATGTCCGCCGAATGCCGGACGGGTCATCTTCATATTGGTATTTACATCGAAGAGCTTGCTTTCGAATTTGGTGTTCTCCACATCCAGAGAAGAACCGGTCTTCAGGAAGTCGATGTATCCGCCCAAATCTACATCCAGGTGGGTGCAGTCTGCGCACAGACCGGTGTGAAGTCTTGCGGCACATCTCGGTGCCAGGTCTCTTCCGATGTTGGAAGCGCCGAACAGCATGATTTCCGGCTTGTATTCTTCTACCATGTCACAGATGACTTTGGTGTATCCATCTGTAGTGTAGTTCTTCAGAAGCGGGCTGTCGCATACGATGACCTGATCGGCACCGTAACCGCCCAATTCCTTTGCAATTCCTTCTACGTTTTCTCCCAGGAGGATACCGCACAGGTTTACTCCCAGTTCGTCTGCCAACTTCCGGCCTTCGGAAATCAGCTCAAAAGTTGTCGGCATCATTACGCCCTGACGCTGCTCACAGAAAACCCATACATTCTTGAAAGCAGCAATATCTGCACTATCGTAAGCCATAAATATTTCTCCTTTCTTAGATGATGTGCTTGCCGGTGAGGATACCTGCCAGCTCGTCTGTTGTTTCTTTTCCGCAGCCGTCCAAAATCATTCCGGCGCCCTTCCTCGGTGGAGTGAAGGACTTGAAGATGTTGGTCGGGGATCCCTTCAGACCGATGGTGGTTTTGTCGATCAGCGGGTGATCCTTCAACGCTTCGTAATCCATTACCTTAACCGGCATGTCGAAGCACTTTTCGGTTCCTGCTACGGACATGTATCTCGGCTCGTTCAGCTCCTTGATGCAGGTAATCATGCATGGTGTGTGTGTTTTTACTACCATGTAGCCGTCTTCCAGCATTCTCTGAACGGTCAGTGTATTTCCGTCTTTCTCAATCTTTCCGGCATATGTAATCTGCGGGAGATGGAGTTTTTCCGCAATCTGCGGTCCAACCTGTGCCGTATCTCCATCGATTGCCTGACGTCCGGCGATGATGATGTCTTCGTCGCCCAGTCCGTAGGTGTCGATTGCCGCTGCAATGATCTGAGATGTAGCATACGTATCGGAGCCGCCGAATTCTCTTGCGGAAATCAGCACGGTTTCGTCCACGCCCATTGCCATCAGCTCTCTCAGCATGCCTTCTGCCGGAGGCGGTCCCATGGTGAATGCAACTACCTCACAGCCATATTCGTCTTTCAGCGCCAGAGCCGCTTCCACCGCATTCAGGTCATCCGGGTTGATGATTGTCTGCATGGATGCACGGTTCAGCGTACCGTCATCGTTCACTGCTACCTTGCCGGAGGTATCAGGAACCTGCTTTACAGTTACCAAAATTTTCATATTTCCGTTACCTCCTTACTTTCTGAGCAGGCTGTTGGCGATAACCACCTGCTGGATTTCACTGGTTCCTTCGAAGATGCTCAGGATACGAGCGTCACGGTACATTCTTTCCACTCTGTACTCTTCGATGTATCCGTATCCGCCGTGAATCTGAACGGCTTCGTATGCGCATCTGTTTGCCATCTCTGCGGCAAAGAACTTCGCTTCGGAGCACGCCTTGCTGGCATCCGGATGGTTGGCATCCTTCAGAACCGCTGCGTGATAGGTCAGCTGACGAGCTGCTTCCAGTTCGGTCTGCATCTTAGCAATCTTGAAGCTAATAGCCTGGAAATCTGCCAGTCTGTGTCCGAACTGCTTTCTCTCCATGGAATACTTCACGGCTTCGTCCAGGCAGCCCTGTGCCAGACCGATTGCCATTGCGGCTACGCCCAGACGTCCGCCGTCCAGAGTCTTCATCGCATACTGGAATCCCTTGTTCAGAGGTCCTACCAGGTTTTCCTTCGGAACGCGAACATCTTCGAATACAACGTCGCAAGTCGGATAACCCTTGATCCCCATCTTCTTCTCCGGAGCGCCCAGGGAAACGCCGTCGGCGTGCATGTCCACGATGAACATGGAGATTCCTCTGGAACCCTTCAGGCTAAGATCGGTCTTTGCGAAAATAATAATCCAGTCTGCCATCGGTGCGCCGGAGATAAAGCACTTACGGCCGTTGATGATATAATCGTCACCATCCGGAATTGCGGTGGTGGTGGTACCACCGGCATCGGAGCCGGCACCCGGCTCGGTCAATCCGAATACCATGATTTTCTCACCGCTTGCAACCAGCGGCAGGTATTTTTCCTTCTGCTCTTTGCTTCCTGCCAGCATCAGCGGGCCGCCGCCCAGAGAGTTGGATGTGTTTGCATAGATTGCCAGTACCAGGTCCTGACGAGCAAATTCTTCGTCCATCAGTACATAGGACAGGCTATCACCGCCGGCTCCGCCGTATTCTGCCGGAATCTTTGTTCCCATGAAGCCGTAACGAGCCATTTTTTTATGCATCTCCCAGTTGAATTCCCCGGTGAGATCCAGTTCGTCCTGCAGTTCTTTGGTGAATTCCGTCTCTGCAAACTGACGGAACAGCTTCTGCTGCAGGGCATGCTTTTTGTCAAGAATCATGTTTTCCTCCTTGATTTTTGCTTTGAAAATGCCGGGAGAGTAAGTCCCCCTCCCGGCCTTACCGATTCATTTTATTGTGGAATTTCGTGTGCGGAAGAACCTTTGGTCAGCACTTCGTAAATTCCGTCGATACCGGAGAGTGCCATGGATCTGCTGGCCTCTTCTGTAAAGAATGCCATATGCGGTGTGTGAATTACGTTCACGAAGGACCGCAGATACTTCAGCTTGAAGTAAGGCATTCCAGGTGTGCGGATGATATCCTCATCGTGTGGGATGTGGATGATGCCCTCTTCGCCCGGGAATGCATCCATGAACAGTGCGCCGATTTTCTCGGATTCCACGCCGTCGATGATGGCATCGATATCCATCAGACCGCCGCGGGCATTGTTCACCAGAACCACGCCGTTCTTCATCTTAGACAGCGCCTCTCCGTCGATCATATTCTCTGTGCTCTCGGACAGGTTGGTGTGCAGTGTGATAACATCGGATTCTTTGTACAGGGTATCCAGATCCACGTAAGTTGCATATTCTTTTACTGCATCGTTCTGGTACATATCGTATGCCAGGATACGGCATCCGAATCCGGACAGAATCTTGATAACGGTATATCCGATCTTGCCGGCACCGATAACACCCACGGTGAGGGAACGCAGTTCCCGGCTCATTTTACCCTTCAGAGTGAAGTCGTTGTCGTTTGTATTGTACAGCGCCTTCTTCGCTTTCCGGATGCTCATCAGGATTGCCATTACGGTGTATTCCGCAACGCCGTTCGGAGCGTAACTTCCGTGGGTAATCCGAAGTCCCAGCTCTCTTGCATAGGGAACGTCGATATAGTCGTATCCAACGCAGCGGAATGCCTGAACCTTTACGCCGTTCTCTACCATGGTGTCCAGAATGCTCTTGGAGAAATCACTCTGTCCCAGTGTGGTCACGCCGTCACAGCCCTTGCTCATCTCTACGGTGGAAGAATCCAGAATCGATCCGGTGGAAATCAGTTCGATTCCCAGTTCCTTGCAGCGAGCTTCAATAACCGGTTTTTCGTCCGGACGGACTTCATAAGCAGCAATTTTCATATCTTCTTCTCCTTTACTTTTGACCCTCTGCCGGGTCCCGTTTTGATCACTAATTTGTTTCCAGTCCCTAACTCTATAGCAGCTGGTGTAAAAACATTTTCACGATCTACACGTTTCCGATATTCCCACTAATCTCTCAGTGCCGGGTCCATCGGAATGGCAGCGCCCTCTTCCAGAAGTTTTGCTACTTCTTCATCGGAATATCCGTATTCCTTCAGAATGCTTTCGGTCTGTTCACCCAGATACGGTCCTCTGTTGTATTCCGGCAGGCCCATTTCCTTGAACATTACAGGCGGTCTAACCAGCGTACGCTTGTTTCCGTTGCTGTACTGCATTTCATAGAAGATGTTGGAAGCCCATGCCTGCTTGTCTTCCAGCAGGGTATCCCAGTTCTGTGCCACTGCGTAAGGCAGGTCGGCCGCATCCAGAATCTTGCACCACTCGTCGCAGGTCTTTCCGCGGAACTCGTTGGTAATCCATTCCGAGAATTCTTTTCTGTTCGGAACCAGATTCTTCTGCGGATAGAACTTCGGATTCTCTGCCATTTCCGGGTGTCCCATGGCATTCATGAGAACCGGATAATGTCTGTCATACTGCGGCATCGCAATCTGGAGCCACTGATCGTCTGAGGTCTGATATGCCAGAGTCAGCGGGTTTCCGTTCTCCCATCTCTCCATCGGGAACTTGCAGCTGTCGGAGCCGTACTGGCTGGCCTGCAGCATCAGGGATACGTCCCATACGGCACTGTGGAAGAGGGATACAACAACCTGATCGCCTTCACCGGTAGTCTTTGCACGATACAGTGCTGCCAGCACGCCGGCCGCCAGGTTCATTGCCACCTGGTGATCTCCGAAGCCCTGTACGGTGAGCATCGGCAGGCTCTTTTTATCTCTCAGAGGTCCCAGAATTCCGCCTCTTGCATAGAATGCGGTGAAATCGAATCCCGGCAGATCTTTGTCCGGTCCCACTTCGCCGTATCCGGAAACATAACCGAATACCAGTGCCGGATACTTTGCGTGGAGGGTTTCCCAATCCAAACCGGCTCTCTTCAGCGGTCCCTGACGCCAGTTGCAGATAAATACATCCGCATCGGCAATCAGCTTCTCCAGAGCTTCTCTTCCTTCTTCGGATTTTGTGTTCAAGGAAATACATCTCTTGCCGGCATTCTCCAAGTCGTAGGATGTGTTTTCCTTCTGATCCAGCGGACGACCTTCGTTTACAGCGGTGTATCTCAGCGGGTCTCCCTTCGGAGCTTCCACTTTGATAACGTCTGCACCCAGGTCTGCGAGGAATCTTGCGGTACAAGGAGCGGCAATAAATGTTGCCAGCTCTACAACCTTCACCCCTTCCAGGGGGAGTCTTACTTCGCTCATTTCATAACCTCCTGCTTTTCTAAGCTACATATTCACCATATCCCGGAATGTTTCGAGATTGGTTCGAATCTGTTCAAACTGCTTCATCTGACGGTCTACTTCGATTAATGTCGCCGGAATGTCCGCCTTTTCGCATGCCTTCTTGATCATCACGTAGTCGAATTCTTCCGGATCGCAGAACTTCGTCATGACCACGATAACGCCTTTGGCGTTTCTCTCTTTTGCTGTGTCCACAATCCACTGCACTCTTGGCTTTTCCACATTGTAGAGAACGGAACAGTTGTCCATGTTTCCGAACTTCTCTGCCAGTGCCTGAAGGGCATCCTCGCCTTCCGGAACATCGGTCCGATACTGACGGGACTGTGCCGCTACATCGTCGGCCACGATGTGGAATCCCAGCTCATCCATGATGGCATTCAGCTGCGGTGCGTCTGTCAGGATACCGGAGACGATAACCGGAAGATTTTCCGCCGCCGGTGCGGTGCCTTCCAGTTCCTTAATGAGCTGCTCTACCAGTGCGGTATGCTCTTCTTTTAGCATGAAGAACGCACTCTTGAACAGGTCGCTACGCTGTGCCGCTGTGATTTCAGGATGGTTCGCCAGAACTTCTTCTGCCCGGCGCATTACTTGATTGTGTCTGTTATAGATTCGATTGGATTCTGCCAGTGCGGCTGCGTCGAACTTGCCACCCAGCTTTTCCAGATCGTGAATCACTCTTTCATATCCGGCCTTTGTGTACGCAATGCCGTATGCCGGCTTTCTGTGCTGCGGATAAGTCATCGGAATGAACGGAATATCCTTCACGGCATATTTCCAGTTCTCTCCCAGCGTCTTCAGTGTATCGCACAGAGACGGAATGACGATTGCGCTGGCACCCTTATAGGCTCCGTTGATTCCCAGTTCCAGCATGGACTGCACGATGGAACATAGGAATGCCGGAAAATATTCTTTGGAACGGTTCAGTTCAACATCAGCACCCCACGCGCCCATTGGCACGAATCCCATTGAATGGAGTATTTCTTCAGGAGTATAGACAGGGGAAGTCAAAACGACTTTTTTACCCTGTTGGAGATAGGAATCCATCTGAGCACGCGGTGCTGTTGCTATCTTATGAAACTGATCGAAAATTTCGTTTACCATCGTTACTCTCCCTTCGCTTCTTTGTTCGCTTCCATGATTTCCATCAAGCCCTGTACGCGGGTATCGTACTGTGCTTCGGAGAAGTTCCGCGGATCTGCCTGGTCGCCGTCGAAACTGGTTACCGGAATTCCGCAAGCTTCGCCGATCTGACGGCTCATCTCGCTCATGAATCCACTCCACAGTTTGCAGGAACGGTTGGTATGAACCAGAAGTCCTTCCACGTTGTTGTCCTTGCAGAGCTTGATTCTCTTGTCTCTGGATTTCTCAAGGTTGATGGCGTTCGGTACGCTGCAGTATGCGGCGATCATCTCATCGAAAGAGTGGTAGTCGAAACCGAATGCATCGGCATAAATGGTAGTTACCATGTTAATGCCTCTGTCCCGCAGGCCGTGAGAAGTCGCTCTCAGATATGGCCAGCAAGCGATTCCTTCGAACATCACTCTGTATTTCTCTTCGCCGCGATAGGTGCTGGTGCCGTTCTCGTGGTTTTCTTTGTATTCTTTCAGGAGCTGCTCCATCGCCTCTCCGGCCGCTTCCTTGCCTCTTGCGGTTACCATTACCGCCATGTGGTTCAGAAGGTCAAATCCGTTGAACGGAGATGGTGTGTACTTCGCCTGTGCCGTTGCATCCAGCCATGCTCTGCTGGAGCGGCAGCTGAATCCGGTCACTTCCTTGAACCGCTCGTCGGACCACTTCAGGTCGAACAGGTTCTCCAAGGTGTGTACCGCATCCCAGAACTGAGCGGATACATAATCGATTTCCGCCTGGGACACTTCGTAATCCGGGTTGAACGGAATGTCCAGAAGGATCATCGGGATATTCAGTTCAATGGCCAGGTTTTCGTACCATTTAATCATGCAGTTGCAGATGTTGTTGCAGCAGAGCAGTACATCCGGCATTGCCACATCCTGCTCCGGACATTCCTTCAGCTTCGCGTACGCCATGCTGATTCGAGCATACGCACAGATGTCGTTGGAATATCCATCCGCTTCTGCCACTTCGCACATTCTTTCGCCGGCACCTCTTGCAGCAATTCCCGCTGCCTGGTTCTCCGGATATGCAGTTGCCAGTCCCAAAGTTTCCGGAATTTCTACCGGAAAGTTACTGGATACCCACGCAACCGGTTTTCCTTCCTTCTTCGCCTCGATGGCATCCGCAAATGCATCGGAAGCGATTTTACCGAGTTTGTACTTCGCCGAATTCGGATCCACCGGACGGCGGGCTTTCTTTTCCTCTGCCATAAGAACCTCCTGCTTTCTTTCGCAATTCAGTAATGTGTTGTAAAAATAATATTCTCTTCAATAGCTCTTCCGGCTATTTTATCGCTTGTCGATATGCGTACAGCGCTGCGCCGATAGCACCGAAGTACTGTGCCAGCGGATCCACCGCGATCTCCATGTCCAAGCTTTCGGACAATGCTCTTCGTACAGCACCGTTCTTTGCCACTCCGCCGGACATGCACACCATAGGCATTACGCCAGCCCTCCTTGCCAGTGCGGACACCCGGGCTGCCACGCTGCTGCAGATTCCTGCAATCAAATCTTCTCGTTTCACCCCATTTGCCAGCTGGCTGATGACTTCCGATTCAGCGAACACCGTGCAAGTGCTTGAGATCGAGGCCGGATCGCTGGATTTTGCTGCACAGGCATCAAAGTCGCCAATGTCCATTTGGAGAATCGTTGCCATCACATCCAGAAAACGTCCTGTGCCTGCCGCACACTTGTCATTCATGACGAAGTTGGACATTCTGCCGCTCTCCGACAAGACGATGACTTTCGCATCCTGTCCTCCGATGTCAATGACGCTTCGAAGTTCCGGAAAAACGAACCGTCCGCCCAGTCCGTGACAGGTCAGCTCGCTGACCTCGCCGTCGCCGAATTCAAAATTTTTTCTTCCGTATCCGGTTACAATCGTTCTTGCAACGTCCTCGGGTGTTATTTCACACTCCTTCAGGACGGTATCCATCGCTTTCTTGGGACTGTCCGTACCCATACCTCCCACAAGGAGACTTTTTCCGATGATTTCTTTTCCATCCCGAAGGAGAATGCATTTCGATGTTGTCGATCCGATATCAATTCCCAGTGTGATCATTTTCCACCCCTGACATTTTGTGTTTTCTTTAATGCAATTCCATTATACCAACCGTTAATTTTTCGTCAATATCCACGGGCGATTTTGTGAGCGTTTTAACAAATGGTTTTACTTTCATTTTGCAAGGAATTCTTTTTATCTAAATTTTCCTTGATTTTAAAGGCTTTTATCTTGTCAAGTTTTTATCGATATTTTCTATTAACTATCTATCGTTTGATAAATTTTTTTCATATATTGCATTAATATTCATTGAATTCTATAATGAAAATGATTAGTTCTTTACATCAGAATGATGGAGTTTGACTATGGATATTAATAAATTGAAGGCCTTTGTGGCTGTGTGCAACACCGGAAGTTATACCAAGGTTGCCAAATCATTCGGCTATACCCACGCCGGAATTTCTTACATGATTAAAAGCTTGGAAGATGAGGTGGGCTTTTCCCTTCTGGAGAAAAAGGGAACCAGTCGGATTCCTACCGCCAATGCCCGAAAAATTCTGCCGGACATCCTGAATGTTTTGGATTCCATGGAACGACTGGAGCATTCCATTGCATTGGGGCGAAGCAGCATGGCGGCGGGACTTAACATTGCCGCCATCGAGTCGGCTTCCATCAAATGGATTCCGCTGACCATTTCCCGCTTCTCTGCGGAACACCCGGACGTCCCGGTGAATGTTTTTACCGGAGACCCGTTCCAGATTAACGGATGGCTTCGGGACGACGATGCGGACGTGGGCCTGACGGTTCGCTCCTGGACCGATCCGGATTACAGTTGGACGCCGCTGATTCAGGATCGTTTCTTCGGACTGCTTCCGAAAAACGACCCGCATCAGCATTCCGTTTCGGTGCAGGATTTCGAGGACAAATATATTTTCATCCCGAACCCATACGGAAACCGGGATATTACCAATCTGCTGGATAAGTACGACATTTCCTATCAGGTGCCGAACGACAACACCATCAGCATGATGTCGGTAAATACCAACGTGGCAGTGGGAAGAGGATATTCGATTTCCACCGGTCTGATGATCGATTCCAACCGGGTGGTGGCGGAAATTCCGGAATTGCAGCCGAAAATCCTGCCGATTGAGCCGGAGACTTGCCGGGAAATCGGACTTTCGAGAAAGAAAAATGCGGGCCGAAGCCCGCTGGTGGATGATTTTATTCGCTGTTTGAAACAGGTGATTCAAGAATACCCGATTAAGCCGATTGAATTGGAAGCTTCGGATTCGGAAGATGAAAAATAAGGTATATGAAAAGGACTTCGCAGATTGCGGTGAAGTCCTTTCCGTTTTCGACTTGATATAAGTCAAGGTCAAAAGCGCTGTTCTAATTGCATCATCTATGCTTTGCCCGCGCAATCTCATATGTCTAGAATTTCAAAGACAGTTCACGCTTTTTGACTGAAAATGCGAATTCAGCGTGAACGCAATTCGCTGCTTTTGCAAAATTCTAATTTGGGAGTGTCGGATTGCCATTGACAATTCACGCCAGAACGCTGATTTCCTTCAAAAAAGCGTGAACCGTTCTTATCAGGTTGACTTTCACACAGGAAATACCATGGCGAAACCATGTATCACAGAAATAACGTTCACGCTAATTAGCTTAATTTGGAAAAGCAGCGTGAAGTCGCTCTGAAATTCTAGGCGTATTTCATTGCATCTGCTCGATAAGCTCCAATTGTCAAGAAGGCGCTTGTGGGAGATACGATTATAATCCCCAAGGAAAACTAGATGACAATGCCGTTGCAGTGGTCCACTTCATGCTGGATAATCTGTGCAGTCCAGCCGGTGAACGCTCTCCGCTGCAGCTTCCAATCCATGTCCCGGAATTCCACCTCGATTTCTTCATAGCGGGTAGTCTTGCGGACACCGGTAAGGGAGAGGCATCCTTCTTCCGTCTCGAAGGGTTTCTTTGCCGAGAGGATTCTCGGATTGAACATGACCATATCCATGATGCCCATGTTTACGATAATGATGTTCTTTCGGATGCCAATCATGTTGGCCGCCATGCCCACGCATCCGTCTCGGTGCGCCTGCAGGGTGTCCATCAAATCCCGGCCGATTGTCCGATCTTCTTTCGTTGCCGGCTCCGACTTCTGTCCCAGGAAAAAGGGATCTTTCATAATTTCTCGTACCATCTGTCTTCCTATATTTCCACAATTTCCACTTCGCATCCGTTTTCGCGAAGGAGCGCCACCAGGTCGTCTCCCTTCAGCCACACCGTTGCCGTGTTTTCATTCGGGTGAATGCCGATGATGCTGTCTTTGAATTCCGAATCCAAATACAGGGTAATCGGTGCCTCTTCCACGTTCAGCAATCCCAAAGGTGTCACGGCTCCCGGCGTCAGATCCATGTATTTTTTCAAATCCTCCGGCGAGGCAAAAGAAAGTGGCCGCAGCCCGTGGGTTTTCCGGAAATCCTTGAGGTTGACGCGCTTGTCACCTTTTACCGTGATCAGATAATAATTCTTTTTCTTGTCGTCCCGGACGAAGAGGTTTTTGGCGTCCCCCTCCGGATAGGGAAGATCGATGGACTCCAGTTCTTCCATATTGTACACCGCCGGGTGCTCCGTGATTTCAAACGGAATGTTGTGATCTTTCAGATATTGATAGGTTTCTTGTTTGTTCATAGTGTCACTCCTTGGAATTTCTAATTACTTCTTGAATTTATACTTTCCTTTTCCGTGACCAGATACCGGCTCGATAATATCTGCCTGCATCAGATTGGAAAGAAGTTTTGATGCACCTGACTCTTTTAGCTCAAGAATCTCCATAACTGCACTTCTTCCGAATACTCCATCAAAACCATATTTGTCGAAAAGCCTATGGATATGAACCGTTGTTTTTATCGAAAAGCTCCCTCCTCTCTCGGCAAGTACACTTAAAATGTCCACTTTCTTGTTTTGAATATCCACTTTTTTATCTTGAATGTCCACTTTAGCGACTCGAATGTCCACTTTTTCTTTATTCAAAGTTTCACCTATATGAAGATCTCGATTATGAAGTTCATTTTTCTCGTTCAAAAGCAGATTTCTGAGAAACGTTTCCAGATACTCTGTTGTTTCGTGAATACCTTTTTGAAGGTTCGTATAGTTTGCACGAACAAGTGCATTTCGGAAATACCACGCATTTTCCGCAAAAATATCATTGGTTGCAGAGAAGCCCAGTGTTCTCAAATACTTGATGAAGAACACGGCCGTTGTTCTCGTATTTCCTTCGCCGAAAATATGGATTTGCCATAACCTCGAGATAAAAACCGCCAAATGATGAATGATTTCATCCATCGACAGCCCTCTATAGCTATAATTCCTCTCCTGTGAAAAATCATATTCCAGGGTTGCCATCAGTTCGGAAGCACTGCCGTACACAACAGTTTCTCCATCAAGGATCCACTCTTTCTTTGTAATATTATAATCTCTAATCTTTCCAGCGTGTTCGTAAATTCCCTGAAATAGTTTACGGTGAATAGAAATATATTCATTGGGCGAAAACGAGAACGCTGTTTCGGAGAGAATTTCCGCAATACGAGAAGAAACCTTATCCGCTTCTTCCGTACGTTCCCCCTCCATCAAGTGCATCGGACGTTCTTCATAGTAACTGTCGATAAGATTCTGCGCTTCTTTCATTGTAATCTTGCCTTCAATATTTTGAATGGCAGTCTCAATCAAGTATTTAGATGGCTTGAGTCCATCCACCGCCTGAAGCCCGATTGCTGTGCTCCAAGCATATCCTTTGTACACCTTATCCGGTTCAGATTCTCTCAAATACTCCTTAAACGGGTCTATCCCCATATTCGCACCTCCCTATTCCAACGTAAGAAGAAGTGCCATCTTAAATTTCCTCGTTGCTTTTACTGAATGGAGCCCGCCTTTCGCAAAGCGGAAGTTCTCACCGGCTTGAATCGGATGTTCCTCGCCCTCGTAACCGATGACCCCCTCGCCATCCAGCGCGAATATGATTGCCTCCCCGGGAGCGGCATGTTCCGACAGCCCGGTTCCCTCGTCAAATGCCATGACAACGAATTTCATTTTATCGTTGTGCACCACATCCATATTTACAATTTTGCCATCCGCATAAGGTACAAGTTCTGCCAAACGAAAAACCTCTCCGGCTTTAATTAATTCGTTCATAATATCATCCTTTCTTACTGCTACTTCGGTATAAACGGTTCCTTCTGACGTTCGCATGCCCATCGGCGTGTCTGTCAGTGTCACGATGCTGTCCCCGGTTTCCAGGTTTCGGGTAAAACCATTGTTTCCATACACCTCCAGACTTCCGGCTGCAACAACGATCATCTTATAATAAGGGTAAATCTCGGCGCTAATGTCCGTGTTCTTCGCCAGTGAAAAAACGGTAATATAATTCTCGCCGCTATGAATTTCTTTTGAAATTGTGCATCCGGGAATCGATGGGTTCTCTTTTGCTATTGAAAATTTCCGCCCATAAAGGCTGTTTTGTTCAATGGATTCCATGGCCGTCCTTCTTTCAATTACTTCATCCAAGCCTTTGCTCTCAATAATGCTGCACTGCCTTTCGCAATACATATATTGTACCACAGAAAAAAGTAAAAGTAGACCCACGACTTCGAACTTCGAAATCACGGGTCTGCTTGTCTGTCTGTGCTGCGAACCTATTCTTATCGAGATTATAAATGATGTCCTCATCAGAATGGTACATTCTGTCTTTGGCATTACCATCCAACGTCAACACGTTTCCTTCGGGGATTCCGGCAACGTTAACAAAACAAAATTAAACGATGCCGATGCAATCAACAGGATTACTAAAAGCCACTTTTTGTTCATGCGCCCTCCTCTTTTAGGTTTCTAAAGCATCTTCTGTTTGCCGTAACAGTTTATGGATATCACGTCCGCTATACATAATTCGCACTACGTATACCATTTCAGTTTCTTCATCTATCTTGTAAAATACCAGGTAATTGTCCACCGGGAAAAATCGAAGTCCTCTGCCATGCCATGGTTCTTTCTCTTAAAGACGATTTCTTTTTGGCATGGTATCCAAGCTTCGAATAGCAGCCATAATCCGTTCAGTCTGCCCTGCAGCATTTTGGGGTGCTAGCAATCTCTCTGAAATATATCTGAAAATATTTCGTAAATCCTTCTTTGCCGCTGCTGTATACGTCACCTTATACTTCATATACCAAATTCCTGTTTCATTTCTGCTTCAACTTCATCCGCCGAATACACTCTGCCAGCCTTAATATCTTCCATCCCTTTCTCTATCTCTATACTGAATTGCTCTTTTGTCAAAGAGCCATATGAAACCGGCTCTTCACAGGATGGAAGTTTCATTTCAAAAGGGATTCCTCTTTGAAGCACAATCTGTCTCAGAAACATTCCCACCGCATTGGACATTGGAATACCGAGTCGATCGAGTACCTGCTCCGCCTGTTCTTTCACTTCAGGTTCAACACGTGCGAATACACTTGCAGTTCTTGCCATTGATGTCACCTCCTCTTTTTTTCATTATATCTTTTTTTGATTGCGAACCACAATCATTTCGCAATCTTTTTACTCTTCACTTGTCCCGGCAAGGATGTCAATGGTAAGGGCCACAAGAATAAGCCTGAGCTTGTTGGCGTGACCAGGCGGAAGACAAAGGCTTTGCGGGGAGGATAGCGCCAACATGCTTATGCCCATCAATCGGTAAACAAAAATACCGACCTCAAAACAGACGTTTGAGGTCGGCATTTTTGTTTTCTATTCGGCTCCTGCGGAGCTCGCTAGTTCTGACTCGGCTTTCGCGACTCCTGTCGCATTGCTCCTTTTCTGCCCAGTCGTGGCAATGCTCCATCCGCTGCATTCGCCGCTCGCCTCGGGCGCAAACCCGTTTGCGCTTTTCCTCGGCGCAGTCGAGTGGCGCTTCTTCGAAGCTTACTCGCCTGCGAGCGGCTTCATAACCGGGAAGAGCTGTACGTCACGGATGGTTGTGGAATCTGTGATGAGCATTACCAGGCGGTCAATACCGATTCCGATGCCGCCTGTTGGAGGCAGACCGATTTCCAGTGCATTGACGTAGTCGGTGTCCATCGGGTGTGCTTCGTCGTCGATACCCAGGTCCAGTTCTCTCTGCTGCTCTGCAAATCTCTCGTACTGGTCGATTGGGTCATTCAGCTCGGAGAAGGCGTTGGACAGTTCCCATCCGTTGATGTATGCCTCGAAACGACGAGTGATTCTCGGGTCTTTCGGGTCTCTCTTGGACAGCGGGGATACGTCTACCGGATGTCCGGTGAGGAATACCGGTCCGTCCAGCAGGCCCGGCAGGTCCTCGCAGTATTCTTCGAACATCTCGGCGATGATTTTGCCGCGCGTCCAGTTCTTTACGTCTTCCTCGTTCATGCCGTACTTGATTGCTGCGGCACGAGCTTCTTCATCATCGTCGATTTTGTCGAACGGAATTCCGGTTACCTTGATAACGGTCTCCGTCATATCGATCTTGTTCCACGGCGGAGTAACATCGAAGCTCTTTCCTTCGTAGGTGATAATCGGAGAACCGTTTACCGCCATCGCGCACTTATACACAACCTGTTCCATCAGGTCCATCATATCTTCCAGGTTGCCGTATGCCATATACGCTTCCATGGAGGTGAATTCCGGGCTGTGGTTCTTGTCCATACCTTCGTTACGGAAAACCTTGCCCAGCTCGTATACTCTGTCCAGTCCGCCGACAATCAGTCTCTTCAGCGGAAGCTCCAGGGAGATTCTCAGCTTCAGGTCGAAGTCCAGGGCGTTGTGGTGGGTGTTGAACGGACGAGCGTTTGCACCGCCGGCGATGGTCTGGAGAACCGGGGTCTCTACTTCCAGGAATCCGTAATCCTCTTCCAATACTTCCCGAACGGTCTTTACAATCTTCGCACGGTTGTAGAAGGTTTTCCGAACATCTTCGTTCATGATCAGGTCTACATAACGCTGACGATATCTCAGATCGATATCCTGAAGGCCGCTCCACTTATCCGGCAGCACCTGCAGGGATTTTGCCAAAAGGGTCAGCTCCTGAGTGTGAACGGATACCTCGTCGGTACGGGTCTTGAAGACAAAACCGCGCAGGCCCACGATATCACCAATGTCGTAGGTCTTGAAGATTTTGTACTCATCGACGCCGATATCATCTCTCTTGATATAGCACTGAATTCTGCCCTGCTTATCCTGTACATCGAAGAACGCCGCCTTGCCCATGATTCTTTTTCTCATAATACGGCCGGCGATGGCAACTTCCTCGCCTTCCATGGCTTCGAAGTTCTCCTTGATGTCCTTGCTGTGTGCAGTTACGTTGTACGTTTCCTGTACAAATGGGTCTCTGCCCATATCACGAAGTTCCTGCAATTTCTCTCTGCGGATTTTTCGCTGTTCGCTGACTTCTTCTGCGGTCAGTTCCACGGTCTCGGGAGCATTGTGATTATCGTTACTCATGTCGTTTCCTTTTTCTTTTCCTTTCTGCAATGTGCTGCGCGTACAAACTTCCTATAAAACTTCCAAAATCTCGTATTTTGCGGTTCCCTCCGGTACGGAGAATTCCACAACGTCGCCCTGTTTTGTGCCAATCAGGTGCTCGCCTACCAGGGATACGTTGGACAGCTTTCCGTTGAACGGATCCGCCTCGGTGTTTCCTACAATCTGGTATGTCATCTCTTCATCGTATACCAGGTCCTTTACTCGAACCGTAACACCGGTCTGCACGGTTCCCTCGGATTCCAGGTCATCGGCATCCACAACCTTTGCGGTTCTCAGAATTTCCTCGATTTCCTTGATGCGGTCTTCGTTCTCTGCCTGCGCTTCCTTCGCTGCATCGTATTCCGAGTTCTCGGAAATATCTCCGTAGGAAATCGCTTCCTTCAGTCTTGCCGCAATCTCCAGCCGCATCGGGCCGGTGCAGTTCTCCAGTTCCTTCACCAGGTTATCGTAACCGACCTTCGTCATTTCATGCATTGCATTCGCCATGTTCTAGTTGCTCCTTTCATATCTTCGAACATTTTCGCTTCCGGTAATTCTCAGAATCGCGGAATACTTCAGTTTAAACGTAATTATATCTCCGATTTCAATCGGCTCTTTAACATCTTCAATATCCAGAATGGTGTGGTCGCCCGAAGCCCCGATGACTTCCATGCCCTCTATCGTCGGCACCAGATCCGAAATTTCTCCGTAGTCGGCGCGACCCACGGCCACCAGCGCCCGGGTTCGCTCGCCCCGGTCCACATAGGTCTGTTTCTTGCCGAAAGCATCCACGCCCAGCTGCCCGATTGGATGAGAGGCCTTCTTTTTGACTTCCACTACCTGGGCTTCCAGGGTAAAAGCATCATCTCGCAATGCATCCATTTCCGAATATCCGTAGCAAACCCGCATGTCCTCCAGCGATCCCGCCAGAGCGGCCGCGCCAATGCGCAGCATGTTGATTTTCTCCGGCATGTATCCGCCGAACACACCCATCAGGCTGGATGTGGCTCCACCGGACACGATTTCCAGCTCCCGGCCGATGGATTTCTCCACCCGAATCGCCAGGTCCGCCAGCTCCTGCATTTTATCTTCCGTGGCCATTACCGATCCGTAGCAGCCCAGATTGGTTCCGATTCCCGCCAGATGGAGGTGGGGCAGTTCCCGTTCCACGGTTTCTGCGGTTTCCACCAGCTCATCGTAGTTGAAGTAGCCTTCCCGCAGGTCGCCCAGGTCCGCCATCAGCACCACGTTGTGCACCACGCCGTGAGCTTCGGCCGCCTTGTCCAGCGCCCGCAGGGTAACCAGTTCACTGTTCAGGCTGCAATCCGCCACCTGCACCAGCTCATCCAGCTCCGAAAGCATCGGCACCCGAATCATCAGCAGGGGAACGCCGATGTTTCCCTCGCGGCAGCGCTTCAGCTGCTCCATGCGAGAGGAGGCAATCATCTTTGCGCCGCCGGCCACGTAATCTTCCGCCACCGACAGAATGCCGTTGGCCCCTTTGATGACGCCGGCCACAAAAATCCCGGTATCCTCGCACCAATCGCAAATTGTTTTTACATTATGTCTCAGGCTCTCGTGGTCAATCACAATCGCAGGATATCTTTTCTCTGTCATCCCCGTGCCTCCTATGCCCATTTGTTGTCCTCATCTCGGCGCAGGATCTTGTGCGTCGTGGTCTTGTTGAATTCTCGCTCCCGAATGATTACGTGGGTGATTTTCTTGAACAGCGGCAGCTTCTCATTGGCTTTATCCACCTCTCGGTTGATAAATTCCGTCACCTGCTCTTTGGAGTAATCCGCACCGAATTTATCCTCGATGGCCTCCTTGTTCACCCGGATGGTAGCATATATACCGCGGCGAGTCGGGTCTGCATTGGTTTCATCGCCCCACACCATGCTCTCGCTGATGTATTCGCTCTTCTGGAGGTAGAACTCCAGCTCCTCCGGGTACACGTTCTTACCGTTTCCGGTGATGATAATGCTCTTCTTTCGACCGGTGATGTAGACGTACTCCTGTTCATCGATGTATCCCAGATCGCCGGTGTGGTACCAGCCGTCGGAATCGATGGCCTCTGCCGTCCGCTCCGGATCCTTGTAATATCCCATCATCACCGTCGGACCGCGCAAGCAGATCTCGCCGCATCCGTCCTCATCCTTATCCACAATCTTGCACTCGCTCAGCGGGAAAAGGTATCCGGCGGACTTGTTGTTGATGAATTTGGCGTTGTCCGGATTCAAAGCGATAACCGGAGAGCACTCCGTCAGGCCGTATCCCTGCACGCTCCGGAATCCCAGATCGCCGAAGTAATCCAGGATGTCCCCGTCCACCGCCGCACCTCCGCAGATGACCGTGCGAAGCTCTCCGCCAAAGAGCTCCGTAATCTGCTTGGTGGCCCGCTTAGAAATATCCAGGCCGATTTTCTTCGTCACCCGGTTGATTCGGAACAGGGTGTTCAGCTGTTTTTCCTTGCCGCTCTTCCGAACGTTTCTCGTAATCTTGTTGTACAGATTTTCGAAGATAACCGGAACGCCCAGCAGCAGGTTCGGCCGGGTTTCCTGCATATCCTTTACGATATATTTCAGACCCTGACAAATCGCCATAGTAGTTCCGTTGTACACGCACTCCAGGAAGGTGGCCGTACACTCATAGGTGTGGTGCAGCGGCAGGATGGAGAAGAAGGTATCCTCTCCCTGGCGCACTTCCAGAAGGGTCTGTGCCAGATAGGTGTCCAGCACCAAGTTCTTCTGGTTCAGCATTACGCCCTTGGATACGTCGGTGGTGCCGGAGGTAAAAAGAATGACCGACAGGTCCGTATTGACTACCGGGGCATCGATGTATTTTCGATCGCCGTTGTGCACCGCTTTCCGGCCCGTCTCCCGAAGCTTATTCCAGGAGATGTATCCGTCCTTCGGCGACTCATCCTCTTCCATGGCCACGTTGATTACGTATTCCAGCTGAGATTCTCCGCTTTCCTTGATGGCCTTGAATGTCTCGTAATATTTGTTCTCCACCGTAATGACGGCGCTGAGTTCACCCTTGACGGTAATCTGCTTCAGTTCCTCTTCGTGGAGTTCCTTGTCCAGCGGAACGATGACGCCCACGCCGCCGGTTACCGCCAAATATGTTTCACACCACTGATAGCTGTTCTTTCCGATGACGCCGATTTTCTTCTCCCGCAGTCCCAAATCCAGAAATGCGGTTCCCAGCGCATACACATCGTCCAGCACTTGGCGGAATGTGATTTCCCGGAAAGGCTCGTTTCGGTTGAACTTCTGCTTGAACAGGGCCCGCTCCGGAAAATGTGCCACCGTGGTCTCCAGCAAATCCTTTAGGTCCACCGGAATATCGTGTCCTCGGTACTGTACGCGGGGGTTGGACCAGTTGTCAATCTGTTCCTGAATCCGGTCCATTTCCGCCCGCTCCTGCCGGCGGATTTCCTTATACTCTTCTGCCGGAATGGATCGACCGATCATCAAATTTGTATTCATAGTTCTGTTCCTCAAATCTCTTTATCTTCAGGGTGGTGGTCTTGATGAATTCTTCATCTCGAACCTCAATCCGCTTTACCCTCTTATACGGCGGCATCTTGTCGTTGGCGTCGTCCACGATTTTTCGAAGGACGCGGTAAATCTCTCCATCTTCCTGAACGCCCTGTTCCCGAAGAACGCTGTAGTTCGGATAGATGATTGCCGTGCAGACCAGGTCATCCTTTGTATCGTCATGCTTGCCGTAGACGATGACTTCCTGAATCCGCTCATCCAGCTGTAGGTAGTATTCTACCTCTTCCGGGAAAATATTCTTTCCACCCTTGGTGACGATGACATTCTTCTTCCGTCCGGTAATGAACAGGAAGCCGTCTTCATCGAAGTATCCGTAATCGCCGGTGTACAGCCATCCGTCCCGCAAGGTTTTCGCCGTGTTCTCCGGATCCTTGTAATATCCCTGCATCACCGACGGTCCCTTTGCGATAATCTCGCCGATGCCTTCCTCATTCTCATCCACAATTCGAACTTCGGTACCCGGCAGCGGTTTGCCTGCCGCTGCGGATTTCCGATACCGATCCGAGTTCATGGCAATAATCGGGGAGCATTCCGTCATTCCGTATCCCTGGAACATCGGGAATCCCATGGCTTCAAAATCATCGATCACCGCAGGATCGATTGCCGCACCGCCGGCAATGAACATGTAGTGGTTCTTGCCGAACAGCTTGTGAATGGTCTGGAACATCTTCCGGGTCGCCCTCGGATGGTTCTGGAACTTCATCTTCTTGGACAGGGCGATTCCTCTCTGCAGTTTGGAAAGAGAACCTCTCTTCTCTGCCTGCTTCCATACCTTCCGGTGCATGTTCTCAAAAATCAGGGGAACGCCCAGCATAACGCTGCACTCCGCCTCAGCGAAGTTGGACTGAATGTGCTTCAGGCCTTCGCAGATTACCACCGTGGCTCCTTGGTAAAAACTGGTCATCACGGTGCAGCTCATTTCGTAAGCATGGTGAATCGGCAGTACCGACAGCACCCGACCACCATCCGGAATACGGAAGAACTTGGACATGTTGTACACGTTCTGTGCCAGGTTCCGATGGGAAAGCATTACGCCCTTGGCCAGGCCGGTGGTGCCGGAGGTAAACAGAATCGTGGACAAATCGTCCGCGTTTACTTCCGCCTCCTCGTACTCGCAGTGACCTTCCCGAAGTTTTCTTTTACCCACTTTGACCAATTCGGACTGAAGCAGAATTCGGGAATCCTCTCGATACTTGGAATAATCCTTTTCCGGAGAATCCGTAATTACCAGATACCGAAGGGACTCCACCGCATCCAGGCACGGAATCAGAGAATCCACCATCTTCGGGGAGACGAACAGCAGCTCCACATCGGCGCGGCGCAGCAAGTTCTCAATTTCTCCAATCTGGAGGCTCTTGTCAATCGGAACGATGACGCCCACACCTGTCACAACGGTAAAATAAGAGAGCGCCCAACGATGGGAGTTCTCTCCGGTCACCGCAATCTTGCTGTCCTTGAGGCCCATGCCGAGAAGCGCGGTTCCCAGCGCCCGGCGCTGCACGTCAAATTCCTTATAGGTGATGGATTGGAAAGGATCCTTATGCACGTCCTTGTACATGTAGGCCGTGCGATCCGGATATTCCGCCACCGTGTTCTCAATAACTTCCTTCAGTGTCTCCACATACGGCCCTTCATAATAAACGCCGTCATACTTCTTGTTGTTCATATGCTGTCCCTCTACCCTTCGGTTCGCCGGTGAATATCTTTAAGCAGTCAAAGGACGAAGCCCGTAGCAGATTCCCTGCCAAAGGCTTCGTTGTAGCATCGTATTTTATCACCAAAACGCCGAAATGTCAATGTTTTAAGGCCTTTCAACCAGTTCGAACCGCTCCTTCTCTTCGCCGTCCACGGTCACTTTACTGCAGAACATTTTCTTCGGGCGCGCCCACAGCACCTTGTCCGCATCCATGGATTGGTAAATCACCAGCTCCTCCAGCGTCTCGCTGTGCTTTGCCACGCCCAGAACACGGTACTTCTTTCCCTTGAAGTGGCGGTATACCGCACCTTCAATGACCCGATCCCGATTCTCATCCACGTAATCGATATCGTTGTAGTCGCACCATTCCGTCGCCACTTTGCGGAAGGCCGCTTCCCGGTAGTGGTCCCAGTGAACGGAGACGTTCAGATCCTGCACCGTCTCCCGGAACAGGTTCAGGCTGTCATCCTGAGAAATCACCTGGAGCAGCTTTGCCCGAAGCACCGGATCGTCCGCATGGCGGGCGAAATCCGTCACCATCTTCTTTTCATCCAGTTCATACCGATCCGGCAGGCGGATGTACCGTTCATCATCGGTCAAATCGATATCCCTGTTTCCCAGAATCTCCCCGTCGATGGTCATTTCCAGATCTCCGGTTTCGGTGTCGTAGTAGTATTCTGTATCCTTCGCCGAAGTGGCGATTGCATTGATAATTTCTTCAATTCTAATTTCCATTCTTCCCACTCCTTTGCTTCCATCATTGGTTTCGAAATTGCTTTCTTTTTAGACTTCTATTGTAGTCTAGAATCCCCGGTTATTCAATACTTCTATGGCATCAAACGAGAAAATGAAAATGAATTTTCCCTACTTCTGCATGGCTGCCCGAACCAGTTCCCGGAACAGCGGATGTGCGGCATTCGGGCGGGATTTGAATTCCGGATGATACTGCACGCCCACGAAGAACCTCAAGGCCGGAATTTCCACCGCTTCCACCAGACGACCGTCCGGCGATGTGCCTGTCACGTCCATTCCCGCCAGCTGAATCGCCTCCCGATACTCGTTGTTGAATTCGTACCGGTGACGGTGGCGTTCCTGAATTTCTTTTTTCCCGTATGCCTGTTCCAAAATGCTTCCGCTGCGAATGACGCAAGGATATGCCCCCAGCCGCATGGTGCCGCCCTTCGGGATGTTGCCCCGCTGATCCGGCATGAAGTCGATGACCTTGTGGGTGCTCTCCTCGTTGAACTCGGCGGAGTCCGCATCCTCATAGCCCAGCACATCCCGGGCAAATTCCATCACCGCGGTCTGCATGCCCAGGCAGATTCCCAGATACGGCACATCGTGCTCCCGGGCATACCGAGCCGCCTGCATTTTGCCTTCCACGCCCCGGACGCCGAAGCCTCCCGGCACCAGAATGCCGTCCACATCCCCCAGAATGGTTCCCGGATCCTGTTCCTCCAGATCCTCCGATTCGATCCAGCGGATGTCCACGTGCACGCTGTTTTCGTAGCCTCCGTGATGCAGCGCCTCTGCCACGGAAAGGTAAGCATCGTGGAGCTTGGTGTATTTTCCGATCAGTCCGATGGTCACATGACCCCGGCGGGATTCAATCCGCTGCAGCATTTCGTTCCATTCGTGCAGATCCAATACCCCCGGATCCAGTCCAAGTTCTCGGCACACGATTTCACTGAAGCGGGATTCTTCCAGCATTACCGGTGCGTAGTACAGCTCCGGCACGTCCTTGTTGCAGATGACGCAATCCGGCTTCACGTTGCAGAACATGGCGATTTTCTCACGGATTTCATCGTCGATATCTCCCTCGGCACGAAGCACCAACACGTCCGGTGCAATGCCCAGGCCTCGCAGTTCCTTTACCGAATGCTGGGTCGGCTTCGTCTTGTACTCCCCGCTGCTCGTTACATGCAGAAGAGGGGTAACGTGGATGAACATGCTGTTCTCCCGGCCCACTTCGATGGCCACCTGACGGATGGCCTCCAGGAACGGCTGGCTCTCGATATCTCCCACGGTACCGCCGATTTCCGTGATAATCACATCCGCATCCGTGGTGCGGCCCACCGTGTAGATGAAGGATTTAATTTCATCCGTCACGTGCGGAATCACCTGCACGGTACTGCCCAGATATTCCCCGTTCCGCTCCTTGTTCAGGATGTTCCAGTACACTTTTCCCGTGGTGAGGTTGGAATAGCGATTCAAATTCTCATCGATAAAACGCTCGTAATGACCCAAATCCAGGTCCGTCTCCGCGCCGTCCTCCGTGACGAACACCTCGCCGTGCTGATACGGGCTCATGGTTCCCGGATCGATATTGATGTACGGATCCAATTTCTGAGAGGCCACCTTGTACCCCCGGGACTTCAGCAGCCGCCCCAGCGCCGCCGCCGTAATTCCCTTTCCAAGTCCGGAAATAACGCCTCCGGTTACAAAAATGTACTTTTTCATCATGCCCTCCCTTTCTTTCCCCGCGCCCCGCGGGTGCCTAAAAAACTTCCAAAAAATAAAAAAGATAAGGTTTTTCCGTCCGGAGAGTGATGAAGAACCCAGGTCCCGTTTCATCGCCACCTTCTCGAAAATTCCTTATATTCGCGCAAATATATTTAAAAATAATACGCAATTATTATACCAAAATTCGGCCGCCCTCGCAATTGTTTTTCGCCCCGTCATTTTGTTTTTTCAGTAAAACAAAAGGGGCTTCCCCGAAGCCCCTATCGTATTGCAAAATATTCCGGCACTACCAGGTTTTCCGTCCGTCTCCGCTGATGGGAATCACGTCTCCCAGGAAGGTGGGTTCCGGTTCGTACATGCACTTGCCCATATCCTTTGCCCGAGCCAGCACCTCTCGCAGATCTCTCATGGTCTGCCCGCGGTAGGTCACATCCTCTGCCGGAATGCCTTCGACCTCCAGGCCCAACTTCTCGCCGGTGTACAGCGCCCGATACTCGTGGTACTGCTGCGTCACCACAATCATGCTTTTCACCGCAAAAACGCTCTTCGCCCGGTAAACGGATTCGTAGGTGGAGAAGCCCGCGTGATCCAGGAATATGTCCTTTTTCTTCACTCCCGCCTTCAAGGCGTATTCCTTCATGGCTTCCACTTCATTGTATTCCACCTGACCGTTGTCGCCGCTGAACAGAAGTTTCTTCACGATTCCGGCCTTGTACAGCTCAATCCCCCGGTCCAGCCGGTCCTTCAGCATCGGCGACGGCTTCCGGTCCACGTACACCGAAGCACCCAGCACCAGCGCACAGTCTGCCGGCTTGGCCTTCGTGTATCGGCTCTCCTCCAAAGTGGTGAGGTGCTTGCCGCCTTCCTTTTTCACCTGCCGGTCCATTCCCAGGACGATTAGAAGTCCCAGAATGCCCAAAATCACCAGAATCTTTATTATCATCAAAGCTATTTTCCTCTTGCTTTTTTTCTGTATAATCATCTTTGCCCTTTCTTTAATCACAGATTGACATAATATCACATCAATGTGAAGAATAAAAGATGTTTGCCCCAACACTTCTTCATGTTTGACCCCCATGGTATCGGAAGTCCGTTTGTGCTATGATTAGGATGATTTTACAGATTGAAAAAACTATCTTGTACCGGAATCGGAAGGAGAAAACAATGTATCGTTTTGCAATATACGGAAAAGGAGGCATCGGAAAGTCCACGGTTACCACTGCCCTGTCCTGTGCCTTTGCTGAAATGGGGCTGCGCGTGCTGCAGGTAGGCTGTGACCCGAAAGCGGACTCCACCTTGTACCTTCACGGCGGTCAGCGCATCGACACCATGCTGGACGTGCTCCGGCAGAAGCGAGATTCGGCGGATCTGGCGGATCTGGTACATGTAGGATATAAGGACATCGTCTGTGCGGAAGCCGGCGGTCCCACACCGGGCCTGGGCTGTGCCGGGCGAGGCATCGCCGCCGCCTTCGAGGCGCTGGAAGCCCGAGATGCCTTCGACATCATCCAACCGGACGTGGTGCTCTACGATGTGCTGGGGGATGTGGTGTGCGGCGGCTTCGCCATGCCCATCCGGGAGGGCTATGCCCACCGGGTCTACATCGTCACCTCCGGCGAGAACATGGCCATCTACGCGGCAGCCAATATCGCCATGGCGGTGGAGAACTTCCGGGAGCGGGGCTACGCTTCCTTGGGCGGCCTGATTCTGAACCGCCGAGATGTGCCGGACGAGCGTGCCAAAGTGGAAACCCTGGCGGCGGACATTCACACGGACATTGCCGCCGATCTGCCTCGGGAAAATGCCATTTCCGATGCGGAGGTTCAAGGCCTGCCGGTGTTCGAGACCGCACCGGATTCGGATTACGTCAATGCCGTTCGGGATCTGGCGCGCAAAATGCTGGCGGATTATGACAAGGAGAACACCCATGATTCAGAAGCTCAGTGATATTCAGAAGGATAATCTCACAAAAAGAAATTCCGCCCTCCACAGCACCCGCATGGAAGGAGCATTTCGTGAGATTCGGGATATGGATTACGAATATTCCGCCGACATCGGGCTGGCCTACGCCTCCCCGGTTCGGGGCGTGTGGAACATCGTCCACATCGCCACCCTGGTACCTCAAGGTCACCAGATTTTCGTCTGTCCTACCAGCTGCCTCCGGGGCGTAGTGCTCACCACCGCGGAGCTGGGCCGCATGGACAAAATGTCCACCATCACCGTAGGCGAAGAGAACATCCTGGAAGGGGACATGGAAGAAATGCTGCAGCACGGGGTGGAACGGGTCATCCGGGAGCTGCCGGAAAAACCCCGCATGATGATGATTTTCACCAGCTGCATCCATCATTTTATGGCGGTCAACTACCAGCGGGTATACAATATTCTGGCAAAAGAATTTCCGGAAATCGATTTCGTGGACTGTTACATGGACCCGATTATGCGCCGCACCAATCCGGTGGTTCCGTCCCTGTGGCGGCAGATGCATCGAGTGCTCCGCTATACCGAAGCGAAAAATCCGAAGCAGGTCACCCTTCTGGGCAACTGCTTCCCTCACGAAGGAGCATACTGCGACCTGGTCTCCCTGCTGGAAGCCAACGGCATTAAGGTCTTGGAGGCCTGCAATTGCAAGGATTACGATGAATACCTGACCATGGCGGAATCCACCTGCAATTTCCTGTTCCACAAGAGCGGCATCGCCGCCGCCAAGGATTTGGAAATTCGCCAAAAGCAGCCGTGGTACCGGATGCGCCCGGGCTACGCCTACGATGAATACGACGAGGACCTGCGAAAAGCGGCGTCCATACTGGGCATTCCGGAACCGAAACAGTCCTTCCTGGATTCGGAGAAGGCGCGGACGGAGGCGTGCATCCGGGAAACCCAATCCCTGTTGGAAGACACGCCGGTTTCCATCGATTACACGGCGGTGGACTGCCCGTTGGAGCTGGCGCAGTTCCTGCTGGATCACGGTTTCAACGTGGAATCCGTGATGGTGGACAACTTTACCGAGTCGGAGGATGTATTCCAGAAGCTTCGGAACACCAAGCCGACCCTTCGTATCTACGAAACTTACGGCTGGAATATCCGGCAGATGCAGAGGGTCCACGCGGGCAAAATCCTGTGCATCGGACAGAAAAGCGCTTATTTTATGGACTCGGATTACTTCGTCAACGAGGTGGAAAACGCGGGAATGTATGGCTACCGGGGCCTCCGCCGGCTGATGGATCTGATTTCCGACGCCTTCCGGAACCCGAAGCCGATGCGGGACCTGGTTCAAGTAAAAGGATGGGAGTGTGAATGCGGTGAGTGATTATCAGACACATGTTTTTACCAGTACATATACGGCGGACGTTTCCGGTGTCTGCTCGGCACTCTACGAGCTGGGTGGAATGACCGTCATCCACGATCCTTCGGGATGCAACTCCACCTACTCCACCCACGACGAGCCGCGGTGGTTTGACACCGACAGCCTGATGTTCGTCTCGGGGCTGGATGAAATGACGGCGGTCCTGGGGGACGACAACGTATTGATTGACGACGTGACTCACGCCGTTCGAGATCTGAAGCCCCGCTTCGTCACCCTGTGCAGCGGCTCCATTCCCCACATCATCGCCTTTGACTGCAAGGGCGTGGCTCACCTGCTGGAAAAACGCACCGGCGTTCCCATGCTCCCGGTAACCACTACGGGAAACCGTTCTTACGTGGCCGGTGTGGGCGCCGCCCTGACGGAATGGGTGAAACGCTTCGCCGATTCGTTGGAAAGCCCGTATCGCGTCAGCTCTTCGGGAGGCCCGGATTGCTCCGCGAATACTTTAGAGGGCGCTGCCGGCCCGGAATCCTTCTCGGTGAACCTGCTGGGCGTAACGCCGCTGGATTTTTCCATTAACGGAAATGTGGACGCCATGCGCAAAGTCTTTGAAGATGCCGGCATCCCGGTGAACTGCTGCGCCGCCATGGGAGAATCCTTTGATTCCCTTCGGCACATCTTCCGCGCTTCGGTGAACGTGGTGGTTTCTTCCTGCGGCCGGCGCCTCGCCCGCTACATGGAACAGACCGCCGGAATTCCTTACGTGGAAGGCACACCCATCGGCGCCTACGGCGCCGCCCGCCTTCCGAAACTGGCAAAAGAAGCGTATGAGAAGAAGCGGGCTTCTTTGGAAGAAGATTCGCATGGAGCCTTGGATGGAACCTCCGGCTCCCTCCGAATGCTGCTGGCAAAGAAAAAAGGAGATTCCGAAGGAATCTGCCTCTGGAAAGGCAATCCGGCGCACGAACGCTGGGACGTCCCGGACGGTCAGATTCTGATTATCGGGGAAGAGGTGTTCGCCCAGTCTCTGGCCGCCGCAATCAACCAATTGACGCCGGATTGCCGCCACGGGCTCCGGGCCTTCGCCGTCTGGCCGGATGTGGACCACGGTTTCCCGGAGGATGTGCTGGCGGAACTGATTCGAAAATCCCGATATATCATCGGGGACCCGTTATACCGAACCATCCCCCACGATTCCAAACAAAACACCTTCGTGGATTTCCCTCACGAGGCCTATTCGGGAAGGATTTTCCGAGATCGAATCCCGGTTTTCATCGGAAAGAATTATGATGTCGCGGAGCTGCTGTAGCAGCTCCGCTTTTTGATGCCAAAAAGCAAAAGGCGCATTGCACGGTACGTGCAATGCGCCTCTCTTCTCAATGATCCTATTTGTCTCAATGATCCTATTTGTGTTCCTTTTCCACCTCGGCCTTGTGGGCTTCGATGACCTTTTCTGCCAGGTGAGCCGGAAGCTCTTCATACTTGGAGAATTCCACGGTGAAGGTTCCTCTTGCCTGAGTCATTGCTCTCAGAACGATTGCGTAATCGAAGAGCTCGGACTGCGGTGCTTCTGCCAGCAGCTTGGTTTTGCCGTTGTCCGTCGGCTCCATGCCCAGGATGCGGCCTCTTCTCTTGTTCATGTCGCCCATCACATCGCCGGTGTACTTTTCCGGAACGGTGATTTCCAGCTTCATGATTGGCTCCAGCAGGCAAGGATTTGCCGCTACGATACCTTTCTTGAATGCCAGGGAAGCGGCAATCTTGAAGGACACTTCGTTGGAGTCCACGTCGTGATAAGAACCGTCGTAAAGAACAGCCTTTACGTTCTGAACCTTGCATCCTGCCAGAGGACCCTTGTCCATGCATTCCAGCAATCCCTTTTCAACTGCCGGAACGTAGTTCTTCGGAATGGAACCGCCGAACAACTCTTCGGAGAATTCGAAGTTCTGCTGAGATGGGGAGAACCGAATCCATACGTCACCATACTGACCGGCACCGCCGGACTGCTTCTTGTGCTTACCCTGTACATCGGAGGAACCCTTGATGGTCTCTCTGTATGCGATCTTCTGCGGGATTACCTTTACGGATACGCCGTATCTTTCCTTCAGCTTTGCACGGATGATACCGATCTGGATATCTCCCTGGCCGCCCAGAAGGGACTGGTGTGTCTCCACATTTCTTTCCAGTACGAAGGATGGATCTTCTTCCATCAGCTTGTGCAGACCCTGCGCCATCTTCTCCTCGTCCTTCTTCTCTGCCGGCTCAACGGCAACGAAGTAGTTCGGCTTCGGGAAGTTGATTCCCGGCATGGTTACCGCTTTTGCCTTGAGGCACAGCGTATCGCCGGTTTTGGTGTGCTGCAGTTTTGCCAGAGCCACCATATCGCCCGCCGGAACTTCCGTTGCGTTCTCCTGCTGCTTGCCTCTTACGAAGAACATGGAACCCAGCTTTTCGGATTTCTGTGATCTCGGGTTGTACAGCTCCTGTCCCAACTTAACCGTTCCGGAGAGAACCTTTGCGTAGGAAATTTTTCCCATAAAAGGATCTGCGATTGTCTTGTAGACATACATTACCGGGTCGGCGCTGACGTCGGTGATGACTTCCACGTCTTCGTTCTTGCTGTTCTTTCCAATATATGGCGCGTGCTTGGACGGAGTCGGCACGTATCTGGCGATGGAACGCAGTACCTCGTCGATTCCTTCGCCGGTGAAGCTGGATGCCTTGATAATCGGAACGACATCACCGTTGGCGATACCATCCATCAGGCCGTTGGTGAATTCTTCATCGGTGAACGGTTCGTCGTTGAAGAACTTCTCCATCAGCGCTTCGTCGGTACCTGCAACCGCTTCTCTCAGCGCATCCTCGTCATCGTCGGTAACCACGGAGTTACCGAACTTCTCACGGAGCTGCTCTACTAGCTTGTCGCAGTCAACACTGTCTTTATCTATTTTTGTGAGGACCATGAATTTAGGTGTATCCGTTTCACTGCAAAGTTCCCATGCCTTCTCGGTACCCACCTGAATTCCTTCGGATGCATCCACCATAATAATGGCCGCACTGACCGTACTCATTGCCGAATCTACTTCGCCAACGAAGTCGAAGAATCCCGGAGTATCCAGGAAGTTGTACTTGTAACCATTGTACTCTACCGGTACCATCGTCGTATTGATGGAATATTTTTTCTCGATTTCCATCTTGTCATAGTCGGACACGGTATTTCCGTCTTCCACTTTGCCCAGGCGGTTGATTACTTTTGTCGCGAGTAATGCCGCCTCCAGAAAGGTCGTTTTACCACATCCTCCATGTCCCAGCAGTACAACGTTTCTGATTTTGTCACTTGAATAACCTTTCATAGTATCCTCCTGTAATTTACAACCGATATGTTTTTTGCCCAAGGGCAAGTCGGTTCACATTGATTGCCTGCCGGCGTTCATCAATACAGGTATATTTAAATACGAAGCCGCAGGCAGTGTTTTTAGAACTCCGCACTCTTTGGAGTTCTTGGGAATGGCAGCACGTCACGGATATTGCTCATACCCGTCAGGTACATGATCATTCTCTCAAAGCCCAGGCCGTATCCGGCATGTTTCACGCCGCCGTAACGACGAAGATCCAGATACCACTCATAGCCGTTTTCGCTGATTCCCAGCTCTTTCATCCGCGCTTCCAGCACGTCCAGACGTTCCTCTCTCTGGCTTCCGCCGATGATTTCGCCCACGCCCGGCACCAGCATATCGCACGCTGCAACGGTCTTTCCATCATCGTTGAGGCGCATGTAGAACGCCTTACAGTCCTTCGGATAATCCGTTACGAAAATCGGTTTCTTGTACACTTCCTCTGTCAGATAACGCTCGTGTTCCGTCTGAAGCTCCAGTCCCCATTCTACCGGATACTGGAATTCCTTACCGGACTTCTGCAGGATTTCAACCGCTTCCGTGTAAGTTACCCGTTCAAAGCTGGAGTTCACGATGTGATCCAAGCGCTCCAAGAGGCCCTTATCGATGAACTGATTGAAGAAGTTCATCTCCTCCGGTGCGTGCTCCAGCGTATAGGTGATGATGTATTTAACCATTGCCTCGGCAAGGTCCATGTCGTCCTGAAGATCCGCAAAAGCAATCTCCGGTTCGATCATCCAGAATTCCGATGCATGTCTCGCAGTGTTGGAGTTCTCCGCACGGAATGTCGGGCCAAAAGTATATACGTTGCGGAATGCCAGTGCAAAGGCTTCCGCTTCCAGCTGTCCGGATACGGTCAGATTGGTTTCTTTTCCGAAGAAGTCCTGGGAGTAGTCAATCTTTCCGTCCTCTGTTCTCGGCAGATTGTCCGGATCCAATGTGGTTACCTGGAACATTTCGCCGGCACCCTCTGCATCACTTCCGGTGATGATTGGCGCGTGAACGTAGACGAAATTCTGTTCCTGGAAGAATTTATGAATTGCATACGCAACGATGCTGCGCACTCTGTATACGGCGGAGAAGGTGTTGCTTCTCGGTCTCAGGTGTGCGATTTCACGCATGAATTCCATGGTATGACGCTTCTTCTGCAGCGGGTAATCCGACTGAGAATCCGCTTCCACCACGATTTCTTTCGCTTTGATTTCAAACGGCTGTTTTGCTTCCGGAGTCAGCGCCAGAGTTCCTCGTACCGTTACGCCGGCTGCCAGATGCACCTTGGAAATTTCGGTAAAATTAGCCAGATTGTCCGCTTCGTATACCACCTGCAGCGGAGTGAAGAACGTTCCGTCATTGATGGACAGGAATCCAAACTGATTCGAACTTCTGTTGCCTCGAACCCATCCGTGGACTACCACTTCCTGATCGCCGTACTTCTCCTTGTTTCTGAATAATTCCCTGATTTCAATATCCTTCATGGGTATATTCCCCTCCTAATTATAAATCGTATTGTGTCTGCTTACATAAATTTAAGCTTCCAGTTATGATTATAACATAGAGCATATTTTTTAGCTATATAAAAAGGGGGGCTGTACATACCATAATTTACAATATTTTTATCGAAACCGATGACAAATTTTACTTGAACATCATTTCTCGGAATGCTACACTTTCAAAGTAAATAAAATCAAGAAAAGGAGGCGAAATATATGGACGGTTGTGACAGTCGAAGTCGAAAAACATATAATGATGGATTGAGACTTGGAATCGGTTTCAAGTGTCTGTAAGTGCGCCATTTTTTGAAATATATTGCAAGCCGGAATCCATCGTTATGAGCGAATTCACAACTTCTGATTGTGTAACGGTCGATGTTACGATGGTTTTTTTATGCCCTTTTTTGGGCGAAAAGAAGGAGGCTTACAATGATGAGAAAAGAAATTTTGAAAGAACCGATCAGCACCGAGAAGATTCCGGCAATCATCCGGCAGTCCCCGTCGGTGGAGGCGATGCAGGAACAGCTGCGGGAGTACCACGACCACGATATCGCGCAGAGCTTCGAGCACCTGAGCCGGGCGGAGCGGAACCTCCTGTACACCGGACTGGACGCCCAATCCCTGGCGGATATCATCTCCTACATGGACAATCCGGCGGACTACATCGGAGAGATTGTCATCGATAAGCTGGCGGATGTGATCAACGAAATGGATGCTGATGATGCGGCGGATCTGTGGGAAGACATCGACGAGAGCGTTCAGGTGAAGCTTTTTCCCATGCTGAAGCCGGAAACCCGCCGGAACATCCGGCTCATTAACTCCTATGATGAAGATGAAATCGGCAGCCTGATTACCACCAATTACATCTGCATCCGCCGCAGCCTGACCATTCGTCAGGCCATGCACGAGCTGGTGAAACAGGCGGGGGAAAAGGACAACATCTCCACCCTGTACGTGGTGGACGACAGAAAGTGTTTCTGCGGCGCCATCGATCTGAAGGATCTGATCATCGCTCGGGAAAACGTGGCCCTGGACTCCATCATCAGCACCGCCTATCCGTACCTGACGGACCACGACAAAATCTCGGACAGCATCGAAGCGATTAAGGATTACGCGGAGGACTCCCTGCCGGTTCTGAACAAGGATAAAAGAATCATCGGCATCATCACCGCCCAGGACGTTGTGGAAGCGGTGGACGATGAGATGAGTGAGGACTACGCAAAGCTGGCCGGCTTGTCCGCAGAAGAAGATCTAAGCGAATCTACCAAAGAGAGCATCAAAAAGCGTCTTCCATGGCTGATCATCCTGCTGTTCCTGGGCATGGTGGTTTCCTCGGTGGTGGGAGCCTTCGAAGGCGTTGTGGCCATCCTCCCGGTGGTCATCTGCTTCCAGTCCCTGATTCTGGACATGGCCGGAAACGTGGGCACCCAGTCCCTGGCAGTGACCATCCGAGTGCTGATGGACGAGAACCTTAGCGGCGCGGACAAACTCCGGCTGGTGGTCAAAGAAATGAAGGTAGGCTTCTGCAACGGCTCCCTGCTGGGCGTCATGACCTTCCTAGTTCTGGGCATCTACATCGCCCTCTTCAAGGGATATGCCATGGGCACCGCCCTCCTGATTTCCGGCTGCGTGGGCGTCTCCCTCCTGGTGGCCATCATCATCTCCAGCCTGGTGGGTACGCTGGTGCCTCTCCTCTTCCATAAAATCAACATCGATCCGGCAGTGGCGTCCGGCCCGCTGATTACCACGGTGAACGATTTGGTGGCCGTGGTCACCTACTACGGCCTGGCATGGCTACTGCTGATTGAAATTTTTCAAATTATATAGTATGTGCGTATGTCGGCAGGGAAGCAGCGGCATTCTATTCCTATTGTCGTTATCACACACTTAAAATCCCATATGGAACGGCGCGCTGCAACAGCGCTCCTTTCGCCCTTCTTTTAGATTCATAATATTAAAGTGGCCGGTCTTGCCGTTCCATCTCGTTCACCTTCTTGTAGGCAGCCACATCCAGCGCCACGATGAACACCAGGAAAATGATGGTCCAAATCGGCTCCTTCATGGACGCGCAGAAATCGTAAAATCCGTGCAGCAGCATCGGAATCCGAATGGCGTTGCGAAGATGTTTTTTCCGCAGGGGCAGATTCCCGTGCACTTCGCAGTATTTTGCCAGGCTGAAGGAAATACCCATGTAGATGGCAAAGATGCAGTGGCCCGGGATGGAGGTGACCGCACGGACTCCCGCCGTGGCCATTCCGTACTCCATCACGTAGAGCACGTTCTCCGCGGCGGCAAATCCGATGGATACCGCTACCGCGTAGACGATGCCGTCGAAGGTGTAGTTGAAGGCCGGGTGGTTCCAGGAACCCTTCTTTAGGGCGAAATACTTCACCCCTTCTTCCACCAATCCCACGCAGAAGAAATTCTCCACCAGGATGAACAGGGTGGTTTTCGGGGAGATGACGCCTCCCACCAGACTAATCAGAAAGCCTTCCAGAAAGGCCGCCGGAACGGTGGTCAGCACGCCGAAGATCAAGAGCTTTACGATCAGCCCCCCCGGCTCCTTTTCCACCTTGTCCAGCTTGTAGATTTTAATCATCAGAAACAGCGGCGGCAGCAGCGCTGCCAGCAGTAAAATTGTCATTTCCGGTGGTTCTCCTTCCATTCTTTCAGCTGCTCATAGCGAGCCTTGAACCGTCCTTCGTTCCCCTGCTCCGTTGGGTTGTAGTACTGCCGATCCTTCAGAGAATCCGGTAGGCACTGCATGGCGGTGACTTTTTCCTCGAAATCGTGGGCGTACTTGTAGCCCTTTCCGTAATCCAGCTCCTTCATGAGCTTAGTGGGTGCGTTTCGGATGTGCAGCGGAACCGGTTCCTGCAGGTGCTGCCGAGCATCGTCCCGGGCGGCGAAATAGGCCGTCTCCATGGCGTTGGACTTCGGTGCCAGGGACAGGTAGATGATTGCCTCCGTCAGGTGTACCGAGCATTCCGGCATGCCGATGAAGTGGCAGGCCTGGTAGGCCGCGATGGCAATCTCCATGGCCCGCGGGTCCGCCAGACCCACATCCTCTGCGGCGAAACGGGTCACCCGCCGCGCCACGTAGAGGGGATCCTCCCCCGCTTCCAGCATACGCGCCAGCCAGTACACCGCCGCATCCGCATCGGAATTCCGCATGGATTTGTGCAGGGCGGAAATCAGATTGTAGTGCTCCTCCCCATCCTTATCGTACAAAAGCATTTTCTTGGAGGTGCACTGCTCGAAGGTGTCCCGGGTCACCGTAATGCGCTGGCCTCCATCTGCCTCCGTATAGTAGTCTCCGTTGAGAATCAGCATTTCCAAGGTGGTCAGCGCCGACCGGGCATCGCCTCCGGAGAACACGGCAATGGCCCCCAGCATTTCATCGGTGATGACGATATCCTTGTCCCCGTAGCCTCGGGGATCCCGGATGGCCCGTTTCAGCAGATCCACCACCTCTTCCTTTTGCAGGGCCTTCAGCACGAATACCTTGCAGCGGGACAGCAGCGCCCCGTTCACCTCAAAGGACGGATTCTCTGTGGTGGCGCCGATGAGAATGATGCTGCCCTTTTCCACAAAGGGCAGGAAAGCATCCTGCTGCGCCTTGTTAAAGCGATGAATCTCGTCGATAAAGACAATGGTCCGCTCGCCGAATCTCCGGCTCTGCTCCGCCTCCTGCATCACCTGGCGGATTTCCTTAATTCCGCTGGTCACCGCACTGAAGGTGATGAACCGGGACTGGGTGGTGTTGGCGATTATTTTTGCCAGAGTGGTCTTTCCCACCCCCGGCGGCCCCCAGAAGATCATGGAGGTCACCCGGTCGTTGGCAATCAGATTGGAGAGCACCTTGCCCTTTCCAATCAGATGCTTCTGACCCGCGAACTCCTCCAGCGTCCGAGGACGCAGTCGTTCCGCCAGCGGCTCGTTCGCCGTCGTGTCCACATTGTCAAACATCGAAATCTGATTCAATCTCTAATTCCTTTCGTCTTTAGAAGTAACTTACCTTTACGCTCTTTCCCATTTTCCGAAGGCACTGGGACAGCTCCTCCACAAGGGACATCTTCACGTTAAAATTAATGCTCACGTCCTGATGGGCCGGATTCACCGCGCGGCCCACGAAGAAGTTGATATCCGTGGCCTCTTCAAAAAGGATTCGGCTGATCAGCGCCGAGGCATCGTGCTGCACGCTCCATTCAGTGTAGGACTCGTCCCGAGAGACGTAGTCCTTGGCGTATTTCAGCACCTTGTCAATCGTCACCACGCCTTCCGTCACCAGGTCCACCCCGTCGATTTCCGACATCGGCGGTGCCCCTTTCACGTTGTACTTCGAGCTGGTGCGAATGCTCTTGCCCAGATATTCCGCCGCAATGGATGCGGTGGTTCCGCCGCAGACGATGTGTTTGCCCTCTTTGGAAAAGAACAGGGACATCATCCGATCGCAGTCGTCCCGGTTCGCCGGCGGTCCGAAGATTAGATTCACCTGAGACCGCTTGATCACCCGCACGATGCAGGCCGTGGTGTCGTCGATGGGCTTGCCGTCATACAGCTTGTTGCACTCCTCAATCAGGATGGACGCCAGGGTTTTGGCGGTATAGCCGATAGGGGAGATGGTTTCCATAAAATCCCCGATTTCCTTTTCCGTCCAGTTCTTGTTGTAGCTCAGCGTGTCGTTGGCCCCCGGGCAGCCGTCGCTCATGGCGATAAAAATATCATTTTCCCGCAACGGGATTTTCGACTGATAAATTTTCTTTCCGTCGATGATGCTCTCAATCTTCGGATAATCCACCACCTTGCAGTCCCGAATCATGATAACCAGCGGGTTATCGTATTGAATCAGGCTCATGGTCTCATTCTCGATAATGTGCATGATGGTGAAGGTGGAATAGGCCACCCCGTACTCCGAGCTGATGGGAAGGGTGGCGGCGATGGTATTCACGCACTCCTCCAGGGACAAGCCATGAGCCATCATGGTGGAAATGATCTTTGCGGTGAGGGTGGACAGAATGCTGGCTTTCACACCGCTCTTCAGTCCGTCCGCCAGCACCACCACTTTGGAATCGTTGTTCTCCTGCTGCACCACATCCACATGGTCCCCGCACAGATACTCTCCGTAATGGTTGATGCTCTTGTATCCGATGTCAACGCTTAAATCATTCATCTTTCATGGACTCCTTCAGGTTCGTCAACGCAATCTTCGTCTCCGCTGCCGTCTCTCCCAGCAGGGATGCAATATCCTGAACGATACGCATCTGCTTCTCCACCACCTTGTCCGCAACTTCGGTGGTCTGGCGCCGCATTTCCGCTTTCTTTTCCCGCTCTGCCGCTTCATCGCTCACGTCCTCCAGCATACAGAACAGCATCCGGTAACTCTGGTCATACAGCACCTGCTCCTCCACGTACCGGTCGTACTCCGCCAGGTATGCGCACTGGAATACGCTCTTCCGGCTCTCCAGGGCATCCAGGAACGGCTTCGGATCCAGCAGTGTTACAATCTGGGATCCCAGCACATCGGACGGTCTGCGGATGTTCATGATTCGGCAGGCCGCCGGGTTAATCTGCTGAATCTCCAAGCGCTCGTTCAGCACCAGCAGTCCGTTCGGCGTGTTGTCAAAGATGATGTTGGAGAAGTTTTCCGCCTTTTCCTTCAGGTACGGCAGGCACATTTCGATTTCCGCCTTGCCCTGATAGATAGCGATGGCTTTCTCCCGACAAGTATCGTACCCACAGGTACCGCAGTTCAGTTCGTCGGACGGCTTCTTCTTTCCCATTTTGCTGAGAATTTCCTGAATCTTCCGCTCCGTCGGCATATCCTTCATGCCCTCCAGAATATCGTATCGTCTGGAAAGCTCGCTAATCTCCGGTTGCTCCACCGGGAAGTCCTTATCTCCCGCATACCGGGTCACCGATAGATAGTCGGTGATGAACCATGGATGGTATTTCTCCATCACCGGTCCGTTCACGCAGCTTCCCTTGCAGGCGGACATTTCCATAAAGCAGTTGTTCACACGTCCGGCCGCCACATCTTCCAGAGCAGCGATGCAATTCTCGATTCCGTCCACAGCCACGTATTCGTACTCCGGATCCCGGTCCTTCATGGTTCGAAGGATGCCCGCCACCGTCGGGAAGATGCGGGCCAGGCTTTCCGGATTGCTGTCCACCTTCTTCTCCAGCCGGACGTTTTCCTTCTCCAGCCATTCTGTCAGCTCCTCAAAGGTCAGGGCCGCGTCCACGATTCCCGGATACCGCTGTGCCTCGTCCTTCTTCGCCACACAAGGGCCGATAAACACGGTCTTGGCCTCCGGATTCCGGCGCTTGATGTCGCGGCAGTGGGCCTGCATCGGCGAAAGGGTATCCGCCAGATATTTAATCATCTCCGGATAGTGCTTCTGAATCAGCAGGTTAACGGACGCGCAGGAAGAACTGATGATCACCGGTTTCTGCTTCTCGTGCACCAGGCGTTCGTAATCTGTTTTTACCATGGTCGCTCCAATCGCCGTCTCTTCCACATCTGCAAAACCCAGCTTCTGCAGACCTTCCCGCATCGCGTCGATGCCCACGCCGTCGTAATTGGCAATGAAAGAAGGGGCCATGCTGGCGATTACCGGCTCTCCGCTCTGAATCATCACCTTGACCTTCTCCACTTCGCTGACAATCTCCTTGGCGTTCTGCGGACAGACTACAAAACATCGGCCGCAGAGGATGCATTCGTCGGCGATGATGTGGGCCTGATCGCCGGAAAACCGGATGGCCTTCACCGGGCAGTTTCGAATGCATTTATAGCAATTCTTGCAATTGGATTTCTTAAGAGTAAGGCAATGTGCCATGACTGCTCCTTTCCACAAAACATCGTATTAGTAAATTATATAATGTAATTATCCGCCAGATTCCGCTGCATCAAATCCGCAACGGTCACGCTGTCCAGATAATTCTCAATCAGCTCGTCCAGCTTCCGCCACATGGGAAGAGTACGGCAATCTTCCACCCGGTCGCAAGGCTCCGAACAGAGCTCCACGCAATTGACCGGCGCCAGAGTTCCCTCCGTCAGCCGCAAAATCTCCCCCAACGTACAGTCCTGAGGCTCCTTCAGCAGCCGATATCCGCCGCCCTTTCCGTGAACCCCTTCCACCAAGCCGCCCTTCGTCAGCAGTGGCATGATTTTCGTGATGTATTTCAGAGAGATACGCTGGCGATTTGCCACATCCTTCATGGGAATATACCCCCCGTTGGCATTCTCCGCCAAATCGATAACCACCCGCAAGGCATAACGCCCTCTCGTTGAGACCAACATTTTACACCCTCCTACTCAATGCTAATCCGTTTCAACTGGAATATACCACAAAGGGCGCTGTCCCGCAACCTTCTTGCAGAACAGCGACCCTCTTCATTTTTCCGTAAAAATAATTTCGCCTCGGCTTTCCTTATTCCGAAAACAGCGGTGTGGACAGGTACCGATCTCCCGTATCCGGCAGCAGTACCACGATGGTTTTTCCTTCGCTCTCCGGTCTCTTTGCCACTTCCACTGCCGCAGCTACTGCCGCACCGGAGGAAATTCCCACCAGCACGCCTTCATGTCTTCCCACTTTGCGGCCGTATTCAAAGGCATCCTCGTTAGATACCGGAATGACCTCATCGTACACCTTTGTGTTCAGCACGTCCGGTACGAAACCGGCACCGATTCCCTGAATCTTGTGCGGACCGCCCTTTCCGGTAGTCAGAACCGGAGACGATGCCGGCTCCACCGCGATGACCTTTACCTCCGGCTTTTGGCTCTTCAGGTATTCACCCACGCCGGTGACAGTGCCGCCGGTGCCCACTCCGGCAATAAAGTAATCCACTTCTCCATCGGTATCCCGGTAAATTTCCGGACCGGTGGTCTCTCTGTGTGCCGCCGGATTGGACGGGTTCACAAACTGTCCCGGAACGTATCCGCCCGGTGTTTCCTTCGCCAGTTCATTGGCCTTCTCGATGGCTCCGGTCATACCCTTGCTGCCATCGGTAAGTACCAGCTCTGCACCGTACGCCTTCATCAGCTGGCGCCGTTCCACAGACATGGTCTCCGGCATCACGATGATGATTCGATATCCTTTTGCCGCCGCAATGGCTGCCAGGCCGATACCTGTATTTCCGGAAGTCGGCTCGATGATGACAGAACCTTCTTTCAGGTCCCCGCGAGCCTCCGCATCCTCGATCATTCTTTTTGCCACCCGGTCCTTTACGGATCCTGCCGGATTGAGATATTCTAATTTTGCCAGAATACGCGCCTTCAGCCCCAATTCCTTCTCCAGATTCGTGAGTTCCAGAAGCGGCGTACCGCCGACCAGCTGATCGGCCGATGTATATACTTTTGCCATGATTCGATCCTTTCTCTCATGATTCATCTTAAAATTATTATAATCGGGAAGGTCGATCGAATCAACCTTCCCCGCTCCCTAATCTTTCGTATACCCCTATACGAAACACCCCTATTTCACTGCGGCAAAACCCTTTTCCAGGTCCGCGATGATGTCGTCGATATGCTCTGTTCCGATGGACAGACGAATGGTATTTTCGTGAATGCCGGCGTCTTCCAGCTCCTCCGGTGTCATCTGAGAATGAGTGGTAGTTGCAGGATGGATGACCAGAGATTTCACATCTGCCACATTGGCCAGCAGGGAGAATATTTCCAAGTTGTCGATGAATTCAAATGCCTCTTTTCTTCCGCCTTTAATCTGGAATGTGAAAATGGAAGCTCCGCCGTTCGGGAAGTATCTCTCATACAGCGCATGGTCCGGATGATCCGGCAGCGATGGGTGGTTGACCTTCTCTACCTTCGGGTTGTTCAACAGATATTCGATGACCTTCTTCGTGTTCTCCACGTGTCTCTCGATTCGGAGGGACAGTGTCTCGGTGCCTTGCAAAAGGAGGAATGCCGCGAATGGAGAAATGGTAGCCCCGGTATCCCGGAGGAGAATCGCTCTGATATATGTGGCAAATGCTGCCGCACCTGCTGCCTCCGTGAATTTAACGCCGTGATAACTTGGATTCGGTTCCGAAATCCATGGATAGCGTCCGGAAGCGGCCCAGTCAAAGGTTCCGCCGTCCACGATGACGCCACCCAGGGTGGTTCCGTGACCGCCAATGAATTTGGTAGCGGAATGAACCACGATATCTGCGCCGTGTTCGATCGGACGAATCAGATACGGTGTGCCGAATGTATTATCGATGACCAGCGGCAGCCCGTGCTTGTGGGCAATTTCCGCCAATGCTTCGATATCCGGAATATCACTGTTAGGATTTCCCAGGGTTTCAATGTAAAGTGCTTTCGTATTCTCTTTAATTGCCGCTTCTACTTCGTCCAGCTTGTGTACGTCCACCAGTGTGGATTCGATGCCGTACAGCGGAAGGGTGTGCTCCAGCAGGTTAACGCTGCCGCCGTAAATGGTCTTCTGAGCAACGATGTGTTCGCCCTTCTGTGCCAGAGCCTGGATGGTGTAAGTGATTGCAGCGGCGCCGGAGGCGACTGCCAGTCCTGCAACGCCTCCCTCCAGTGCGGCGATTCGATCTTCGAAAACGCCCTGGGTGGAGTTGGTCAGCCTGCCGTAAATGTTTCCCGGATCCGCCAGACCGAAGCGGTCTGCCGCATGCTGACTGTTATGGAATACGTAAGATGTGGTGGCGTAGATTGGAACGGCTCTCGCATCGCTGGCCGGATCCGGCTGTTCTTGTCCTACGTGAAGCTGCAGTGTCTCGAATTTGTAATTATTATTGTTAGCCATTGTTTTTTCTCCTTGTTTCTACTATCGTCCAGTCTTTTGTTTGCTCGGGCGCTGCCCGTCCGGCGTTTTTCTTTTGCCTACTTACTAGGTTGGTTGGTAGCATTATAATAACTCCATCCGGGTCTCCCGTCAATTTTCAATAATAAATAGTGGGTTATAGATTGTTATTATATCTTGAGGCCGGGCCGGCTTTTCCTTTTTCCCGGCCACTCGGTTCGCGCTCAAAAACCGAATTCATTGGGTTTGCAGGGAATCAGGCGCGAACTTTTCTTGTGCACGGGCCGGCTTTTCCTTTTTCCCGGCCCATCGGTTCGCGCTCAAAAACCGAATTCATTGGGTTTGCAGGGAATCAGGCGCGAACTTTTCTTGTGCACGGGCCGGCTTTTCCTTTTTCCCGGCCCATCGGTTCGCGCTCAAAAACCGAATTCATTGGGTTTGCAGGGAATCAGGCGCGAACTTTTCTTGTGCACGGGCCGGCTTTTCCTTTTTCCCGGCCCATCGGTTCGCGCTCAAAAACCGAATTCATTGGGTTTGCAGGGAATCAGGCGCGAACTTTCCTTGTGCACGGGCCGGCTTTTTCAGATTCCCGGCCTCTCGGTTCGCGCTCAAAAACCGAATTCATTGGGTTTGCAGGGAATCAGGCGCGAACTTTCCTTGTGCACGGGCCGGCTTTTTCAGATTCCCGGCCTCTCGGTTCGCGCTCAAAAACCGAATTCATTGGGTTTGCGGGGAATCAGGCGCGAACTTTCCTTGTGCACGGGCCGGCTTTTTCAGATTCCCGGCCACTCGGTTCGCGCTCAAAAACCGAATTCATTGGGTTTGCAGGGAATCAGGCGCGAACTTTCCTTGTGCACGGGCCGGCTTTTTCAGATTCCCGGCCTCTCGGTTCGCGCTCAAAAACCGAATTCATTGGGTTTGCAGGGAATCAGGCGCGAACTTTCCTTGTGCACGGGCCGGCTTTTTCAGATTCCCGGCCTCTCGGTTCGCGCTCAAAAACCGAATTCATTGGGTTTGCGGGGAATCAGGCGCGAACCGGAAGCTGGAAGCTGCGGACTAATTGATGCAGGAACATCATTTTTCAGTGTTCCTGCATCAATTTTCCGATTTGTACCGGCCGCCCGAATTAGACCCGGGCCGCGTTTAGATGAAAGATGAAAAGAGATGCACGAAAGGCTTTCACGGCCTTCGTGCATCTCTTCTCATCATCACTCTCTTCCACTATTTACATTATTCTGCCCGGAGCTTCCGGTGGATTTTCAAGAATTCCAAAATCACTGCCGCAGACAGGTCGGCGCTGGTGCGCTCGAACCGATCGTAGGATTCCGGTGCCGTTCCGTCGGCCAGATCCGAGATTACCCGGAGAATGCCGAAAGGCACTCCGGCGTATTGGCAGGTCTGGGCGATGGCCGCACTTTCCATCTCCGCGCACACCGCATTGAACGCCTCCCGGAGCTGTTTCTTCTTCTCGGCTCCGGAAATGAACTGGTCGCCGCTGACGATTCGGCCACGGTGCACGCCCCGCTCCGGCGCCGCCGTGCGGGCCGCCTGTTCCAGTTCCTCCACCAGCACCGATTCCGCCGTAAAGCGGGTCGGCTCACTGCTGTTCTCTCCGGTGCACATATACCCGAGGGCATATCCGAAAGCAGTCACATCAAAATCGTGCTGCGCCAAATCCTCGCCAATCACGATATCGCCGATAGCCAGACCCGGTTTTGTTCCGCCGGCAATTCCGCTGTTGATCACACAGCAAGGACCGAAGGCGTCGATCAGCATCTGGGTCCCACGCGCCGCATTCACCTTTCCCACGCCGCACTGCACCAGCACCGCCGGGATTTCCCCGAAACGGCCGCAGTGGAACTCGTATCCGTTAAACGCAACATCCTCCCGGTCCCGGAGCTCCGCCAACAGGTCCTTCAGCTCCACCTCCAGCGCGCAGATGATTCCCACCGGCCGCGGGCCTGAGGTTCCGACAATGCCGTTTCTCTTATTTTCCATAGTTGTAATCCATCCTTTCCACAGTCCAATCCTTCAGCACGTCCAGCATGTCCTTTGCCGCCGCTTTGGCACCCGGCAGATCGTGCTCCAAATAATTGCCGCACTCCTCCCGGCGAGATCCCGGAATCTCCCCGTCGAAATCCCGGACGAACGCGAAGGATTCTTTTACCAGATTCAGCGCCTCCTCATGGCTCACCGTGTCCCGAACCAGGAAGTAAAAACCCGTGCGGCAGCCCATCGGTCCGATGTAAATGACGGAATCCGCCAGCGCCGTGTTCCGCGCGTAGGTGGCAAAAAGGTGTTCGAATGTGTGGAGCGCTCCGTTGGTGAGGTAGTCCCCCATGTTTGGGCGCTTCATGCGAATGTCGTATGTCACCACATCCCCATCGATGCGGGAGATGTACATGCCCTTCTGAAGGGTGTCATGATTTACGGTAAAGCTTGCAATTTTCTTCATGTTTTTTCTCCTTTGTCTAAAAGAATCCCTAACATAATAGCATATCCGGGGTTTTTTGCCAACTTCCGGGATTTTTCGTAAAAAAAGCGGGCGGCGCCACAAAATGTGGAGCGCCGCCCTGTTTCTGTTCAATTACACGTCCGACTAGCCGAAGTATTTCTTTCCCAGATTTGCGAAGGATTCCGCCGATCTCTGGATGGTCTCGTTCGAAATGCAGAAGGACAGTCTTACGTATCCTGGGCAAGCGAATGCGCTTCCCGGAACCATGAGGATTCTCTCCTCTTTTGCTGCCGCAACCAACTCCTTCTCGTCTGCCACCGGAGATTTGATCCACAGGTAGAATGCACCCTGCGGAACCAGTGCATCGAATCCGGCATCGGTTACGATTTTGTACAGGTCTTTCGCGTTCTTTTCGTAATACGGAATATCTACCTGCGCGTCCATGCAGCGCTCAACCACCAGCTGCATCAGGGACGGTGCGTTGGTGTCTCCGCATACACGGTTGGCAACAACCGCTGCATTGAAGAACTCCTCGGAATTGTCGGATTTCTTCGGAATTGCGATGTATCCGATTCTCTCACCCGGCAGGGACAGAGACTTGGACCAGGAGTATGCGATCAGGGTGTTGTCGTAGAAATCCGGAATGTACGGAACTTCTCTGTCCACGTATACCAGTTCTCTGTACGGTTCATCGGACAGGATGTAGATTGGGTGTCCGTATTCCTTCTCCGCTTCCTTCAGAACATCGGCGATTGCCTGAATGGTCTCCTTGGAATAGATGGCACCGGTCGGGTTGTTCGGGTTGTTGATGATAACAATCTTTACCTTTGGATCCAGTGCAGCCTTCAGTGCTTCCGGATCCGGCTCGAATCCGTTGGCTTCGTTCGGCGGAACCACGATGGTCTCTGCACCGTAGTTGCGTGCCCAGTTGGCATACTCTACGAAGTACGGAGCGAATACCACCTGCTTGTCGCCCGGATCGAATACGGTCTTCATGATAACGTTCAGGGCGGATCCCGCACCAACAGTCATGATGATGTTGTTCATGTCAAAATCCGAACCGTAACGCTTGTTCAGATTGTCCGCTACGGCCTGTCTGGTGCTTTCATAGCCGGCATTTGCCATGTAGCCGTGAACCACATGGGGATCCATCTCGTTGTTGATATAGTTGATGGCTTCCTTTACTTCTTTCGGTGGGTGCAGTCCCGGGTTGCCTACACTGAAATCATATACATTCTCTTCACCGAAAACTTTTGCCATCTTCTTTCCTTCCTCGAACATCGCTCTGATGACAGAGCTTCCAACGAGGAACGGTTCCATGCTTTTTGCAATCATGTCTTTTCTCCTTACTACTATTACCTCAATACGTTGACGTTCGGATTTCCGAACAAAGTAATTTTAACACAATGAAGAAATATTTTTCAATAAATTGTGTTTATTTTTTGTAATTTGTAAAAAAATAACAACTGCCGATTTTTTTTACACCCCGCGTTTTGCATTCCAAAAACAGGAAAGGTCCCTCGGGCGTACGCCCGAGGGACCCTTTGCAACACATTACTATGCATATATATTCTATACTTGCCAGATGCCGAGCTAGTATCCTGGGGGTGGTCTTTGCACAATACAAATGGCAAGTGTAGAATAACAAATTTAATGAAGCCCGTTAAAAACAAACTTTACTCATTCATTTTATCAGTTTGCTCGGCGGTGTCAAGAATTTTTTGTATTTTTCATCAAAATTTCAAATTCCATCAAATGTATGCATTGGTTTTTTATATACCTTCTTTCCCAAAGTCTACCCGAGAAAATAAGACAAAGAATACAAATCTCTTCCGCACCGGACGTACTTTCCCCGAAGGATTCCTTCGACTTCCGGAAGGGGGATTCCCGTCTCGGTACTCAGCTTCAAAGAGGTAATCTCCGTCGGAAGTTCCTGCCGCCCCAAGAAAAAGTCCTGATTGGCCTCCGTCAGAACATCCGCTGCCCGGAGGAGGAAGTAATTTCGCACGTTCAAATTGTAAATCAAATCCTCGGCCTCCCGGAAACAGTTGGAGAGAAAATCTATTTTTGTCGGGTCCGTCAGATCCGGAATCACCGACCGGTAGCGGTTGTCCACCAGCGGCATCGGAATGCCGGTCATATCCAGGAAGGCATCCGCCTGCTCTCGGCCGCGCCGAATCACGATATCCGGCACCACGTAAGGCTCCGCCGCCCGGTCACGATACCGGATGCCCGGTTTCGGAATTGCCGGCGAACCTGATTTTAGCTGAAACCGAACACACTGCGCCCCGTCTGCCGTGCCCACGCCGATGGGATCCATGGATTGGAGCATGCCCTCGGCCAGCTCCACGTCCCAGGAGTTGGCATAACAAATCTCCGCCGCCTCGTTTCGGTTGTACCGAAGGTAGCCCTCGTCGGTCAGCCGGGTAATCATGTAGCGGCAGGCTCGATAGGAACCGCTGCCCAAGCCTGAGTCCTCCAGCTGGCGAAGGAGATGGCGATGCAGGTCTGTTTTTCGGGCAACCCAATGCTCGTAAGCCGCCACGTCCTTTCCGGTCTCCCGGTGGAACTTCTGCCACTGCAGGAAACCCTCGTAGCGGTCCGGGCCGGTAATCACCACGGCATCCGCCCACTTGCTGTTCTTCCAGGTTTCCGCCAAAAGCACCGGAGCCGCGGACATCTCCCAGTTCACGTATTCCGCCAGGGCCAGGTGGCTCATGTACAGAGGATGATTCACTTTTCTCGTCTCATTTCTCTCGTTCATACTTCGATTATACATGTGAAAGGCTTTTCTTTTCAACCCCGTATTGTGGCAACTTCCGACGGTCTTTGTTATACTGAAAGAATATTGATTTCGGAGGTACGCATGGATAAGAAATACGACTGCATCATTATCGGCGGCGGGGCGGCGGGGCTTCTCACCGCCGCCCGGCTGGATCTGACGGCCTTTTCGCCGAAAGGGGCCGGCCTGATACTGGAGGCGACGGATTCCCCGGGGACCAAACTCCGCATGAGCGGCGCCGGGCACTGCAATTTCACCCACGACGGTTCCGTAAAGGACATGGTGGCGGCCTACGGGGAACAGGGCCGTGCCATCCGCCGAGTGCTTTACCGGTACAACAACGACGCTTTCGTGGATTTTCTGGACCGCCACGGGATTCCTTCCTTCTCCCGGGACGGAGGCCGGGTGTTCCCAAAATCCGAGAAGGCTCAGGATATATTGAACTTTCTTCTGGATTTTTCCGCGGAGAACGGGTTCGCCCTAAAAAAAGGATTCCGAGTTTCCCAAGTGACTCGGCTCCCGGACGCCGGCTGGCAGGTCGCCTGCGACAACGGCTCCGCCTTCCGAACCGCGGCGATGGTCATCGCCACCGGGGGAAAATCCTTCCCGGCTACCGGCTCAAACGGCCGCATGTGGGACGTTTTGAGCCGGGACCTGGATGTGGAAGTGATTTCCCCCCGGCCGGTGCTGGCACCGGTAGCGGTTCGCTCGTATCCCTATGGCCCCGTGGCCGGATTGTCCTTTGAAACCGCGGAACTCTCCGTTACCGCTCCCGGCAAAAAAATCCAGCGGAGCGTGGGAGACTTGCTCCTTACCCATCGGGATTTCTCCGGCCCGGCCGCGCTGAACATCTGCGGCGCGGCCGAGCCCGGGGATGCACTCCACATCAACTACGTGTATCCCCGGAGCCGGGAGGAAGTTACCGGAATTCTCTCCGAGATTTTCAGCGGGAAGAAGGGAAACCCGGTTTCCGCCATGGCGTCCCGGCTGAGCCTGCCGCGACGCTTCTGCCAGAGCATTCTCCTGCGGAGCCTCGGAAAATCCATCGACGCGGATGATGTTTTTAGGGGTAGCTCGAATGTGAACGGACTTTCCCCAAAGAAAGTGTCCGCTCTTCTCTGCGACGATACCTTTACGGTAGAAAGCCTCCCGGACTGGAACAAAGCCATGGCCACCCGCGGGGGCATCGCCCTGTCCCAGCTGGATCTGCGCACCATGGAATTCCGGGAGCATCCCGGTCTCTTCGCCGTAGGGGAAGCTTTGAATGTGGATGGAATTACCGGCGGCTACAACCTGCAGTTCGCCTTTTCCTCCGCCTCGGTGTGCGCCGAATCCCTTCAGAAAAAGCTCCGGGCGGATTCTCCGGTGCAGGGTTTGCGCCCCTCAACGGAAGAATAAGGCTTTCCCGGGAGGGAGGCGCAAACTCACACAGCCGCCGGGGGCTTTTCCGGGTGAAGGGTTTGCGCCTCTCAACGGAAGAATAAGGCTTTCCCGGGAGGGAGGCGCAAACTCCCGCCGGCGGCGGGGGCTCTTCCCGGGTGAAGGGTTTGCGCCCCTCGACGGAAGAATAAGGCTTTCCCGGGAGTGAGGCGCAAACTCACACAGCCGCCGGCACCTCTTCCGGGTGAAAGGTTTGCGCTTCTCGACGGAGAAATAAGGCTTTCCCGGGAGTGAGGCGCAAACTCACACAGCCGCCGGCACCTTTTCCGGGTGCAGGGTTTGCGCCCCTCAACGGAGAAATAAGGCTTTCCCGGGAGTGAGGCGCAAACTCCCGCAGCCGCCGGGGGCTTTTCCGGGTGAAGGGTTTGCGCCCCTCGACGGAGAAATAAGGCTTTCCCGGGAAGGAGGCGCAAACTCCCACGGCCGCCGGCGCCTTTTCCGGGCAACCGGTTTGCGCCTCTCAACGGAGTAATAAGGCTTTCCCGGGAGGGGGGCGCAAACTCACACTGGCTCCGGGCGGATTTCCCGGTGAAGGGTTTGCGCCTCTCGACGGAAGAATAAGATAATATGAAATGACCTCACATTTGTAATATCGTGGATTCGCCACTATACTGTAATTGACGACTAAATCAATAGACAGTGGTTTACCACATACAAAAGGAGGTCATTTATGAATAGAATACTAAAAATCGGAATGGATGTCCATAGCACCAGCTACACTTTATGTGCAATGGAGCCCGTGCTTG
>NZ_VUNA01000030.1 GCF_009695905.1 Mogibacterium kristiansenii
AAAGAGCATTGGATTGCAGTCCTTTCGTAAGTTTGTTCGCTACTACTTAGAATGAAGCATCCAATGCTCTTTTTCAATGCCTAATTATTTATTTCGATTTTAATCCCACAAAAATTCGTGAAGAACCAACTTTTTCATCTATTGCTTTATCTGCAACTTCCTTGATTATGCTGAATCCCGTCATCCCAAGTATCAATGCAACTGCAGGTGTTCCATACTTGCCCACAATTGGAAGAAGCTTTTCACATGATTCTTTAATGCTTATGTATTCATTCATGTCGATATTGTCTCCTTTCTTAAACAGCTTTTGTTCCTTTCATATAAGCATCTGCAAATGTCTGATTGTTCATTAATTCAATTCCCATTTGATTAAAGTGCGTCTTTTAGTTCTTCTTCACTGTATCCGAAGGTATAATCCTCATCCATACCATTGGATATCCAAATAAGTGCAGCATCACAAACGCTCAAACGTTCTTCATCATCATAATCAATTCCATCAATTTCGTAGATTGTTCCACATTCAGTACATTCCCATTCATGATTTCCAATGTATTCCATTGAAGCTCCACAATCAATACATTTCTCCATAATATTGAATCTCCTCTCACATATTAGTCTCTGTTGATTACAGTTCCAATAATATCAAATAGTTTACCTAATGATGATTTTTCTGTCTTCTAGTGCCTCTTCCAAGGAAGAGACACCGTAAACTCTTTCGACATCTTCTGGCTCCCATACATCACCTATTTCTTCCATTTCTTCAATAAATAAATTCACTTCGCTCTTTTTCGTACTGAACCTCCTCGATTAGTATTTTCCATTAATGTATTTTTTTCTATCAGACATATGTTTTGCTGCCAGCTTACTTCCATGGCGCAACGCATCGGCCATTAATTCCATGAAGTAAGAGTCTTTCTCATCGCACAATCTACGCAGTCTTATTACCTCACTTCTCAAATATTCATTCTCTTTTTTTGTTCTAAATAACATTAATTTCATCTCCCTTCATACGCGACAGGTTTCTTTTGTTGTGCCCATATTAAATCCTATCTGCTGAAGAATAAATCACAATATGTGCAGAATAGAACCTCTTAAATTTACTCTTACTGTACTTTATCTTCTAAAGACTGCTCCTCCGGAAGCAATTGCAACAATACCGCCTACTAAGATGCAGCTAGCGATGCTCCCTGCAAGCTGAAACTGGGCAACCTTTTGAAGATTTTTCTTAATCTTCTCTCTAGAAATGACATTGACTCTTTGATGTTCTTTCTCATCTGTAATGTGCTTTGTTGACGTTTGACGCTCTTCCTGTGCATTGTCATCAATAAGTTCTAATGCAGTTATCGCATTTGCAAAATCCCTGCGTACGGTATCGAAATCGACTGAAAACTGGAACCTTTTCTTGTTGGCTTCCATCTCAGAGATTTTATTGGCAATCTGTTCAAGCTGCAAATCAGAATAGATTACGTTTCCATGGTAGTTGTCAATTCTTTGATTTATCCCTGTACGGAAACACCACTTTTCCTGATGATAATTATCAGTCACGTGGATTCTCAATTCTTTTGGTGTTGAAAACACAATATAACTGTCTACAACTACAGGCATATTTATCGCATCATCAGCTAAAGATTCTTCTATAGCTTCTTTCAAAAGTCGTCTCTTGAGTTCCATCTTCTCACCCAGAGGTTTCTTTTCATAACATTCATCACCGCTGTGAATTAATCTGCCATCTTCTGTAATAGTAAGATCATCTTTTGTTTTCTTCACTTCTAAAATAATAATTCCCTCATTTGTTACTACTACAGCGTCGAGCTCCGTTTCATCAATCCCGTTCGTTACATATACATTTCTGTATACTTTCGCTTCCGGTCTGCTGATAAACTCTAATGTTCTTGCAACCAATCTCTCACCTCTGATGCCTGACATAGAAATGCTTAGTTCTCTATTAACAGTTCTTAAGGCATTAATCCCTTTTCTGATAATAGTATCCTGCGACAAACCTTTCTTTCTTGCTAAGGATTCCATTCTGAAAATTGCTTCGTCTAGCCTCATTCCGTCTTCACTGTCATCTTTCATAACCATTTTTACTGCTATATCCTGAAAACCTTTTAATCCTTCAGAATACTCATAAAATGTCATCTCATTAGTAGTCAGGATGCCTGTTGATTCCATGTCGGATATCAGCTTTTCTGTTATATTACTTGTCATTTGTTACACCGCCTTTCTTTTTAAATTCTTTGTTTTGTTCCTTTGACTTTCTTGAATTAAACACTATTTCCAATCCTATGTCCTCTGCAAGGGACGGGTTTCGTCCTACCGTATTGTAGAGGCGTATACACGTTAATCTGTCTTTTGTTTTCAGTTTCATCACCTCTTTTCTTGATATCATTTTACTTTCTCATCCACACAAGAAAAATGACACCTACTGCAGAATAAAGGCTGTTATTGTTACATTCTATGTATAATAAAAGACGCTTAACTTTGTTAAGTTAAACGTCTATATTTCTACTTTAGCGAAAAACTAACCCTGTTTTCTATTCTTATAGGTATTGTAAACTTTCATATCTATCGAGCCATCCGCAATCATCTTTTCTGCCCATAACTGCAGAGTCTCAACTGTTACAGAAATCTTCTCAAGTTCTTCCTGAATATGAACAAAATCCTTTATTTCGTTCTCGTCGATAGTTCCATCAGCTGTAATCTCAATCAAGCGTTCCTTTTCCTTAGAAACTGAATTTAAAGATGCAACCATCTTAAGAACTATCTTTGATAAATCCTCAATCTTTATTTCCGGCACATACTGCTGTCCAATAGGGCATTCATTCGAGCAGTAATAATTACATAAATCCGGCATCCTGTACTTGTCAGCCATTATGAGGATCTCTTCTGGCTGAGGAGATGAAATATCATTTTCTATTCTTAAAATTCGTTCCGGCTGTATTGACTCAAGCAATTCGCTTGCTTGGTCTCTTGATAGCCCAAGTTCTTCTCTTCTTAATTGATATGGCTTCTTATTTTCCTTAATTGATTTTTTCCCCACAATCACCATTCCTCTCATATGTAGTTGATGAAATGCTTAATTCATTTCATCAACTACATATTAACAAAAGCACTTGAAGCTTACAAGAATAAGCCTATTCCTATCCCGTAATCATATTCAGTATTTCCTTTGTAAACGTAATGATGATTCCACCTGCCAGTGTCAGAACTCCGTTGGCACGCTGCGATGGATCGTGGCTCTTAAGCGAAAGACCAACCTGCATGATTCCGAAGCCCAGAAGGATCAGACCGATTGCCCTTATCAGACTGAATATAAAGTTGGACAGGTTGTTAACCACAGAAAGCGGGTCGTTAGCCGCAAGGCAGGTTGTTGTCGAAAGCGTAACCATCAGTACCGCTGCAATATAAAAAGCGAAGGCAATCTCTGCTCTTCGCTTAAGCTTCACCGTTTCCGGTGTCTGTATTTTCTTTTTCATTCTCGTTTTCCTCCTTCTCAATTTTCTTCAGAAGATCCACGTCAGACAGAAGCTCATATCCCGTTTGCAAGCCTCTGAATATCGTTATCATCCTTAAGATATACGAACGGATTGTAGCAGTGACTCTTCTCCATATTGATAAGGTCGAGCACTCTCACTTGATGAGCTTCCAGCCTGTATTCACCGAATATGTGAAAAGATCCTGGTTTGCTGCAGCGTTAAGTGTTCCGTCTGCATTTGCTGTCTTAACATTGGCCTTAGGAACCTTTACCGACATGAACACAAAAGCATCGTTTGCTCCGTCGTTTGTAATCTTCGGATCCTTCTTCACTACCTTGTTGGGCGTAACGTCCGCTCCATCGCTCGGATTCCAGTTCGGCTCCGATACACTGATTTCGATATAGCCTACAGTGAAGTGGTTAGTCACCTGATCTCTGTCCACAAAGTAGGCGAAGGTTGAGCTGATTGCCATGAGAGCAATGAGTGCTCCTGCGATAATAAGGTTCTTTCTTCCTGAAATCTTCTCTCTAATGTTTGTCATTTTCTCTCTCCTTTTCCGCGCATCCTGTGCTGTTACAATTTGCTTTGAGCCCCTGCATACACTCCTTTCCGCCCGGCTCAGGGCAGTGTTGTTTTGTGCGCTGTTTGGGCGTTAGGTCAAGGCGCCGAGTCGCCGAGGCACGGAGCGTACTTTCAGTATGTGAGTACCGAGATCGGAGAGATCAACGCAGAGATTACTCAAAAGAGTGCACAAAATGAGATGTCTCTTAAAAACATCTCATGTAAATCAGGCCCTGAAAGCACTCTTCGGTTGCACGAAAAAGCCGCCGGGCTTCGAATTGAAACCTGACGGCTGTGTTACGATGCTTTGTTGTTTCGTATCAGCGTTTTGTTTATTCATTTGATCTTTTTCTTCTTGTGTAAACAGCAGTGCCTGTTATTCCTGCGCCGCTAAGGAGCATAAGTGCGATCCACAGAGCAAGGTTAGTGCTGTCACCGGTCTTTGCAGAATCTTCAGCGTCTGCCTTTAAATCCTTGTCGCTGTCATCTGAAGTTCCCGGTGCTGCCTTTTCTGCTACTGTGAAGGAAGTTGTTGCAGTGCCGCTTGTTGATACGATACCGATAGTGTGCTCTCCAGCAGGAAGGGTTGCTACATAGTCAGCATCAAGAGTTACGATTATGCTGCCTGACTCGGCAGTGTAGTATTCTATATCAAGAGTATCGCTATCAAGCTCGACTCTGTCAAAATCATCAAATAAAGCATTGGAACGGAATGTAAGTGCTTTCTTTTCTCCTTCGGTTATACTCTGACCCATGCCCTCAATGATTTCAGGCGGGAGTTTTGAGATTACCGTGTCGTCAAGCGTAATTTCATCCGCGCCTTCTTCATCAGAGAAGTATTTCTGACAATCCTTACACTGCCAATACTCTATGTTTCCAGTTTCTGTAACGGTTGCATCCTTCGCAGGAATTTTATCAAGGCGGTGATTTGAGCTGTCAGGTTTGCCGTATTCTGCCCCACAATATTCACACTTTGCCTTGCTTGTGCATGTTGCTTTGCCGCCTGTGCAGTCTTTTTTTTCTGAATAACCGCAGCCATCATTTTTGCAGATGCGTGTATGCGTATCGTCGCCGTTGGACTTCCATGAGCCGAAATCGTGACCATTATAAACTGTCAATGTCATTACAGCTGTATGGAGTTCAGTATCGGTGAACATAAGAGTTACCTCACCGGCGTTCTGTTTGATTGTGTAATTGCCGTCTTCACCGGCAGTAAGCTCCTTACCGTTAGCCGTGACAGTTTTGATATTATCCTCATCGGCTATTGAGAAGATGACATCCCCAGTTGTCATACCAGCCACCAAATGTATATCCTTGTCTGGTTATATCTGTTGGAAGTGAATCTGTTTTATTATCTAGGCAATATAAAACATCAGAATCGTCAACCCTGAGAAAACCCTCAGCTTTAAGATTTCCTCCATTACAATCGAGGTTGATGATGCAGTCGGTTATCATCTCCAGATGGATGCTGGTTGACGCAAAAGGCATACTAATAGAAGCCGAAGACGATTTTGTAGCAACAGTGTTTTTGCCGTCTTTTGTAGTAGCTACCAGCTTATATACCTGATAATCATCAGGCGCCGGAAGACCTCTAAACATAACGTCTGAACAGGCCTTGCCGTAAGTCTTACCGTTATAATCATATTTTCCCCTGAATTGAAAAAGTAAGTTCTGCTTTTGTTATGGCAGCACTGGATTTTAAATTTGCAAATCCAGACAAGAAGTTACTTTTGCAAAACAGTTGCGCTGTCTTTTTCATTTAATGGAAGCGGATAGTAGTCGTAGCAGCTGTGAAGCTTGTGGGTAACCGGCTTCCTGTCAGGGTTGTGGAAAAGCGTGTGGGCAGCTATGTCTGTCCACACGCTTTTCCATGACCCTGTGCCGGTTATCCATAAATCCACAGCTCATAGTGTTCCTTTTAATAGCTCCGTTTTGTATAATTTTTATGCCTTTTGGATGACGGAACCAGAAAGGAGGACTACACTATGTCCAAAGGTAAACATCTCACACTCGATGATCGTAAATCTATCCAGATGGGTCTGAAAGAAGGACGCAATTTTCAAGAAATCGCACACGAAATTGGTAAAGATCCGTCAACAGTTTCCAAGGAAATCCGCAATCACAGAGTTGCACGACGAACAGCTTCATTTAATCCATGCATCAAGGCTAAGGATTGTTACCATGACAGAGATATTTGTTTTCCGTGTCGTCGACATTACCATGGATATTGCCGTAGATGCCCGGTTGCGAAATGCTATGAAACTTGTCCGGATTTCTCGCAAGAGATTTGCCGTCATGTAAAATCCCCACCATATGTCTGCAATGGCTGTAGCGAACGTCGCAGGTGCAAGCTTGAACGTTACATTTATGATGCGTACGAAGCGCAGAAAACGTATGAAAAAACTCTTAGCGAAAGTCGTACAGGGTTTGCCATTTCATATGAAGAGCTTAAGCGCTTAGACGATTTAATATCGCCGCTTATCCGTCAAGGCCAATCTATCCTTCACATATGCCAAAGCAACAAGGATCTAATCATGTGTGATGAGAAGACCATCTACAATTATATTGATGACAATCTCCTTTCGGTTGGCAACCTCGATCTTCCGAGGAAAGTCCGGTATAGAGTCAGAAAGAAGAAGCGCGCCGTCCAGGTAGACAAGCAGTGCTACGTTGGCCGTACTTATGAAGACATCCGGACATTCCTTGCTGCATGTCCGGATGTTGCCGTCA
>NZ_VUNA01000031.1 GCF_009695905.1 Mogibacterium kristiansenii
AAGATCGCAGGGCTCACGGCGGACCATTAGCCTGTAGGTAACCAATCCACGAATAACAGAGTGGCCACATGCCGGGAACTGTTAAATCAAAGCTCTTTCCAGATGCTGTCAAGAAAATACAAATGTGCCATGCCGAGAGAAGAAACTTTCTTGTAATCGTCTCTTGACAACGGTCACTTCATAACAGGGTTTGCGGGCAGTGAAGTACCACGTTCCAGCCGCCGGAGGCCCATCCGGCCCGATAAACGTGGTGTCTCCGGACGAAGGAATAAGGGTTTGCGGGCAGTGAAGCACCACGTCCCAGCCGCCGAAGGCCCATCCGAACCGATAGACGTGGTGCCTCCGGACGAAGGAATAAGGGCCTTGCGGGCAGTGAAGCACCACGTCCCATTGCGGCCGGCGGCCCTTCTCAATCCTCCGGAGACCCATCCACCACCCGGACGGAACTATTTTCGAATTAAACATGAAGATTTGAAAAATCGTTGCTAGTATTAGATAGAAATGATATAGTAGATATGATAATTTGTAAGTGATTAAATGAAAAATATTTCAATAAGTGCTTTTTAAAGGGAGAGAAACATCATGAAAACAGTGACACTGGGAAATACGGAAATCACCGTCCCACAGAATGCCTTTGGTGCGCTGCCGATTCAGCGGGTATCCGAGGAGGAAGCGGTGAAGCTTCTTCGGGAAGCGTATCACGGCGGAATGAGATTTTTCGATACTGCCCGGGCATACTCGGACAGTGAAGAGAAGGTGGGAGCTGCTTTTGGGGAAGGAAGCCTTCCGGGAGGCGATTCCATTCGCAATCACGTGTACATCGCCACCAAGACCGCAGCCAAAACGCCGGAAGATTTTTGGAAGGACTTGGAGACTTCCCTGGCAAATCTGAAGACGGATCACGTGGATATTTATCAGTTCCACATGGTGGATCAGTGCTGGAGACCGGGAGACGGAAGCGGAATGTATGAATGCATGCAGGAGGCCAAGGCCCAGGGGAAGATTCGCCATATCGGCGTGACCGCCCACAAAATCAAGGTGGCCATGGAATGTGTGGAGTCCGGTCTGTACGAGACCATGCAGTTCCCCTTCAGCTATCTGAGCTCGGAGCAGGAGCTGGGGCTGGTGAAGAGCTGCAAAGAGCACAACGTGGGTTTTATTGCCATGAAGGGTTTGGCCGGTGGGCTGATTAACCGGGCCGATGCGGCGATGGCGTTTACGCAGCAGTTCGACAACGTCCTTCCAATCTGGGGCATCCAGCGGGAATCGGAGCTGGCAGACTGGCTGTCATTTTTTGAAAGCGGCGATGCCGCGATGACGGAGGAACTCCGGGAGTTTATCGACGGGGAAAAAGAAGAACTGTCCGGCGAGTTTTGCCGGGGATGCGGATACTGCCTGCCGTGTCCGGTGGGAATCAAGATCAACAACTGCGCCAGAATGTCCCTGATGATTCGGCGGGCGCCATCCGAGGCATGGCTGACGGAAGAGTGGCAGGAGAACATGAAGCAGATTGAGAACTGCATGGAATGCCGCCAGTGCGTAAGCCGCTGCCCGTACAATCTGGATACGCCGGAACTGCTGAAGCGAAATTATGAGGATTACAAGAAAGTTCTAGCCGGTGAAATCAGCGTAAAGTAAGGAGCGAAGATGGCATATTTTAATTTTTCGGAAATTGACAATACCACTGCAGAACCGGAACTGAAAATCTGCAGCGGAAACCTTTCGGACTACGATTGGTCTGATTTTACCCCGAGAAGATTCTTAGAGGAAGTGCAGAAGCGGTCGGATGAAGCGGAAATTTGTGCCGGTAAAAAGATGCCGGGCACTTTAGATGAGCTGCTGGCCGTGTGCCGGGAAAATCCGGCGGATGCGGTTCTGACGGAAAACTTGAAGGTGAAGGACATGTACTGCGGCCGGGAAACGGCGGAATTCTACACCAACAAGTACGACGGGGAAGGGTTCCGAATGATGGAACTGCGGTATTACGACTGCGATCCGGAATCGGATATTATTTTCTTTAAGTTCCCGTACACAGAGAAGCGGCAGTTCGCCTGCACCTTCGATGCGCGGATTTTTGTGAATAACCCGTTGACCTTTAACCGAATTCTTCGCCGGCTGTACGGATACAACGGACCGGTGCTGGTGTACGGCGAATGGGAGATGGCCGGGGGCTTGATGGCTTCCGTAGACAGCGACAACCAGATTATCAGATTGTAGACAGTGAGGGATATAATGGATTATAACTTGCAAAAGTATATTGCGTTCATAACGGCAGTGGACAATGGGAGCATTACCGGGGCGTCGGAGATTCTGAACTATTCTCAATCCGGAATCAGCCGGATGATTGGCGATCTGGAGAAGGATTGGCAGATGTCACTTCTGGAGCGGAACAAGTACGGCGTGGAACTCACTTCCGACGGCGTTCGACTGCTTCCGCAGATTCGGGCGGTGTGCAATGAGTTTCAGAAACTCACCACGGACGTGGAGGAGCTGCAGGGTTTGGAAACCGGTCTGATTCGAATCGGAACCATTTCCAGCGTGGCCACCCACGTGCTGCCGCCGGTAATTCAGAAATTCAAGAACGATTATAAGGGCGTGAAATACGAGTTGCTTCTGGGCGATTACAACGAAATTGAGGAATGGGTGCAATCCGGTCGCGTGGATATCGGATTCGTGCTGATGCCGACCAAAGACAGTTTCGATACGATTACCTACGGCACGGATGAGATGAAAATCGTACTGCCGAAGGATCACCCGTTGTGCGAGTATGAACGGATTCCGCTGGCAGAAATCGAGAAATATCCTTTTATCCTGCAGGAGAAGGACAACAATACCAGCAGCCGGGAATTTTTCCTGAAGCACGGAATCAATCTGAGGGTGGATTTTGCGACGTGGGACGACTATGCCATCATGTCCATGGTGGAAAGCGGACTGGGCATCAGCGTGCTTCCGGAACTGATTTTGAAGCGCTGCTCCTATGATATCGAAATCAAATCCCTGGAGGAACCGTTCATCCGGGAGATGGGCATCATCATGAAAGATCGGGAACGGCTTCCGATTGCGGTGAAGCGGCTGCTGAAATATTTGGTATAAAGACAACACAAAAAATGCTATGAATTGTCAGTGAGATGTGTTAAAATAAAAACAAGAAGGGTAGAAAATAGATAGGGGATTTGGACAGAGACACCTTTTAGTTGTTATAGTAGGAGGCAGTCATGGCATTTGAATTAAGAAAGTATACACATCCCGATTTTACCGAAGAGAAATTCGTAAACGCTCCTGACGCGACCTTGGTTGAGGCGCCGAGGGACGGCATCGCACCGGATAATTTCCATGCGCTGAGCATTTTCCCGGAGTATTTCAAGATTGACGGAAAATGGCTCATGGTGGAAGAGAGCCGGATGGACACCGTTCCGATGTTCGACGGTGAGAAGGTTCAGGCAGTGGAAGCGCGCAGATTGAAGGCGGGAGACCGGGTCATCTGCGGTCGCACCGAGAACTGCGAAGAAGGTATTTTTATGCACGCCAACGGATTCGATGAGAAAAGCGAAACCGGCGACACCTTCGCATTCCGAACCGGACGTTCCAGAGAGACGGCTTTCTCCAAGGACGTGGACGAAATCGTGGAGCTGCTGAAGCACGAGAAGGAGCACGGAAACGTGGTCTGGGTGCTGGGACCGGCATTTTCCTTTGACCTGAAGGCCCGCAAAGCCCTTTCCGCGCTGATTAACGCGGGATATGCGGACGCGGTGCTGGCCGGAAACGCGTTGGCGACCCACGATCTGGAGGGTGCTTACATGAATACGGCGCTGGGTCAGAACATCTACACCCAGCAGAACGCACCGAACGGTCACTACAACCATCTGGAACTGATCAACAAAGTGCGGGAGGCCGGTTCCATTCCGGAATTTATCGAGAAATACAACATCGATAACGGAATCATTTACACCGCAGTAAAAAAAGGAATTCCGATTGTGCTGGGTGGATCCATTCGGGATGACGGACCGCTTCCGGAAGTATACGGCAACTGCTACGATGCACAGGATGCCATGCGGAACTGCGTGCGGAAGGCCACCACGGTAATCACCATGGCCACCATGCTTCATTCCATCGCAGTGGGCAATATGACACCGTCGTACCGCGTGATGGCGGACGGAACCGTGCGCCAGACCTATTTCTACATCTGTGATATCTCCGAATTCACGGTGAACAAGCTGGCGGACCGGGGAAGCTTGTCCTCCAAGGGCATCATCACCAATGTGCAGGACTTCGTGTGCAACGTCGCCGACGGCCTGGGATTGGAATACTAAATATCGAAAACGACAACGAAAACGCCGCACCGAATCAAGGTGCGGCGCTTTTATTAGGCTCTTCACGAATTTTTGTGGGATAGTTATTTGAAACTATCCCTCATTTTTAATTGGAATGCCCCGAGCGACCCGCGCTGCGAGGACTTTTTTGCAGGTATTGTCCTCGCAGCTATAGAGCGTGCGT
>NZ_VUNA01000032.1 GCF_009695905.1 Mogibacterium kristiansenii
AAGATCGCAGGGCTCACGGCGGACCATTAGCCTGTAGGTAACCAATCCACGAATAACAGAGTGGCCACATGCCGGGAACTGTTAAATCAAAGCTCTTTCCAGATGCTGTCAAGAAAATACAAATGTGCCATGCCGAGAGAAGAAACTTTCTTGTAATCGTCTCTTGACAACGGTCACTTCATAACAGGTTTTTCTTCTCATCAATGAACCTGCAACTGGCAAGTTCACTGATGAACAAATCAGATATCTGACCATCATAGCGGCTGAGATCCAGTTCATCAATGGTCTTAGTGAATGGAAAGTTCGCCTGTTTTAATCTGCGGCGATTGTTGTTTTCCTGACGCTGCTCGTATTCAGTACGCATAAGTTCAAGCAGTAATTCTCCGAATGTACTGTTAGGATCAGCGTGATTCTGGATATTATGATAGCCCGCAAATGTAGGTATCTTAAGCTGTTTGGACAGCAGTTTTATCTGCTCATCTAAAGCGATGTTCATATCAGTTCACCTCCTTTCCGATGCGGAGTGCATCATACTGGTGGAGGTCAACAGGCCGGACAATAACAGGATCAGATATTACAGGCTTTGCTTCTGCTGTTTTAGCAGCAAAATGTTCTAAAAGATTTATGACATTATCATGCTTTTTCTGTGCTTTCAGTTCTTCCAGAACTTCCGGTGGAATGTTCTGTTTTACCGGAGCAGCATCGAAGATCGCTCTCGGCCGCTGCCTAAGCAGAGGCATGTAATGATCCAAATGATAGGAAAACAGATTTTTACCAACAAGTCTTGTATGGGTTGAAAGCAGTTCTCCCTTGTAATATATTTCTACCGTTTCCGGATAACCTTTGACGCTGACTTCATAGCCAACATATTTCACCGGAACAGAATAAGTATTTGTTTTGAATCGTACTGTAGAAAATGCGTTTACACGTACATTCATACATTTTGCGGTCTCAAAGATATATGGAGGAAGTCTGCGAAGAAAGCGCTTTTCTTCTTGAAACATTTCTCCAACAGTTGCTTTCTTACCGCGAATTTTATGATTTTCATATTTTAAGCATCTTGCCAGAAGCTCATAATTCAGGTCTTGCATATCTGTTACTTTTGGTACCGGAACACATATGTTACGGCGTGCCCAGCCAACTAGACCTTCAACAAGACCCTTTTCATGACCTTCAGCAGGATTGCAGAATACAGCATCAAAACCATAGTGAGCACTCAATGCAGAATATCCTTCCTGCATTCTGGCATGTGCACCGAAGCCTTCTTTGACTGCAACTTTACCATTGTCAAAGATGACTCTTGCAGTGGTACCGCCCAGGATGTTGAAGATATTAACGAATGCATCCAGAAAGCTCTCTTCATTTTGACGTCTGTATGCAAGAACTACAGGGCGACAGCTGTAGCATAATCTGGCACAAAACAGATTTACGACAGTTTTTTCACCATTGAGATAGACTGTGGCTTCACCCCAATCGACCTGGATCGCATCAGCAGGATCGAACTGAAGTGGAACGAATGCCTGTGGCATCTTGCCACGGATCTCATGGACAGCACGTCTGATTGTAGATTCGCCGCCTTCGAACCCTTTTTCTTCAACGAGGCGATCAAAAATTCGTCTTGCTGTATGTCGTTGTTTTTTCAACCCTTCAGCCTCATCTTCTTCGAGACATGAAGTGATGAAATCAAGTACATCTTCAGTAAGTACTGATGCTTCGCGTTCGGGAGTTTTACGTTCCCAGGGGACATTCTCGCCTTCACAGTACTTTTTAACGGTATTGCGGGAAATACCCATTGATTTGGCAATGCTGCGCTGGCTTTCGCCATTTAGATAGCGCTGTCGGATTTGTTTGTAGTCGTTCACTGAAATTACCACCTTTATCACCTCTGAACCTAAGATTAAGTTCAGAGTAATATGTAAGTGGCTCACTTTCAAGCGAGCGTTTTTACTAAAAGTGGCTCACTTTTAGATTAGCATTTATACACTGAAAAATGCCACTAGTTTTTTTCTCATAATAAAAAGCCCTTTTCTATACGTATTTTTCACAAAAAAATAGATGTATAAGATTTACATTCATCTTACACATCTCCAGGCAATCACAGTACTTGTTGTGATTTCAGGAGAAATTCTTCGCTGTACAAGAATATCCTCCCGCCAATACTTTGCAGCACCTTCGATGGATACCGGATAGCCCAGTCCATTTGCTGCCATAACTCCGGCATTCGTTCCAAGATTACTTGTAAAAGCAATCTGCAGTTTCGAAAAGTCTTTTGATCGCAATCTGTGATCCGGATATAATCCAGCCCTTCGGTGTCCACCGGTTCCATGAATAATGCAATATCTACAAGTCCTTTGTTCATCATCTCATACACTGCATCTGCTGTTGCAGTATGCAATACAATCTGAACCAGCGGGTATTTTTCTTTATATGTTTTACATATCTCCGCCAATGTCTCCACCGCTGCAAATTCACCGCATCCAATGGTTATCGTACCCTCTACAACCTCTTCTTTTCCTTTCAGTTCCTCAAGCGTCCTTTCCTCAAGATCAAGAATCTCCAAGGCACGCCTTTTTAATAAAATTCCTTCATCAGTGAGCGATATTTTCTTCCCGTTTCGAATAAATAATGTTATTCCCAGGTCCTCTTCAAATGCCGCCATTTGTCTGGATAGCGTTGGCTGAGTAATATGCAATTGTTCTGCTGCTTTTGTAAAGTTCTGCTCTTTTGCTACTGTCAGAAAATAGCGCAATAATCTTTTAATTCCATATCTTCGTATTCCTACAAATTTTTCTTGTAAAAAGTAAAACTATCGTTCTCTGATCTTCCTGACATTACGATTCATGAAGTGTCTTCCAATATGTCTATAAGCAAATGCTTTAAAGGCTGAAATTGTTTGATGATGTTCCTTCAACAGTTTATCTGGACAATCATAAACACCAAAATCCTGATTGATCCCCTCGCTCTGAATATAAGTATTGTTCCTATCAAACTCAATAATGATATTTCTGAAATCCTTGACTGCTACTCCATAACCGTCTGCAAGTACTTTTGAAGCGGGAATTCCGTCATCAATATTATATCCAAATAAAATATCATCTCTTACATAGTTGTAGATTGCCTTAATCCTTTCAAATTCACCCATTTCCTTCCACTTCATATTTTGAATAAGTTTTTGAATTGCCGGATTAGAAAAATCAACCATTCGTGTTTCCCTAAGATACTTTACCCCAGTGCCACATCCAAGATCATCATCAAACTAAATCCAAGTGCAAAGAAAAGCGTACCGATATTCGAGTGCTGTCCCTGAGACATTTCCGGAATTAGTTCTTCAACCACGACGTATAACATAGCTCCTGCTGCTAAGCTGAGTAAATATGGTAATGCCGGGATTACCAGCTGTGCAGCAAGAATCGTCAGTACTGCTCCAATCGGTTCAACGACTCCTGAAAGTACACCTTCCAGAAATGCCTTTCTCTTACTTTCACCCTCTGCCCTAAGCGGCATAGATATAATCGCTCCTTCTGGAAAATTCTGGATAGCAATTCCAAGTGATAAAGCAAGTGCACTTGTTGCTGTAATCTGTGCATTTTCGGCAAGAAATCCTGCATACATTACACCAACTGCCATACCTTCAGGGATATTATGTAATGTAACTGCCAACACCATCATCGTAGTACGGCCAAGTTTGCTTTTCGGTCCCTCTGCCTGATCAGTTCCAATATGAAAATGTGGAATCAAATGATCAAGTGCGAGTAAAAACAATATACCAATCCAGAACCCAACAACTGCCGGAACAAACGATAAAGTTCCCATATTCTCAGATTGCTTAATGGCCGGAATCAGAAGACTCCAGATTGAAGCAGCAACCATTATACCTGCTGCAAACCCTGCAAGTGCTCGTTGCAGTAACTTGCTAAGTGTTTTTCTCATAAAAAACACGCATGCTGCACCTAGCGTTGTTCCAACAAATGGAATCAGTATACCTTCAAAAACATTTATTTGCATTATATTTTCCTTCCATATATGCTCGAAAAATAATCTTTCATGCTTTCATTGTGTTAGAATTAACTAACTGTCTAGTATAAAGAAAACTGTAATTTCACACGGTTTTCTTATGCTTAAGTATATTACTTACGCAATCATATAACAACATATTTCTTTCAACAATTTGCAAAGCTGGGTGGTGGAATTTACTCTATTACATTTAGGAATTTTGAGGTCCGTAAACTTCATAATGCGTTGGTGGTGAATTGAAAAAGTAAGTTCCAGTTCAGCCAAAAAACTTTCCGCTTTGCAAAAGTAAATTCTGGTAGGGGGCTAAAATTAGAGTAAAAAGCGAAAATACCGTACAAATATGGCGAATACGGAAGG
>NZ_VUNA01000033.1 GCF_009695905.1 Mogibacterium kristiansenii
GGAGAGCTTAACTTCTGTGTTCGGGATGGGAACAGGTGTATCCTCTCTGCTATAATCACCGGATTTTCCTTATTTGTTTTTTGAAGGCTGTACCTTCAAAACTGAATAATATCTACTGGCCATCTAAACCATCTGGTCAAGTCCTCGACCGATTAGTACCAGTCAGCTGAATGCATTACTGCACTTACACCTCTGGCCTATCAACGTGATAGTCTCTCACGGGTCTTACCATTTCTGGGGGAAATCTTATCTTGAGGGGGGCTTCGCACTTAGATGCTTTCAGCGCTTATCCCGTCCATACTTAGCTACCCGGCTATGCCCTTGGCAGAACAACCGGTGCACCAGAGGTATGTCCATCCCGGTCCTCTCGTACTAAGGATAGCTCCTCTCAAATTTCCAACGCCCACAGCGGATAGGGACCGAACTGTCTCACGACGTTCTGAACCCAGCTCGCGTACCTCTTTAATGGGCGAACAGCCCAACCCTTGGGACCTACTTCAGCCCCAGGATGAGACGAGCCGACATCGAGGTGCCAAACACCCCCGTCGATGTGAACTCTTGGGGGGTATAAGCCTGTTATCCCCGGGGTAGCTTTTATCCGTTGAGCGATGGCCCTTCCACGCGGTACCACCGGATCACTAAGCCCGACTTTCGTCCCTGCTCGACCTGTATGTCTCGCAGTCAAGCTCCCTTTTGCCTTTGCACTCTTCGCGCGATTTCCGTCCGCGCTGAGGGAACCTTTGGGCGCCTCCGTTACTCTTTAGGAGGCGACCGCCCCAGTCAAACTGCCCACCTGACACTGTCCCGGTACCGGATTACGATACTCGGTTAGAATTCCAACGTTACAAGGGTGGTATCCCAACGGTGACTCCACGGATACTGGCGTACCCGTCTCATAGTCTCCCACCTATCCTGTACATGCAACGCCGAAACTCAATATCAAGCTACAGTGAAGCTCCACGGGGTCTTTCCGTCCTGCTGCGGGTAACCGGCATCTTTACCGGTACTACAATTTCACCGAGCCTATTGTTGAGACAGTGTCCAGATCATTACGCCTTTCGTGCGGGTCGGAACTTACCCGACAAGGAATTTCGCTACCTTAGGACCGTTATAGTTACGGCCGCCGTTTACTGGGGCTTAAGTTCGGTGCTTCGATTGCTCTAACACTTCCCCTTAACCTTCCAGCACCGGGCAGGCGTCAGCCCCTATACTTCATCTTTCGATTTAGCAGAGACCTGTGTTTTTGGTAAACAGTTGCCTGGACCTCTTCACTGCGGCCCACTTATGTGGGCACCCCTTCTCCCGAAGTTACGGGGTTATTTTGCCGAGTTCCTTAACAATAGTTCGCTCGCTCACCTTAGGATTCTCTCCTCATCTACCTGTGTCGGTTTGCGGTACGGGTACCTTTGATCTCGCTAGTGGCTTTTCTCGGCAGCGTGAAATCAGTTGCTTATTGACTTTCGTCACCCCATCACAGCTCAATCTTGTAGAATGCGGATTTGCCTACATTCAAACCTCACTGCTTGGACACGCTCAACCAACGGCGTGCTCAACTTATCCTTCTGCGTCCCCACTTCACTCATACAATCATCGGTAGTACAGGAATATTAACCTGTTGTCCATCGCCTACAGCTCTCGCTCTCGGCTTAGGTCCCGACTTACCCTGAGAGGACGAACCTTCCTCAGGAAACCTTAGATTTTCGGCGGACGGGATTCTCACCCGCCTTACGCTACTCATGCCAACATTCTCTCTTCTGTACAGTCCAGGTCGCCTTACGACTTCCCTTCTGCCCGTACAGAACGCTCCTCTACCAATTGCCTAAGCAATTCCAAAGCTTCGGTGGTAAGTTTTAGCCCCGTTTATCTTCGGCGCAGGATCACTCGACTAGTGAGCTATTACGCACTCTTTAAATGAATGGCTGCTTCTAAGCCAACATCCTAGCTGTTTGTGCAATCCCACATCCTTTTCCACTTAACTTACTCTTTGGGACCTTAGCTGTTGATCTGGGCTGTTTCCCTTTCGACCATGGAACTTATCTCTCATAGTCTGACTCCCAAGTATAATATAACGGTATTCGGAGTTTGATAGTTGTTGGTAACCGGTGAAGGCCCCGCGAACAGTCAGTGCTCTACCCCCGCATATCTTTCCTTGAGGCTAGCCCTAAAGCTATTTCGAGGAGAACCAGCTATATCCGAGTTCGATTGGAATTTCACCGCTATCCACAAGTCATCCTAACCTTTTTCAACAGATATAGGTTCGGTCCTCCATAACCTTCTACGGTTACTTCAACCTGCTCATGGATAGGTCACCCGGTTTCGGGTCTACAGCATGTAACTCTCGCCCTGTTCAGACTCGATTTCTCTACGGCTCCGGTGCTCCAGCACCTTAACCTCGCTACATACCATAACTCGTTGGCCCGTTCTACAAAAAGTACAAGGTCACTTGCGCTCCCTTTGCTTGTAAGCATCCAGTTTCAGATTCTATTTCACTCCCCTCCCGGGGTTCTTTTCACCTTTCCCTCACGGTACTGTTCTCTATCGGTCACTGGGTAGTATTTAGGCTTGGAGGGTGGTCCCTCCCGCTTCAAACCGGGTTCCACGTGTCCGGTCCTACTCTGGTGCCACCTGCGTGTCTTCTGCTTCGCGTACAGGACTGTTACCTTCTTCGGTTGAACTTTCCAGATCTATTCCGCTCGCATAACCTCAATCGCGTTGTGGTGGTCCGCAACCCCGAACTGCAAGCAGTTCGGTTTGGCCTCTTTCCCTTTCGCTCGCCGCTACTCAGGAAATCGATGTTTCTTTCTCTTCCTACGGGTACTTAGATGTTTCAGTTCCCCGCGTTCCCCTCGTTACGCTATGTATTTACGTAACGATACATACGCATTACCATATGTGGGTTTCCCCATTCGGAAATCTGCGGGTAAGAATATGTGCTTCTAACCGCAGCTTATCGCAGCTTATCACGTCCTTCATCGGCTCCCAGTGCCAAGGCATTCACTCGATGCTCTTCTTGACTTGACCATTTAAGTCTTCGACTTTAGCGTTAAAGTCTTTTCTCTTCACTATGTTAATTCTCTCAGTGAATTCTGGTTTCTCTCAACAAATTGACTT
>NZ_VUNA01000034.1 GCF_009695905.1 Mogibacterium kristiansenii
TTTGTAACCGGTAAACCACCCGTGCCTTCCCTGAATCCTTGAAAAACCGTAAAATACCATATACGGGTTTTCAAGGATTTTTAGTATGGGAGGAAATGTATGAACAAAATGGTCAAAATTCAGCATCAGCAATGGGCACGGGACTTAGACGATCAGAGGCGAAGCGGATTAACACAGCGTGAGTGGTGTCGGATTCACGGAATCAGCATTCACACCTTTGAATATCGGTGCAGGATTGTTCGGCAAACGATGGAAAATCTGCTGTCGGAAAAGCAACCTTCCGTTCAGTTTGCAGAATTGGATGTTCAGCCGAGCGTTCCAGAAACATCCGGTATTCGTATTCAGGCTTTGGGGATTTCTGTAGAATTCTTTCCAGATGCAGATTGCAATCAGATTAAAACTGTGATGGAGGTTCTTTGTCATGCTGCAAAGTAGTCGTTTTAAGAGAATCTACATTGCTTGTGGATACACGGATTTAAGATATGGAATTGATGGACTGGCGGCAACCGTTCAAGAACGATTCGATCTGAATCCTTTTGAGACAGACATACTGTTCCTTTTCTGTGGAAGACGAAATGACCGAATCAAAGCTTTAGTCTGGGAGGGGGATGGATTTCTGTTACTGTACAAAAGGCTGGAAGATGGAAAGTTCAAATGGCCCCGGAAGACGGAGGATTTGGAGGAAATTAGCGAAGAGCAATTCCGGTGGCTGCTTACCGGGCTTGATGTAAATCCCGGCATTCGCAAAGTGGTTCCGCCGAACTGGGTGCTATAGGCATCTTCTATTTTTGCCCCTAAATACATTGCGTAAAATGATGGATAAAAAAGGCCGAAAGGCTTTTTTTGCTTGGGCAAAATTGGTATAATTAACCCATGGAAAAGTACACGAAAGAACAACTGAATGCAATGGACAAGGAAGCGTTAGTTCAGCTTCTATACAACACTCAGCAGCTGCTGGAAACATTGGTGAAACAGAATCAAGAACTCACGGAAACGATAGCACTGATGAATCAGCGACAATTCGGAAGGAAAAGTGAGAAGAATTTGGTCACGAAAGACCAGATTACCATTTTCGACATGGGCGTCAATGAAGCGGAAGTTACCGCCTCTGGTCAAATTCCCATGGAACCATCGATGGAAACGGTGGTTGTCCAGGAACATAAGAGAACCAAGAAGAAAGGAAAGCGTGAGGAGGATTTATCTCGTTATCCGGTGACTATCGTTCGACACGATCTGGATGATGAAGAACTCCGGGAGAAATTTCCGGAAGGATACACCGCGCTCCCCGATGAAGTGTACAAGAAACTGGAAGTAAAGCCGGCAACCTTCATTGTAAAAGAACACCACATTGCGGTGTACAAAGGAAAAAACGGCAAAATTGTTAAGGGCGAACATCCCAAAGAAATGCTTTCCAATAGCATCGCCTCGCCATCACTTGTAGCCTTCATTATGAATGCCAAGTACACCAATGCCGTGCCGTTATACCGGCAGGAGCAGGAACTGGAAAGAAATGACATCCGAATCTCCCGGCAAAATATGGCTCACTGGGTCATCACCGCTGCGGAAAGATATCTGTCGCTTCTATGGGATAGATTGAAGAAGGAAATTACCTCCTGTTCTGTTGTTCATGCGGATGAAACGCCGGTATATGTGGTCAAGGATGGACGAGAGGGAATGCACAAAAGCTACATGTGGGTGTATCGAAATGGCGGACTTCAGGATAACCATCCGGTAGTCCTCTATGACTTCCAACTAACGAGAAAGAAGGCGGCCCCTGGAAAATTCCTGGATGCTTTTACCGGAACATTGGTGACGGATGGATACCAGGTATACCATTCGCTGGAGAAGGACACTGAAACCCAGTTCAAAGTGGCCGGATGCTGGGCTCATGCCCGGCGAAAATTCGCCGATCCCGTGAAAGCCATGGGGCTAGAGAAGGCGAAGAACACGGTGGCCTATGAAGCTTTAGGACTAATCCAGTACATCTACCGGCGGGACAACGAACTGAAGGATTTGAAGTCCGGTGAGAGAAAACGGAAACGAAAAAGCCTAATTCGGCCGCTTGTGAATGATTTCTTCCGATGGATTCGAGAGGTGCAACCGCAGGTCAGCCGCACCTCGGAAACGGGAAAGGCACTAACCTACTGCTTGAATCAGGAAGAATATCTTCGGGTATTTCTGGAGAATCCGGAAATACCGATGGACAACAATGCGGCGGAGCGAGCTATTCGGCCGTTCTGCGTTGGAAAGAAGAACTGGAAATTAATCGACACCATCCACGGAGCCGAAGCCAGTGCCATCATCTACAGCATTGTGGAGACCTGCAAACTCAACAATCTGAATATCTTCTACTACATCTCGCATCTGCTGACCGAGATTCCGAAACACATGGATGATACGAATCTGGATTTCCTGGAGGACCTGCTTCCATGGTCGGAGAAGCTTCCGGAAGAATGCAAAAAGCGGATTGCCGAGATGAAATAGCCTTGCCAGCAGCGATGCTGGCCTGGTTGAAATACAGAAAACAAAGAACGAGGAATTCTCGCAAGAGGTTCCTCGTTTTCTTTTGTTCTTTGTTTGTAAAGGCACGGGTGGTTTACCGATTACG
>NZ_VUNA01000035.1 GCF_009695905.1 Mogibacterium kristiansenii
TGAAGATTCCTGCCAGAATTGCACCACTGTTCCAGTAAACGGGTACCGCAATTCCTGAGATATGGTACCGTTGTTCCTGCAACTGGATACCACATATATAAATCCTTAAAATGAATGTATGCATCTTGAAGATGTAAATACAAGTTTTAAGGAGGTCACACGATGACTAATTATCGAGAGATCCTAAGGCTTTCAGCCCTAGGATTGTCGCAACAGAGCATCGCACAAAGTTGTAATGCCTCGAAGCGAACTGTCAACACTGTCCTCAAGGCTGCCAGAAGAGAGAATATCTCATGGCCTCTGGACAATGACCAGACCAATGCTGCTCTTGCAGCTGTTCTGTTTCCGTCTTCAGATACTCAGGAGACGGTAACTAACAAACGCATGCCGGATTTTGAGTATATCCGTAAGGAACTTCTCCGAAATGGAGTGAACAAGAAGCTACTGTGGACTGAATATCTCGAAGAATGCCGGCTCAGTGGTGAAGAACCACTGATGTACTCACGTTTCTGTTACTACATACAGCGTGATGAAGAAAAGCGTCGTGCTTCAATGCACATCAAACGTAAACCCGGTGAGCAAGTTGAAGTCGATTGGGCAGGCGATCCAGCCTATCTAATCGATCCAGATACCGGCGAAATGACCAAAGTATCCGTCTTTGTCGGAGTAATGAGTTACAGCCAATATGCATATGCTGAAGCGTTCCCCGACGAGAAACAAACATCTTGGATAACAGCTCATGTCAATATGTATGAGTACTTTGGTGCTGTAGCTAAGATACTTGTACCGGACAACTGCAAAACAGCAGTAATCCGTAAAGGCAACAGCTACTATGATCCAAGAATCAATGAAGTCTATCGAGGAATGGCAGAACACTACGGTACTGCCATCATCCCTGCCAGAGTCAGGGCTCCAAAAGACAAACCCAATGCCGAAGGCGCAGTAAGGCACATATCTACATGGATAATTGCCGCTCTTCGAAACGAGCAGTTCTTCTCTCTTGCTGAACTTAATACAGCAATACGGAAGAAACTGTATGAGTTCAATAGACGACCCTTCCAAAAGAAAGAGGGTAGCCGACGTGAGCTCTTTGTCGAAGAAGAACTGCCACTGATGGCAAAGATGCCTGCTACCCGTTATGAACTGTCGGAATGGGCGTCCGCAACAGTTCTTTTCAATTATCACATATCGTATGACGGAATGCTATACTCCGTCCCTTACGAACACATCAGGCATAAAGTCGATGTTCGGGTAACAGCTAAAACTGTTGAAATCTTCTACAAACAGGAACGTATAGCCTCTCACAAGAGACTTTACGGTCGCAAAGGTCAGTACTCTACTGTCACTGACCATATGCCACAGGATCATCAGAAGTACCTTGAATGGAACGGTGATCGTTTCAGATCCTGGGCTAGGCAAATCGGTGAAAATACATACAAGGTCATAGATTCTATTCTTGCCTCCAGAAGTGTGGAACAACAAGCGTACAGAAGCTGCATGGGCCTTCTGAAACTTGCAGATAAATACTCTGCAAGGAGATTGGAAGATGCCTGCACTCAGGCATTAAGTTACACAGTTTCCCCAAGCTACAAGAGTGTAAAAAACATTCTTTCAGCAAAACAGGAGGCTCATGTTTCTCCTGAAGAATCCAATCATAAAGCTAAGGGTATAACTCGCGGAGCAGACTTTTACAGGAGGAAATCTAATGACTAATCAAAGCACTATCGATAAGCTGATTGAAATGCACTTTACCGCTATGGCGGATGCATTCAGAAACCAGCTCTCAGACCCTAAGATGAAAGACCTCGACTTTGAGGATCGTCTGGGGTTGCTGGTAGACATCGAATACAACAGTCGTAAGCACAACAGGCTGAATCGCCTGATTCATAAAGCTGAACTCGATCAGCCTGAAGCAGACATCACAGGTATTGATTACACTTCAGGACGCAAGCTTAACAGAGAACTCATAACGAGACTTGCCACTTGCGAATACATATCTGAATATCGCAACATCTTCATTACCGGTGCTACGGGTAGCGGTAAAACTTACATGGCTTGTGCCTTTGGCATGGAGGCGTGTAAACAGTACTACAACACCAAGTATGTAAGGCTTCCGGATCTTCTGATTGATCTCAGGATTGCCAGGGACAACGGCACTTACATGAAGGTAATGAAGCAATATGCAAATCCCGTATTACTTATCATCGATGAGTGGCTCCTTATGAGACCTACTCAAGATGAGCAGAAGGATATTCTTGAACTACTTCACCGAAGACGGAAGAAGTCATCAACCATCTTCTGTTCCCAGTATCATCAATCCGACTGGTACGATCAGCTCGGAGGTGCAGACAGCCCTCTGACTGATGCTATCCTCGACCGAATCATATATGACTCGTACAAGATAAACATTGAGAGCCTTGACCCAACAAGGGAAATCTCTATGAGAGAAGTCTATGGTCTTAAGCAGAGCGATAGCGAATAACATCTATACTATTTGCGGTACCCCATCTCTGGAACGCCGGTACCCGGCGTCCCGGAATGGCGGTTTCACCGCACAGGAATATTCA
>NZ_VUNA01000036.1 GCF_009695905.1 Mogibacterium kristiansenii
AAGATGCATACATTCATTTTAAGGATTTATATATGTGGTATCCAGTTGCAGGAACAACGGTACCATATCTCAGGAATTGCGGTACCCGTTTACTGGAACAGTGGTGCAATTCTGGCAGGAATCTTCAACCTTCGTTTCTACTACAATCATTGTACAGAAAAAGTGTTAAAAGAGTGTTAAGATTTTACACACTGAATTATTAAGATTTCTTAAGATTTGCATTTTTTGAAAATTTCTGGGAATTGAGCACCGGCAACGAGAACTTTACAACTATAAAGGCAAAAAAAGAATATCGAGCGGCATAACAGCTGCTCGATATGTATCGCTTTGACTCTCCACCAACACCATTTGACAAAGAGTGCAAATGATGCAGTTCAAGCTACTTCATTTTACGAATATCTAAAAGCACCGCAATCGCTTCGACTAAAGTAAATACAGGCCAGATCAGCAATGCATATTTACTTACATCTTTTAATAGCAATATGATAATACAGAAAATTTGCAACGCAATAATTATTCCTATTCTATTTTTAAGATTCCGCATTTGTTCCTCCTGTAAATCTTTACTAAATAGAAGAGTGTGCAATGATTAAACTTTTGGCACGTTGTAACCATATTGTACGACTGTTTTTTTCTTCCCTTTGTAATTTGCCTTTGTAAAGGCCGATTCAACAACTTTCACTGCCAAATAGCCTTTTGGAATACCATCGTAAGTTTTTCTCTTTAAGGATAAGCACTTACTGTCACTTCCTACCGTATGAATAAATGAAGCACAGGACACAACATATCCAAGCCACCCAGCATTAAAGAGAATGATCCCTAAAGCAGAAATACTTATTTGCCCTGCTTTTGTATTTAAGTAAATATGTGATTTTTTGGTTTCTTTTCTAAATTTCCAACTTTTTATGTTACTAGGAGGGGTAGAGGTCCACCCGGCTTGTTTCGATCTAAAATTGGTTATTGAATCATTATCAGAATAACTTGACTCTTCTTGAATTACAATTTTTTCACCATCAAGGAATAGATCACCATTGCTACATATTTTTAATTTGTTTTTCAAATCACCCTCAGTTATTGTCAACTCAACATCGCCATTTACCGCTTTCGAGACAACTATATCATCTGTAACATCATTTGTCATCTTCATCGAGTATATTAGTTTCGATTCTCTTCTACTAATATCTTTTATTTGATTTACCGGAAGAGCGAGATCTTTCATTACAGAAAGATCTCTATTGATCTGGCTCTTATCTTTGACTGTAAAGTCATTTGTTTTTGCCAGGCGTGCGATCACTGATTCGCTTGCTGTAACCTGTGATTCAGTATTCCCTGTTACAGCAAACGTCGGGATTATAGAAACTAGAAGGCATACGATCAATGCAATAGAAATAGTTGCATATCGTTTTGCTTTTGATAAAACAGATATTTTCATAATATCCATATCCTCCTTTCATGATAGATAAATAATTTACAAATCTCTAACCTAACCCCAAGTATGGTTGTTACTTGCTAGAACAATGGATTCACCTCCCATCATTATCACTAATTGAATGTGAAGTTAGAATACTATTACTTATTTCTTGCTAATAATTGACAATCTATTGCTTAATAATTTGTGCTTAAAGTATATTATAGTTTTTTGAAAATCCCACCCTATGATTCATATACTTGACAATCATCACCTTTATTGCAATGTGAAATCCTAAATATCAGCAGATTGTAGGAGCTTTTTTTCCGGCATCGGTAAAACGTGAGCATACGAAACGATGCGCCATGACCCTTCGGACGTAATAACTGAAATTATGCTCTTATCGAATCGATGTACGTCTTCAGGACAATCTTCACGATATCCGTGAGCGAATACCGGCATTCCGACAGCAGCCAACTGTATGTAAGGCCACGATGAATTTCACCGATGACTCGCGCCTGATTGTAAGCGGCTTTGCTTTCCCTGAGTTCGCCCATTTGGAGTGCTTCTCGCAGAAGTGTATAGAGGATTTGGAAATAGGAAGCAGCATTGATGATTATTTCTTTAGCAGGTGAATTGAAAAAGTAAGTTCCAGTTCAGCCAAAAAACTTTCCGCTTTGCAAAAGTAAATTCTGGTAGGGGGCTAAAATTAGAGTAAAAAGCGAAAATACCGTACAAATATGGCGAATACGGAAGG
>NZ_VUNA01000037.1 GCF_009695905.1 Mogibacterium kristiansenii
CAAGCACGGGCTCCATTGCACATAAAGTGTAGCTGGTGCTATGGACATCCATTCCGATTTTTAGTATTCTATTCATAAATGACCTCCTTTTGTATGTGGTAAACCACTGTCTATTGATTTAGTCGTCGATTACAGTATAGTGGCGAATCCACGATATTACAAATGTGAGGTCATTTCATATTATCTTGACCACAGGCTTGTTGCAGAGCATAAGGATAAGGATGATAAGGATCAGACGGTTACAGTAAGTAAGCCTGCACTTGATTCTCCAAAGACAGGAGATGAAAGCTCTCTTCTCATCTGGATTGCCATAGCAGCCATTGCAGCAGGTCTTGGCGGGTTTATTACTGCACGTGAAGTGAGAAAGAGAAAGGACAGAGACTAACCTTTAAGTGGGACATGTGCCCACATACATTTATTTGTGAATTGGCAATTTACAAATTGAAAAATTTACAAATTGAAAAAAGTGTGAATCTGTGATAAAATCTGTCAAATAACCATACTGAATCCGGGAGGTAACCGGTATAATCTCGGCCTGAGAATACATTATTCTAAAATGAAACGAGGGAAGAAAATGAAAAAAAGATTATTTAGCATAGTGCTTACCCTTTGCATGGTACTGGCACTGATGCCGCAGATGGTGTTTGCAGAAGACATAAGCGGAGTCCATAATGAAAATGTGACCGTTAATAGCGGTGATACAATTTCCGACGGCACATTCAATGGACAAGTGAAAAACGAAGGGACTATTAACGGTGGCATCTTCAATGGAACTGTATATACTTTACAAGGGACAATCACTAATGGGATATTCAATGGTAAGGTAACAAATGGATCGTATGGTACAATTAGCGGCGGTACGTTCAAAGACCAAGTAACTAACAGCACGGGAGGTCGTATCTCTGGCGGAACATTTAATGGAGCGGTAGATAATCATGATGGAGTTATTATTGGTGGAACCTTCAATCAACCGGTATACAGCGAGAGTCTTGCCATGATTAAAGGCGGTGTCTTCTATAGAGGTATTTCGGGTGATTTCGACATAGATAGCAGTCATTGCTCCGTAACCTTTAAGAATGAAGGTAGCGATTACGCAGTTGAGATAGTGAAGAAAGGCAGCAAGGCGGCTAAGCCTATCGAACCTGACGCACCGGAGGGCATGGTGTTTGCTGGCTGGTACTTGGACGAAGAACTCAAAACTCCGTACGATTTTGAAAGCGAAGTTAAAGATAACATAACCCTCTATGCTGGATGGGAAGAAGAAAAAATCACCTTGACTGTGCCTTTCACCACTACAGTTGAGGTGAGCGGAAATGCTTCACCGGGTGAGACAACCTTTAACCTCGAGGTTGTAAATTCCCAGGGAAATGAACTGCAGCCGAATGATTACAATGTGAAAATTACCGCATCTGTTGAAACAGATGGTGCAGGAGACTATAACGGTAATTTAACTTTCACAGGAACAGCGTCAGCGATTTTGAGAATGTTTGATAAAGAACGTGATGAATACGGATATATATATGTTAAGCAGGCGGGTGTAAATGATTCGAACTGGGATGTTGATGAAGCAGCATGGGGGCTTTTCCATAGAAGTGTTGTTGAATTAAGTGACGAAGAAGTAGAACCTTCCCCTATCTGTATTTTCCCTGCAGTAAAAGACGGTACATCATACCATGTAGAATATGGTGAAAATGGTGTAGACAAAATGACGTTCGTCAACAAATATGCCAGCTCGGCGGTCGATTCTTCAGGTTCTGAGGGCACAACAAACGGAGAGGCCGACAAGGACTCAAAGGCTGACGCTGAAGATTCAGCCAAGACCGGTGACGATACTAACTTGGCTCTGTGGCTGGCACTGATGCTTCTTGCCGGAGCAGGCATAACAGGCACTACCATATACACAAGAAGAAAAAGAACAAATGAATAAAATAAAATCTTAAATGAAATATCAAACAGGAACGGTAACGTATTTACGAAACCGTTCCTTTTTCATTTGAAGAAAGTAACCGGTAAACCACCGTAATCGGTAAACCACCCGTGCCTTTACAAACAAAGAACAAAAGAAAACGAGGAACCTCTTGCGAGAATTCCTCGTTCTTTGTTTTCTGTATTTCAACCAGGCCAGCATCGCTGCTGGCAAGGCTA
>NZ_VUNA01000038.1 GCF_009695905.1 Mogibacterium kristiansenii
GTCTAAGATCAGTATAAGAGACAAACGATGTACAAATGACTTTAAGTCATACACTGTAATCGGATGTCCCTGTACAATTCTAAACACAAACAATAATGATTCGGAAACGAGTCGAGACGCGAACGCGTCATCTTAAATCAGGATTGATTTGAGCAGCGAAAGCTGAACAGATACTATTTTATAAAGAGTTTGATCCTGGCTCAGGATGAACGCTGGCGGCGTGCCTAATACATGCAAGTCGAGCGAGAATTTTTCAAATGACACTTCGGTTGATTTTGGAAAAGGACAGCGGCGGACGGGTGAGTAACGCGTAGGCAACCTGCCCCTGACAGAGGGATAGCCATTGGAAACGATGATTAAAACCTCATAATGCCGAAGGAACACATGTTTCATCGGCCAAAGATTTATCGGTCAGGGATGGGCCTGCGTCTGATTAACTAGTTGGTGAGGTAACGGCCCACCAAGGTGACGATCAGTAGCCGACCTGAGAGGGTGATCGGCCACATTGGAACTGAGACACGGTCCAAACTTCTACGGAAGGCAGCAGTAGGGAATCTTGCACAATGGGCGAAAGCCTGATGCAGCAACGCCGCGTGAAGGATGAAGGCCTTCGGGTTGTAAACTTCTGTTCTTAGGGAAGAAGAAAGTGACGGTACCTAAGGAGAAAGCCCCGGCTAACTACGTGCCAGCAGCCGCGGTAATACGTAGGGGGCAAGCGTTATCCGGAATTATTGGGCGTAAAGAGTGCGTAGGTGGTTATCTAAGCGTAAGGTTTAAGCGTGCAGCTCAACTGCATCTCGCCTTGCGAACTGGACTACTTGAGTGCAGGAGGGGAAAGCGGAATTCCTAGTGTAGCGGTGAAATGCGTAGATATTAGGAGGAACACCAGCGGCGAAGGCGGCTTTCTGGACTGTAACTGACACTGAGGCACGAAAGCGTGGGGAGCAAACAGGATTAGATACCCTGGTAGTCCACGCCGTAAACGATGAGCACTAGATGTTGGTCCCGAAGGGATCAGTGTCGCAGTTAACGCAATAAGTGCTCCGCCTGGGGAGTACGCTCGCAAGAGTAAAACTCAAAGGAATTGACGGGGACCCGCACAAGCAGCGGAGCATGTGGTTTAATTCGAAGCAACGCGAAGAACCTTACCAGGGCTTGACATCCCGATGACCGTTCCTTAACCGGAACTTCTCTACGGAGCATCGGTGACAGGTGGTGCATGGTTGTCGTCAGCTCGTGTCGTGAGATGTTGGGTTAAGTCCCGCAACGAGCGCAACCCTTGTCGTCAGTTACTAACATTCAGTTGAGGACTCTGGCGAGACTGCCGAGGTTAACTCGGAGGAAGGTGGGGATGACGTCAAATCATCATGCCCCTTATGTTCTGGGCTACACACGTGCTACAATGGTCGGTACAATGAGAGGCAAACCTGTGAGGGGGAGCAAATCACCAAAACCGATCCCAGTTCGGATTGTAGGCTGAAACTCGCCTACATGAAGTTGGAGTTGCTAGTAATCGCAGATCAGAATGCTGCGGTGAATGCGTTCCCGGGTCTTGTACACACCGCCCGTCACACCATGGAAGTTGGGGGTGCCCAAAGTTGGACAATAAATAGTTTACCTAAGGCAAAACCGATGACTGGGGTGAAGTCGTAACAAGGTAGCCGTATCGGAAGGTGCGGCTGGATCACCTCCTTTCTAAGGAGACTGAGTTCTGTACTATGAGTTTTGCGGGGAATTAGCTCAGTTGGGAGAGCACCTGCCTTGCATGCAGGGGGTCAAGGGTTCGAATCCCTTATTCTCCACCATCGCCT
>NZ_VUNA01000039.1 GCF_009695905.1 Mogibacterium kristiansenii
ACTATCCACTTCCATCAAATGAAAAAGACAGCGCAACTGTTTTGCAAAAGTAACTTCTTGTCTGGATTTGCAAATTTAAAATCCAGTGCTGCCATAACAAAAGCAGAACTTACTTTTTCAATTCAGGTAATCTCAAAATCCAGTTCTGCATTACTCTTCATATGTTCAGGATTACTTGTTTTTGGCAGAGAAACTGCACCTAGCTGAAGCGTATATTTAATGCAGAGCTGTGGAACAGTCACGCCATACTTCTTTGCAATCGCAGTTATCTCCGGTTGATTTAATATTTCACCATGTGCAATTGGTGAGTATGCTTCCACGACAATATTATTCTTCCGGCAATATTCTACTAACTCCATCGGCGTATTGCTGATATGGAGAAGAATCTGATTTACCATTGGCTTAATCTTTGCTGTTTCAAGAAGACTTGCAATATCTTCAATCTGGAAATTGGAAATTCCGATTGCCTTAAGTTTTCCTGCCTCATAAGCATCCTCAAGAGCTTTCCATGCCGCGCGATTTCCCTCTACATATCTATCTTTGCACTGATTAACCTTTGCCCACGGCTGCGGACTGTGAATAATCATCATATCAAGATAATCCAGTCCCATCTTTTCAAGCGTCTCATTGATTCCTGCCATCGCTTCCTCATAAGTCTTATGCTCTGCGGCAACCTTTGATCTTATTTTAGTTTTCTATATTCTTCATCACTTACCGGTTCAAGCCATTCATTGGAACTATTTTCGCCCGGAACTTCTATTGCCAGATGTGAAAACCATTCATCCGGTGCGGCTCCATGCCAGTGCTTAACACCTGTAAGAATATTGATGCAGTCACCTGGCTTCATTTCTACACTGCTTCTGGATTTTTTATTCATCCAGTCAAGATCAGGCTTTGTATATGGAACTTTCGGCTCAATCTCAAACAAATCCGCTTTTACTTCCTCTGCAATCATCTGGGCTACTTTTTTTGTTGTTCCGCTTGCACTGAAATATGAATGTCAACTAGAAAGTGAGCCACGTGCTCGTTTGATTTTGAGCCACTTGTGCTCATTTGAAAGTGAGCCACCTAAGCACTGTTTTTCGAATGATCCAGACGGTAGGAGTCCCCATTCATATCTAGGACATAGGATCTGAATGTAAGACGGTCTACCAGAGCTGCCACCATGGCGGTGTTTTCGAAAAGATTTGTCCATTCCGAAAACGCCAGATTGGTAGTAACGATAGTGCTTCCGCGCTCACTTCTGTCAGCAATAACTTTAAATAACAGTTCTGACTGGAAACGGTCAAAACTTACATATCCCATTTCATCGATTATCAGCAGATCGACTTTCTGGATCCTTTTCTCCAGTTTGCCGAGAGCATAGTTGTCCTTCGCTTCTGATAATTCGGTCGATAATGAGGCGGCGTTCTTGAATAGAACGCTCTTACCGCCGGCACAGGCCTTGAGACCTATGCCGATTGCCATGTGAGTTTTCCCTCTGCCGGGATTACCTATCATGACAAGATAATATGAAATGACCTCACATTTGTAATATCGTGGATTCGCCACTATACTGTAATTGACGACTAAATCAATAGACAGTGGTTTACCACATACAAAAGGAGGTCATTTATGAATAGAATACTAAAAATCGGAATGGATGTCCATAGCACCAGCTACACTTTATGTGCAATGGAGCCCGTGCTTG